>DTTX01000050.1 GCA_012964435.1 Mesonia sp. | reverse complement strand
TTTAGATTTACCTTGGAACGAATTCAGCAAGGATAAATTCGATTTAAAAAGAGCTCAAAAAATATTAGACCGCGATCATTATGGTCTAGAAGAAGTTAAGCGTAGAATTATTGAATATCTTGCCGTGCTTAAGCTTCGTAACGATATGAAGTCTCCAATTTTATGTTTATACGGACCTCCGGGAGTTGGTAAAACTTCTTTAGGGAAATCTATTGCAGAATCTTTAGGTAGGGAATATGTAAGAATTTCTTTAGGTGGTTTACGTGATGAAGCAGAAATTAGAGGTCACCGTAAAACGTATATTGGTGCGATGCCGGGTAGAATTATTCAGAGTTTGAAAAAAGCCAGAACCAGTAATCCTGTTTTTGTTTTAGATGAAATCGATAAATTAGGAAATAGTCATCAGGGAGATCCTTCTTCAGCTTTATTAGAGGTTTTGGACCCTGAGCAGAATAGCGAATTTCATGATAACTTTTTAGAGTTAGGATTTGACCTTTCTAAGGTAATGTTTATCGCAACTTCAAATAGTTTAAATACCATCCAGCCTGCATTAAGAGATCGTATGGAGATCATTAATATGACAGGTTATACGATTGAAGAAAAAGTTGAAATCGCTAAACGCCATTTACTTCCGAAGCAATTAAAAGAGCACGGTATCAAAGCAAAAGATATTAAATTAGGTAAGTCTCAATTTGAAAAAATAATTGAAGGTTATACTAGAGAATCCGGAGTTCGTGGTTTAGAAAAGCAATTGGCGAAAGTGGTTCGTTATGTGGCTAAGAATATTGCGATGGAAGAAGAGTATAACGTAAAAATTTCAACAGAAGATATTTTTAAAATTCTTGGTCCTGCAATATTCACGTACCGGAAGGAGCGACACCAAAAGATGGAGTTGTAACCGGGTTAGCTTGGACGAGAGTTGGCGGTGATATCTTATTTATTGAGTCGATCTTATCTAAAGGAAAAGGGAATCTTACCATCACCGGAAACTTAGGTAAAGTGATGAAAGAATCTGCAACCATTGCGATGGAATACATTAAAGCAAATGCAGAAGAATTTGGAATTAACCCAGAAATACTAGAAAAGTATAACGTACATATTCACGTACCGGAAGGAGCGACACCAAAAGATGGACCAAGTGCGGGTATCACGATGCTTACTTCTTTAGTTTCTTTATATACTCAAAAACGAGTAAAAAAGAATTTAGCAATGACCGGCGAGATCACCTTACGTGGTAAAGTTTTACCGGTAGGCGGAATTAAAGAAAAAATTCTTGCAGCTAAACGTGCTAAGATCAAAGAGATTATTCTTTGTGAAGAGAATAAAAAAGATATTGAAGAAATAAACGAAACTTACTTAAAAGGTCTTACTTTTCATTTTGTAAGTGATATGAGTGATGTTTTAAAGCACGCCATCACAAATCAAAAGGTGAAAAATTACAAAGAGCTTTAAGAAAGTTTATTTTTAAATAATTAAAAAAACCACCGCAATTTTGCGGTGGTTTTTTATATACGTTCATTACAAATTAACAATCCGACAAACTTACTTTTACTGCCAAACCACCTTCAGAAGTTTCTTTGTATTTCGCATTCATATCTTTTGCAGTATCCCACATCGTTTCGATTACTTTATCTAACGGGACTTTAGCTTTTGTAGCATCGGTTTCTAAAGCAATTTCAGCAGCATTTATCGCTTTAATGGCGCCCATAGCATTACGTTCTATACAAGGTATTTGCACTAAACCGGCAATAGGATCGCAGGTTAAACCAAGATGATGTTCCATTGCAATTTCACTTGCCATTAAAACTTGTTCTGGTGTTCCTCCTAACAATTCGGTAAGTGCTCCGGCAGCCATTGCAGAAGAAACTCCGATTTCTGCTTGGCAACCACCCATCGCGGCAGAAATTGTAGCTCCTTTTTTAAAGAGACTTCCTATTTCACCGGCAACTAATAAAAATTGCTTTACGTGTTCAAAATTGGCATCGTGATTTTCGATGGTCATATAATACATTAAAACAGCAGGAACCGTTCCGGCACTTCCGTTAGTAGGTGCGGTAACCACACGACCTAAAGAGGCGTTTACTTCATTTACACTTAATGCGTAACAACTTACCCATTTTAGTATTTGTCTAAATTTTACTTCTGTATTTCGAATACCTTCTAACCACTGTTGAGGCGAATTATATTCAACATCACCGATTAGACGTTGATGCATATCAAAAGCGCGACGTTGTACTTTTAAACCACCGGGTAAAATTCCTTCGGTATGGCAACCGGTAAACATCGATTCTAACATCACTTGCCAAACATCACGCAAACCTTTTTCTATTTGTGTTTCGGTTCGAAGCGATTTTTCATTTTCTAAAACAATTTCAGAAATCTTTTTTCCTTCAGCATTGCAATAAGCAAGAAGTTCTGTGGCTTTTTCTATAGGAAAAGGAAACTGCTCGAAATTTTCAATTTTCTTCTTTGCGTTTTTTCGTTCTTTTTTCACCACAAATCCGCCGCCGATAGAGTAGAAGCAAGAACTGGTTTTTTTTCCGTTCTTTAATTTGGCAGAAAATTTAATTCCGTTGGGATGAAAATCTAAGAACTTTCTATTAAAAACGACTTGTGTTTTCGGGTCGAAATCGATTTCTAACTCCCGATTAAATAAAATCTTTTTCTCTTCTTGAATCGAAGCAATTAGGCTTTCTAACATCGAAAGATCCATCGTTACGGGATCGTAACCACACAAACCTAAAATTGAAGCAATATCGGTAGCGTGACCTTTACCAGTTAACGATAAAGAACCATAAAGATCTACTTTAATGGTTTCAACTAAATCAAATGTATCTTTCTTTTTAAGTTCGGCAATCCAACGTTGTCCGGCTCTCCAAGGTCCTAACGTATGAGAACTGGAAGGCCCAACGCCAATTTTCAGCATATCGAAAACACTAATACATTCAATTTTCTTCATAGAAGTGTGATTTTTAAAAAAGATTGAATTTTTCGCAAATATGAAGAGAAATAATGAACTAAAGATAATTTGAGTTGAAATATTTCTTTAAGTTTTCAAATATTTTCAATCTGAAGTTTCATCACTGAGAAAATTCAATTTTAGCTTACAAAATGTCAATATTGTAGTATTGAAATTATCGAAAATGACAACCTGTCATAAAAATTCTGCTGGCACAAAGATTGACTATTTGTAATCGAATTTAAAATTTGAAAAAAAACTAAAAATATAATTATGAGTAAAATAATTGGTATAGACTTAGGAACTACCAACTCTTGTGTTTCTGTGATGGAAGGTAATGAGCCAACTGTAGTGCCTAATGCTGAAGGTAAAAGAACAACCCCTTCTGTAATTGCATTTGTAGAAGGAGGAGAAATTAAAGTTGGAGATCCTGCAAAACGTCAAGCAGTTACCAATCCAACAAAAACGATCGCTTCGATCAAAAGATTTATGGGTAATAAATATTCAGAATCTTCTAAAGAAGCAGGTCGTGTTGCTTATAATGTGGTAAAAGGTGATAACGATACGCCTCGTGTAGATATCGATGGTCGTCTTTATACACCACAAGAACTTTCTGCAATGATCCTTCAGAAAATGAAGAAAACAGCAGAAGACTATTTAGGTCAAGATGTAACAGAAGCTGTAATTACAGTTCCTGCATATTTTAACGATTCTCAGCGTCAAGCTACAAAAGAAGCTGGTGAGATTGCCGGTCTTAAAGTAAGAAGAATCATTAACGAACCAACTGCTGCAGCATTAGCTTACGGTTTAGATAAAAAAGGTGAAGACCAAAAAATCGTAGTATTTGACTTTGGTGGAGGTACGCACGATGTTTCTATCTTAGAATTAGGAGACGGAGTATTTGAAGTATTAGCAACAGATGGTGATACGCACTTAGGTGGTGACGATGTAGATGAAGCAGTGATCGATTGGTTAGCTGAAGAATTTATCAAAGATGAAGACATCGATCTAAGAAAAGATCCAATGGCGCTTCAACGTTTAAAAGAAGCTGCTGAAAAGGCTAAGATCGAATTATCATCTTCAACTTCAACAGAAATTAACTTACCATACGTTACTGCAACTGCTAGCGGACCAAAACACTTGGTAAGAACACTTTCTAGATCTAAATTTGAGCAATTGATTGGAGATTTAGTAAAAAGAACCATTGCCCCTTGTGAGAAAGCTTTAAAAGCAGCTGGATTATCAAAGAGTGATATTGATGAAATTATCTTAGTAGGTGGTTCTACTCGTATTCCTGCTGTACAAGAAGCTGTTGAAAACTTCTTCGGTAAGAAGCCAAGTAAAGGAGTAAACCCGGATGAAGTTGTGTCTGTTGGTGCAGCAATCCAAGGTGGAGTTTTAACCGGTGATGTAAAAGACGTTCTTTTATTAGATGTAACGCCACTTTCTTTAGGTATCGAAACTATGGGTGGAGTGAATACTAAATTAATTGAAGCGAATACAACCATCCCAACTAAGAAATCTCAGGTTTTCTCAACCGCTGCAGATAATCAGCCATCGGTAGAAATTCACGTATTACAAGGTGAGCGTCCAATGGCAGCAGATAACAAAACTATTGGTAGATTCCACTTAGATGGTATTCCACCGGCACAAAGAGGAACTCCTCAAATTGAAGTAACTTTCGATATTGATGCTAACGGAATTATTAAAGTAAGTGCTGAAGATAAAGCGACTGGTAAAAAACAAGATATTCGTATCGAGGCTTCTTCTGGATTAACTGAAGAAGAAATCGAGAAAATGAAGTCTGAAGCAGAAGCAAATGCTGAAGCAGATAAAGCTGCAAAAGAAAAAGTTGAAAAACTTAATGAAGCAGATGCGATGATCTTCCAAACCGAGAAGCAATTAAAAGAGTTTGGAGATAAACTTTCTGACGATAAGAAAAAACCGGTTCAAGATGCTTTAGATGAATTGAAAAAAGCATATGAAACCAAAGAGTTAGACCAAATTACTCCGGCTTTAGAAAAGTTAAACGAAACTTGGAAGTCTGTTTCTGAAGAGATGTACAAAGCTCAAGCAGAAGCACAACAAGCAGGAGGAGCTCAAGGTGGCGCGCAACAAGGTGCAACCGGAGGTCAAACTGAAGGCGAAGGCGATAACATCGACGACGTAGATTACGAAGAAGTGAAGTAATTCACCATTCATTCCAAATAAATTAAAAAGCCGCTTTTCTCAAAGCGGCTTTTATTTATTATAAAAATTTTCAACTAGTTTTTATTCTGTAAAGGACTTACAATTTTTACATTATTAAAAGCTACAGCTCCGCGTACCACGCCAGAAATAATTTGTTGTAGCGCTTCTATAATCTGCATTTTTAATTCACTTTTATTATAGATCAAACTTACTTCTCGTGCAGGAGAAGGCTCTTCGAACATTCTTAGGTTTTTACTTTCTTTTTCTGGCAATTCTAAGGTATGTAAATAAGGGAGAAGCGTCATTCCTAAACCTTCATTAGCTAATTTAATAAGTGTTTCAAAGCTTCCACTTTCTAATTGAAAGGAAGCATGATCTATATTTCTATTAGTCTTACAGATGTTTAAAATTCCTTCTTTAAAGCAATGGCCGTCCTCTAATAATAAAATATCATCTACATCTAATTCTTCAGGCTTAATTTTTTGCTCTTTAGATAATCGATGTCCGGGCGGCGTATAAGCTACAAATGGTTCGTAATACAATACACGTTCTTTAATATGATCATATTCTAGAGGTGTAGCGGCAATAGCGGCATCTAAATGACCATCTTGTAGTTTCTCAATGATCGCTTCGGTATGTAACTCTTCAATTTTGAGTTTTACTTTTGGGTATTTTTTAATGAAGTTCGTCAAGAACATTGGTAATAATGTAGGCATAATGGTCGGGATAATCCCTAACCTAAATTCACCACCAATAAAACCTTTCTGTTGATCTACAATATCTTGAATACGATCACTTTCGTTAACGATATTTCTTGCCTGAAATACAATTTTCTTTCCAACTTCAGTGAGTTCAATAGGTTTTTTGCTACGATCGAAAATTTGTACTTCTAATTCTTCTTCCAGCTTTTGTATTTGCATACTCAATGTTGGTTGCGTTACAAATACTTTTTGAGCGGCTTTCGTAAAGTTTTGATGCTCAGCAACAGCTAAAACATAATGTAATTGAGTAATTGTCATACTATTTATTTTTTAAATGCAAATATACTATAGCTATCAAATAAATCTATTAAAAAATTGTGAAATAAAAAAGTCAGAATGTTTGAATTCTGACTTGAACAAATCTCTAATTTTCAATTTAAAACCGTATCGAGATGGTGTTATTTTCTTTGGTAAGCTGAAACTTTGCATCGTCCCATCTTGGCGGTCCGTAAAGCATAGGATTGTTAGAAACGCCATAATCTTCAGCAGGCATTCCGCTAGGTTCAAAATCCATTTTTTGATTTCCGTTAACATCGTGAAAGCAAGAAATACCATATTCGCCAACAGGAACATCTTTAAAAACAACCGTTGCTTTCCCATCGTTAATTTTTACTTGTTGCGAGTAATAGGGTTTTGTTTTTAAGAAATCATCTTCGGTGTACATTCCTAAAATTAGTTGACCTTTATCGTTAGCAATATTTTCTACTTCAATAGTAATAGTAGTGGTTTCTTGCGCTAAAACAAGTTTACCTAAAGCAAGCATCACACAAATTAGAACAGTTTTCATCATTTAATATATTTAGTGGTTAATAACGATGTAAAGAAACTTCAACTTCATTTAAATAAAGAATAAGAGTTTTTCAACTGTAATTTAATACTGCTGAATTGTAATTTTTAAAGTAAACCTCTCGATTTTACTTCTAAATATTTGTTGATCGTATTGATCGTAAGATTTTTAGGAGTGGTAAGCACCGTTTGAATACCGTGTCGCTGAAGCTCATTTACCATAATTTGCTTATCGTTCTTAAACTGTCGCGCCACCGTTTGTTCGGTAATCTCAAAAACATTTTCTGTTTCTTTTTCGATCAAATCTTCTAATTCGGTGTTTTTAAAGAATACGACGACTAGTAAATGTTTACGATTTATGGCTTTTAAATAAGGAAGTTGTCTTCTTAACGATGAAATATGCTCAAAATTAGTATAAAGCATCAACATACTTCTGTGCGTGATTTTTCTTTTGGTATATGCGTATAACGTACCAAAATCACTGTCTAAAAACTTCGTATCGATACTATATAGCGACTCTAAAATGGTTTGCAGATGTGTTTTTTTACTCGAGGAAGCTAAATACTTCTGAATTGTATTAGAGAAAGTAAGCAAGCCAACTTTGTCATTTTTTTTCAACGCAATGTTAGAAAATGCCAAACTACTATTAATTGCATAATCTAAAAGTTTTAGACCTTCAAAAGGCATTTTCATTACTCGGCTGGTATCTATAATCGAGTAAATAGGTTGCGATTTTTCATCTTGGTATTGGTTCACCATTAAATCGCGATGTTTTGCAGTCGCCTTCCAGTTAATGGTTCTAATATCGTCGCCTAAAACATATTCTTTAATTTGTTCAAACTCCATCGTGTGACCAATACGTCTCACTTTTTTTAAGCCGGTCATTGTTACGCGACGATCCATTGCCAGAAAATCGTATTTCTTCATCTGAATGAAAGAAGGATAAACTTTTACCGATTGATCTTTGTTGAATTTGAATCTTCTCTTAGTTAACTTCAACCCAAATTTCACATAGCAATTTAAACTTCCGAAGGTATAAACACCACGTTCTACCGGTCGCAATAAATAGGTAAATGAAGTTTCTTCTTTTGCAGAAATTGAAATTTTCTTTAGAAAATCTCTTTTTTGAAACTGAATAGGAATCTCATCGATCACTTCAATTTCGGTGTTGAAGCTATATTTGCTCGCTAAATTAATGATTACTTCATTTTCATCACTATTCGAAAATTTTTCAGCCAGCACACGATCGCCTGATAAACCATTGGTTTTAAAAAGAGCAACAATTTCTGCAAATACAATGACCACAAAAGCAATCACCATTAACCAGATGTACGGGTAAATGGGTTTTGCCCAGTAGGAAAGCAAAAATAGGGCTGCGAAGCCAAAAAGCGCATAAAAAAAGCGCTCGCTAAAATATAGTGATTTAATGAGCTTGATCAAATTACCTTGGGATTTCGATAGATTTTACAATCATTTCAATCACGTTTTCGGTACTCATCCCTTCCATTTCTTTGTCTGGCGTTAAAATGATACGATGCCCAAGTACCGGATTTAATGATTTTTGAACGTCTTCTGGTGTTACAAAATCTCTACCGTTAATTGCGGCAAAAGCCTTCGCAGCATTCATAATGGCGATTGATGCTCTTGGCGAACCTCCTAAAAATAAATGCGGATGATTTCTTGTTTTGGTAACGATCTGCGCTATGTAATTAATGATTTTTTCTTCAATTACGATCTCGTGAATCTGTGTTCTGTATTTATTCAGCAATACCGGCGTGATCACAGCTTCAATCAAGTCGGTCGGATTTTTCTGTTTGCGTTCGTGATGCGATTGTAAGATCATTACTTCTTCTTCTACCGAAGGATAATCTACTTTAATTTTGAAGATAAAACGGTCTAATTGTGCTTCGGGAAGCGCATAAGTTCCTTCTTGTTCTACCGGGTTTTGCGTGGCCAAGACCATAAATGGCGGTTGCATTTTATGTTCTTTACCGTCGATGGTAACTTGGCGTTCTTCCATCACTTCAAAAAGTGCGGCTTGCGTTTTTGCCGGCGCTCGGTTAATTTCATCGATCAAGACAATGTTCGAGAAAATAGGCCCCGGTTTAAATTCGAACTCAGAAGAATTTACGTTTAAGATTGAAGTTCCTAACACATCGCTCGGCATAAGATCTGGCGTAAATTGAATTCGGCTGAATTCAGTTTTAATTGACTTAGCGAATAATTTAGCAGTGACCGTTTTGGCAATCCCGGGAACTCCTTCAATAAGTACGTGACCATCGGCTAAAAGTCCAACGATAAGCAATTCAACAAAATCTTTTTGCCCAACAATTACTTTCGATAGATTGTCTTTTAGTTGCGTTACGGCAGCTTTTAATTCATCTAAAGGAATGCGACTATTAAAACTTATATCTTGATTTTCTTCTGTTGAAGAAGTATTTTCTATGGGTTGCATTGGTTCTTTTGAGAACTCTTTTTCCTGTTCATTTTCCATTACATATTCTTTTTAAATTGAATAATTAAGCGGTTAAGTGCTTCGATATCTTTTTTATTTACGCTAGGTTTTACTTCTAACGATTTTATTTGGTCAAATAATTGATCGATCTCTTCTGAAGAAATTTTGGTTTGTTGCTCGATTAATTGACGGTAATTTTTCTGTTCTTTTACGTTTATTTTAAATTCTTTTTGAAGGAAGATAAAAAATTGATCTCTAATTTTCTGCGCTATCGTGCGATAATCTTTTTGGTCTAAATACATCCCGGCGATAGTTCGCGTATAATCGTAAGTTTGATTTTTTAAAGGCTCAATAACTTTAATGCTCTTTTGCTTTCTTTTTCCTTCAAAAAAGATAAACAAGATCGTCGCGATAATCACAAAATAATAGGCCCATTTAAAATAGCGATTACCTAATAGAATGTACAATGGGGAAGTATGAATGATCTTACCGTTTTTATAATGATTATCCCAGTAGATCGTATTTCGAGTATCTAAATAGGCTAAGAATTTTTCAGCATATTCAAAGTTTTCGTCTTGCAGCAAAAAGAAATTTGTAAAGGCTTGAGGTGAAGTATGCAATAGAAATTTACCTTCGCCAAATTTAGCTTCAACAAAATTTACTAAACTATCTTTAGGTACAGAGTTATCGTCTTTTAACTTTCCAAAGCCTAGCACTTTTTGTTGTTTGCCGTTGAGAGAATCAAAATATTCAAAAGTGTGATCTCTGTTAAATTCGTAGTATTTTTTACTTCTTAGGTCTTCGTTAGCAAAATTGTATTGAGGTATGTTATTAAGTCCGTTTTTTCTAATTTTTTCTGCGGTAGTTAACTCTAAAGTGTCTAATAATGGGTAACTAATATAAGTTGCAGAAATGACAACAGTGTTCCCTTTTTCGACCCATTTTAAAAGTTTATTTTGTTCCGCTTCGTCGATACCAACAGACGGATTTAAAAAGAAATACGTACCGTTTTTGGTGGTATCTTTTAAAAATTCGAATGGAGGAATATTAACCTGCTCGACCTTAGCTGTTTGTTCTAAATTTTCGAAGAAAACATAAGTGCCTTGCGGAATTTTATCTGTAATCGAATAACTAGGGAACCAATTTACAGGATCTCGCTGGTTGGCTTCTAAAAAGATTAATGTTGCCAGCAAAAAGATTAAAACACCTAATATGATCTTATAACTTTTACCCATTAACTTAACTGGTTTTTAATGGCTGTAAAGTCTTTTGCCGCGTGTTCGTATTCTTTTTCAGAAATAGAAAAATCTCCGTACCAAACAAAATCATACCACTTTGTTATTTTTTTAAATTGAAGGTTGAGTTGTTCAGATTCAATTTCAGCTAAATAATCGTGATTCGTTTTTTGAAATTGATAATTTATGATCTCTTTATTTTTTAATTCTCGTAATACTAATAAATAGGAATAGCGAATGGCTAGACGGTATTGCTTATTTTCTAAAGCTTCTGCGATAAGCTGATTAATATCTTCGTTGTAAATAATCTTTTCTTCTTCAGACAAAAACACCTCACCGGTTTCTTTTGTGGCGTTATAATTGCCTGCAGGATTAAGTTTTATAAATAAATAAACGACAAAACAAATAATGATAAAAAGAATGAGATAGGGTAAGATCTCTATAAAAACTGCCCAAAAACTACTGGCTTTATAATCGCCCAATAACCAATGCCAAAACTCATCCCACAGGTTACTTACCCATCGTTTAAATTTTGCCCAAGCAGATTGTTCTTTTTTTATTTCAGAATAATCAAAATCACTATCATTTTTATAATCTTCTATTTTTGCTTCGTTAAAAGATACCGGTTGTAGATTTTGAGTTTTATCGTATTCAAAATCGGGTTGTACTAGGGTATCTTCTTGTGCAAAAACAAGACTTGTAAAAAGTGATAAGACAATAAAAATACTGAATTGAAATAGCTTCATTTACTCGTCTTTCCCTAAATTTTCAATACTTTCATAAGCTCCAGTATGGTTTTTCTTTTCATTTAAATTGAAGTAAATAAAACCGATACAAACAGAAAGTATTGCATAAATGACGTATGAAAAAGCACTTCCCACAACGTTAAGAACTAAATAAATCCAATCGAACATAAAAGTAGGATCAGAGAAAGTACCTTCTTCTACAGCAGTCAAGGTTTTTGTTAAAGTGTAAATTAGGGCCGGTACTTGAAAGATCGCACTAATTAGGTAAACAATGATCCCCATTAAGAAAAGAGTGAAAAAGGTGATCCACCAGTTTTCTTTGATCAAAGTGAAAGCGTAAGAAATATTTTCAGAAAAACTTAGTCCGTCAAAGGTTCTAATACAATAAACCAAGCATAGGGGAACGGCTAAATAAATACCAGGAATAACACAAAAGATCATTCCGGCAAAAACCATAATGCTTACAGCAAATGCTAAACCTAAATAAGCCGACCAATTTGCGCTCATACCTTCGCCAACTTCATCTATATTAATTTCGCCATTATTTTTAATGTAAGATTTTATGCTCTGAAAAATTGTACCATTCATAAATGCTTGATAAGCTATAGAAGCAAACATTAAAAATGAAAAACTAGAGAGAAATTCAAAACCATTAGTAGAACCAGAAATTCCTGAAGTAAAGAAAGGATTTTGACCAACGCTTGCATAACTGTAATAGCCCAACGCAAAAAGTTGTAATAAAAATACCGGTCCTGTATATTTTAATAATGCTTTAAAAAGCACTTTATAATTTTCTCTAATAAATTTAAAAGTGTCACTTAAAATATCACCTAATTCTCGTTCTTTTTTGAACTGAATAAATTTATGCATGTTTCGATTCTTGTTTAAATAAATAAATAGGGTAAAAAACGTAATAAAATAATATGATCGCCAAAGATAAACTTATAATTAAAATAGCTAACCAATCTGGCATTTCTGTATGGCGAGTTACAAAACCTTCTAAAAACCCTGCGACAATAAAAAATGGTACAGTGCTTAAAATTACTTTTAGTCCGGCTTTAACACCATTCACAAATGAGGCTAATCGCGTGTAAGTACCCGGAAAAAGAATGCTTTTACCTAAGACCAATCCCGCACAAGCAGCTACAATAATCACAGAGATCTCGATAGTACCATGAATCCAAACGGTTCTAACCGACTCCCATAATAATCCTTTTTCATAAAAAAAATATTGAAAACTGCCGAGCATAACAGCATTTCGCATCGTTATATAAATTGTACCGATGCCAAAAAATATACCCAATATGTATGCATATAATCCTACTTTAATATTGTTTACCGTAATGCCTAAAAACATATTCATCTCTCCGGCATCTTTATAAACCGCCATCGGATCGTTATTTTCGATATTCTCTAAAGTCATATTTACATATGCATCACCCATGATCATACGAACAAAACTTTGATCGCTACCGGCAGAATACCAACCAACCACAGCAAAAAGCATAAAACATAAAAAGGCGATTAATAACTGCTTTTGATAATGATAAAACTCTAACGGAAATTCTTTTGTGAAAAATGTGATCAATCTATTTCTAGATTCCCTTTTACTTTTATAAATTTTTTGGTGAGCTCTAGAAGATAGACTGTTTAAGTATTGAAGCGTGTTGCTGTTAGGGTAAAATGTTTGCGCATAACTCAGGTGGTCGGTCACTTCTAGGTAAAGCGCCGATAATTCTTCAGGAGGAATATTTACATTATTTTGAATAACCCTTTCAAATTTATTCCATTTATCCTTATTTTGCTTAACAAATGAAGCTTCACGCATAATTTCTGAAGATTGAATTTCAAAGAAACGTATTAAATGGATAATTTTCAAATAGAAACAGCTCAAAATGTTTCGATCGCTCAAAATATTGCCAATTTAGGAGATCGAGTTTTAGCTTATATTATTGATGTATTGGTAATTATGGCTTACATCATTTTAACTTCAATATTACTAGGTTTTATTTCTTTAGGAATGCGAGAACAATGGGTTTATGGTTTGTTGGTTGGTTTGCCACCATTTTTATACCCGGTACTTTCAGAAACTTTTTTTAATGGGCAAAGTATTGGTAAAGCATTATTAAGAATTAGAGTAGTAAAATTAGATGGTTCTAAAGCAGCGTTCTCTAATTTTGCTATTCGTTGGCTTTTAGGCTTGATAGAGTTAATGATGACCAGTGGTGCGGTTGCTTTGGTGGTATATTTATTTAATGGTAAAGGTCAACGTTTAGGTGATATTGCGGCAAAAACTACCGTAATTTCTGAAAAGCAACGAGTTTTCTTACATCATACCTTAAATGTAGAAGTAAAAGAAGATTATCAACCGGAATATCCGCAAGTAACTATCTTTAAAGATCGCGAAATACAAACGATAAAAAACTTGTTTCAGAAAGCAAAAAGAGAAAGTAATCACGCGCTTATTGTTTCTTTATCTAAAAAAGCTAGTGAAGTGATGGATGTAACGCCTAAAGAAAAACCTTTAAAATTTGTAGAAAAGGTGATCGCAGATTATAATTTTTACACGCAACAATAGATGGACTATTTTCTAATTATCGATATTCTTGGGGTGGTTGCCTTCTCAATTTCGGGTGTTTTATCTTCGATGAAAAAGAAAATGGATCCGTTTGGGATATTAATTATCGCTTTTGTTACCTCTGTGGGTGGCGGGACTTTACGAGATATCTTAATTGGATTTCCTGTAGCTTGGATGCGTAATTTGACTTACGTTTACGTTATTATAGCTACCACAATATTTGCAATAATCTTCAGAAAAAAGCTTATTTTTTTAAGAAAATCACTATTTCTTTTCGATACGGTAGGGATTGGTTTATATACAATTATTGGAGTAGAGAAAGGGCTTGCGGCAGATTTTCCGCCAATTATTTGTATTGCCATTGGTACAATGACCGCTTGTTTTGGTGGAGTAATTAGAGATATTCTGTGTAATGAAATTCCGCTACTATTTAGAACAAAAGAGATTTATGCGATAGCTTGTATTTTGGGCGGACTCACTTATTTCATTTTATTAAAACTTCAATTAAGTTCAGAATTGGTATTTACAATTTCTGGAGCAGTTGTGATCATCGTAAGATCCTTGGCAGTTTATTTTGATATACGATTACCTTCTGTTTATTTTAATAGCGAAGAAAAGTAATTACCTAACAACCACACTATCTATAAGAACGTTTCTAATTGGCCATTCGCTGGCATCGGTTTTTACTTTAGCAATTTTATCGACCACATCCATTCCTGCAGTAACTTCACCAAAAACTGTATGGTCATTATCTAAGTGATGTGCGCCACGTTTGCCTTGTACGATAAAAAATTCGAAAGGAGAAGAGGCTTTACTCACATTTTGCTCTGCATATTTTGCTGCAGAAAAAGCTCCGCGATTATGTTGATGTGCAGATGAAAATTCATTAGGTATTAAATAATCTCCAACAGCAGCTCTCACTTTTTGAGTTGAAAGATTATCACTATTACCGCCTTGTACTACAAAGTTATCGAGCACCCGATGAAAAAATGTAGTTTCAAAATAGCCTATTTTAGCCAATCGAATAAAATTTGCACGATGTAGCGGAGTATCTTTATAGAGTTTAACATCGATTTCACCAAAATTAGAATATATCGTTACTCGATCTTCAGGATTTTCTTTGCCATATTTTGTTAGAAAAGGAATAAGCTGTTCTTGCTCTACCGTTGTAATAGATCTTAGATCAATATCTGTTTTGCTGCCGTCACTAGCAAAATTTACCGAGTTAATTATACTATCTTCTCTAGCGATCCTAGCTTTTTCTTCAAGTTCTCTTTGAGTTTGTTTAGAACTACTATTGGTTTTAGTATCTTCACAACTCGCAAAAAGAATTGTAATTACAAATGTAAAGCTTACTAATTTTTGAAAGTATGACATTTTCAGAATTTAAAAAATCGATTTCAAAAATAGAAAATTTTGAAGTCTTAGGAGAAGAAGCACACCTTCAAATGGCTCCGAATTTTAGAAAAACCGAACTAAAACAAGTAAATATTGAAGCTAAGAAGCCTAAAGAAGCGGGAGTAATGGCCTTGTTTTATCCTAATTCTGAAGAGGAAACTTGTCTAACTTTAATTTTGAGAAAAACTTATAAAGGCGTTCATTCTGCTCAAATTGGTTTTCCCGGAGGAAGAAAAGAAAAACAAGATAAAGACTTACAAGAAACTGCCTTACGCGAAACACATGAAGAAGTTGGTGTTCATCCTAAAGAGATAAAAGTGCTGAAAGAATTAACCAAAATTTATATTCCGCCATCAAACTTTTGGGTGCAACCATTTTTTGGAATCGCAGAAAAAACTCCAAATTTTAAAAAACAAGAGAGCGAAGTAGAAGAAATTTTAGAAGTAAAGTTAAGCGACTTTTTAAATAATGATAATCTAGTAGAAGAAACACTCTCAACCTCTTACGCTAAAAATGTAAATGTACCGGCATTCTATTTAAACGATCAAATTGTATGGGGAGCGACAGGAATGATGTTAAATGAGGTAAAAGCCCTACTCAATGAGATGTTATAACCCAAGCTAATTTTGTATATTTGGAGGTTCTAATAGATAATAAATGGGGATATTTAAAAAAAATCCATTCGGACATATACTTTTCTTAAAAAAATGGTTAATACGAACTATGGGAGCAATGACGCACCGTCGTTACCATGGTTTTAATAACTTAAATATTGAAGGTTCAGAAATCATTAAAGATCTACCCGATAATAATGTACTTTTTGTTTCTAATCATCAAACTTACTTTGCAGATGTAGTCGCAATGTTTCACGTCTTTAATGCAAGTTTAAGTGGTCGTGTAGATAGTATTAAAAATATTGGTTACCTCTGGAACCCTAAACTCAATATCTATTATATTGCCGCAAAAGAAACCATGAAAGCCGGTTTGTTGGCACGAATTTTGGCTTACGCAGGGAGTATTTCTATCGAGAGAACTTGGCGCTCTAAAGGGCAAGAAGTAAATCGACAAGTAAAAATGAGCGATATTACCAATATCGGTAAAGCGCTAGAAGATGGTTGGGTAATTACTTTTCCGCAAGGTACTACAAAACCTTGGAAACCAATTAGAAAAGGAACCGCGCACATTATTAAGCAATATAAACCTATTGTAGTACCGATCGTGATTGATGGTTTTCGACGTTCTTTCGATAAAAAAGGTATTCGTATAAAAAAACGTGGTATTTTACAATCGATGGTGATTAAAGAACCTTTAGAAATCGATTATGAAAATGAAAGCTACGATGAGATCGTTTCTAAGATCGAATATGCTATCGAGCAACATCCTTCATTCTTAAAAGTTATTTCTGAAAAAGAATTGAAGATCCAAGAAGAACTCAATCAAATGAGAAGATGGAGCTATAAAGAAGAGAATGCTCCAGAATTTGAAGATTGATTGTTAAAATTCACAAAATTTAACATAATAAATATTAATTGGCACGGGACTTGATTCATATGTAAACGAATGTTAAAAACTGATTTTAAGTTATTTATGATTAGTTTTTCATTACATTTGATTTAACCCTAATTAAAATTTAATATTATTTATGTTAAAGCACATCAGCCTCAGTTTTTTAAGTCTTTTCTTGCTTACCGCTATGAGCGTAAATGCTCAGCAAAGTCTGCCCGTAGCAGATCTAGCAGAAATTTCTCCGCTTACAGAAGTGGCTAACGATCCGCTTCAAGTTTTATTAGAAGATGAAGTAATGAAGAATCCTACGTGGAGGCGGCTTGTAAACAATAAAAAAATGTCTATTGGTGTTGTAGATTTAAATAATGTGAATAACGCACATTATGCAGGTATCAACAGTAACGAAATGATGTATGCGGCAAGTTTACCAAAGATTGCCATTTTATTAGCTTCAATGGATGCTATTGAAAAATGCGAATTACAAGAAACCGCTGAAGTTACCAGAGATCTTAATTTAATGATCAATAGATCAGATAATCATGCATCTACCAGAATGATCGACCGTTTAGGTTACGATAAAATTGCAGCCGTTTTAAAAAGTCCTGAATATAAACTTTACGACGAATTAAATGGTGGTGGCCTTTGGGTTGGTAAGCGATATGCTGCCGGCGGACCAAGAAATCCGGACCCTATTAAAGGTTTAAGTCACGCAGCAACCGTACAACAAGTTTGTAGATTTTACTATAAAATGATTACTGGTAATTTAGTTTCACCGGAAAGATCTAAGAAGATGTTAGATATTATGGAAGATTCTCATCTTCACCATAAATTTGTGAACACCTTAGATCGTATTGCTCCTAATGCTAGAGTTTTTAGAAAATCTGGATCTTGGAGAAACTATCACGCAGATTCTGCTTTAGTTTGGGGTAAAAACGGAAGAAAATATATTCTTGTGGCTTTAGTTGAAGATCCTAACGGAGAACAAATTATTAGAGATTTAGTAGTTCCTTTAGAAAATATAATTAAAAAATCACGTTCTTTGGAAACTACATAATAGATGTAGTTTATCCAAAACATGCTAAGAAAATTTATACAGAGAACATTCGACATTAGAAGCGGTGAACTTGGCGTTTCTCTGTTAATGCAACTCTATATATTTTTAATCATCACAACGCTATTAATCGTTAAACCAACGGTTAATGCGTTGTTTTTATCTAAGCTAACTTCCGAGAGTTTACCTTATGCTTTTCTTTTAGTGGCATTGGTAGCTGTCGGAAGTTCTTTTTTTTATAATAAGGCATTAAAACGATTTTCATTACTAAGAATAGTTACGGCGACTTTAATCGTTTCCGGAGTGGTTTTTATTTCGTTAAAAGTCTTACTAAGCCTACAATATTTTTCAACTTGGCTGTTATATTTCTACTATGTTTGGGTAGCTATTTATGCAGTTTTGGCAACTTCTCAATTTTGGGTATTAGCCAATTTGGTGTATAACATTCGTGAAGCCAAACGATTATTTGGTTTTATTGGTGCGGGAGCAATTAGTGGGGGTATTTTAGGTGGTTATCTTACAAATCTTTTAGCGCCGGTAATTGGTAATGACGATCTAATGATCATTGCAGCTCTAATTATGTTTGGCTGTATTCCTTTATTGCATATAATTTGGAGAAAGCGAGTTAAAAATTTAGGGATTTTTAGACAGCAACAGCGAACTTATGCTTCTAACGAATCTTCATTTAAATTAATTCTAGAATCCAAACACCTTACTTACATTGCAGGTATTATTGGAGTAGGTGTGATCGTAGCTAAATTGGTCGATTACCAATTTAGTGATATGGCTTCAAAAGCGATCGGTAATTCAGATGATTTGGCGTCTTTTTTCGGGTTTTGGTTTTCTACCTTCAACTTAACTTCATTAGCAATTCAGTTATTTTTAACGAGAAGAATTGTTGGGGTTTGGGGCGTAGCTTCCACCTTATTAATACTTCCGTTGGGGATTGGTTTGGTAGCGATTTTGTTTATTGTTTTTCCGGAGCTTTGGGCAGTGATCTTAATAAAAGCGATTGATGGTAGTTTTAAACAATCGATCAATAAAGCAGCTTCAGAATTATTAGTACTTCCTGTACCAACAGAAGTGAAAAATAAAACCAAGTCGTTTATAGATGTTGTGGTGGATAGTGTAGCAACAGGAATAGCCGGTTGTCTTTTAATTTTTGTGGTGAAAGGATTAGAATTTGAAGCGTATCAGATTTCAATCTTAATTCTCATATTACTCAGCGTCTGGTTATTTTTCATCTTTAAAGTGAGAACCACCTATTTTGAATCTTTCCGAGAAAATTTAATCAGCTTTACGGCAAAACAAACTAAAAAGAAAAAAAGAAAATCGAAAAGTGTTTCTACTAAATCAACGATCATTAATGTCTTAGAAAATGGTGAGGAAAGTGAGATTTTATATATGTTGAATAAAGTAAATGATGTAAGCGATAAGCGTTTGAAAAATTTAATTATTCAGCTTTTAGATCATTCTTCAAATGAAGTGAAAGCCGCAGCAATTTCAAATTTATATTTGTTAGATAAAGGTACGGCGATCGATAAAGTTCAGGAGTTAATTTATCAACGTGATGATGAAGTGGTTCTTGCAGCCATGCGTTATTTGCTTATACATACCGATATTAATGGGTTAGAATTATTCGATGCTTACTTAAATCATAAAGATCCTTATATTTCTTCTGCAGCCTTACTTTGTTTGGCGGTAGAATCTAGAGACAATAAAAAACTGGCGCAACGCTACAAACTTGGTTTAAGAATAGCGAAACAAATTGAACACGTAAACCTTCCTAGCGATACGCATCGAATCGAAGAAACCATCGAGTTAATCCAGACCATTGGATATGCAGAAAACTCAAGGTTTTATTCTTACATCACTGCTCATTTCAACAACAAAAATGATGAAGTTATTAAAGCCGCGATCAAGGCAGCAGGAATAAGTTCTAGTCCGTTATTCTTAGATAGTTTATTAGATTTTCTTCAGCATAAAAAATTTAGGAATGAAGCTATTTCAGCTTTAAAAAACTACGGTCACGCGATCATTAAAGAATTAATATTTAAACTGAATTACGATCAGATCGATCCAAATTCAAAGCAATTTATTCCGGAAATCATTGGTGCTTTTGGTGGTCAGAAAGCGGTAAATGCTTTGTTTAAATTATTAAGAAATAAAGACCTCATTGTGCGTTTAGAATCGGCAAGAGTGCTCAATCAATTAAAATCTAACCATCCTTCTTTAAAATTTAGCAAGCGTGATGTGGTAAGATTAATTTTGCAAGAGTGTAAATTGTATCACCGTACGTTATCGGCAATGCAAATACAAAAACAGATCTTTTTAAAATACGAAGAGATGCTTACCAGCGATAAAGATGTCGAAGAATTTTCAGCTAGAAATAGTTTGATCGATCTTTTAGAGCGAAGATTAGACCACGGTTTAGAGCAGATCTTTACACTTTTAGGACTTCGGTATCAACAAAAAGATATCGAGATCGCTTACCAAGGGATTATTAGTGAAAAACAGGAGGTTCGAGCCAATGCCATCGAGTTTTTAGATAATTTACTTCAGCCTAATTTAAAACAAACGCTTTTACCTCTGGTTGAAAATTCTACAGTTTTTAATGAAGGTCAAGAAGCAGACGATTTAGTAGCACCAACCGAAAAAATGTGCTTTGAAATGCTACTGAAAGGGAAAGACCAGAAAATAAAATTGGCTGTTTTGTATTTAATTGCACAATTAGATGGCGAAAACAAAACCTATATTCCGTTAGTGAAACCGCTTACCAGACATCAAAATAAAAAAATAAGCACGTTTGCTATAAACGCGCTTAATAATTTATTAGAGGATTAAATTTCAACTTAAGAAGAGGTTTCTTTTTTCTTCGGGTTAATTACTTGGTCGATTTTAGAAGCCAATACCATATGATCCCAAGCAGAGTTCTTTCTAAGAACGTTGGTCATTAAACAAACCATATATTTCTTTCCGTTAGGGTGTTCGATAATCGCGACAGAATTCATATAATTATAAACATTACCGACATATTCACCACACGATTTTCCGTTAGAACGATCACAAGAATATAAAGAACCCGATTTAAAATAAACCGCTGCATCTCTAATTTCTTGCGCGTAAGCATAACGAATACGTCTGTCGGTCATATACATTAAACGTTTAATTTCTAAGCTTGAAGAACTATCAACTACTTTACCTTGTTCTAGCTGAACTAAATACTTCATTAATCCAACCGGAGTACCAATACTTCCGCCAATATCGCCCACGTATTTATTAGCTCCAGAGGTGAAAAAGCTTCCTAAACGCCATTCATCTTTGGTAATTCCTAATTTACGTAAAGGATCATTTACAATACTATTAGCCAAAAGCGTTAATTCTTTTCGAGTCGTGTTTTTAAAATATTCATCGGCATCTTCTTCGGTAATATATTCATATTCATCACCAAAAGCAGTCATCAATAAAGCTTCTCGCCAAACTACACTTGCCGCACCGTTATTACTCACCGACATCATATGGTCTGCCCATTCGTAAAGCGTAAATACATCGTCTGCTTTTACTTTTCTTTTTACTTGGCGATCATTTTCTATATCGTAATCAGGAATAGTATGATGGTCGTATAACGCCCAATCACCGGCTCTTACTTTTTTGTTTTTTAGTAAAGCTTTGCGAGCTTCCCAAGATTGCGGACAAATATTATGCAGCTGCGTAAATAAAGCGGTGATTACAGTAAGTTTTCCCACACTTCCCGGTTGGTAGCCTAAGCTTTCTTTGTGTGCGGCATATTTTAGGTTATTCGGGTCGCTCATATCTAATACCGTAACCGAATAATTTCCTGAAGGGACTACTTGTTTTATTTTTGCTGAAAATTCTTCATCCTCTTTTAAAATGGTAGAGATAGAATCTTCTACGGAAGTCAATTGTAGATTAATACAATTTAACGGAAGCTGAGCGCCGATCGGTAAATCTAATTTTTTTGTAGAATCTTGCTGAATACGTTGTAACCTTAATAATCGAGTGATTCCTGTAGATTTATAACCGTCGATAGGGTAGAAGCTCATCAAAACAAAGGATGAAACCATAAGCGTAATGCCAAGAATAGTATATTTTTTGCTGAAAATTTTCATAGATAAATTATATCGTGCTTTGTAAATTAATTGATTTTTGGGTGTCTACTTCCGGAGAAATAGATTGTAAATAAGTTGAACTTTTAGCGTTTTTATTTTCAACAAAAGGTCTAATCTGGAACAACCATAATTTATTATTTAGAAAACCAAGTTCTACATCATAAGGTCCGGTGTTAGAGGCTTCTGTTTTTTCAGGAATAGTTTTTCTAATGTTTCTTGTTAAAGCTTTAATTTCTTCTTTATTTTTTTTATTTAAAATTGAAGTATTAAAAGCAGTCGATTTTTTGTCTAAACCTCCGTTTGCCGGTAAACGATTGTAGAAAGTTTCTCTCGCAGGCGAAAGTAATAAGTCTTCACCATCAAGATCGAGCAACCAAGCTTCGGCAGATTGCCCATCTACCGCGCCACCTGCGCCACGACTAAAAGCTACCGTTAAATCGTCTGGATTGTTATTGTTAATTCCTTTGGTGATCATCACGCCACTATATTCAACATCTACCGACGGAATAATTAAAATGGAAGGAAAAACATTTTCAGGATTGTTTAAATACTGCTGGCGCCATTTAAAACTACGCTCGGTGTAAGGAGAAGCCCAAACATCTTTAATTCCGTTTAAAATTTTCTCACGCTCGCGAACGTTGAACACCGTAAGGTTGAGTCCGGCGCCTGTGAAGCTTCCTAAATCTTCCATATTGGTATCACTTCTTAAGAAAACTGGAGTTCCACCGATGTTCGTACCAAAATTATTTTGAAAACCACGCTCCAGATTACTCACAAACTCAGGTTTTAGTTCCATGTTCTTGATCGCTTCACGAAGCAGACTTAGACGATCTAATTGGCAATTTTGAACTTCACTTTCCGGGATGTTACTTTCACGCATTTCTTCCGCTTGTGCAAAAGTTTCTTTTAAATATTCCCAATACGTAGCTTGTTGTTTAGGCATGGGTAAATTCATATGTGCTCTAAAAATTCCGAAGGGAACCACCACGCCGTTTACCACATTTTCAGGGAACATACTTTTTAATTGTCCGAGGTTTGCGGCTTTTGGTCCGCAGATCTTACCGGAGCTTTTGGCGTCAACTTCAGTAAGATTAAGCACCGTTTTTTGGTCGAGGTTTATTTTTTCTACTGGAACACTAATCTTATCTTGATCGCGTTCTTTGTCTTTGCTGAATAGATCTTTTTCTTCGGAAGACATATCGTCTTCTTCTTTCATAATGATCGTTCCTTGATCGGAAACGGCGTAGAAAATTTTCTGTCCATCGTAAGCTTTTAGATCTTCTAAGTTTTGCGGACTCAATACTGCATTCGGGATCCCTAAATTTCTCGCCAATAATTGTACGTGAGAAACCAAATTACCTTCAGAAACCGTTGCAATACCGGCAACAGGTTTTAAATCTGATGGCGGTTTTTGAAATACATAAATATTCTCTGGAGAAACTTCTAGATCTTCACTGTTATTTTCTACCACGATTAACTTTCCGAAGGCATAACCGGGATTTAGGCCACGAAAAGAACTTTGACTATCTAAATCTAATACTTGATTAGAAAGTTTCGATTTCTCTCGAATAAAATTTCCTAATTCGCTTACCGTTTCTCCTAAACGCAAAGCTAACGAAGAGCGAACGCGATCGTCGATAAAACCGGTTGCTTTAGGCTCAAAAGCTTCATATTTTTCAACCACATCACCATAAATAGCTTTTACCATCGAAGTACTCCATTCTACCTGGCTACGAGCGAGTGATAATTTTTTATTGAGTTCTTCGATCGTAATTTCATTTAAATTTTGAGGCTGAAGTAAATGATCGATCTGGTTCCATTCCCACCATTCTACATTTCCGGCGCTGGCAGAAGCTAAACTAAGCGCGTAAATTTTATCCAGTTGCTCGAGTAAGGTTTTAGGTTGCCATTCTGGTGCGGTTTTAAAGATAATTTCTTCAAGTTTTAATGAAACATCTAAAGCGGTTAATTGGTCTGATGTGCTTTGCACCTCGCAAAGCTCGGTTCTAATTTCACACATTAAACTCGCGGCTTCTTCAATTAAAGCTTTTTGAGTAATAGAGTCTTTATCTTGTTTTCCTAAATGCGCTAACTGATCTCTTAAAAAACTACCTTGTGGAAAATTCTTTGCTTTTTCAGCAAAATAGCTGAGATCGGTAGGCGCGTAAAAAGTTTTCATGGCTTGAGTAAGCGAATCCAGATCTTTTTGTTGTTTTTCAGAAAGATCACTTTTATTTTCTTCCATAAAATTTTCAACTAATTGAATGTCGCTTTTATCGGGTTGCCCGTGTATTTTGGTACGCGCATCCATAAATTTTGAATTCTCTTCAGCAATCACTTTAGAAAGACTTCTTATTTGCTGCGCGTCTTGATTGTCGCCACTATGCGGAATATCTTTTAAACTTTGTCGAATTAAATAATAGTCCTCTTCAATTCTCGTATTGCTTAAAAGTAGCCAGTTGTAAAAATCGATTCCCCATTCTTGTTCATCTTCAGATTGTACCGAACCACGATAGTATTGGGCTTTTTCTAAGATCCAACCATTATCTACACTTTCTAAATAGTTGTTGAGTTGATATTGCTTCAATCTAGAGTGTTGGTTGGGATAATCCCAAAAATCACCTTTATCGGTATAGGCTAAAATATCACCAAAAAACAGGTGGTTTTTTTCTTGTAATCTAATGGTTAGCGGTTTATAACTCGCGTGCTGAATGCCGCCAATTTTATCGGGACAAGGATCTTTAGAATCTCTTTTGGTACCATCGTCGCAAAACCATTCTATTTTTAGGTAAGGTCCGCGATGTAGTGAGCGGTATTCTTTTATAATTTCTTTAATCTCTTCATTAGAAACTTCTTGCGCAAAGCCGGGAAGAATGCCAATAAATGTAAAAAGCAATAAAAATTTGATTTTCATAAGTTAGATTTGGTCAACAGATAAGTTACATCCAATTGGCACAAATCTAACTATTGTCTATGTTAAAACACTCTTAAATAAATGTTTGAGTACTTATAAAGTTTAGATTTCTAAACGTTTGATCTCTTTATAATTTGCCTTTAGTTTACGAAGTAGTAAGCCGTAGATTAGTGTATAAATTCCCCAAAGAACTAATAAGAAAACAATAGTAGCTATAAAACCAATTGCAATAGCTTTAAACCAATTAATATCATTTCTTATTCCAGAAAATTGTTCCGCGTAAAGTAAAGTGAAAATAAACACTAAAAAGCATAAAATCCCTGAGGAAGCTAAGACATATATGATGTAATACTTTACTACTTTTCTAGTTTTAAGAATATTCTTCATTAAAGTCGAAGCATTATCGGTCACATTAATTGCTCTATAGCGTTTATAAAAAAGTATGATAAAGAAAATAGAGATCGCATAGCTCAAGGTGTAAGCGATGATCGTTGTGGTTTTAAGATGAATATTTTCTACCTGCTCCCAAAATTCTTGATCGGCTAAAAAAATGTTCAGAAAAATACCTAGGGCTAATTCTGCCATGCTAATAAAGAAGATCCATTTTACGATAGAGGAGGATCTCTTTAGTAAAAGCGGGTAAATTTCTTTAGCCTTTATGTTAGGAAGGTTCGCATCTTGCTTCTTCCAGTCTTGTTTTAATAATTCTAATTCATCCATCGGGTCTACGGATTTAAAATGCTTTTTAGTTTCTTTTTTACTCTATTCATCTTCACTCTCGCATTAACTTCGGTTATACCTAGCGTATCAGAAATTTCGCTGTAATTCTTATCTTCTAAGTATAGAAACACTAAAGCTTTATCGATATCATTCAATTCTTTAATGGCGGAGTACATTACAGATAGCTGCTTTTCTGTTGTGTCGTCGTATTCTTCAGCCTTTATTTTAAAAGCGACATTTTCAAACTCTTGAGTTTTTACTTTTCTTTTAGACTTTCTATAAAGTGTGATCGCTGTATTTAAAGCCACACGATACATCCAAGTACTAAACTTAGCATCGCCTCTAAATTTGGGGTAAGCTTTCCATAATTGAATGGTTATTTCTTGAAATAAGTCATTGTGTGCATCTTGATCGTTAGTATAAAGCCTACAAATTTTATGCACAATGTTCTGGTTTTGTTCGAGCAATTGCACAAAATTATGTTCAGTTTTTTCGGTCAAGACTTTTTGGTTTTAGTAATAAGTAAATTAAATCGGTTAAATGTTACACTTTTTTTAGAAATTATAACAATGCTAACATAATAATTGTTGGGTAGGGTTTAATTTTGAAGAAACTAACATTTCATGAATATACCAGCTTCAAACTTACCAACCGTTGCAATTATAGGAGGTGGCTTTGCCGGAATGAACTTGGCAAAAAAACTGATCAAACTTCAAAAATTTCAAGTTGTTTTAATAGATAAAAGGAATTATCATACGTTTCAGCCTTTACTGTATCAAGTATCTACTTCAAGTTTAGAAGCAGATTCTATTGCTTACCCTTTAAGAAAATTGATTACTGAAAAGAAAAATGCTTTTTTTCGTTTAGCTGAAGTGACTTCGATCGATGCAGAACACATGAAGATCTTCTCAGATATCGGAGAGCTTACTTACGATTATTTGGTAATAGCTACCGGTTCTAAAACAAATTTCTTCGGAAATGATGCGGTGGAAGAAAATGCTATGTGGATGAAAACCATTCCGCAGGCTTTGAACATTCGAAGTTTAATTTTAGAAAATTTAGAGCAAGCTTCGATCACTACCGATGAAAAGACTCGAAAACGACTATTAAATTTCGTGATCGCTGGTGCAGGACCTACAGGCGTAGAACTTAGTGGAGCAATTGCAGAGGTAAGAAATAATATTATCCCGAAAGATTATCCTGATATCGATATCTCTGAAATGAAAATTCATTTGTTAGAAGGTATGGATCGTGTTTTACCGCCTATGTCTGAAAAAGCTTCTAAAAAAGCGGAAAAGTTTTTGAAAGATCTCGGCGTTTATGTGCATTTAAATACGATGGTTGAAGATTATGATGGCGAAACCGTTAAAACCAATTCTGGAGAAAATTTTGAAACAGAAACTTTTATTTGGAGCGCAGGTGTAACCGGTTCTCCTGTTAAAGGTTTAAACGCTTCAGCAATCGTTGACAAAGCAAATCGTTATCAGGTGAATGTATTTAATCAAGTTGAAGGATACGAAAATGTATTTGCCATAGGAGATATTGCTTTAATGAAAAGTGAAGAGTATCCTAAAGGTCATCCAATGGTGGCACAACCGGCAATACAGCAAGGAAAACACTTAGCAAAGAACTTAGAACGTATTCTAAAAAACGAAAAATTAAAAGCTTTTGATTATTACGATAAAGGAACAATGGCCACTATTGGTCGTAATAAAGCCGTAGTCGATTTAAATAAATCTACATTTGGAGGCTTTTTTGCATGGTTTATCTGGATGTTTATTCACCTATGGTTTTTGGTCGGTTTTAGAAATAGAGTAGTCACTTTCTTTAATTGGACGTACAGTTACATTAATTTTGACCGAGCAGCAAGACTAATAATTAGACCATTTAAAATGCATAAAGTGAAATTAGAGCATAAAGAATAGCAATTATTTTTTTTGCCCCATATTAACACTTATAGGCTTAAAGAAAGAGAAACCTAAAGTACAAATACCTAAAATTATTAGAATATAAGCCTTGTAATTTTTATAAAAACTGAGGTTTTCGAAATCTAAATAAGTAATCCCTATAGTTAGAAAAACAATAGCAATTAACGAGATAATTTTTACTTTTTTCATAACTATAGGGGTTTATAGGTTTATATTTTAGAAGACTTTAAATTTAAACAAAATCACATAAAATCTGCAGTTTATTATTAGTTAACTTATTAAAATTTTCAGTTTTACTTTTTAGATCTCAAATTTAAACAAGGATGGAGCACCGGTTACACTTTGTTCTGAAGATAAATAGAATACGCCATCCGATTTTTTTGTAATACCTTCTATCTGAATAGAATGTCCTAATTTTGGTTCTAACGAGTGTTTAGTAATTATTCCTGAAGAAAAATTATCATCTTCAAAATCTTTAATTTCTATAACAAATGGAGTAGGAACTCCATTTCCCGTTAGTAAAATTCGATCGTTACTTTTATCATATTCGGCTCCGGTTATTAGTCCGTTGGTTTCAATCCTATCTACTTTTTCAATTGAATAATTTCCCGGATCTTTCGAAAGTTTATAAATATCAGTGTTTTTTGTTTCCCAATTTTTAGTAAAAATATATAAATGATTCTCATAGCTGATCAATGCTTCTGCATCAAAATCACTATTAAATCGAGCCGGGTTAAATTCAATTTGATCAGAATAATTAAAATTGATTATAGCAGCTTCAAGACTGTCGTTCTTAGCATTGTTAAATTCGTCAATAGAAATTTTATAAACTTTTAGATTTTTTCTACTCCCTAAATTATTGCCAAAATCTCCAATATAAATAAAGTGCTCATCTGCGGTAATATCTTCCCAATCGTGATTTTTAACATTTGTAATTCTCACAGTTCTATTAACTTTTCCGATGTGTTCATCAATCAAGTATAATTCTGGTTCTTCATCAGAATCATTGTGAGTGATTAGTTGGTTTTCAAGCATTAGCAAACCAGAAGATTCATTAACTTTAGCATCTAAGGTAGTGATCGATGGAATATATTCTCCAAAACCTCTTGCTAAGAAAATAAATGAGATTAGTATTAAATGTATAAGCTTCATAATCGTGATTTCTAAGTAATTTGTGTCACTAATTATTTAGAAATGATTATGCCATTAAAGATGAATTAAATTTAATTCCATTAATCAGTTGAAAATCAATAAATTAATAATGTTTGAGTTGCAATCTCGAACTGAGGAGTTTATTAATTCTACAATAGAAGTGTAGAATTTTTACACGGTGGTTGAACCTTAATTTTTTTAATGCAACTTGTTTCAATCAAAACCTTTATTTTCAATAGCTGATTAATTTTCTTAAAAGATATTTAAATATATTCCTAAACTTCTAACTTCTCCTTTAAAAAAGTCTAACCTCTATATTCTATACTCACAACTGTCATTGAGCCTGTCGAAGGGCAAAAACAGCATCCTCGAATACCTTCATAAGTGTACCCACGCGTTGCAGATGAGCAAAGCCCACTTAGTGAGTGCAACAGAGACCTCACCTTACGGGTGTGCAAGCACCCTCGTTTTTTATATAAACTTTAAAATCCTAAATTTCATCCTGAGCTTGTCGAAGGGCAAACCCCACCGTCATGCTGAACTCGATTCAGCATCCCATCCTAGAACTCCCAACTCCCAACTCCCAACTTCCAACTTCCAACCACTACAAACTACTCTTTACAAACAACCCACTAAAAAGTCTAACCTCTATATTCTATAATCTAAAAATCACCCTGAGCCCGCCGAAGGATCAACGAAAGACTGCCATTCCGACGAAGGAGGAATCTCTCAATTTCAATTTCGAATTCAGTTTCGACTTCAACTTCATCAAACTCCCCACTAAACCCTGCCCACTTCCAACTTCCAACTGTCACCCTGAGCCTGCCGAAGGAAGCATTCCTCACCACTACCCACTCACCTCTAAAACCTCCCCACCACCTAACACCTAACACCTAAACCCTAACACCTAAACCCTAACTAACCCCCAAGATACTCCCTAGATACCTCCATGAAACACACTTTATCGATAGCATAGAAAATGCGAAAAACGGCAGCGCAAAGGAGTAAAAGAAAAATAAATAAAAAGTAGAGGAAAAAGGCAGGTATAAAAAAAGCTACAACAAATGTTGTAGCTTTTTGCGGAGAAAGAGGGATTCGAACCCCCGGAGGTGTGACCCTCGCCGGTTTTCAAGACCGGTGCATTCGACCACTCTGCCATTTCTCCTGGAGTGTCTCATCAGGTATTCCCTGAATGCGGATGCAAATATAAACCCTTTTTTCAATTCTCAAAAACAAATTTTAAGAAATTTTTTAGCGGTTACTCCTTAGAGCATCTCTATATTTTTTGATATATTGGCTACCAAATAATTAAGACTTAACCAATGCATAAAAAAATTTTTATTTTATCGGTTTTAGCACTTTCATTTTCGTGTAAAACTCCAAAAAAATCTATCAAAGAAGTTAATCCTGAAAAATACGCAAGTACAATTACTGCATCAGAATTAAAAGACCATCTTTACACTTTTGCTTCCGATGAATTTCAAGGGAGAGATACCGGAAAACCCGGACAAAAAAAAGCAGCCAATTACCTAAAAGATAACTATTTGAAAATGGAAATCGCTTCTCCACTCGGTGGCGAAGACTATTTTCAAGACATACCTTCTAGCTTTTTTAACAATAAATACAATGATTCAGAAAATGTAGTGGCTTTTATCAAAGGCAGCGAATTTCCCGAAGAGATCGTCGTGATCTCGGCACATTACGACCACGTAGGTATGGATGCCGAAGGGAATATCTATAACGGAGCCGACGATGATGGTTCGGGTACGGTTTCTATCTTAGAAATTGCCGAAGCTTTTAAAGAAGCACAGGACGACGGCTACCAACCTAGAAGATCCATCTTGTTCTTGCACGTTACGGGAGAAGAAAAAGGTTTATTGGGGTCTGACTATTACACCAAAAATCCAATCTTTCCTTTAGAAAATACGGTCACCGATCTTAATACCGATATGATTGGGCGCATCGACCCGAAACACGAAGACAATCCCAATTACATCTACTTAATAGGGAGCGATAAGCTAAGTACCCAGTTGCACGAACTCTCAGAAGAAGTGAACAACAAATACACGCAATTCGACTTAGATTACACCTACAACGACGAAAACGATCCTAACCGTTTCTATTACCGTAGTGATCACTACAACTTTGCAAAGCACGATATTCCGGTGATCTTTTATTTTAACGGAACGCACGCCGATTACCACCAACCTACCGATACCCCAGATAAAATCGAGTACGATCTCATGGCACGTCGCGCGCAACTTATATTTTACACCGCTTGGGAGGTCGCTAACCGTGATGAACGTTTAGTGGTTGATAAGGCACAATAAATTTTTAGGCGTCCTTCAAACACAAAAGCAGCTTTCTCAAGCTGCTTTTGTGTTTGAATCGGGCTATCCGCTACAATTCCTCATTCCGCTAGCGTTCCACTGCGGGATTTTCACTGCTATCCCTGGCCGAAATACTTTTAAATAAGTTATAGAATTCATTGGGGCTATGTATTTTTTTCAGCTGTAAATGCTTCTTTAAATGATCCTCTAAAAATATTTTCTCGGCATACAATTCATCATTTCTTTTTGCAGAAACGATAGCAAAAGTTTTTCCGGTTTTAGGGATGCTATCAAAAACCAAGTTGGTCTCATCATAAAAATTCCTGCACAATAAAGTATTGAAGTCTTGATAGAAAATCTCAACAAGATAACTATCAAAGCTATTGGTTTGATCTATGAGTTGAAAGGAAATCCATTCTTCAACTTTAAATTCAGTATCTATGTTAATGTATCCGGTTTTCTGAAGACGAATAGATTTTAGTCGCTTTTCATTTAATTGATGTATGCTATCAACTCTTTTCTCATATAAGATCTTTTGTTGCTCGTAAAGTCTGTTTATACGATCAGTTTCTTTATCATACAATTCTTTTTCTTTTTTATTCATCGCTAAATAATAATCCAAAGAATCACGAGGCACTTTGATCAAGAAATATTCATCGACTCCATAAAGTCTTTTGTATTGATAATCGAGTAGCGTCGTATCGAACAAAGAGGTATCTTTTTCCCATTGCATAATTCCTTGCTCATTACGTACGCCGTAATAGATATCGTTATTATAAATTCGATGATCGGGGAAGGTGACTGGTAAAGTAGCATTTTCTTTCAGCGAAATTTCTTGGGTACCATCGGTCACTTCAAGATGAATCACCCCGGAAGAGCTTAAAAGTTTCCCGTCTACCGTTTCCGTAGAAAGCTGGTGTGTAATCAAATCTTTAAACTGATAATATTCTTCCAGATTTAAGGTAAGTGGAGTAGTGGCATCTACTCTAAAACGATCGCGTTCAAAATAGATCAGCGTTCCGTCTTTGCCTATTAGTAGACTATCGGTAACTAAGCCTAAGTCAAAGACCTGAGTTTCCACGTCACTTAAATCTGCTAAAGGATTCTCGAGCGTTTTAGTAGTTTTGATCTCACGATCGGCTTCCAAAGGAAAAGTAGTAGAGTTTTTTTCATCTTCCACACAAGAAAGTAAAACAAGAATGCTTAATAAGCCAAGTAATGATTTTTTCATAATAAATAAATTAGTTATAAAAAATCAATTTCAAGGATGATGCCAAAATAATATAGAAGGGAGTTACCTCTAGAAAGCTTCATATTAAAGCATAAAAAAAGTCCTTACACGAATGCAAGGACTTGAAAAAGGGTGGAAGATCGGTTTCGAACCGACGACCTCCTGAACCACAATCAGGCGCTCTAACCAGCTGAGCTACAACCACCATTTGTTTTGAAGAACGTTTACTAAAATATCAATTAGTAAATGCGGATGCAAATTTAGTGTAAATACTCAATTCTGCAAAATATTTTTTCAATTAAATTAAATCAAATATAGAATCGACTGCAGGACAGCGTTCTACTGTGAAACCTTCAGCATATTCGGTACCAATCAATCGGCCTAAATTGCGAGCGCGATAGGTAACACTGTCTAAAAAGTTACCGCTAGAGATAGGGGTTGTAGGTTCTTTGCTATCGGGATCAAAAAACTGAGAGCGATAGGCTTTGACGGCTTCTACTTTTTTATCGATAAACTCGGAAATATCTACCGCAACATCGGGTTGTAAGTCTTTCCACTGGATGTAATGATACACAAACTTGGGTCGCCAGGCTTTTTGCTTATTTTCATCACAGTAGGTTTCAATTTTACGTAAACCACTTAAAAAACAAGCGTCACTAGCTAACTGACTCCCTTTGGGATGATCGATATGGCGATCGTCTACCGCGTTGCAAAAAACAACTTCCGGACGGTATTTCCGGATCACTTTAATAATTTCTAGTTGGTGTGCAGTGTTGTTAACGAAGAACGCATCGCTAAAACCTAAGTTTTTACGCATCGCTAAGCCTAAAATTTCAGCAGCGTCTTTAGCTTCTTGGTCGCGAATTTCAGCTGAACCTCGCGTACCTAATTCGCCACGGGTTAAGTCTAAAATACCTACTTTTTTTCCGTTCGCAACTTCTTTCGCTAAAGTACCGGCGCAACTGAGTTCTACATCATCGGGATGGGCGCCAATGGCAAGTATATCTAATTTCATGAAGATTATTTTTTCTGAAGTGCAAAGTTATGAACTCAGCCGATAATCACTGCTTTTCGCTTCTTATACAATTCTTAAAGTTGAGCCGTCTCGGGTTCTTTTTGCGTTAACTGTCTAATCTTAATATGAAAAGCAGCAAATACTAAGGTGGTAAACGGACTCAAATAATTAAACATCGCATACATAAAGTAACTCGCCACCGGAACTCCTAAAACTCCACTATGGTAAGCACCACAAGTATTCCAAGGAATTAAAACAGAAGTTACCGTCCCTGAATCTTCGAGCGTTCTACTTAAATTCTCAGGAGCTAGGCCTTTATCTTTATAGGCTTTGGCAAACATTTTACCGGGTACTACAATCGCTAAATATTGATCAGATGCCGTGGCGTTTAAAGCTAAACAGCTAATTACTGTACTGCTAAATAACCCAAAAGTACTGTGGAAAAGATTCAATAAAGCACGACTAATTCTTGAAAGTGCGCCAATGGCATCCATAATTCCTCCGAAAACCATCGCACAAATAATTAACCAGATCGTACCGAGCATTCCGGCCATTCCCCCAGAAGAAAATAAATCATTCAGCGATTCATTAGAAGTTTCAATAGCGGTATCGACGGTAATTGCATTTAAAATTCCCTTGTACCCTGAAAAGAAGTTAAGGCTTTCACTATCGCCTAACTTAGCAATAATTTCAGGTTGAAAGATAAGCGCAAAAATAGCACCTAATAGTGTTCCTAATAATAAGGCAATTAAAGGCGGAGTTTTTTTAACGATCAAGAAAATAACCACCACCGGAACTATAAATAACCAAGGCGTAATATAAAAAGACTCTTCAATCGATGCTAGTATCGAATCGGTATCGGCAACGCCGGTAGTTTCAATATTTAAACCGATGATAATAAAAACAATAAGCGTAACCAATATCGTAGGTACCGTGGTGTACAACATATACCTGATGTGTGTAAATAAATCGGTACCTGCCATCGCTGGAGCTAGGTTGGTCGTATCACTCAGCGGCGAAAGTTTATCACCAAAATAAGCCCCCGATAAAATGGCTCCTGCCGTCATCCCTAAAGAAATTCCTAAAGCATTCGCAATCCCAATCAGTGCAATCCCAACGGTAGCAGAGGTGGTCCAGCTACTTCCGGTCGCAATTGAAATCACCGAACAGATCACCACGCAAGCCGCAAGAAATATAGTCGGATTTAAGATTTGTAAGCCATAATAGATCATTGTAGGGATAATACCACTCACTAACCAAGTTCCGGCTAGAGCGCCTACCATCAGCAATATTAAAATAGGACCCGTAGTCGATTTAATATTTTGAGCAACTTCTTCGACCATTGAAGCATATGGTACTTTATTAAAATGCCCAACTATTGCAGCCACAGCAGCACCCATTAATAAAATAAATTGATTAGAGCCGCTTAAGGCATCATCTCCAAATACGTATACATTGTAAGCTAACATCCCTATTAAGGCAAATACAGGAATCAAAGCCTGAAAGATGCTTAAATTATTTTCAATTACTTTTTGGTTATTAGGATCGGTAGTTTGGCTATCCATTAATTTACTTTTAAATGATCAAGTTGTAATTTTACAATTTTTTAACTTGAAGAGCAAAATAAAATAAAATTTCTGTTAAAGTTATTTTATTGAGATTATGCCGGAATTTTATTTATTTAATTTTCTATATTTGTAAAATATTACCCCGTTATTAAAATTTTTATTGTTATGAAAAAAGAATACTATTTAATTGTATTTTCTTTATTATTTATTAATTACAATTTTTATTCTCAGGTTGGGGTAAATACGACCAACCCCCAAGCTACGTTAGATGTACAAGCAAGTAACTCTTCCTCACCATCAAACTCTACAGGTTTATTAGTTCCTAGAATTAGTGCTTTTCCATCTTCAAACCCGGGTTCATCCCAAAATGGTATGATGGTATATTTAACAGCTACGGTTGGATCAAACACTCCAGGGTTTTATTATTGGGATAATGCTGAAACCGAATGGGTGTCTGTAGGTTCTAGTGCATCTTCTGACTCTTGGAATCTAAACGGGAATTCTGGAACTGATAGTGATTCAAATTTTTTAGGTACTACAGATTCTGAGAGTTTAGTCTTTAGAACAAATAATATTGAAAAGCTTAGATTGACTTCTGGTGGTAGGTTAGAAACATATAATACAGGATTTTCAGTATTCTTGGGAGAAGGTGCCGGAGCAAATGATGATTTAACAAGTAATTATAATCTATATCAAGGGTATAACGCTGGAACAAATAATACTGCAGGTCAATTTAATATTGCATTAGGAGCTTTTTCTTTAATGTCTAATCAAACAGATAGAAATGTTGCTGTTGGGTATAATACTTTAAGAAATAATACTACAGGATTTAGAAATACATCAGTTGGAGATGTGGGTATGTTTTCTAACACGACAGGAAGTTTTAATACTTCTGTTGGTTCGTTGGGTTTAAATTTAAATACTACAGGTAGCTTCAATTCATCACTAGGTTATCAATCATTAAGAAGTAATGACATTGGTTCTAGAAATGTTTCTGTTGGTTCAAGAAGTAGTAATGATAATGAAAGTGGTAACAATAATGTTTCAATCGGATTTAGTTCTCTTTATACAAATATTACTGGTAGTGGAAATATTGCTATAGGTTATCAAGCTGGCTACGATGAAATCACTAGTAACAAACTTTATATAGAAAACTCAGATTCAAACATTCCACTAATTGGAGGTAATTTTACCTCCGATAGGTTGGGAGTGAATGTGGCAATTTCTGCTCTTACTCATACACTTACCGTTGGAGGAGATATCTCAGCAACAGGTGATATTGAAACAACAGGTGATTTTGTAACCGAAAGTAATACCTATCCGGATTATGTTTTCGAAGATTATTATAATGGTAACTCAGAGATTTTACCAACATATTCTTTTAAAACTTTGAAAGAAGTTGAGGCATTCATCAAAACTAACGGACATTTACCAGGAGTGAAATCTTATAAAGAGGTTGAAGAAGAGGGTTTCAAAATTAAATTAGGAACTACATCTATTACCAACTTAGAAAAAATAGAAGAATCATTTCTTTATATCATTGAACTAAATAATAAACTAGAACTTCAAGAAAAAGAACTTCAAGAAAAGGATCAAAAAATTGAAGAATTAGAGCAAAGATTATTGAAAATCGAAAAGATGTTAGAAAAATAATATCTTTTTAATTTTGATAAAGTTAATTGAAAGATACCTTAATAGGTATCTTTTTTTGTTTAATCGTTTTTTTTAGTAAGTAAACGATTTTATTTTAGAGTATTGAAATAGTTTCATTGTTTTGCGACCAATTTAAAACGCTAAACGTGAATTATTTAACTCCACAAGTTCAAAAAGTAATTTCATTTTTTTGTTTATTTCTTATTGTCTTATCTACCCAAGCTCAAATCGGGATAGGTACAACAGAGCCTGATGAATCTAGTATCTTAGATATTCAAGCAACCAATAAAGGTGTTCTTTTTCCTAGAATAGATTTAGGAGCGACGAGCATACCTAATCCGGCTAAAGGATTAGTAGTTTGGAACACCGATCTTTTAAATGGTGAAGTAAATACAGGTTTGTTTTTCTGGAATGGTTCTGCTTGGTTAAGCTTAGTTTCTAACGAAAAATTAAACACCGAGATTAACAACATAGAAACTGCAGCTGGAGGTAGTGGCTGGGCAGATGGAGGTAATCAAGCAACTGAGGGTGATTTTATTGGTACTACAAACTATGTTCCATTAGAATTTAGAGTTAATGATCAGCAAGTAGGGTATTTTGATCCTATTGGTGGGATGTCTTTAGGTCAAGATGCTACAGCAAATCAAAATAAAAGTATTGCAATTGGAGATAATGCAGATAGTTCTACAAGTAATGAAGCAATTGCTGTAGGAAGTCAATCAGAAGCATCAGGTTATCGATCTACAGCTATTGGTACAGATAGTCAATCTTCAGTAAATAATTCGATAGCGATAGGTACAAATGCTAGTGCTACTGGAGAAAATAGTATTGCAATTGGTGATAATTCTTCAGCTAGTGCTCAAAATGCTACTGCTTTAGGTCATAATGCTAATGCTACTCAAGCAAATACGGTAATATTAGGTGATGTAAATAATACTAATGTTGGTATTGGTACTTCAACACCTTCAGAAAAATTAGAAATTAACGGATCTATAAAAATTGTAGATGGTAATCAAGGAACAGGAAAAGTTTTAACCTCTGATGCTAACGGAAAAGCAACTTGGGTAGCACCTCAAGATGTTACTTACTTTGCTGAAGTTAGGAAATCTTCAAATAGCAATCTAAATCAATACAATTATATATCGTTCGGAACCACAGATTTTCAACAGGGTATCACTGCCGGTAATAATAATTTTCAGATTCAAGATAAACCCGGAATTTATCGTGTAAGTTTTAAACTTACTTTACAAAAATCTAATGGAGGCTCAAGTTCCCAAAATATAAAATTCTTCCTAGCAAAAGCCTATTCAAGTTCAAATTTAATTCCCGGTAGTGAAGTTTATGCTAATGTGAGAAATGGTGATATAATTACTATATCAGGTGAAAAAATTGTTCAACTTAATGCTTGGGAATCTATTGGTATCTTTTCAGATACTTCAAGTAATAATGTTCAAGTTCTAGCGAGCGGTTCTAGCTTTAATATCGAAATGATCAGTCAATAAATCAATTGAACATAAAACAAAAAAACTCCGCTATTAGCGGAGTTTTTTTGTTTACAGAATCCCAACTTCCTGCATACATTCTTTCATGCGTTCAAAAGTTCTATCGATATGATTATCTAATCCAATAGAAAACCGAATTAATCCCTCACTTAATCCCATTTCAGCTTGTTCTTCTTCAGGAATTTCAGAGGAAGTTGAAGTTCCCGGAGCGCTAAATAAAGTTTTATAAAAGCCTAAACTTACCGCTAAATAACCCAAGTTTTTCTCCTGCATTAATTCCATTAAAGTATTGGCTTTTTCTAAAGAACCTACATCGATGGTAAGCATCCCACCAAAACCATATTCATCATTCATCATTTGCTTGAAAATTTTGTGACCAGGGTGATTTTCTAAACCGGGATAAACCGTTTTTAAACCTAGTTCTTGAAATTTTTCAGCTAAATACATCGCATTTTCACTGTGTTTATGCATTCGAATATGAAGTGTTCTTAGGTTTTTTAAAATGGAAGCCGATCGAAAACTATCCATCGTTGCGCCTAAAAGCATACACGCGCCATCATTTACATTCCGCAGCTGATTAATGAACTCTAACGAACCACAGATCACGCCGCCAACAGTATCGCTACTTCCGTTGATGAATTTTGTAAGCGAATGTATGGTAATATCGGCTCCTAATTCTTTTGGTGTAATAGAAAGTGGAGAAAACGTATTATCGACCACCAACTGTAAATTGTATTTTTTAGCCAGTTTTGCCAATGCCGGTAAGTTGGCAATTTCCAATAGCGGATTGCTTACGGTCTCACAAAATATAACTTTAGTTTTGGGAGTAATCGCAGCTTCAACTTCTTCTAATTTGGTAATATTTACAAAAGAGGTAGCAATATTTAGCTTCGGAAGAAAATTCTTCATAAACGCATAAGTTCCGCCGTAAATTGTTCTGCTAGAGATCATATGATCTCCGGCATCACAGAGTTGTAAAATTACCGGTGTAATGGCTCCCATACCGCTGGCAGTTACGGTTGCAGCTTCGGTCGCTTCCATTGCTGCTAAAGCTTCCCCTAAATAAAGATTACTAGGGCTGGAGTGTCGAGAATATAAATAGCAACCTTCGGCATTTCCTTCAAACGTGTCGAACATCGTTTTTGCTGAAAGAAAAGTATAGGTGGAAGAATCTGAAATTGATGGATTTACGCCACCAAACTCTCCAAAATATTGAAGATCTTGTATTTTATCTGAAGGATTATATTTCATTATAAATTCGTTTTAAAATTTCTATCAAAATTGAATTAATTCAGAAATAAAATCAATAGATTTAAATCAACTTAGAAAATAATTCATTTAAAAGATATATTTATAGATTTAAATTTTAATATTTGTTTTTTGAATTCTTTAATGCTGAAAAATTTTCGTTATGAAATTAGATGAAATCGATAAAAAACTTCTGAATATTCTTCAACAGAATGCAAAACTTACGACCAAAGAAATTGCCTTTCGGTTAGAGATGTCAAATACCGCGATTCACGAACGCATCAAAAGATTAGAGCGGGAAGAAGTGATCTCAAAATATGTAGCGCTGCTCGATACAGAGAAGATCAACAAGAATTTTTTGGTTTTTTGTCACGTAAAATTAATTCAGCATAATAAAGAGCATATCACCAAATTCGAAAAAGAAATTTTAAAGCTCGATGAAGTTTTAGAATGTATTCACGTAAGCGGTGATTACGATTATATTTTAAAAATTTATGTGAGTAATATGAAAGAATACCGAAGTTTTCTAATTAATAAACTCACGACCATTAAAGTAATTACAAGCACACAAAGCACTTTTATGATCAATCAGGTAAAAAATAATACATCGATTTCGCTTTTGTAATTTATAACCGCTTTTTGCCTTCTAAATCTTGTTGATTGAATTACTTATCGTATTTTTGTTATCGTTTTAAAAATCAACAAAACTAAATTATGAGCACTTACGACGTTGCAGTCATTGGTTCTGGTCCCGGAGGTTACGTAGCCGCTATTCGTTGCGCGCAACTTGGGATGAAAACCGCAATCATAGAAAAATATTCAACCAAAGGAGGTACTTGTCTAAATGTAGGCTGTATCCCGTCTAAAGCTTTATTAGATTCTTCTCACCACTACGAAGATGCAGTAAAGCATTTTGAAGAACACGGTATCGAACTTACCGGCGATATAAAATTGAACCTTGAAAAAATGATGGAGCGTAAAGCTTCTGTCGTTGAACAAACTACGAAAGGGATCGATTTCTTAATGGATAAAAATAAAATCGATTCTTATCAAGGGGTTGGTTCTTTTGAAGATAAAACGCACATTAAGATCGAAGGTGAAGAAACGGTAACTATCGAAGCAAAACATACTATTATTGCTACAGGTAGTAAACCGGCAAGTCTTCCGTTTATCGATATCGATAAAGAAAGAATTATCACTTCTACCGAAGCTTTAAAACTTAAAGAAGTTCCAAAAAACTTAGTAATTATTGGTGGTGGAGTTATTGGTTTAGAGCTTGGTCAAGTTTATAAAAGATTAGGAGCTGAGGTTACTGTAGTAGAATACTTAGATCGTATTATCCCAACGATGGATAAAGCGCAAAGTAAAGAGTTAACCAAAGTGATGAAAAAGCAAAAAGTGAATTTTGCGGTTTCTCACAAAGTAACTTCTGTTGAAAATACCGGTGACGAGGTAGTGATCAAAGCGACCGATAAAAAAGATAAAGAAGTAGAATTTAAAGGTGACTATTGTTTAGTTTCCGTAGGAAGAAAGCCATTTACCGATGGGTTAAATGCTGAAGCTGCCGGCGTGAAAATGAATGATCGCGGACAAATAGAAGTAGACAAGCACTTAAAAACTTCTGCCGATAATATTTACGCAATCGGTGATGTGGTTAAAGGAGCAATGTTAGCACATAAAGCCGAAGAAGAAGGTGTTTTTGTTGCTGAAACGATTGCCGGACAAAAACCACATATCGATTATAACTTGATTCCTGGAGTGGTTTACACTTGGCCGGAAGTTGCTTCTGTTGGTAAAACCGAAGAGCAATTAAAAGAAGATAAAGTTGAATATAAAAGTGGTCAATTCCCGATGAGAGCTTTAGGTCGTTCTCGCGCTAGTGGAGATATTGACGGTTTTGTAAAGATTTTATCAGATAAAGAAACAGATGAAGTTCTTGGTGTTCATATCGTAGGAGCTCGTGCTGCAGATTTAATTGCTGAAGCGGTAACTGCAATGGAGTTTAGAGCAAGTGCAGAAGATATCGCTCGTATGAGTCACGCGCACCCAACCTATTCTGAAGCTGTTAAAGAAGCTGCTTTAGCTGCAACAGAAGATAGACCTTTACATACTTAAGAAAAAGTAAATAAGCATAATAAAAAACCTCACAATTTTATAAATTCGTGAGGTTTTTAATTTTAAAGTAAGATGAAAAAAATACTTGCCTTTGCCGGTTCTAACAGTAAAAATTCGATCAATAAAAAGTTGTTGAATTATGTAGTG
>DTTX01000049.1 GCA_012964435.1 Mesonia sp. | reverse complement strand
AAAATAAGCGTCTAGAAACTTTCGATGAAGCTTTATCGATGAATATGGCAGAAGCCGATCAAGTACTCGACCCCGATTTATTTGAAGTTTCTACAGAAAAAAACAAATTTAAAGTTGAAAAAGAGAATAAATTAGAAATTGGCAAACCTTTAGAATTCAATAAAAATGAAGCGCATTCATTTTCAGAATGGTTAAAATTGACGAATGCTAAAAAAATTGAACGTGCAGAAATACTTCAACAAAAAGAAGAATCGAACTCAATTTTAAATGAAGAAGTTTCTAAAAAGTTTGAATTGATCGATAATTTTATCGCCAATAATCCGAAGATATCTCCTGTTAAAGAGCACAAGTCAAAAGAAGTGAAGCTAGCAGACAAAGGGCCTAGCAATCAATTAATGACAGAAACTTTAGCTCGTGTTTACCTCGAACAAAAAAATTACAGCAAAGCTATACAAGCATATAAAATATTAATTTTGAAAAATCCCGAAAAAAGTGGTTTATTTGCAGACCAAATTCGGGAAATAGAAAAAATACAAGAAAATAAAAACGCATAGGTATGTTTACAATATTTTTAGTTTTAATCGTGATCGTAGCATTTTTGCTAATTGTTGTTATTATGGTCCAAAACCCTAAAGGAGGAGGATTATCTTCTTCATTTGGAGGTGGCGGTGCTCAAATTGGTGGCGCTCAAAAAACAACCGACTTTTTAGATAAAAGTACTTGGACGCTTGCAACAGTCTTACTAGTACTTATCTTATTATCTAACGTTGCTATTATGAATGGTAATGGGCCTTCTGAGTCTAGAGTTATTGGTGGCGATAATGCTGCTCCTGCAACAGAAATCCCAGCAGAAGAAACTCCGGCTATCCAATCGGAAACAACTACAGAAGATGCCGAGTAAGTAAACATCACTCACATTATTAAAAATGCCAACTGTTTAATGACAAGTTGGCATTTTTTTTTTGCTATTTGGCAGCATATTTTCATTGGCATAATTTTCGAATATTCGAAACCCGTAAACATTATAATAATTTAAAATACTTATAAAATGGGATTAAAATTTAAACCTTTAGCAGACAGAGTTGTTGTAGAACCTGTTGCTGCAGAAACTAAAACTGCTTCTGGAATCTACATTCCAGATTCTGCAAAAGAAAAACCTCAACACGGTAAAGTAGTTGCTGTTGGTAATGGCACTAAAGATCACGATATGACAGTGAAAGAAGGCGATCAAGTTCTTTACGGTAAGTTTTCTGGTACAGAATTAAAATTAGAAGGTAAAGATTACTTGATCATGAAAGAATCAGAGATTTTCGGTATTCTTTAATTAATCTCAATTCACAACATTCAATTTAACGAATTAATCAATTAAAAATTCAACAAAAATGGCAAAAGATATAAAATTTGATCTCGAAGCAAGAGACGGTATTAAACGCGGTGTAGATGCTTTAGCAAATGCTGTAAAAGTTACTTTAGGACCAAAAGGTCGTAATGTGATTATTAGTAAATCTTTCGGTGCACCGGTAGTAACAAAAGATGGTGTTTCTGTAGCTAAAGAAATCGAGTTAGAGAACGCTCTAGAAAACATGGGAGCGCAAATGGTAAAAGAAGTTGCTTCTAAAACCAACGATCTTGCCGGTGACGGTACAACTACTGCAACAGTTTTAGCACAAGCTATCGTAAAAGAAGGACTTAAAAACGTAGCTGCAGGAGCAAACCCAATGGATATTAAAAGAGGTATCGATAAAGCTGTAGCTTCTATCACTGAAGAGTTAGCTAAGCAAAGTAAAGAAGTAGGAAGCAGTTCTGAGCAAATTAAGCAAGTAGCTTCTATTTCTGCTAACAACGATGAAGTTATTGGTGAGTTAATCGCTCAAGCTTTTAACAAAGTTGGTAAAGAAGGTGTAATTACTGTTGAAGAAGCTAAAGGAACAGACACTTACGTAGATGTTGTAGAAGGTATGCAGTTCGATAGAGGTTACTTATCACCTTATTTCGTAACCAACAGCGAAAAAATGACTACCGATCTAGAGAATCCTTACATTCTTATTTACGATAAGAAAATCTCTACGATGAAAGATTTAATGCCAGTACTTGAGCCGGTTGCTCAAAGTGGTAAACCATTATTAATCGTTGCTGAAGATGTAGATGGTGAAGCATTAGCGACACTAGTAGTAAACAAATTAAGAGGTTCTTTAAAAATTGCTGCAGTTAAAGCTCCAGGTTTTGGTGACCGTAGAAAGGCAATGTTAGAAGATATCGCCATCTTAACCGGTGGTACTGTAATTTCTGAAGAAAGAGGATTTACTTTAGAAAGTGCTACTATCGATCAATTAGGTACTGCAGAAAAAGTAAGTATCGATAAAGACAACACAACCGTTGTTAATGGTGCTGGTGACGATGAAAACATCAAAGCTAGAGTTAACCAAATTAAAGCTCAGATCGAGAGCACAACTTCAGACTACGACAGAGAAAAGCTACAAGAGCGTTTAGCTAAGCTTTCTGGTGGTGTTGCAGTTCTTTATGTTGGTGCAGCTTCAGAAGTTGAAATGAAAGAAAAGAAAGACCGTGTAGATGATGCACTTCACGCAACGAGAGCTGCTGTCGAAGAAGGTATTGTTGCCGGTGGTGGTGTTGCTTTAGTGAGAGCAAAAGAAGCTTTAGCTAAATTAAAATCTGAAAACGCAGACGAAGCAACCGGTATCCAAATTGTTAACCGTGCTATCGAAGCTCCATTAAGAACAATTGTTGAAAACGCAGGCGGAGAAGGTTCTGTAGTGATCAATAAAGTTCTTGAAGGTAAGAAAGGATTTGGTTACGATGCAAAAACCGAAGCTTACGTAGATATGCTTAAAGCAGGAATTATTGATCCTAAAAAAGTAACGCGTGTAGCTTTAGAAAATGCAGCTTCTGTTTCTGGAATGATCTTAACTACAGAATGCGCATTAATCGACCTACCGGAAGATGATAACGGTGGCGGAGGAATGCCACAAGGAATGGGTGGCGGTATGCCGGGAATGATGTAAGATCATTTTCTCCATTAAATAAATTAGAAAAGGCCTGCTCGTTTGAGTGGGCTTTTCTTTTGTTAAATATTAGTTTACGCTTCATCTTCAATCTGTAATTATAGCTACATTTAGAAATAAACAACGATCTTCATGACAAACCTTTCGAGCAAACTTCAGCGTTATCAAAAATTTTTCAGTTTTATGCTGAAGTATTGGAACAGTGAATTATTAAAATACACTACCTCTCAAGCGATGGAAGAAACTCAAAGCGAAGAAAGTTACCATTTCGATCATTCTCCGGAAGAATTAGCTGAAGATCTTAAGCAGATGGGACCAACATACATTAAACTTGGCCAGCTGCTTTCTACACGTCCCGATTTGTTACCTGAAACTTATTTAAATGAATTAGCTTGTCTGCAAGACGACGCTCCAACCATACCTTATGAAAAAATTCATGAAATTGTTGAAGCAGAATTAGGTACCAGAATTTCTAAAGCTTTTGAAGAGTTTGAAGAAAAGCCACTTGCCAGCGCATCGATCGGTCAAGTGCATTTAGCCAAATTACGTTCAGGTAAAAAAGTGGTGGTTAAAATTCAGCGCCCAAATATTCAGGAAGATTTTTTAAAAGATCTGGACACGCTTACAGAAATTGCTGCCTTTGCCGTAAAACATTCAAAAACTGCACAGCAATACGCATTTAACGATGTTCTAGAAGAGCTTCGTTACATTCTTCTACAAGAATTAGATTATCAGAAAGAAGCTGCTAACCTGAGTAAACTTCATAAAAACCTTCAGCATTTCAAAAACATTATAATCCCGAAACCTATTGCTGATTATTCCACACATAAAGTTTTGACGATGGAATATATTGAAAGTGTTAAAGTGACATCTATCTCTCCTTTCAAAAAAATTGAAGAGAACTACACACCGCTAGTTGAAGAGCTAGTCAAAGCTTATCTACAGCAAATTTTAGAAGATGGTTTTGTACACGCAGATCCGCACCCCGGGAACATTCACCTTACCAAAGATTGTGAATTAGCATTGCTTGATGCAGGAATGACAGCTCGTTTTTCTGCTCATTTGCGAGAAAGTATTTTACAGTTATTAATGGCGGTAAGTAAAACCGACGGTGATAAAACAGCCGAGCTTTTGCAGGAAATTAGTGAAATAGATGAAGATGCCGATATCGAACATTTTAAACATATTTTGAATCGGTTATTATTTGAAAGTGAGAACAGCAAAGCTAAAGATTTAAAAACCGGAAGATTGCTTATTCAAATCAACCAAGTGGCAGCACAAAACGGAATTCATATTCCTGTGGAGATAAATATCCTCGGAAAAATACTGATGAATATGGATCAGATCATTGCTGAATTAGATCCTGAATACGAGTTACAACCTGCTATTCGACATCATTTAAAAAAACTGATACAAAAGAAAATGTGGGAAGAATTAAAGCCTGAAAATTTCTTTCACGTGCTTATCGATTTAAAGAAACTTATTGAACAAGCGCCTAGCCGACTCAATAAAGTTTCCGGTTTATTAGCCAACAACGATCTTAAACTGAATTTAGAAGTTTTAGATGAAAAGCAACTCACCCAAGGACTTCAAAAAGTTGCCAACCGAATTACGGTAGGTTTAATTCTAGCTTCACTAATTATCGGCGCAGCAATGCTTATGCAAGTACCTACCAGTTTTACCATCTTTGGTTACCCTGGTTTAGCGATCATCTTATTCTTATTAGCCGCTCTCGGCGGAATCATTTTAATGTTCAATATTATTTTTAAGGACAGATAATTTTTCAACTTCAATCTTCAATATCATTAACTTCAGATTCAAAAAAATTCAACATAAATAAAAAAGCCTACTCGAAATGAGTAGGCTTTTAAATATTTTAAGCATATTGGTTCTTAAGAAACTGCTTTCAATTTCTTGATAGTCGATTTTTGTAAGGCTTTTTCAGCATAAGCTTTAGTTACCTTAAATTCTGTTTCATCACTTTCCGGTAGATCGAACATTGCATCGGTTAAGATCGCTTCACAAAGCGAACGCAAACCTCTTGCGCCAAGTTTATATTCGATTGCTTTTTCAACAATATAATCTAACGCGCCATCGGTAATATCGAATTCGATATCATCCATCGCAAAAAGCTTTTTGTACTGTTTTACCAAAGCATTTTTAGGCTCGGTTAAAATAGCACGAAGCGTTTCAGCATCTAACGGATTCATAAAGGTTAATACCGGCAAACGACCAATAATTTCTGGAATTAAACCAAAATCTTTCAAATCTTTTGGAATAATATACTTCAGCAAGTTTTCTTTTTCAATTTCATCTTCACTTCTAGAAGCTGAATAACCCACTGCCTGGATATTTAAACGCTTAGAAATATTTCGCTCAATACCATCGAAAGCTCCACCGGCAATAAATAAAATATTACTAGTATCTACTTCGATAAATTTTTGATCGGGATGTTTTCTTCCTCCTTTAGGCGGAACATTTACTGTTGTACCTTCTAGTAACTTCAACAAAGCTTGCTGAACCCCTTCACCACTTACATCACGTGTAATAGAAGGATTATCGCTCTTACGGGCAATTTTATCGATCTCGTCTATAAAAACGATACCTTGCTGTGCTTTTTCTAAATTATAATCTGCAGCTTGTAGTAAACGTGTTAAAATACTTTCTACATCTTCACCTACATAACCTGCTTCAGTTAAAACTGTAGCATCTACAATTGCTAAAGGTACGTTAAGCATCTTTGCAATGGTTTTTGCCATTAAAGTTTTACCCGTACCGGTTTGCCCAACCATAATGATATTACTTTTTTGAATTTCAATATCATCTTCATCTTGTGGCTGCAACAAACGCTTGTAATGGTTATACACCGCAACCGAAAGTACTTTTTTGGTATAATCTTGACCAATTACATAATCTTCTAAAAAATTATGAATTGCCTTCGGCTTGCGAAGCATTAATTCTGAAGTAAGTTCTTTTGCGCCTTCTTGCTTTGATTCTTCAACCACAATACCGTGTGCTTGCTCAATACAACGGTCACAAATGTGCGCGTCGAGCCCTGCAATTAGTAAATTGGTTTCCGGTTTTTTTCTTCCGCAGAAGGAACATTCTAATTCTTCTTTCGCCATAAATTATTCTTTCTCTCTAACTAAAATTTCGTCGATCATACCGTATGCTTTTGCTTTATCTGCTTTCATCCAGTAATCACGATCACTATCTTCATATACTTTATCGTACGATTGCCCACTATGCTTGGCAATAATGTTATAAAGTTCTTCTTTTAAGGTAATTATTTCACGCGCAGTAATTTCGATATCGCTGGCTTGACCTTGCGCTCCACCTAAAGGTTGGTGAATCATTACTCTTGAATGTGGTAAAGCACTACGCTTCCCTTTTTCTCCCGCACATAATAACACAGCTCCCATCGATGCTGCCATACCTGTACAGATCGTCGCTACATCTGGTTTTATAAACTGCATCGTATCGTAAATACCTAAACCGGCATAAACACTTCCTCCCGGTGAGTTAATGTAGATCTGAATATCTTTATTTGCGTCTGTACTTTCTAAAAACAGCAATTGCGCCTGAATGATATTTGCAATTTGGTCGTTGATCCCGGTACCCATAAAAATAATACGGTCCATCATTAAACGAGAAAAAACATCCATTGCTACCGCATTCATTTGACGCTCTTCAATAATGTTTGGCGTCATACCAACGGGCATCATGCTGCTTACAATTTTATTATAATAGTTACTGTTGATCCCTTGATCTTTTACAGCAAATTTTTCAAATTCTTTTCCAAAATCCATAGTAAATTCCTTTCTGATTTTTTACACAAAATTCGTGTTCTTATTGACTAAAAAAGGCGTTATTCCAAAAATGGTTAACGCCTTAAAGATAGCTATAAATTCTATAAAAGACTACTTATAAACTTCCTTAACAAAATTTTCGTAAGTCAATTCCTTTTGCTCTAAGTTAGCGTTCTCTTTATAGAATTCTAATAATTTCTGGTTCATTACTTGCTCAGATAATTTCTTCACCTCATCTTGGTTAGAAAGTACTCTTGCAGTAATGTCTTCTAAATCTTTTTCTGAAGGATCCATCTGCCCGAATTGCGCCATCTGCATTTTGATACGCTCTTTGGTCATATCTTTAATTTCATCTAATTGAACTTGAAGCTCATTCTCCTGAATTAACTTTCCTTCAATTAACTGAAAACGTAATCCTTTTTCACTTTTTTCGTACTCTTCTTTTGCTTCTTCTTCAGTAAGCTCTTTTTCACCGCTTACCATAATCCAACGTTGAAGAAATTCAGCTGGAAGATCGAAGTTTGTTTTTTCAATTAAAGCTTCTGTTACATCATTCAACAACTGCTGATCGCTTTGTTGTTTGAATTGATTTTCTGCATCTTCTTTAATCTTCTCTTTTAATTCGGTTACAGAAGTTACGTTACCTTCACCAAATAATTTATCGAAAAGCTCCTGATCTAATTCTGCAGGCTCTTGTTTGTTTACTTCTGTAATTTCAAAAGTTACTTCGATATCTAAGTCGTGTGCTTGATCATGCTCTACTTTTAAGAACTCGATTAAATCGTGATCGTCTTCAAATAAACTTTTAGTTTTTAGTGTGATGACATCACCTACTTTAGCACCTACAAATTTATTTAGGTTACGCTTCCCTTTTAGTTTTTCTAACGGAAGTGTGGTGGTGTTCTCGATACCTTCTTCTTCATTTTTGAAAACTCCGGCAACTAAATCTCCTTCTTCAACTTCTTCTTTAGAAACTAATTTCCCGTATTGCTTTTGGATGGTTTTGATCTGATTTTCGATCATTTCATCATCGGCTACGATTTGGTAATGCGTGATCGCTTCTTTTGTTTTTACATCTACATCAAACTTAGGAGAAAGACCTAATTCAAATTCAAAAGCGTAATCATCTTTATCCCAATCGAAGTTTTCTTGCTCTTTAGGAAGCGGATTTCCTAAAACGTCAAGTTTTTCTTCAGTTAAGTATTTATTTAAGTTTTCTTGAAGAAGCTTATTTACTTCATCTACAAGTACTGCTTGACCGTATTGTTTTTTTACTAAGCCCATTGGCACGTGACCTTTTCTAAAGCCCGGAATGTTAGCATTTTTACGGTAATCTTTTAAGATTTTTTCAACTTTTGGGCTGTAATCTTCTTTTGAGATTTCAACCTTCACTACTGCATTAAGCTCGTCAATATTTTCTCTTGTGATGTTCATTCTTTATTCTTCTAAAAAATTGGTGTGCAAAATTACAATTTATTTATCTGCCAACCAAGTTTTTAAACCTTATGATTTCTTGTCTTTAAAAACTGAGAATAAAATGGTTTGAAAAAAGGAAAGTAAAAGACTAAAAAATAGTGCCCACCAAAAACCATCTACATAAAAACCACCAATCAATCCGTCTACCATTAACACGATAAATGCATTTATCGCTAATAGAAACAAACCTAAAGTTACAATGGTAACCGGCAATGTAAACAGCACAATAATAGGACGCACAATCAAATTCATTAATCCTAAAACCGCAGCTACTAAGATACCGGTAAAATAACTTCGAATACCAACACCCGGTAATAAATTAGCCAATGCTACAACAATAAAAGCGGTAATTAAAATTTTCAATAAAGTTCTCATGAAAAAAATCTTTTTTCTAAAAATAAAAAACTGAAAGCGGACATTTATTTTTTTAATGAAATTTTAAAACAAAAAAAGCCGGAGCCAAAGCTCCGACTTCTAAAAACCAAACTTAAAAAACTAAATTTTTATTCAACTCCGCTACCAATAGCAGGACCACCGTTGTAATCTCCCACATTTACCATTGGCACTGTTGAATTATATGTACTATTTACAGATTTTATAATTTCATTAGCTACGATCGCATAACCTCTAGGAGTTAAATGAACCCCATCAAGTGAAAATGCACCACCGGTAGCAAATACCGCAGTTACACTTCCGCCATCATAAGAAATACCTCCGTTCGCAACTTGATTTAATAATGCATTTGCATCTACGTGCGCTAACCCGTTAGCATCTGCTACAGCTTTTATGGTTGCATTAAATGCTGTTGTAGCCTCAGTGATCATTTGTTGCTCAGATGGAGTTAGCACGTGCTGATCTTCCATTGGGTAAGTTATTCCATTAATAGCTAATTGACCAGCAATCTGCTGAGGAACACCTAAAGAAACTAATTCTTGAACACGATCTGTATTTACCGTACCAATTACAGAAGAACTAGTTAATAAAACTAAATCAGATTCATTTGCTTGACGAGCTTGACCATATTGCATTCCATAAATGGTAGCGGTTTGAGCATCAAGACCAGCACCAATTAAAACTTGAGTTAATTGAGCAGAAATATCTGTAAGCGATTCGTCTCTTACTACTATCCCACTAGCTCCGCTGGTTGAAAATTGAATAGACCTTTCTGGTACTCCTAAAAATGCGAATGCTTGATTTAATTGAGCATAAGTTGCATTTAACATTGTAATTTGATCTCCTAATAATGCCGGAGATAATGGATTGTAAGGTACGGTTGTAAAAAATGGCGTATCTGTTACACTAGGAATATTTAAAACCACTCCCCCAGAAGCAGAACTCATTAAAGCATCTACTTCACTTGAAAATACTTGTCCAAAAACATTAGGATCTGTAATATCTGAAGATCCATAAGTTGAAGGATCAAAATTACCTGCTTGATTTACACCTACTCCTCCTGAAGTTGCAAAACCTAGCACATCGTTATTACCTATCCAAAGAGAGAAAAAAGTTGGGTTTTGTGCTACAGCATCTCCCAAAACTGATGCATTTTCTGAAGAACGAAAACGAACAAAGTACGGGTTAGCTTGACCAACAGCAACTCCTGCTGCACTACCGTAACCTTCTGCTACTAAATGATAACTTTTAGCACCAGGAACTCCCATATTATTAAAAGAACCCGATAAAGTATTCGTGATTTCTGTAGTAGGTGTTCCCGGTATATTTGTAGGTGCAGGATTTCCACTTGCATCTACATCTAAAATTAGCCGCGTACCTTGTATTTGAGTACCACTTAGCAATAACCCTCCTAAATTATCATTCATTAAGGGTTGAGTAAACTCTCCACCACCAACAAGTTCAAATTGACCTGCTAAAATATTAGGATAAGAATTTTCTTGCCCTTGTATATAAAGTGCATTATCTGCAAAACCAGCAGTTAAAGAGTTCCCTAAGGCTACATAATTACTAAAATCTGCTTCACCATTAGTGTAAATTTCATTTTCTTCGATAGAATTTTCAAATTCCGGCTCACAAGCTACCAATCCTAAAGCAACCAGTGCCATGTATTTTATAGTATTTTTCATCTTCATCTTAAATTATAATTTAACTGTTACTCCTAAACCAGGTAAAAAAGCATTACTCTTATAAGTACCACCAAACGAAACCTCTTGGCCATTTTCTTGGTAATGGTCATAAGACTCATTAACTTCTTCAAACCTTAAATAAACAAAAGAAGCATCTACAGCTATTTTCGGGGTAATTTGGTAAGAGAAACCACCGGTATAACCGTGAGAATCGTTACGTGGAGTTTCTGGAGCGAAGTAGCCAGATTGCACCGGAGACTCATCGAAATAATAACCCAATCTCAAATCTAACTTATCTAAAGCAGCATATTGCAAACCAAATCGATAAGTGGATGAATTTTTATAATTTCTAGGGTTGAAAGAATCTGGAATATTTTCTGGAGCAAAATCAATATCTAAAGATTCATAAACTCCCCAAAAAGTTCTATTAAAATCGAACGCAAATAACCATTTATCGCAGAACTGGTAAGACATACCCACTGTTAATTCTGCAGGCATAGGCAACTCTGCATCAAACGCAACTGTACCGCTAGACACAGGAGCTAGTGGCGAATTAGGAACATTATTAAATGTTGCATCACCATTTTCAGCTTCCAAAATTATTTCAGATCTATAATTGAACCCTATCCTGAAGTTTTCTGTTGGAGAGAACATTGCACTTGCAGACCAACCCCAAGCGTTAACTCCGGAAGCATCAACCTCTACATTAGAACGAACTCCTTGCTCATCTGTAAGTGTTCTATTAATATTTCTATTGAAATTTACAGCACCTGTAACATAAATAGGACCACCACCAACACTGAAATATTCTGATAGTTTAAATGAAACTAAAGGCTGAATATAGATCGCTTGTAAATCTATGTTATTAATTAAATGAGAACCTGCCCAATCTGTTGGCCATTCTACACTACTACCATAAGGTGTATAAACACTTAAACCAAGTGCTAGATTTTCTGTAACAGCATAAGATGCATAAAGATAAAAAGGAGTACCAATACTTTTTTCTGTTTCTGCATAACCACCGGTCATTTCATTTTGCCATTTCACATTAGAAATAACTCCTGTTACCCCGGCAGAGATATTCAGTTTATTTTCTAAATACACTAATCCGGCAGGATTAAAAAATGCCAATTCTGCACTATTAACCACAGCAACCCCAGAATGACCCATTGCCAAAGCTCTTTGACCTTGAGTACTTACTCGATACCCTCCCGCATAACTTGCAGCGGCAAAAAACATAAGTATCGCTACCAATGAAAATTTCTTCATAATTAAAGTTGATTATATTTTTCTAATAATTCACTACCCAAATTTAGTAGAATAATAATTTAATGCAACTAAAATTACGAAATATTATGCAAGCACAGTAATTTTATCAAGATTTATTAATGAAATTAACGACAGAATCATAGAATTCATCTGGTTTTTCTGCATGCAACCAGTGACCAACTCCCTTTATAGTTAGAAGAATTGAAGCAGGAAAATGTTCTTTAATCAAGCTTTTGTCTTCTTCTTTAATATAATTAGAATTCC
>DTTX01000048.1 GCA_012964435.1 Mesonia sp. | reverse complement strand
AATTAGCGACTGGTAAGAAGCAAATTTTTTCTAAAGCGGAAGCCTTGAACAATTAGCGACTGGTAAGAAGCAAATTTTTTCTAAAGCGGAAGCCTTGAACAATTAAGAAAATTTAATTTTCATATGATAAAAACCTCGAAGCGATTCGGGGTTTTCTTTTTCTATAAAAACATTGAAATCTGTTTTTAAAAGCTATACATTTAAAACTTATTAAGCAGTAATTAATTTGAGTACGTTAAAGCGTTTTTTTCAAGACACATTTATTTATGGTTTGGCAACAGTTTTGCCACGATTAATGAATTTTTTATTAGTGCGTTTGCATACCAATACCTTAGAAAATGCTAGTTATTCCGATAATACTACTTTCTATATTTACGCAGCTTTTTTCAATGTGTTGTTGACTTACGGAATGGAGACTTCCTTCTTTCGTTTTTTTAATAATGAGAAATATAAGGCAAATCGAGTTTTTTCTACAGCTTTAATCAGTCTTACGTTTACCACAATCGTGTTCTTTAGTTTGGTTTGGTATTTTAATGAATCGTTAGCTTCTTTCGTTAATTTAAAACTGTCTTATTTCAATTTCTTAGTAGGCGTTTTAGTGCTCGATACGCTTGTAGTAGTGCCTTTTGCTTATTTAAGAGCTTCGGGTAGACCCATAAAGTTTTCTATTATTAAACTTATTAGCGTATTTACTTATGTATTGCTGAATCTATTCTTTTTATGGGCGATGCCTAAATACAATATTCATTTTTTAGAATCTTATCAAGACGATCCTGTTCAATATGTATTTATTGCAAACTTAGCAGCCAGTGTCCTTACATTCTTATTGCTATTTCCATATTTTTTCAAAGCTAAACTTGAATTTGATTTTTCAATCTTGAAGAAGTTAATAGTTTATGGTTGGCCAATTATGGTAGCTGGAATGGCGTATATTATTAATGAGAATTTTGATAAGTGGTTACTTCCGCAGTTATTAGGCAAAGATATTAATGGGGCTTATAGCGCTTGTTATAAAATAGCGGTGTTTATGACTATTTTTATTCAAGGCTTTAGGTTGGGAGCAGAGCCGTTCTTTTTTAGTCACGCCAAAGAAGAAAATGCAAAAAACACTTACGCAATGGTGATGAAGTATTTTGTGATCTTAGGAAGTTTAATGCTGGTTTTTGTAACAGTTTATCTCGATTTCTTTAAACAAATGTTAGTTGCAGATGAGTCGTATTGGGTTGCCATCGATATTGTACCGGTAGTGTTATTGGCAAATCTATTTTTAGGAATGTATTTTAATCTTTCTATTTGGTACAAGCTTACCGATAAAACTAGATTCGGTATGTATTTGTCACTTATCGGAGCGGTTGTGACTATTGCTTTAAATTATGTATTTATCCCGAAAATAGGTTTTATGGCTTCAGCTTGGACGACATTAGCTGCTTACTCGATTATGGTTATTATTTCTTATATTTTGAGCCGAAAGCATTACAAAGTTCCTTATAATTTACAGAGTATTGGCATATATTTAATATTATCTACAAGTTTTGCATTTGCATCATTTTATATATTTGATGGCCATTTGCTCATAGGAACGCTTTTACTTTTCTTATTTTTGGGAATCGTGTATATAAAAGAGAAAAAAGAATTACTAAAAATATTACAAGCATAAAAAATGACGGTTAAAATCATTAATAAATCCAATCATCAACTTCCTGCTTACGAAACCATCGCTTCTGCAGGGATGGATCTTCGAGCAAACCTAGAAGATAAAGTCGTTTTAAGTCCGTTAGATCGTGTGATCGTTAAAACCGGGTTGTTTATAGAACTTCCGGTGGGCTACGAAGCGCAAGTTCGCCCAAGAAGTGGTTTAGCTGCAAAAAAAGGAATTACCGTACTTAACGCTCCGGGAACTATCGATGCCGATTATCGCGGAGAAATAGGCGTAATTTTAGTAAATCTTTCAAAAGAAGCATTCGTGATTAACGACGGTGAGCGCATTGCACAATTAGTGATTGCAAAACACGAACGTGCTGAATGGCAAGAAGTAGAAGTGCTGGAAGAATCTGATCGCGGTGAAGGCGGTTTCGGAAGTACCGGCGTTTAAAATTTCTGCGAAGTCAGAAATCTAATAAGCATTCAACAGATAGTTAATAAATTGTTTAATTGAAAAAGATACCCGCCTATGCGGGCATAACTATGAAAATAATCGTACCCATGGCGGGAAGAGGTTCTCGTCTTCGTCCACATACTTTAACAGTTCCTAAACCATTAATTCCGGTGGCAGGAGAACCAATCGTTCATCGTTTGGTAAAAGATATTGCCAAAGTACTCAACCAACCTATCGATGAAGTTGCTTTTATTTTAGGCGATCCGGCTTTCTTTGGTCAAGATATTGTCGAGAGTTTAGAGCGTCTTGCAGAAAGTCTAGGTGCCAAGGCCTCTATTTATCGCCAAGATCAACCTTTGGGTACTGGTCACGCGATTATGAGTGCTAAAGAATCACTTTCGGGTCCGGCAGTTGTGGCTTATGCCGATACATTAATTAAAGCCGACTTTAAATTAGATGAAAAAGCCGATGCGGTAATTTGGACAAAAAAAGTAGCCAATCCAGAAGCTTACGGCGTAGTTAACCTTAATGAAAATGAAGAAATTATCGAGTTGGTTGAAAAACCACAAGAATTTGTGAGCGACCAAGCGGTGATCGGTATTTATTACTTTAAAGATATTGAAGTTTTAAAAGGAAAGCTGCAAGAGGTTTTAGAAGAAAATTTAATGCATGGCGGTGAATACCAAATTAATGATGGTATTAAAAAGATGATGGCTGAAGGTAAAATTTTTAAAACCGGAACCGTAGATGAATGGATGGACTGCGGAAACAAAAACGTAACCGTAGAAACCAACGGAAAAATGTTGAATTTCTTGAAGTCTGATGGTGAAAAAACTGTTTCAGATTCAGTGAAATTAGAAAATTCAGAAATTATAGAGCCTTGTTATATTGGCGAAAATGTGGTGTTAAAAAACTCAACGATCGGGCCTAACGTATCTATTGGCGACGATTGTGTGGTTGAAAACAGTGAAATTAAAAATAGCTTGATTCAAACGAATTCGAGTATTAAAAACGCAACTTTAGATAACTCGATGATCGGTAATCATGCCAAGTACGATGGTAATTATACACAAATTAGTATAGGCGATTATTCGGTATTGGAATAATAATTGATTCTATGCTGAAAAGTTTTCTGGTTTATTTGAATTGTAAAATCATAACAAGTACCGTCACCCTAAACTTGATTTAGGGTCTCATTCTGAATAGTTTGTTTTTCAGAAATGATGAGATTCCGGATCAAGTCCGGAATGACGAAAAAGAAAATTTTTACTAAATATGTATAACCAATTATTTAAATTCAAAAATAAATTTCTAGAAGAAAATTTTTCAGCACATTCAACAAAACTTGTTAAGTAAAACATTGAAATTTTTTAGCTCACATATCTTATTCTTCTCTTTCGTTATTTACTTCGGAAGTAATTTCTGTGCACAAGCGCAAACCGACTCGTTAGCGATTGCCAAGCAAGAAATAAATCAGGATAATTTAGGAAATGTGACCGATAAATTTCAGGAATATTTCTTTCAGGCATTATCGCAACGCGGTATCGAGAATTATGAGAAAGCCATTTCAGCTTTAAAAAAATGTGCAGAAATTCAGCCAAATAATGTAGCTGTTTTTTACGAGTTGGGTAAAAACTACAAGGCTTTAGAAGAGTTTGATCTGGCAGAGAAAAACTTAAACAAAGCACTTTCAGAAAAGAAAGACAATATCGACATTCTTACTGAGCTTTATGATGTTTATTACCTCACGCAGAATTATACAAAAGCCATCGAGGTTGCGACCAAGTTAAGTCAATACAATATCGATTATTACGAAGATTTGGCTAATCTTTACGTTCGAGTAGAAGATTATCAAAAAGCATTAGAAGCTTTAGATTATATCGATGCACGAGAAGGTGAAAGTGATTATCGAGATGCACTCCGCGGAAAGATTTTCGCAGAAAACCCCGATAAATCTTTAGAAGAAGCCTATTTATTAGAGCAATTAGAAAACAACCCATCGGCGACGAACAGTTATTTGGCGCTAATGTATTTTTATGCGACGCAAAATAAGTTAGAAAAAACTTACCAGATCGCAGAACAACTACTTGAAAAATATTCTGATTCTAAAGAGGCACATTACGCGTTGTATAAAAAGTATTTAGCTGAATATAAAGACGATGATGCCGTAAAATCGATGAAAACGGTTTTAGAAAGTGATCTTGGGCTTACCATGAAGAAAGAAGTGGTGAAAGATTTTGTGCAATTGGTCAATCAAAAACCTAAGTACGAGCAAGATCTTATTGAAAGTTTAGATAAACAATTAGCAAACGGAGAAAGTAATGCCGATTTAGCTGAATTTTACAAAGGGCGCGATAATAACAAAGCCATTCAGAATTTAGAAAAAGTCGTAAAGCAAAACCCGAACGATTTTGCCTCTGCTAAAGATTTAATGTTATTGTATTTGCAAGAAAAAATGCTTTCAAAATCTATTTTGTTGGCAGAAGAATATATGGCGAGTTACCCATCACAGCCAATTTTATATTTAGTAACCGGCGTGGCAAATAATACCTTGGGTAATTTTGGTAAAGCTGAAGAAAACCTGTTGATGGGCGTAGATTTTTTAATCGACAACCCACAAATGGAAAGCGATTTTTACCAACAATTAGCGATCGCTTATCAAGGTTTAGGAAAACCGAAAGAAGCTGAAAAATTTCAGCAAAAATTTGAACAACTTAAAAAAACACTTTAAACATAATGCAGCATTTTCAAAAAGCACTTTTACTCGTTTTTGGACTGTTAGTCATTTCTTGCGGACCTAAAAAAACCGCTGCAGAACGTAAAGCAGATGCTACTAAAGAAAACGTTATTCAACAAAATTTAGCCGCAGCTCCTTCATTTAAAACGATGCAAGGTAGGTTGAGAGGGAGTTACGACGATGGTGAAGACAGTCAATCGATATCAGTAAGCATTCGAATGGAAAAAGACAAAGCCATTTGGTTAAGTGCAAAACTGGCGGGCATTATTCCGTTAGCTAAAGTGTTGGTAACGCCACAACGAGTTCAGTTTTACGAAAAGATCAATGGTTCTTATTTCGATGGTGATTTTAGTTTGTTAAGCCAATGGTTGGGTACCGAGTTAGATTTCAACAAAGTTCAAAATTTATTGATCGGCCAACCTATTTGCGAGCTTAATTCAAAAGAATACAGACTTACTTCAACCCAAAATGGTTATCAGTTAGCCTCGTTAGAAGAAAGTCCTATTGCAAAATCTTTTTTAATCGATTTGCTAAGTTTTAAAACCAAAGCACAGCAATTGGTTCGCGCCGAAGAAAATGAAGGTGTCACCATTACTTACGACGATTTTTACGGTCAAGAAAATTATGGAATGCCACAAAATATTACTATTATCGCTAATCAAGGCGATGGCACGACTAAAATAAATATCGACTATCGTTCGTTAGAATTTAATGAGTCGGTAACATTTCCGTTTAGCATCCCTTCAGGTTATGAAGAAATTGTAATTGAATGAAGCATTTTCAACTAAAATATATCGCGTTTCTATTACTTTTTATAAGTTTTAGTGCTATAGGTTTTGCGCAAAGTACAGAACGTAAAAAGCTAGAGCAAAAACGTATCGCTTTACGTAAAGAAATTAGCCAGATAAGTAATTTATTGGCGAGTAATAAAGTAAAGCAACAATCGGTTTTAACGCAAGTTGAAGATCTAGATAAACGCATTAGAGCGACCGAAAATTTGATTCGGGTCACCAATCAAGAAGCGAATCTGTTAACCAAAGAGATCAATACCAATCTTAATAAGATAGATAAGCTGCGTAAAGATCTAGAGAAGCTGAAAGAAGATTACGCAAAAATGATCAAGAAGTCTTACAAGAGTAAGTCTAACCAAAGCAGGATCATGTTTTTATTTTCTTCGGAAGATTTTCTGCAAGCCTATAAGCGTTTGCAATACATGAAACAATATACCGAATACAGAAAAGAGCAAGGCTTAGAAATACAAAGACAAACACAATTATTACAGCAATTAAATACCGATTTAGTTGAACAGCGTAAAGCCAAAGAAGAGCTTTTATCACAAAACCGAATTACCCAAAGCAAACTGCAACAAGATAAAAAACAGCAGCAAGAATTAGTAGCTTCGATTCGTAAAAAAGCCGGTAATTTTGAAAAAGAGCTGAAGCAAAAACAAGAAGAAGTTTCTAGAATAGATAGAGAGATCGACCGATTAATTCGTGAAGCGATCGCTGCAGAAAATAAAAAGAAAGGTTCAAGCTCAACGAGCAAGTTCGAACTTACGCCGGAAGCTAAAGAACTCGCAGCGAGTTTTACTTCTAACAAAGGAAAATTACCTTGGCCGGTAAAATCTGGTGTCGTGGCGATGAAATTTGGTACGCATCCTCATCCGGTAGTAAAATCTGTAAAAGTAAAAAGTGACGGAGTTCGAATTGAAACTAACGAAAACGAATCGGTAAGAACTGTTTTTAAAGGCAAGGTGTTTAAAATACAAGCCATTAAAGGAGCCAATAAAGCAGTGTTCGTGATTCACGGTGATTACTTAAGTGTATATAACAACCTTTCTTCAATTAATGTTGAAGTAGGAGATGAGTTAACTACAAATCAAGTAATTGGTAAAGTAGGGAAAAGTACCGCAACGGGAAGACCAACATTGAGTTTCTTAATTTATAAAAACACCCAAGCGCTAGACCCTGCCCATTGGATTTATAAAATGTAAACTTCAGAAAGGATACATAAATAAAAAAGCCGAAGAAAATCTCTTCGGCTTTTTTTGTGGAGAATATCGGATTCGAACCGATGGCCTTTTGGCTGCCAGCCAAACGCTCTAGCCAACTGAGCTAATCCCCCAAAAATGTTCGACTAAAATAAGCAAAAAAGTAATTCAACTTTACAATTAACCTACATTTTCTACTACCCAATCTAAATCTTGTTTTTTCGCAGAAATAAGCTGCAAAGTATCGCCTGCTTCAAGTTGTGTAGAACCTTCAGGAACAAAATAATTATCGTCTCTTATAATCATCACCACCAAGGTGTTTTTGGGTAATTTCAGCTGATAAAGTTTTTGTCCGACACCTTGGCTATTTTCATGCAAATGTATTTCAGCAGATTCGGTTTTCGATTCATCAGAGAATTCAAAAGCACGCGCTTTTGTAAGCATTCTTACGGTGGTATCTTCAACCCCTAACCATTTTGCCATTTTAATAATAGTTGTGCCTTGTAGCATAATGGAAACAAGCGTAACCATAAAAACAATATTAAAAATGAGGTCTGCTTTTTCTAAACCGGCAACCATCGGGAAGGTTGCAAAAACAATAGGAACCGCGCCACGTAAACCTACCCAAGAGATAAATACTTTGCTCTTGAATTTCACCTTGAAAAAAGCCAAACTTATAAAAACACTAAGCGGTCGTGCCACGAAGATCAAGAATAAAGCAATCGCTAAACCGGTTAAGATCACCGGCAAAATATGCGTTGGGAAAACTAACAAACCTAAAGTTAAGAATAAGATGATCTGCATTAGCCAAGCAAATCCGTCAAAAAACTGACGTAAAGAGTTTTTCCTGATCAATTTGCTGTTTCCTAAAATTACTGAAGAAATATACACGGCTAAAAATCCGTTACCGCCAATTACTTCCGTAAGTGAATAGGCAATAAAACTAAGCGCTAAACCTAAAACCGGGTAAAGTCCTTCAAAATCTAATTCAATTTTATTAATGAGTAGTTTGCTAAGTTTACCAATAGCAAAACCGGAAGCTGCTCCAATACTTATTTGAAATAAAAGCTGAAAAATAGAACCCCAACCATTAAAATCTTGTGCTACAACAATCCCGGTAAAAAGTGTGGTTAAAAAGTACGCCATGGGGTCGTTACTTCCACTTTCTAGCTCAAGCATAGGTCTTATGCCGTCTCGTAGATTAATGTTGTTAGAACGCAGAATAGAGAATACTGCTGCCGCATCTGTGGAAGAAATAATGGCGCCAAGTAATAAAGCTTCGATAAGGGTAAAATCGAGTAAATAATAGGTGAATAAACCTACGGAACCTGCGGTAATAAACACGCCGAGTGTAGCTAGGAGTCCGCCTTTGTACATAATGGGTTTTACCGCATCCCAACGGGTATCGAGCCCACCCGAAAATAAAATTACATTTAAAGCGACGATCCCGATAAATTGCGCAATTAGCGGATTGTCGAAATTAATGCCCAACAAACCTTCAGAACCAGCTAACATCCCAACAGCTAAGAAAAGGACTAGCGTTGGTACACCAAAACGATACGAGGTTTTACCCGCTAAAATACTAACGAGTAGCAATAACGCGCCGACTAAAATAACTTGAGCTATCATTTATGTTCGTTATTTTACTGCTGAATAAATTGAATTGTTTTTTCAGTAACTTTTTCTAAATCGGAAGATAGACTTTCTTGTTGCCAAGGATGCTTGGTTTCAAAAACGTGATCGCTTCCCGGTAACTTATAAAGTTCACTTCGTTTATTCCACTGTTGAAGTTGCTTTGCTTCCGCTATATTTACTGTAGGATCTTCTTCAGCGTGAATAATTAAATACGACTTTTTTAAATTCTTTACCGCTCTTTCTATCGTAAAGCGTTCTTCATGGGCTAGAAAATCTTCATAAAACTGAATATGATGCGGCATTTTTTGTTTGGTGCGACCGTTGGTAACGTAATAGAATTTATCATCTTTCCACTTTTGGAGGTCGTCACTTTTTGGAAATCTGCCTCCAAAATCTGAAACACCGTTCCAGGTAATTACTTTTTTAATTTGTGGTTCTTCTTCGGCCTTAATTGTTACAATACCGCCGCCACGACTATGACCAATTAAGTTGAGGTTTTGCACATCGGCATTGGCATGAAATTGTTTGGTCGTCGTGATCCAATCGATCACCGATTGCAAATCGTCAAGTTGCTTGCTAAAATTATCTTGCGCAAACGCGTCTAGATCTGGAAAATCGATCGGGTCTTCTGCTGTACCGCCATTGTGAGAAAAATTGAATTTAATAAAGAAGAACCCTGCTTCAGCAAATTTTTCAGCGACCAGATCCCAAGCGCCCCAATCTTTAAAACCTTTATAACCGTGACAAAAAATAACAATAGGCTTGGGTTGTTGGGTAGGTTGAAAATAAACATCGGTAACGATGGGTTTTTGGTGTTTGCCTTCTAGTAAAAAATTCTTCTCTCTAATCATACTAAACTTCTTTCTCTTCAAATGGAATTTCTGGATTGAATAGCTCTAAAATTAAGCTTTTCAACTCGGTTTCAAATTGGTTTAACGTGTCTTTATCAATTACGGTATTTTTAATTTGTTTAAACGGCATAAAACCGGCTTTCAGGTTTTTGAATGAAATAATTCCTGCTTCAGCATTTTCAAAAGGAGTTTCATCATAAATCATTCGAGCATAGCAAAGTACCTGGAAAGCTTTTGAATATTTATAATCTTGGGTAAGCTCGCTCCAATCTTTTAAATTTAGATCGCCGGCTTGCACTTTTCCTGTTTTATAATCTACAATACGAAGCTGACCGTTTTTATAATCTACACGATCTACCTTACCGCCAATTTTTATCGGAAAATTAAGCTCAGGAATCGAAATATCACAAGTAAGTTTATTTTCAACTTCTTTAATAATTAACTCATCATTTTCGATCTCTTTCAGTTCTTTTGCTAAGAAATTGAAAATGTAACGTTTGGCAATTTCAAAAATAATAAGGTTTTTGCCTTTGTTGATGGGCGCTTGCTTATAGGTTTTTTCAAATTCAAACTTTACTTGTTGCTCGATTTCAATTTTCATCTTCAACAAATCTTCTTTTACAATATTCTTTTTTTCAAAAGGTTTGTAAAAATGTTCTAAGGCATCGTGAACCACCGTACCTAATGTGTTGGCAGCAACGGTTTCTTCAACTTCATCGGTATCTCTAATGCCAAGCACGTAGTTTTTATAAAAATCTAACGGATTTCGAATATAAGTGGTTAACGCCGATGGTGAAAATCCGTGAGCTGCCAAGGCTTTCAGCTTTTCTAAAACTTCTGGAGTTTTCTTAATTTTCTTCAGTTCAGTTTTTCGAGCAGGAACTAACGGATTCAGAAATTGATGTTTAGGTTCGTTGCCTGCCGGAGATTCAATTTCTAACTGCGTAATAAACCTACTTTTTTCGCCTCCGTTTAAACTGCCGGGTTCGGTGTTGTATAAAATATGAACGTTTTTAGCTCTTTGTAATAATCGATAAAAGTGATAGGTATAAATCGCGTCTTTTTCTTTGTAGGTTGGTAATCCGTATTCTTTTTTGAGGTCGAACGGAATAAACGAGTTATTGCTTTTACCTGCCGGAAGTACGCCTTCGTTCACAGAGGTGATGATAATATTTTCGAAATCGAGCACGCGGCTTTCGAGCATTCCCATTAATTGCAAGCCGTCGAAAGGCGAACCGCTAAAATCTAACGATTCTGTCTCTAACGTATCTCGGTAAATTCTGTTTAACGATTTTATGCTTTGAATAGGGCTTTGCTCGGCAATCAAATTCTGAATTTTCACAAATAGTTGATGAAAATGATACAGGTATTCTGTCTCCAAAGGTTTGTCGAGCGCATCTTTTAAACGTAGTTGTTGGCATAAATTTGTAAAGGTTTTTAATAAGCTTTGCGGAGTTTTATGCTGAAGTAAAATCTCACCCAAAAGTTGCTTCGTTGGTTCGCTAGAAAGCTCTAAAATTTGAGTTCTGCTAAGGTAAACCAAGTTCTCCTGATGTATTTGTTGCTGAAGTTGTTGAGAACTTTCGCCTAGTTTCATCAAAATAAATGGGTGGTTGAGAATGTCGATAATTGGTTTATAGTAAAAGTTCTGGTTTTCGGTCTGCTGAATTTCAAAAATCACTTCAAACAAAGATGCGAGCGGAGTCTCTTTTAACGGAAGTCCCATCGTAATATTCAATTTTTGAATATTCTGCGGAAGCGAGTTAAGAATAGGGTTCAACAAACCTTCATCATTCAATACGATTGCCGTTTTGCTCAGATCTTCTTCTGAAATTTCACTTAATAATTGAGCGGTATATTTTGCCTGACCAATATTTTTAGGAACTCCATAAACGCTTATGTTTTTAGCTGAAGAATAATTGCTTGAAATTGTAATTGCATTATTTTCATCTCGATAATACTCCCAATTCTTCTTGTAATTTCTAATAAATAAAGAAGCTTCGTGATAATTATCGTTATAAAAAGCCTCATCGATATCCCAGAAAATTTGACCTTTATTCTGTTCTAAAATAATTTGAAACAGTTTTTGTTCAGCATTATTCAATGCATTAAAGCCGAGTAGAATATGTTGTTCTTGATTGCTGGCTAAATAACTTGAAATTTTTTCTGAAGCAATTCTGTACATCAAACCTTGATAGGCTTCGTTATTTTCTAACAGTTGCTCTTTAAATAATTGATAATACTTCGGGATGAGGTTCCAAAACGTAAGGTATTTTTCAATTAAATTAGTTTGAGGATCACTTAATGCCCAGTGATTGATGTCTTGAATTCTAGAAAGGTAAGAGAAGAAGTGTTCAGCATCGACCAAATAACGATCGATCTCGTTAAAATCGTAAACAAGCGTTTGCGCCCAGCCGTAAAATGTTTCAAAATCTTCCTGTTCTTCTTTCGGAGTAATTTCTTTATAAACCTGATAAAACTTGAATAAACTTTCGGTATTATCGATGGTTTGTAGCGAGGTTATTTTTTCAATAAATTCCTCTGTACTTAAAACTTGCGGAGCAAATGCACTTCCGGAAACTTTCTGTTTTAGGATATGTTTTAAAAAACTACCTGCTCTTTTACTCGGGAGAATAAAAGT
>DTTX01000047.1:1736-44144 GCA_012964435.1 Mesonia sp. | reverse complement strand
CTTTTGGTAAATATGCACCATTATTAGTGGCAAAACCCGATATAGTTCATATACATCATATTCAGATTTTAAATAATACATTACTTAACTTTTTTAAAGCAACGAAAATTAAAACCATTGTAACTGTAAGAGGTAGTGATGTATTAGTTAGACCTTTTAGAGATAATAAGCATTTAAAGTTTATTCAGAATGTTCTTAATAAAGTTAACTATATTCACGCAGTAGCTAAAAATTTAGCTCAAACAGTTGAAGACTTAGGAAAACCTAAAGAAAAAATTTTTACTATTTATAGAACCGTAGAAATAGATGAAATAGGTTTTTCCAAAAAAAGAAAGGCAACCACAGATTTTTATAATATTACTACAATTGGACGAGTTCACTGGACTAAAGGTTATGTAGATGCAATAAAAGCCTTAAATGTTTTGAAAAGTAATGGAGTTAATTTTAAATATCATATTTGTGGTGGGTATGAAATAGATTTATTTGATGAGCTTAATTACTGGATAAGAAAATATAAATTAGAAAACGATATTATATTTCACGGTCACGTTAATAACCAAAAAATAAATGAGCTTTTAAGTGAAACAGATGTTTATCTTCAGTGTTCACTAACAGAAGGCGTACCAAATACTTTACTTCGAGCTATACATTTTCATATTCCTATTGTAGCTACAAATGCGGGAGGTATCCCGGAGGTATTTGTTGAAAATAAACACGGCTTAATGGTAGACGTAGGTGATTTTGAAAAAATCGCAGAATCTCTACAATTAATAATTGAAGATAAAGTAACATTAGAAAAATATAGTATTAAAGAAATATCAGCAAGTAAAGAAATTAATGCCTATAAAAATATGTATACTAAATTACTTGATATTAATACATTTTAATGAACTCTTCAAAATTAAAAATTGTAATTTTTGATGGTTCTTTTGAAACCACAGCTTTTATAAGAAGACTTATGAAGGGACTAACTAAAGATCATCAAGTCTTTGTGATCGGTTTCAACGAAAATCTTAAAAATCAGGTTGAAAGAGTACGTTATGTCAAATTAGGTAGCAATCAACATAAATTAAGTTTTATAAAAACCTCTGTTAATGCTCAAGGCTTATCTTTAACTCTATTGAAAAACCTAATCAAAGGAAAACGAAAAAAAATTCAAAAGAAAAATCTTGATAAAGTTTTAAACGATATTCAACCGGATGTCATTCACGCTCAATGGCCATCTGTATTATCTTGGTTAGAACCATATCTTCAAAATCAAAAATATCCTGTAATACTAAGTCAACGTGGTTATCATACCAATGTACGACCCTTTGTTAAAAAAGAAAATTACCAGTATTTACAAAATCTTTACCCGCAATTATCCGGGCTTCATTCTGTTTCTCAAGCAATAGCTAAAGCGGGACAGAAAATCGGAATGCCTAAAACAAGGATAGACAAAGTTGTTTATACAGGATTAAATTTAGATGACTTTACTTTTGATAAAAATTTTAAAAAGCAGAGTAAAATAGAAATTATATCTGTTGGTAGACCTCACTGGAAAAAAGGCTATAGTTACGCAATTCGAGCTTGTGATATACTAAATAAACAAAATTTAGATTTTCACTATACTATTGTAGGAGGCAATGAAGATGAAGAGTTGTTGTATCTAATAAGAGAATTTAATTTAGAACGTAAAGTCACTTTAACAGGTAAATTGCCTCAAGATCAGGTTTTTGATCTAGTACGTGAATCTTCACTATTTTTATTGCCAAGTTTAGAAGAAGGAATTGCAAATGTAGCAGTTGAATCTATGGCTCTGGGCACTCCGGTTATTTCTACAGATTGTGGTGGTATGGAAGAGTTAATTGAAAATAATGTGAATGGTTTTCTAATTTCAACGCGTAGCGAAGCAAAAATTGCAACTGCTGTTATTAAATTTTCTAAATTAGAAGAGTCTCAAATTCAACAAACTTCTATCAATGCTAGAAAAAAAGTTGAAGAAAATTTTACAGAATCTAATATGGTGAAAGATATGTTAGCGCTCTATCAAACGGTAATTTCTGCCAAATCAATAAGCTAAATAAAACTGAGATGAAAAATCTTCCTCTTATAAGTGTTATTATTCCTGTTTATAACGCTCAAAACTTTATTCATAATGCATTTCAATTTATTAAAGATCAAAATGTAGATTTAACTCTCGAAATTATATTTGTGGATAATAATTCAACAGACAATTCTTTTGAAATGTTATCCGAATTAAGTAGTTCTCACGAGAATGTTTTTATTTATCAACAAACAATTCAAGGAGCCGCAGCTACTAGAAATAAAGGATTACAAGAAGCTAAAGGAGAATTTATTTATTTTTTTGATGTTGATGATCAGTTATTTAGAGATTCCCTAAAAGCTCTAAGTCAAGCTTTAATTGAAAATCCAAGTGTAGAAGCTGTTTTCGGTAAAATGTTGAAATCCAATAAAAGTGTTAATCAGATCAACTCTCTAGATCTTGATGAAACTAATCAACTAATTTTAAAAGAAAAACCTTATTGGGGGATGAAATGGTTTAAGGATTTGAGTTCTGTTGTAGGTCCACCGGCATTTATGTATCGAAAAACTGTCTTCGATAAAATTGGTAATTATGAAGAAAACCTTTATACAGGAGAAGATACGGCATTAGATATTAAATTAGGGTTTTTGGCGAACATCGCAAAGATCGATAAATACATTTACCTATATTTAAAGCACGATTCTTCTACAACAGATATTTTAAAAAAGAAAAAAAGTAGGGAGTTTATGCAATGGCCTAGAATAACTAAATCTCACCTGCCATTTTATCTTTCTGGTAACGCAAATAGTGAATTCGGAAAAATTTTATATAGAAAAATTTTTAGCTCGATGGGAAAAATGATTTGCGAAAAGAAAACTTTTCAGCAAAGAAAAAATGTTTTAAACCAATTGTGCCAAGATATTAGGCCTTTAAAAACACCCTCATTATTAAAAAGTGCTTTAAAAATATTAGTTGTCTTACCTCAAGGGTATTTGCTGAAATTTTACTTATATTATTTAGTTCCTGCGGAATCAAAAAAAATATAATTTCATGAAAAAGAAATTAACCCATATTTTAAAGAAATTAATCGTTCATCGTCTTTACCGAGAATATGTACAACAGAATGAAGTTATTCAAAAAGATGTAGAACAAACTTTTGAGGTAAGGGGATGTAAAGCAAATAAAAACTCGGTTCAAAAAAAATTCGAACACCTAATGATCTATTACCCGGAGTTTGCCTTTATCTTTTTTTGGAGAACTAAGGTAAGGAACCACTGGTATAGTAATTATTTCTTGAAACAAGATTACCTATGTAAAATTTTTGGTAGTACTCAAATCGAAGGCGGTTTGTCATGTTATCATCCTTATGCAACTGTTATCAATGCAAAAAAAATTGGAGAGAATTTTCAGTTTAGAAATGGTTTAACTATTGGTAACAAAGCTAACGACAACACTTTATTGCCAACGATTGGTCATAATGTTACGGTAGGAGCAAACGTAGTAATTATCGGTAAAATTAATATTGGTGACAACGTTATCATTGGTGCCGGTTCTGTGGTGGTAAAAGATATACCTTCAAATAGTATAGCCGCAGGAAATCCGGCAAAAGTCATAAAGTCAATCTAAAAGTTTTTATATTCTTCTAAGACTTTAAAGGGAGATACCCTAATTAAATTTTCTTGTATATGTTTGATTGAAGTTTGATTAGCGAGTAGTTGATCTTTTGGTTGCGAATTAATTTGTTCTAATAGGTCTTCCAAACTTCTTTCGCTAAAATTTTTACCATTTAATGCTTCATATTCAGAAAGATTGACGGAAGAGAAATAATCTTTAAACTTGATATCGTCACCGCCAATAGAATTTTGAGTTTCATTAAACTTGATCCAAAGAGATGGAATATTATAAGCGTGAGAAACTATAACTCCATGTAAAGAAGTAGATAGAGTAATTTCGCTTGATTTTATTTGAGATATTATCGTTTCGATGCTGTCTAAAAGATTGATTATTTTTATATCCTTAGATGTATTTGCCTCATTTATTTTTTCAAAATGCTTATAGTGAGGGATAATTGCTAATTTATATTTCTTAGTTGTTTTTGGGTTATAAATTAGAGGTAATAATAATGCGGGGTCACCGATAACATTAGGAGGGGTTAGTCCTAATTCATTCATTCTTGCTTGCGTATACTTACCTCGTACAGCTCTAAAATCTGCAGGATGAATGTTTGCATCTCGTTTTATGATTCCTGCTCCCCAAACTATAGTTTTATCGTATTTATAAACAGAAATAACACTACCTATACCAACAATTACTTTAGAATTTGTTGAAATATATTTCCATTCCTTATAATTGAAAAAGTTTTTAAGTTTGTATTTTTTTCTTTTAATTTTTTTTGCGATTGAAACTAAGGTTTCAAAAACACTATTTTTCAAAAAATTAACCTGAACATGTTCTACATTTTTTTTAGAAAGTTTTTCGATGATATATGGATTTAATTCATCTCCAAAATTTCCGTGTCCTTTATCTAATTTCCACCAAAAAACTTTTAAATTGCTCATTAACTACTTTGAAATTAATATTAGAATTTAGCAAATATAGAATTAATTAAAAGAGTTAAGTGTTTAATAAAACTAAATTAAAACCTTATTTCTTAATTAATTTTAAAAGTATTAATATTGAGTTAAGACTTAAACTTCTTTAGGTAAGCTTTCTATTTTTGCGAACATTTATAAGATATTTTAGTGAAAAACATTACCACTCCCATTATTCCGGTACAACCAGATTTTGTTGAAACCACAAAAAACAAAGCTATCAACCATAAAGCTATTTGTCTCTTTGCGGCGACTGGTTTTTTTTGGGAGACCGATACGTATTGGGAGAATAAAAAAACTTTGTATCCTGCCACCAGTAACGAGATTGACGAGAACCATCGTTTAGTTTCTAGTTACCCTTATTTTAAATGGAATTACACTCCTAAAAAAAATTATTCATTTAAAGAAGCTTTAGAGGATTTTACGGAGTTGTTTGAAACGATCATCGATGAGCAAATTGGAGATCGACAAGCGATTCTGCCAATTTCCGGAGGTTTAGATAGTCGTACGCAAGCGGTAGCCTTAAAACATTTAGGGAAAAAAGTAACTGCCTATAGCTATTCTTTTAGTGGCGGATATGCTGAAAGTGATATTGCTAAACAAATTGCTAAAGTATGCGACTTTCAATTTCAAGAATTTTTTATTCCGAATGGTTATTTGTGGAATGTTATTGAAGATCTTGCAGAGATTAATCAATGTTATTCAGAATTTACACATCCAAGGCAAATGGCCGTGTTGCCAGAATTTGAAAAGATGGAAGGTGTTTTTTCTTTAGGTCACTGGGGCGATGTGCTTTTTGATCTTGGCGCACCGGAACATTATACTGAGAAAGATTTGGTGCAATTAGTCAAAAAAAAAGTGATCAAAAAGGGTGGACTAGAATTAGGAACTGCGCTTTGGCAAGATTGGAAACTCGAAGGTGATTTTGAAACTTACTTAGAAGAGCGAATTCAAGCGCTACTCAATAAAATTGATATTGATCACGTTGGCGCCAAGATGCGTGCTTTTAAATCTTTATTTTGGGCACCACGATGGACCTCGACCAATCTTTCTGTTTTTGAAAAGGCTCATCCTATAACTTTACCCTATTATGATAATCGTATGTGTGAGTTTATTTGCAAAGTGCCGGAAGAATATTTGGCGAATCGAAAATTGCAAATCGCTTATATCCAAAAAAGAAACCCTGCAGTTGCAAATATTACATGGGAAGATCACCGTCCCTTTAATTTAAATAATTATCACTATAATAAAATGCCCTACAATCTTGCTTTTAAGTTAGGAAGAAAATTTAGAGCAGGAATTCAAAAAATTCAACAGAAAAAATTTATTCAGCGTAATTGGGAACTTCAATTTGTAGGAGAAGAAAATGAGCGTCAATTAGAAAGTTATCTATTTGATCAAAAATTTGCTGAATTTTTACCTTCAGCCACCACTAAAAAATTCTACGATAAGTTTAAAGAGGAAGATGATGTGTTTTACTCGCACCCTGTGAGTATGTTATTAACTTTATCGGTTTGGAATAAAAAATTTAACGATGCCTAATAAAAAAATCAAGGTTTTATATACGATTCCTAATTTTGATACTGCCGGTAGTGGTAAAGTGGTTTACGACCTTATTAATGGTTTAGATCGTACGAAATTCGATATTGCCATTGCTGTAGAACATTCGAGAGGCCACTTTTTTAAAGAAGTAGAAAAGTTGGGAGTTTCTATTTATATTCAACCGGTTTCCACAACTTATCGACCTTACTTAAGTTTGTATGGTCGTATCAAGAAAATCGCTTCTTTTATTAAAGAACATCAATTTGATGTGGTGCATTCTTGGCATTGGAGTAGCGATTGGACCGAGGTTTTAGCCGCGAAATTAGGTAGAGCAAAATTTGTTTATACAAAAAAGGCGATGAGTTGGGGTAATAAGCATTGGAAAATACGTAGTTACCTCAGCGATTTTATCGTCACTATTAATCACGAAATGGTTAATTATTTTCCGAAGAAAAGTGCACAGAAACTAATTCCGTTGGGAATCGATACCGAATATTACAGTCCGCAAGATTTTCCAAAGAGTTCAAATGAAAAATTTCAAATTGTTAGTGTTGCTAATTTAGTTGAAGTGAAAGGGATTGAAGTTCTTATCGAGGCGGTTGAATTGCTTAACGATGACGAAATTGAAGTGAGCATTGTCGGTGATACCCGAAGTGATTATGCGCAAAACTTGATCAAGTCTATTGAAGAAAAAGGCAAACAACAACAAATTAAATTTTTAGGTAAAAAGCCCGATGTTCGCCCTTATTTGGTAGCTAGTGATGTGTACGTGATCCCGACATTAAACAAAGGAAGAAAAGAAGGAATGCCAATGGCTTTAGTCGAAGCGATGTGTATGGCAACGCCAACATTAGGATCTGATATTTCAGGCATTAACTATGTGTTGAAAGACTTTTCTGATCTATTATTTGAAGCTTCGAATGCACAGGTATTAGCTGAAAAAATAAAAGCATTAAAGTCTAAAACTGAAGAAGAGCGTAATTTGTTAGGTAAAGAACTTCGAGAATATTGCGTGAAAAATTTTACGATGAAGCAATTTATCGATGAACACGAAAAGCTCTATAAAAATATGGCCAACTTATGAGTAGTTACAATAAACATATAGTCGTGATTGGTTCTGCTAGAAGTGGTACAAGTTGGTTGGCAGAAACTATAGCGCAACAACATCGATATCGTTTATTATTTGAACCGGAGCAAGAAACTCAGACCAAAAACGGTAAATTACTTTGCGACAAATATTTTACTAATGAATATAATAATGCAAAGGCAAATCATTATTTAAAAAAAGTCTTTGCTAATCGCGTAGATTGCGATTGGATCGCGCAAAGCAGTAACCGAAAATGGAAACGACATTTATGGCCGTTTATCCCTAAGAAGTTTGTGATCAAGTTTGTGCGTTGTAATTTATCGGCTAAATATATTAACGAGCATTTTAAAATTCCGGTTATTCATATCATTCGAAATCCTTACGATGTGATCAAATCACAACAACGAGTAAAATTTCCGTGGTTATACGATCTAAGTCATTTTACAGCTCAAGATCATTTGGTCGATCTGGTTCAGGAACAATTCAATTTCAATTTAAAAGAGATTGAAAAGCTAAACGAAGTTGAGATCTTAACTCTGCGTTGGTGCATAGAAAATGTAATTCCTTTACAATTAGAAGAACCTTATCAATATAAGTCTGCGATTATCAAACACGAAGAGTTGAGAGGGAATGTTGAGGTATTCAAGAATTTATGCAAGCAATTTGATTTAGAACCGGTAAGAGATATAGAAAAAGCTTACGTTCGACCTTCTACCAAAGCACATCCTAAAAGTGAAGTGAGAAATACCGATGCTGTGCAAAAGAAATTAGCAGAAGAAGAATTGCTAAAGATCAATGCTATTTTAGATCAATTTGAAGTAGAATTGTATCCAAGGAAAACACTTTCATGAAGATAGGGATCGTACTTGCACAGCCTCCGGGCTATTCAGAAACGTTTTTCAATTCCAAAATTAATGGATTGCAAGAGCAAGGTTTTGAAGTTACTTTATTTTGTCAAAAAAATAGGAGTGACTTTAAAGCTTGTCAAGTCGAAACCTTTCCTGCTAAGAAAAGAAATCCAATTACTTTAGCATTTTCCTTCTTAACTACTTATATATCATTACTTCCTTATTTAGGAAGAATCGTCAAGTGGTATCGACTCGAGAAGCCGAGCAGTTTCATTGCATTTTCAACTCGGGTTTACTTAAATGCTCCTTTATTAAAAGCAGATCTAGATTGGTTGCACTTTGGTTTTGGAACTATGGCATTAGGTAAAGAATCTTTAGCGAAAGTGATCGATGCAAAAATGGGTGTCAGCTTTCGGGGTTTTGATATTGGTATTTATCCTATAAAACATCCAAACTGTTATCAAAAAGCTTGGAGATATTTAGATCAATTACACGTGATCTCTAATGATTTACATCAGTTAGCGATTAAAGAAGGTTTACCTTCGTCAATTCCTGTGGTTAAGATTACTCCTGCGATCGATGTTCATTTTTTTAAACCGAATGAACCAGCTCAAGTTCAAAATTCATCTTCCTTAAAATTAATTTCGGTAGGTCGTTTACATTGGAAAAAGGGTTTCGAAGAAACCATGCGTGCTTTGAATATTATAAAAAAGGCCGGATATGACTTCACTTATACGATCATTGGCGAAGGAGATCAATATGAACGAATTGCCTATGCGGCTTATGAGTTTGGTTTTTTAGAACAAGTTCGTTTTTTAGGGAAACTTTCTCGGGAAGAAGTAAAAAGAGAAGTAGAAGCTGCTGAAATTTATATTCAATATAGTATTCAAGAAGGTTTTTGTAATGCGGTGTTGGAGGCGCAAGCTTTAGGTAAACTTTGTATCGTTTCTGATGCTGAAGGTCTATCGGAGAATGTCCTACACGAGCAAACCGGTTGGGTGGTACCTAAATTACAACCAGAATTACTCGCTGAAAAAATTATAACGGTAAGTCAACTTTCCGGGGAAGAAAAAAATAAAATCACTTCTCGTGCGATGGCTCGAGTTAAGGTAGAATTCAATATTGAGAAACAGCAACGAGAGTTCGTAAATTTTTATAAAAATTAGGCTATGTTATTCAACTCTTTTACGTTTCTTATTTTTTTGCCTATTGTTTTTATACTGTATTGGTTTTTACTCAAAAAATCTTTTAGAGCTCAAAATATTTTATTGCTCATTGCGAGCTATGTTTTTTACGGTTGGTGGGACTATCGTTTCTTATCATTAATTCTGGTCAGCACCTTAGTCGATTACTTTGTAGGCTTAAAACTGAGTGAAACTGAAAAGAAAGCTTCTCGAAAATGGTTATTAGCTGTAAGTCTTCTATTTAATTTAGGTTTACTTTGTTACTTTAAATACGCTAATTTTTTTATTGATTCTTGGGTAGAAGCTTGGGGTAGTGTTGGTGTAAATTTTAATATCTCTAGTTTAAGTGTTATCTTACCGGTAGGGATTTCATTTTATACTTTTCAGACCCTAAGTTATACCATCGATATTTATCGAAAACAATTACAGCCAACTCCTAGTTTTTTTAGGTTTGCTACTTATGTGGCATTCTTTCCGCAGTTAGTAGCAGGACCCATAGAAAGAGCTGCACATTTACTTCCGCAGTTTGACCGCAAAAGAATTTTTGATTTTGAATATGCTAAAAGTGGAATTTCTTTGATTTTATGGGGTATGTTCAAGAAAGTAGTGATTGCTGATAATTGTGCTTTTTTTGTGAATCAAATTTTTAATGATATTTCAGGGCATTCTTCTGCAGAATTAGCGATTGGAGCCGTGTTGTTCGGTTTTCAGATTTATGGAGACTTTTCCGGTTATTCCGATATTGCGATTGGGGTAGCAAGACTTTTCGGGTTTGACTTAATGACAAATTTTAGATTTCCCTATTTTTCAAAAAATATCCCTGAATTTTGGCGCAGATGGCATATTTCGCTTTCGACTTGGTTCCGAGATTATTTGTATATTCCTTTAGGCGGTAGCCGTGGAGGTTTATTGATGAAGATTAGAAATATATTTGCTATTTTTTTAGTCAGTGGTCTTTGGCACGGAGCTAATTGGACGTTTGTGATTTGGGGCGGTATTCACGCTTCACTGTATTTACCAACTTTATTATCAAAAGCTCCTAAGAGAAAGGTCTCAAATAACGAATTTAAGTTTTCGCAATTACCGGCAATGCTCTATACATTTATTGCTGTAATGTTGGCTTGGGTGTTTTTTAGAGCCGCCAATGTTAGTCAAGCATTAGATTATCTTTATCGAATCATTAATTTAAATTCAGCAGATATTTCTTTATTTACGGGAAGTTCTAAAATGCTGTTGTTCAGTTTGATTATTGTCTTTGGTATTATAGCTTTATTGTTTTTTGAATTTAAAGCTTTTAAACGTTCGCAAGCTGAAGTGAAACTTTCTGTATTAAGTTCGATAGGTGTCTTTTTACTAATCTTATTTTTAGGCGTATTCAAAAATCCGAGTGATTTTATATATTTTCAATTTTAAATGAAGAAGTTTCTTTTTTACATATTAAAAGTATTTTTAACCGGACTTGTTTTGGCCTATGCTATTGCAGAATTTAGTTTTTGGTCGCTTCGTCGAGGTAACTTCTATAAACCTAGCTTCGTTGAAAATTCAATTAAAGAAAAGGAAGTAGATTATATTATTTTAGGCGCTTCAACCGCTTTAACGGGTATCGATACGAAGTTATTAGATTCTTTAACAGGATTAAAGGGCTATAATTTAGCGATCGATGATACCGGATTGCCTAATAACTACTTGATGTTACAGCACTTTTTAAACACTGATCATCAAACCAAAAAGGTGATTTTAGTACCAACTTTGTCTTCTCTTAAAGAAACTAGTGGGACTTTAGGTGATAACGATTATCGTTTTTTGATGTATAATAAAAGAGGTTATACTCATAATTATTATGATGAGTTAGAGAATGGCGATCGTTTTCCGGTACTAAGTAGTACCAAATATCTCCCGTTTTTAGGAATTTCTTATTATAATGTTGAATTATTTTTTCCTTCTTTGGTAAGTGCTTTAAAACCCAAAAAACACAATCGTTTTGATGAGGTAGGAGATTATACTTACCCCAGTAGAAAATTTAAGTCTTCTAAAGAATTTGAAACAAAAAAAATAGATTTTAAAAATGATTATTTTCAAAGGATTGTAGCTACATGTCAATCAAACAGTATAGAATTATTGGTATACTTTCCTCCTATTTATAATACAGAAATATATTGGGAATCATCAACTTTAGAAATTTTGAATTTAACCAATGCTCTAAAAGAAACGAAGTATTTTTACGATGAGATCCATGTGAATACACTCGGGAAAACTGGAGCCACTAAAAAAATCGCTGAAAAAATAAATTAAATCGATGAAGGTTATAATACTGTTAGGATTACGGGTAAGGAGTGGGACAAATTTTGTTGGCACAACGTTAAAACAGCATCCGGAAGTGCAAACAATTCCGCCTCATACATCTTTAGGTGAATTTAATTTGTTTAGAGAAGAACATATTAAAAATAAAGTTTTTAAAAGTATAAGTACAAATAGCTTTTCATCTGGAGTAAATAAAAAAGATTTTCCTCATTTTATGAGACTTTATGGAAACTTGTGGCAACAGTTCTTAAAAGAAAAGTTCAATTTAGATGAAGAAAAAACACTTTTTATAAAGTCACCAAGAGTTAAAGAAACTTATCTATGGCAATTAGCTTTCCCAAATGCTAAAATAGCTTTATTATGCAGAGATGGTCGTGATAATGTGATTTCTTCGATCAAAGCTTCTAACGATCGTAGAAATTGGCATAAAACTTCTCATATAGTCAAAAAGAAATTTAATTTTTATTCTGGTCGGTATTTTTTGAATTTCACTAAAGATTGGGCAGAAAAGGCAAGGATTTTTAGTAGTATTGAGGAGAATTCAAATCTGAAAAAGTTTAAATACGAAGAATTAAATGATTCTTTTGAAGGTATTAAAACTCTTTTAGAATTTTACGAGCTTGATCATACTCGTGAAAATGTAGAGAAATGTTTAGGAGCTCCTGTAATGGGCAGTTCTTATGGAGTAGAAAATAAGAAAGTAACTAAACCCAACTGGCAACCCGATTACGATAAATCTAAATTTAGTTTTACCGGAAAATGGGGGCATTGGAAATCTCGTAAAAAATCGATATTTAAGAAAATAGCGGGTAGTGAGTTAATAGATTTAGGTTACGAAGAGAATAATAAATGGTAAAATTTTAATTTTTTGAATAATAATAAATACATATTTATAGGTTTTACTATTAATTCTTCTTCACTATCAGATTTTTTCGTTGGTTTAACAAAACGATTATCTGAAGATTATCGTGTCATCGTTTTTACAAATAAAAAACCAAAAATTGATCCCGATTTTTCAGATCAGGTAAATACGGTATTCTGGCCGTCTAAACGCCCGACCGGTTTTAAAGATGCTAAGTTTTTGTACAGCCAAATCAAAAAATATCAACCTGTAATGACGATTTCTTTATTTGGCTCGGTTAACTTAATGACGTTAGTTGGCTGGTTCACAAAGGTACCTTTGAGAATTTCTTGGATACGAACACTTTCTTCTCAATATCACAATAAAAAATGGTTAATGGAGCGGAAAAAGCTAATTTATAAATTAGCGACACATATCTTTGTAAATTCTGAAGCAACAAATCGTGATGTACAAGATGTTTATAAAATATCATCTTCAAAAGTAAAAGTGTTACCCAATTCCATTAAGCCATATGCTAATACTATCGAAAAAAATAAGACCTCTGTAAAAGAGATTTCTTATGCAGGAAGGCTACATGCTTCAAAGGGTATTGATACATTATTAAAAGCCTTTAAAGATTGTTTGATCATCGATAAAACTTTGCGTTTAAATATAATTGGCGATGGCGAAGAGAAAAGTAAACTAATAAACTTAGTAGGTCAGTTAAATTTAAATGATTCTGTTGTTTTTCATGGTTTCCAATCTAAAAATAATGTTTTAGAGATCTTTAAAAATTCTTATATGGTTGTCGTGCCCAGTATTACTGAAGCTTTTGGTTTTGTAACTATTGAAGCTATGAGCGTTAAAACTGCGGTTATTGGCTCTAAAACCTCTGGAATTGCTGAAATTATTAGAAATGAACAAGACGGTCTTTTGTTTGAACCTCAAAATGATGCTGATTTATTTCAACAAATGAGGCGTTTATTGTTAGATGAAAGCTTAACGATTGAATTAGCAGAAAGAGGTTATCAGCGTTTTATGAGTACTTACGAACATCAAAATGCTATTGAAAGAGATTTTAACGTATTAGATCAATACATAAAAAATATAGAATGATCTTTACCTTCCTCAAATACTTGCAACCAGCCAATTATTTCGGATTAATTCGTTATGATCAAACTTTTGCATTTCCTAAAGTTGACGCCTTGCCGAAAGCAATACTTCAACAGTTAGAAAAAGATAAAGGTTTTGTTTCAGAAAAAGCGAAGGCTTACGATCTATCTTGGCAAGCTTTGCAGAAAGGTTATATTGGCGATGCTGAAACTTATCAAAGCTTTGAGCAACTTCCGTTAGCCGATGAATATCGATTTCTTCATAAATATTTTCATCCGGTTTGGTGTATTTATGTGTTATTATTACGACTATTTAGTTTTAAAAATCCTTTTCGAGAGATTTCATCTTACTTGAAAGGGAGAAAAACTCAGCGGAGTCAATATTTACAATCACCGCTTCTATATCCTGCTTATGAAAATTTTCAGTCTAGTCTTATTGAATCGAAGCCTTTTATAAGTATCATTATTCCGACTTTAAATCGGTATACTTATTTAAAAGATGTCTTAAAAGATCTTGAAGAACAAGACTACTCGCATTTTGAAGTGATTATTGTCGATCAATCAACACCTTTTCAAAGTGAATTTTACGATGGCTGGAATTTAGATCTCAAACCGATCCATCAAGAAGAGAAAGCTTTATGGCTCGCTCGAAATCGTGCTATTCAGCAATCAAAAGGAGATTACATTTTGTTGTATGATGACGATAGTCGCGTAGACCCCGATTGGATCACGCATCACCTAAAAACCCTAGATTTTTTTAAGGCGGAAGTATCTTCAGGCGTTTCTATTTCAACTTCCGGAGCAGAAGTGCCACAGAATTATTCATTTTTCAGGATTTCTGACCAATTAGATACCGGTAATGTTCTAATAAAAAAAGAAATTTTTAAAACCACCGGATTATTCGATCGTCAATTTGAAAAGCAACGCATGGGCGATGGTGAATTTGGTTTACGGTTATATTTGCATCATTTTTTAAATGTGTCAAATCCGTATGCTAAACGTCTGCATTTAAAAGTAGGTTCCGGCGGACTTCGAGAAATGGGTAGTTGGGATGCTTTTAGAACTAAAAAATGGTTTGCTCCTCGACCCATTCCTAGTGTTTTGTATTTATTCAGAAAATATCACGGTAATCATCAAGCTAGGTTAGCTTTGCTAAAAACGGTTCCGCCTTCTATTATTCCTTATAAATTTAAAAAGAATAAGTTAATGCTTTTGGTAGGGGCAATTTTATCTGTATTCTTGCTGCCGGTCATTTTTATTCAAGTTTATAAGTCTTGGAAATTATCGAGTAAGAAGCTAAAAGAAGGAGATCGAATTGGAACGTTTTGAAGTGTATAATTTACAGTTTGCAGTTTGAAAAAGTAAATAGTAGTGAGAAGTATCCTTCGACAAGCTTAGGGTGAGAGCATAAATTAAAAAAAGTAGCATAATTAACTTGAAATCTAAACAAAAACTTTTACTGGTCACTTCTGAATTCCCTCCGCAACCAGGTGGAATTGGGAATCATGCTTGGCATTTGGCTCGCTCGTTTCAAGATAACCAAATCGACGTGAAGGTTATCTCAGATCAGCGTTCCGGTGAAGGAAAAGAAGAACGTGATTTTGACAGCGTTCAAGATTTTGATGTTATTCGCATTCCTCGAAAGAAGCTTATTTTTTTAAGTTATGTTGATCGTATTTTGAAATCATTTCAGCTTTCAAAAAAAACTGATATCGTCTTACTTTCAGGGAAATTCTCTATTTGGATTGGCGGTTTACTCAGTTTATTTTTATCTAAAAAATATGTAGCTGTTTTACACGGTAGTGAAGTATTGTTGCCTTCGAAAAGTCAGCGAAAATTTACCGATTTTTGTTTACAACGTTTTGATCGACTTATCGCCGTATCTAATTATACGAAGAGTTTGATCGATCACTTAAATTTAGAAGTTGAAGTGATTCCTAATGGTTTTGAGATTTTTGAATTTGCTAACCAACCTCGAACTTTATCACCAGATTTTAAATTGAATTTAGTTACGGTAGGTAATGTGACTCCGCGAAAAGGTCAACATAATATCATCGAAGTCTTGCCGGAAATCAAAAAGAAATATCCGCAGGTTAAGTATCATATCGTTGGAATACCGACTACAAAAGATGGCTTAGTAGATTTAGCTGAAAATTTAAATGTAGCGCAGCATTTAGTGTTTCACGGAAGAGTTTCAGAAGAAGAGAAACATGATTTATTGAAGCAGGCAACTATTTTTATGATGCTGAGTGAACACACTTCAGAAGGAGATGTAGAAGGTTTTGGGATCGCTATTTTAGAAGGGAATGCCTTAGGTTTACCGGGAATTGGCGCTAGAGATTGTGGAATTGAAGATGCGATTGCTCATCAAAAATCTGGTATTTTAGTGGATAATAAGGATAAAAAAGAAATTGTTGACGCTATCGATACTATTTTAGGCAATTATTCTCAATTTAGTGAAGACGCAATAGAGTGGACGCAACATTTCACTTGGGATAAGATTATTCAGCAATATTTAAAAGTGGTTTTATGAAGTTAGCGATCATTTCACATACCGAGCATTATCGTAATCAAGATGGAGATATTGTAGGGTGGGGACCCACCATTACAGAAATTAATCATCTATTAGATCGCTTCGAAGAGATTTATCATGTCGCTTTTTTTCATGAAATAACACCGCCACCGAGTTCAATTTCTTACCAATCTGATCGTGTGAAGTTTGTGGCGTTACCACCTTCCGGAGGGAGAAGTTTACGAGAAAAATTTACGGTAATTTCTAATTTACCTAAAACACTTTCGGTCGTCAAAAACGTATTAAAAAAAGTAGATGTCTTTCAATTTCGTGCTCCTGTGGGGATTGGTGTTTATTTAATACCCTATCTCACTTACATGGTGAAGAAAAAAGGATGGTTTAAGTATGCAGGAAATTGGACTCAAGAAAATGCTCCTTTGGGTTATGCTCTTCAGCGCAAAATGCTTAAAAATCAATCTCGTAAAGTTACTATTAATGGGAAATGGCCAGACCAACCGCAGCAATGCCTAACTTTTGAAAACCCTTGTTTGACCTTAGCTGAACGTGCGGAAGGAAGAAATGTGATTGAAAACAAAACCTATCAACCAAAATTTACGTTTTGTTTTGTAGGTCGATTAGAAGATGAAAAAGGTGTGCAACGAATCATCGATGCTTTTTCGACTTTTGAAAATATAAACGATTATGTAGAAAAAGTACATTTAATCGGGAATGGTGCTAAAAGAGAGTCATATGAGCAACAAGTTAAAATAAAAAAACTACCTATTCGGTTTCATGGATTTTTAAGTAGAACTGAAGTTTTTGAAATTTATAGAAGCGCTCATTTTTTATTATTACCAAGTACCGCTTCAGAAGGCTTTCCTAAAGTGATTGCAGAAGGAATGAATTATGGTTGTATACCTATAGTTTCAGATGTATCGAGTATTGGTCAATATATTAACCCTAAAAATGGATTTATAGTAAACCCTATAACAGCAGAAAAACTTGTAGCTATATTGAATGAATTAAGCAGTATAGATCAATTAAAGCTCAAAGAGAAAGCTTTTAAAGCTTATCAAATAGCTGAAAATTTTACCTTTGCCCGTTACAATGAGAGAATTTGGACTGAAATATTAGAGTTAAGATAGATTGGTAGCTAAAAAGAAAAATAAAAAAGTTAATAATCAATTACTTGCGATTATATTTCATATAGGTTTAGGTTTTCTAGCCGATGTATATAGACCTATCGTAATGTTTTACGTGCCGGTCGTAGTTATCTATTTTGTTGTAAGGTTAATTAGAAAAAAAGACAAGGAAAAGGAAGTTTTATTTGCAGCGGCATATATTACAGGCGCCGAAGTCTTTTTTAGAATGACTAAAGCCTTAGTTTTTTATGAAACCGGTAAATACCTCGTAATATTATTTTTATTATTTGGGATGTTTTATAGAGGCTTTAAAAGGAAAGCCTACCCTTATGCGATTTATATACTACTATTGATACCCGGTATTTTTGTAGCTATGCAAACCCTAGGATATGATGAGAATTTTAGAACCACTATTATGTTTAATCTGAGTGGTCCTTTGTCGTTGGCATTTGCTGGAATTTTCTGTTATGGAAGGAAATTAGATTTCAAATCTTTTTTAAAGATATTAGATGCTTTGATATATCCTTTAATCTCTATGACCATATATGTATTTCTATATGGTTCTGGGCAAGTAGATAAACTGGCAATTACAGCAGCGTCAAATCCTTCTTTATCAGGAGGATACGGGCCAAATCAAGTTTCTACTATGCTCGGATTAGGTGTGTTTATACTATATGCAAGATTTTTAATTCCATATAAGAATAAACTCATACATTTTATTATGATGTTTTTTTTAGTAGCAATGGCTTATCGGGCATTACTTACATTTTCAAGAGGTGGAGTTTTCGTAGCTATACTTATGGCAGGTATTTTTACAATAATTATTTACTCAACCACAGGGATAAAAAGTAAAGCTAAAGTTACACTAAAGTTATTAGGGACATTAGGTGTAACCTTTGGTATTTGGTTTTTTACTTTAATTCAAACCGGTGGTATGCTAGGTAATCGCTATGAAAATAAGGATAGCTTAGGTCGAGAAAAAGAAGATATCACTACCGGTAGATTAGATTTGTTATTAGCGGAATATGATGCATTTTTAGATAGTCCAATTTTTGGGATAGGTATTGGGAAAGTTAAAAGCTATCATGAAGAAATATTAGGTACTTCTTTACCTACTCATAACGAAATTAGTAGAATGTTTTCTGAACACGGGGTTTTTGGTTTTTTAGCATTAATTATACTTCTTTTTGCTCCTGTGATTTCTAAATTTCAAGGAAGAAAAAATGTATTTTTTTTCCCACTCTTGTTATTTTGGCTACTAACCGTTTCGCATTCCTCTATGAGAATTGCAGCACCCGGATTTATTTACGGACTATCCTTGTTAGGCTTAATATATAATAATGGTAAAAAAGAAAATACTATATCTAGGAAACAAGCTCTCCCACAAAGGTAGAAATTCAACAGGTGTAGAAACCTTAGGGAAGCAGCTCGAACAAGTGGGGTATCAAGTAGTTTCTGTATCTGCTTTTTCTAATAAATTAGTAAGGCTTATACATATGCTATCAACAGTAATTATAAAAAGTAAGAAATCAGATGTTTTATTACTTGATACGTATAGCACTGCAAATTTTTGGTATGCTTACCTTTCAGCTAAATTGGCTAGAAATCTAAAATTACCGTATATCTGTATACTTCACGGAGGTAATTTGCCGAATAGGCTTAAAAATTCTCCAACGAAAACTAAAGAGTTATTTTCTAATGCCAAATATAACGTGGCGCCGTCGGGTTATTTAATTTCAGAATTTCAAGAAAAAGGATTCAAAAACTTGAAATTTATACCTAATACTATAGAAATAGAGAATTATCCATTTTTTTACAGAAAAGTTGATACTCCTAAGCTTCTTTGGGTTCGGTCTTTTGCTGAAATTTATAATCCAACTTTAGCAATTGAAGTTTTTGAAAAAATTAATGAAAAATTTCCTAATGCAAAACTTTGTATGGTAGGTCCAGAAAAAGATGGAAGTTTAGCAAAATGTAAAACTTTAGCAAAACAAAAAAACTTGTCTGTAGAATTCACCGGAAAACTTTCAAAAGAAGAATGGACAACTTTAGCTAAAGAATATAATATTTTCATCAATACTACTAATTTCGATAATACTCCGGTAAGCGTTATAGAAGCGATGGCTTTAGGTTTACCGGTGATCTCAACCAATGTAGGTGGATTGCCTTATTTAATTGATGACCAGAAAGATGGTTTGCTTGTTCCAAAGAATGATAGCGAGGCGTCTATAAAAGCTATAAATCAATTAATAGAACATCCTGAATTAGCTCAGCAATTGAGTATTAATGCTCGAGAAAAAGTAGAAAAATTTGATTGGGAAGTAGTCAAAGAAAAATGGCATGAAGTCTTACAGTAAAAGAAAAACCATATCTTAGCACTTTAAAATCTATTCATAAAAATGCCGAAAAAAACAAAAATACACTTTGAAATATCAGAGCGAAAAGTCTTGCTTCGAATCTTAGATGTCGTTTTTGTACTTGGTGGATTACAATTAGTAAGTCACTTTTTAGATTTTGATTATTTTCAGGTTTCAAATGCTCATTGGGCTTGGATCATTGTACTAGCGATTTACCTCACGATTTTCAATACAATATTCGAATTGTATAACCTTCAGAAAACCAATAATTATATAAAAGTCTTTAAAAACTTGGTATTGGCAAGTTCTGTTACGGTTTTATTTTATTTACTTACACCATTTTATACTCCGCTATTGCCTGCCAATAGATTTCAAATCGTTGTATTTTATTTTACATTGTTATGTACATTAATTTTATGGCGATTTGCTTACATCAGATTTATTTCTTCACCACGTTTCCATAAAAAGGTGGTAGTTGTGGGAGATTCATTTAATATCCAAATTATTGCTAATGAGTTACAGACTGCCGATCCCAATTATATGGTCGCGGGTTATGTAGATACAAAAGAACTTGAAAATTCAAAAGGTAATAAAACTATCCCGAAGATTAGTGTTGAAGAATTAATTGAGTTTATTAAAAAAAATCAGGTAGGAGAAATCGTAGTTTCTACGGGGTATTCTTCCGGGATGGAAAAAAATCTTTATGATGTTCTAATCGATCTGTTAGAAGCCGGATTTTCAATTCGAGAATACGATCAAGTTTATGAAGAGTTAAATAGCAAGATTCCGGTATCTCGCTTAAAAGAAGATTTCTATAAGTACTTCCCTTTTAGTAGAAGTAATCACAATAAGCTTTATTTATTCTTTCACAGACTCTACGATATCATATTTTCTATAATCGGTATTTTGTTAGGTTCATTACTTATACCTTTTGTATTTATTGGTAATTTAATAGGGAATCGGGGTCCGCTATTTTATTCACAGATTCGAGTAGGCAGGCACGGTGAAAATTTTAAAATTGTAAAACTGCGTACGATGGTTACCAATGCAGAAGCTAAAGGAGCACAATGGGCGCAAGCAAATGATACACGAATCACCAAGTTCGGAAAGTTTTTAAGAAAAACACGTCTCGATGAAATTCCGCAGTTTTATAATGTGTTGAAAGGAGATATGAGTGTGATTGGTCCGAGACCGGAGCGTCCTGTTTTTGTTGAAGAATTAGCAAAGGAGATACCGTTCTACGAAATTCGCCATGTAATTAAACCAGGTTTAACAGGTTGGGCGCAAGTGAGCATTAGTTATGGTTCAACTATTGAGGATAGTTTGCATAAACTTCAATACGATTTATATTATATTAAAAAGAGAGGATTGTTTCTTGATCTTCGAATTTTCTTAAAAACCTTAAGTACAGTTATTTTCTTTAGAGGACAGTAGGTATTAGTGATTAGTAGACAGTGTTCGGTTTACAGTAATCAGTTTGCAGTGGTCAGTAGGCAGTTCCTTCGACAGGCTTAGTATGACAAGAAATTGAAGTTGAACTTGAAATTGAAGATGAAATATTTTTTGGTAACTACTGAAAGCACAGTCAACAGATACAGTATATGATATACGCTATGCAATATTTTGTAAATTGTATATGGTAAAGATGTGATCTTTCGAAAGGCTTAGAATTTCAAGAAGTTGAAGTTGAAGTACAAGTTGAAAAGTTAATTCATTCCGCACTAAATAGTATCTTAAAAAAGGTTTCAGTTCAATCTGAAAATTAATTTTTGTTTTTTTAACTGTCAACTGTCAACTGTCAACTGTCAACTGTCAACTGTCAACTCATCTCCCAAAACTAACTCTTAAACTAAACTTGATTTCTTCTGCGGGTTAAGGCGAAAAGGAAAATAAATAGAGCTAAAAACTGAGCGATTCTTGGAAGGTAATCTCCGTATTGAGTATAAAAAGTAAGTTCATTATTCAGGTTTACTTTAACTTTTAAACTTCCTTGCTCTTCGTAGCCCAAAGAATTTAGAATTTCACCTTTTGAATTAATCACTGCAGAAATTCCAGTATTGGCACTTCTTACAACATTTTTACGGTTTTCTATTGCGCGTAATCTAGCATAACTTAAATGTTGTTGGTGGCCTTGCGTATTGCCCCACCAAGCATCATTTGTGATAATCGCTAAGAGTTGCGCTCCGTTTTTAACATATTTGGTTATATAATCGCCGTAAACCGATTCGTAACAAATGATCGGCGCTACTTTTTCTCCGGAATTCAACGCAAAAACTTCTCGATCTCTTTGTGTAGTTTTCATTGCAACTGTACCTCCAAGATCGATCATCGCATCGCCTAAAATTGGTTTAAGTGTAGATTGATAAGGGAAGTTTTCTACGCCCACCACCAATTTAGACTTATGGTAAATCTGTTCCGGATTTGTTTGATTAATTAAAAAGGCCGAATTATAATCGTTAAACCAAAGCCCTTCTTTATAAAAGTTAGATTGAGGAGTAGTTTCTTTTTCATCATTAATTACTTTTATAAAAGATATACCTCCTAAAAAATTAGTTTGTGGATGTTGAATGCTCATCTCTTTTCCGTAGAAAAAAGCATTACTATATTTAAATTGGTCAATTTTCGTTCCATCGGCAAATACAGTTTCCGGAGCTAAAACAAGCTTTGTAGAGTCTGTAATTTTTTCATTAGAAAGTTTTACCAATAATTCGCCAATATTCCGATCGCTCGTGTAATATTTTTCAGTGTATGGGTTAATGTTAGGCTGAAGTATCACTACTTCCATTTCTTCTGAAACTTCTTCTTCCGTATAAAATAAGAAGATTGAAATACTTAGAGGAATAATAATGAGTAAAATGCTTTTAAAAATTCCTCTAAAAATTATGGTTCTATCACGATGCTGAAGGTAAAGTATGACTGATTTAAAAATTACCAAATTCAGTAACCAAACCCAAAGCGTACCTCCAAAAGTTCCGGTGTATTCGTACCACTGGATCCAAGATATATATTCTGAAAAACCATTTCCTAAGTTCAACCAAGGCCAGGAGAACTCCCAGTTAAGGTGCATTTTTTCAAAACACATCCAAAGTGAAACTAAAAATGTAGCCCCGGCAGTAAAATTGACTTTTTTAGCAATTTTATGATAGATAAAAAACACCAAGGTCATTAATAAACTATTCGCTAATACTGCAAACCACATCCCGAACGGAGTCGAAAAATATAGCCAATTCGTAGTGATGATATTCCAAATAAAGAAAGTGAGGTAACTAAATAAAAATACCTTAATACCTACTTTTTGATCTTTTTGTCTAAGATTAAATTCAGCTAAAAGAAACGGTACAAAAGCAAAAAATAAAAGCAGTGGAAAACCGTAAGTAGGCCAAGCTAGTGCTAATAAAATTCCACTAGAAAGAGCTAAAAGAAAATTCTTCATAAATGCTGAATAAAATAGAGTTCAAATTTAGAAAAGTTGTAGCAGATATGTAAACTTGATATCGATTATCTAAACAAACTCCAATCGATTTTCAACGAAAACACATTTGAATATAAAGCCACGCTTTGATCGCCAATATCTGTAAAAGCATAATCTAAATGAATACCTCTGTATTGAAAACCAACACCAAATCCCGGTTGAAAGCCAACTTGGTATGTGCTGTCAAATTGTTCTACATTCTGAAAATTACCCACGCCACCACGTAAATATACCAAGTCGATATAGCCCACCTCAAATCCGAAAGACGGAGTAGCGCTAATTGAGGAAGTTGAAATTATATCGTTAGTCTCTGCAAAACGCATATGCATATCAAACTCAGCTTTTACATCAAAATCGTAACGCACGGTAAATGTCTTTGCTACACCCAATTGAAGTTTAGGTAAAGTGATCTCGGTAGTTTCCGGTAATTCTTGGTTTTGACCTTCTACCGCTTCTTGTACGGTACTGTATTCATCTTCATCAATAGTCCAAGTGTTATATGTAGTGGTAATATCTCTTGCCATCGCTCCAAAACGCCAGCCAGATCTATCGGTTTTGTATTGTATACCGGCGTCGAAACCAAAACCCCAAGAAGTAGCAAATTCACCAATAATTCTACGAATAACTTTTGCGTTTACACCATAACTTAAACCATCTATTAGTAACACATTTCTTGCATAAGAAAGATTGAACGCATAATCTGCTGCCGAAAAATAGGTGATGTTATCGTAATTAATTTGCCCATCTTGTTCAATAAGCTGTGTGGTGTTCATAATATTATCGACTCCAAAGCGAATTACACTAAAACCTACTGCACTTCGATCGTCTATAGGCATTGCTCCTGCTAAATAATCATAATTAGCAATATTTGCAAAGTAACTCGCGTGCATTAATGCGATCTCATTATCTTCAATATCCATCAAACCTGCCGGGTTCCAATAAGATGCATTTACATCGTTAGTTGTGGCAACCACCGAGTTGGCCATACCAAAAGCGGCAGCATCGACCCCAATATTCAAAAATTCATTTGAATATTTTCTAACACTTTGGGCTGTAAGAACTGAGCCTGTAAGTAAAAAAAATAGCAGTAGTTTGGCGTTCACTTGGTAAATTTTGCGCAAATATCTTAATTAATTTATAATATAAACTTTTATTCTTGTTATATATTGTCTTTACGTAATAGTGCTTTCATCAGTTTTTGTACTTTTACTTTAAAATCTAAATCTATGCTGAAGAAACAAGTACCTAATTTAATTACGCTTTTAAATTTACTATCGGGTTGTATTGGGGTAATTCTCGCAATGCAAAATAACTTAGTCGGTGCTGCGATTTTTGTAGGTTTAGGTATATTTTTCGATTTTTTTGATGGTTTGGCGGCGAGAAGCTTAAAAGTACAAAGTGAATTAGGATTGCAGTTAGATTCGTTAGCCGATTTAATTACTAGCGGATTAGTGCCGGGAATTGTGATGTTTCAATTGATGAAAAAATCGATTGGTGCGGAATATGAAATGACCCGAGAATGGGGAAGTGGTTCTGTGCTAGATTTTAATTTTCCTGTATTTGCTTTGCTTGGTCTATTAATTACACTAGGCTCTGCTTACCGTTTGGCGAAATTCAATATCGACGATCGACAAACTACCTCTTTTATTGGTCTGCCCACTCCTGCTAATGCTATTTTTATATTGAGCTTACCGCTTATTTTGATTTACCAGTCAGAAGCTTGGGTATTTGACCTTATTTTAAATAAATGGTTTTTACTTGCTGTAAGTGTGTTGAGTTGTTTTATGCTGAATGCTGAAATTCCTTTATTCGCCTTAAAATTTAAAAACTTCAGCTTAAAAGATAACTGGTATCGCTTTGCATTTTTGATTTTTGCGTTAGCGACTTTAGTATTATTTCAGTACTTAGCTTTACCTATAATTATTGTTAGCTACGTGTTACTTTCGGTAATTTTGAATTTTTCAGGAAGTAAAACTGAAGATTAACCGATTATATTTCTACTGAAATAATTTTTTCTTACGCAATTCGAAGTTTTGCCCCAAGTACACTTTACGTACCATTTCGTCTGCGGCAAGTTCTTCCGGTTGACCGTGTTTTAAGATACTTCCTTCAAACATCAAATAAGTTCTATCAGTAATGGCGAGGGTTTCTTGTACGTTGTGATCGGTAATAAGAATACCAATGTTTTTATCCTTTAATTGCGCAACAATACGCTGAATATCTTCTACCGCCACAGGGTCTACGCCGGCAAAAGGTTCATCTAACAAAATAAATTTAGGGTCGGTCGCTAAAGCACGAGCAATTTCTGTTCTACGACGTTCACCTCCCGAAAGTAAATCACCACGGTTGGTACGAATATGACCTAAGCTAAATTCTTCGATAAGACTTTCCATCTTCATTTCACGTTCTTTTTTAGAAAGCTTGGTGAGCTGAAGCACGCTCATAATATTATCTTCAATACTTAACTTTCTAAAAACTGATGCTTCTTGAGCCAGGTAACCAATTCCGTTCTGGGCTCGTTTGTACATCGGGAATTTGGTAATGTCTGTTTTATCGAGGTAAATATGTCCGCTATTTGGTTTAATGAGGCCAACAATCATATAAAAAGAAGTAGTTTTTCCGGCTCCGTTAGGACCAAGTAATCCTACGATTTCACCTTGGTTTACTTCTACAGAAATACCTTTTACTACTTTTCTTCCTTTATAGGCTTTTATAAGATTGTCTGCTCTTAACTTCATCATATTTTAATAGCAAATTTAAATGAAATGAAAGGGAGCCGAGAAAGCTCCCTAACGATTATTTACTTTCTAAGGTTTCCCAATATTCGTATGCTCTACGTAAGTGTGGGATCACGATGGTACCTCCAATTAATGTGCCAATACTTAGGGTTTCCATCACTTGGTCTTTAGTCACTCCAGATTTATGGCTTGACTCTAAATGATATTTAACACAGTCGTCACATCTTAGCACTAAAGATGCTACTAAACCTAATAATTCTTTTGTTTTAATATCTAAAGCTCCTTCCGCAAAAGCATTAGTGTCTAGGTTAAAAATGCGTTTAAGCACTTTGTTATTTTCCCCTAGAATTTTATCATTCATCTTCTGGCGATAAGCGTTAAACTCATCTACTTGATCGATCATTGTTTACTTAATTTTTAGTGATACTTTTCTCTTCAATTACTTTTTTTCTTTCTTTTTTTAAGACCATTCTAGAAATGAAAATACTTATTTCGTATAAAATTAGAACGGGTATAGCCACTACAATTTGGCTGGCAATGTCTGGCGGAGTAATAATTGCAGAAACAATTAAAATACCCACCAAAGCAAATTTTCTGTACTGTTTTAAGATTTCTGGCGTTACCAATCCTATTTTAGTGAGCAAGAAAATAATAATTGGAAGCTCAAAAACAATTCCGCTGGCTAAGGCAGAAGCTCTGATCAAGCCCATATAGCTGGAAAGATCGATCTCATTAACGACTTCTTCACTTACTTGGTAACTACCTAAAAAGTTAATGGATAATGGCGAAATTACATAGTAACCGAACAATACTCCAATAAAAAATAGAAGTGAAGCGATTACAATAAAACCTCGTGAAGCTTTACGTTCGTTCTCATGAAGTGCCGGAGCAATAAATCTCCAGAATTCATATAAAATATAAGGAAAAGCAATAATGAAACCGGCAGTAATGGCCGTCCACATATGTATACTAAATTGACCGGCCATTTCTCTGTTTTGTACAGAAAAAGGGATTTCTGTATAACAAAAACTCTCATCTAATCCTATAGATTTTGCTACATCACATAACACTTGATAAGTAATGAACTCGGGTTGTTTTGGACCTAATAGAACTACATCGAAAATAAATTCTTTAGCAATAAAAGCAGCGATACCGGCAATTACCACGGCTATGGTCGCTCTAATTAAATGCCATCTTAATTCTTCCAGATGATCGAGAAAAGACATTTCATCCGGATTAACTTTATTCTTTTTTGCCATATTAAATAATTCCTTCTTTAATAAGATTATGAAGGTGCACAACGCCTACATATTTTCCTTTTTCTTCAGCCAGTAATTGGGAGATGCCATTTTCTTCCATAAGTTCCATTGCATCTACAGCCATCGCTTTGTTGCTAATAACTTTAGGGTGTTTACCCATAATATCTTTAGCGGTAAGATTTGTGAAATCTTTATTAGCCGTAAGCATTCTTCGTAAATCCCCATCGGTTATAATCCCAACGATCTTATCTTCTTCAATCACGGCGGTTACACCTAACATTTTTTCAGAAATCTCAACAATAACATCGGTTATAGCTGTATCTGGGTTTACTTTTGGTTGTTGATTTTCTTTAGTAATATCTCCAACTCGTAAATAAAGTTTTTTACCTAATGCACCACCGGGATGATATTTCGCAAAATCTTTACTACTAAAACCTCGCAGGTGTAATAAAGAAACCGCAAGTGCATCACCAATTACTAATTGTGCGGTAGTACTTGTGGTTGGCGCCAAATTATTTGGACACGCTTCTTTTTCTACATACGCATTTAATACAAAATCAGATTGCTTTCCTAAAAAAGAATCTTTGTTACCGGTAATCGCAATAAGCGTATTTTCAAAATTTTTGATGAGCGGAACAAGAACTTTAATTTCAGGCGTGTTTCCGCTTTTAGAAATACAGATTACCGTGTCATCTTTCAAAATTGTACCTAGATCTCCGTGAATAGCATCTGCTGCATGCATAAAGATCGCCGGAGTTCCGGTAGAATTTAAAGTGGCAACAATTTTTGTAGCGATAATAGCACTTTTGCCAATACCTGTAATAATTACCCTGCCTTTAGAGTTATAAATGTGTTCGACCGCTTGAGTAAATTGGTCGTCTAATAAGTTGATTAATTCTTCAATCGCGTGAGCCTCATTAGAAATTGTTTCTTTTGCGACCGATAATATATTGTTTTGAAGCATTAATTTTATAATATTTGAATTTGTAAGTCCTAAAGAAATATGTATCTTTAGAATAGACAAAGGTAGGTAAAATTGTAACACTAAATTATCAGTTTGACAGAAATCAATTTACATCAAGAATTAAAAAAGTATTTTGGATTCAGCCAGTTTAAAGGCCTGCAGGAAGATGTTATTAAAAGCATTATTACAAATAAAGACACATTTGTGATTATGCCAACCGGCGGAGGAAAATCACTCTGTTACCAACTTCCCGCATTAATTAAAGATGGAACTGCAATTGTCGTATCCCCACTTATTGCTTTAATGAAGAACCAAGTAGATGCACTTCGAAGCATCTCTTCTGAACACGGTATTGCACATGTACTCAATTCTTCTTTAAACAAAACAGAAATCAAACAAGTTAAAGCCGATATTTCTAACGGAATTACGAAATTACTTTATGTAGCTCCGGAGTCTTTAACTAAAGATGAGAATGTCGATTTTTTAAGAAAACAAAATATTTCTTTTTTAGCGATCGACGAAGCACATTGTATTAGTGAATGGGGGCACGATTTTAGACCAGAATACAGAAATTTACGTAGAATTATAAAGCGAATTGGTGACAATATACCAATCATCGCGCTTACTGCGACGGCGACACCAAAAGTACAAGAAGATATTTTAAAGAATTTGGGGATTAGCGATGCTAAAACCTTTAAAGCTTCTTTCAATCGTCCAAATTTATACTACGAGATCAGGCCTAAAACTGCACAAGTAGATGCAGATATTATTAGGTTTGTCAAGCAAAATTCTGGTAAAAGTGGAATAATCTACTGTTTAAGCCGAAAAAAAGTAGAAGAGCTTGCTCAAACTTTACAAGTTAACGGCATAAAAGCCGTACCGTATCACGCAGGTTTAGATGCAAAATCGCGCGCTAAACATCAAGATATGTTCTTAATGGAAGATATTGATGTTGTTGTTGCGACGATTGCTTTCGGTATGGGGATTGATAAACCAGATGTGCGCTTCGTAATTCATCACGATATCCCTAAAAGTATAGAAAGTTACTATCAAGAAACCGGTCGTGCCGGTCGTGATGGTGGTGAAGGACATTGTTTAGCCTATTATGCGTATAAAGATATTGAGAAACTAGAGAAGTTTATGAGTGGTAAACCTGTGGCCGAGCAAGAAATTGGTCACGCGCTGCTACAAGATGTTGTTGCGTTTGCTGAAACATCTATCTCTAGAAGAAAATTCATACTTCATTATTTTGGAGAAGATTTCGATACAGAAACCGGTGATGGCGGAGATATGGATGATAACGTTCGAAACCCTAAAAAACAGCACGAAGCACAAGAAGATGTCGAGTTGTTGTTGAAGGTGGTGAAAGAAACCAATGCAATTTATAAAGCGAAAGAAGTTGTAAATACCCTTATTGGTAAATCTAACGCTTTAATAAAATCACATAAAACCGACGAGATTGAGCTTTTTGGTGAAGGAAAAGAAAAAGGAGCCAATTACTGGATGGCTTTATTGCGACAAGTTTTAGTTTCCGGTCTGCTTAAAAAAGATATCGAAACTTACGGAATTATAAAAGTAACTCCGGCCGGTGAAGAATATTTAGCAGCACCCACATCATTTATGATGACCGAAGATCACGTTTACGACAGCGAATCTAAAGACAATATTGTGACGGCGCAAAAAGGTGGTGGCGGCTCTACCGACGAGCAACTTATGAAAATGCTCAAAGATCTTCGTAAGAAAGTTGCCAAGCGCAAAGATGTTCCGCCATTTGTGGTTTTTCAAGATCCATCGTTAGAAGATATGGCAACTAAATATCCGGTGACTAAAGATGAGTTGGCCAATATTCACGGAGTAGGAGAAGGGAAAGCAAAAAAATTCGGGAAAGATTTTATTGAGCTCATTGCACGCTATGTAGAAGAGAACGATATTATGCGTCCCGACGATTTTGTTGTAAAAACAACGGGCGCCAATAGTGCTTTAAAACTTTTTATCATACAAAGTGTAGATCGAAAATTACCTTTACCCGATATCGCGAACGCGAAAGGTTTAGAAATGCCCGATTTTATAAAAGAGATGGAAGCGATCGTGTATAGCGGTACAAAGTTGAATATTAATTATTGGGTCGATGAGGTTTTAGATGAAGATCAACAAGAAGAGCTGCACGAATATTTTTTAGAAGCAGAAACCGATAAGATCGATGAAGCGATGGAAGAATTTGATGGCGATTATGAAGACGAAGAAATTCGTTTATATCGTATCAAGTTTATAAGTGAAGTTGCTAATTAATGTTTTGATTTCATTAAGATGACAAATTAGAATTATAAGTTATTAATATAGATAGAAAACCGAATGCTTTTGCATTCGGTTTTTTTGTTTCTTGATCTTCATTAGGAAGATGACTGATGAAATTCTATCTTTGTACTTTCAGAAAAAAATAGACACATGGAAAACGGATTATACGCAAAATTTAATACTTCAAAAGGAGAAATTGTAGTTAAACTTCATCACGATAAAACTCCGGGAACGGTAGGTAATTTTGTGGCTTTAGCTGAAGGAAATCAGCCTAATGACGCTAAAAAAGAAGGCGAAGCTTATTACGACGGTTTATCGTTTCACCGAGTGATCCCAGATTTTATGATTCAAGGTGGAGATCCTGATGGTACAGGAGCCGGCGGACCCGGATATAATTTTGATGATGAAATTCATCCCGAACTAAAACATGATAAACCTGGTATTTTATCGATGGCCAATGCAGGGCCGGGAACCAACGGGAGCCAGTTTTTTATCACTCACGTAGAAACCCCTTGGTTAGACGGTAAACACACTGTTTTTGGTGAAGTGGTTGAAGGACAAGATGTCGTAAATAAAGTTGCTCAAGGCGATAAAATGGAAAGCGTAAGCATCGAAAGAGTAGGTGAAGAAGCTCAAAATTTTGACGGAGCAAAAGCTTTTGAAACCTTTAATGCTGAAAAAGCAAAACGTGAAGCAGAAGCTAAAAAGAGAGAAGAAGAAGCTTTAGCTCAACTTACTGAAGGTTTTACTAAAACCGATAGTGGTTTGTATTACAAAATCACTAAAAAAGGAGAAGGGAAACAGGCCGAAAAAGGAAAACCGGTAAAAGTACACTACCGTGGAAAGTTAACTGATGGAACCGTTTTCGATTCTTCTTTTAAAAGAAATCAACCTATTGAGTTTCCTGTTGGTGTAGGTCACGTGATCGCCGGTTGGGACGAAGGAATTTTATTACTTTCAGAAGGAGATGAGGCTAGTTTTGTGATTCCTTCACATTTAGGTTACGGTGAGCGAGGAGCCGGTGGTGTAATTCCGCCAAACGCAACATTAGTATTTGATGTAGAATTGGTTCAAGCTAAATAATTTTTTCTCTTAAAGAAAAATAATCTTTACATAAAAACCTCAAAGTTTTCACTTTGAGGTTTTTATTTTTAACAGGATGAAATTCTGAATTAAGCTCAGAATCTCACTATATTTATCAAAAATTAATCTTCCGGTTGCGATGTCATTCTTAAGTAAGGCTTAATTTCTTTAAAACCTTTCGGAAATAATTTTTCTGCTTCTTCATTAGAAACTGAAGGACTAATCACTACATCTTCTCCGTGTTTCCAATTGGCAGGAGTGGCTACTTTTTTGTAAGCCGTTAATTGTAAAGAATCGATCACCCGAAGTAATTCTTCAAAATTTCTTCCGGTACTTGGTGGGTAGGTTAAAGTTAATTTCACCTTTTTGTCGGGACTTATAATAAATACCGATCTTACCGTTGCTTTATTATCTTCGTCAGGATGAATCATATCGTATAAAGTAGATACATTTTTATCTTCATCTGCAATAATCGGGTAATTCAGTTTTACGTTTTGAGTCTCTTCAATGTCTTTTACCCAACCTTTATGGGAGGCTAGATCGTCGATGCTTAGCGCAATAACTTTTGTATTTCGCTTATCAAATTCTGGTTTATAGTTGGCTACCGTTCCTAATTCTGTGGTACAAACGGGAGTATAATCTGATGGGTGAGAAAAAAGAACTCCCCAACTATCTCCTAAATAATCGTAAAAGTTAAGTTTTCCTTCGGTAGTTTCCGCATCAAAATTTGGGGCGGTATCGCCTAATCTTAAAGTGCTCATTTCAATACATTTTTTATTAGTATTATAAATTTAAAAATTATATCACTAGCTTTTCAAAATGAAGCATTGTTTTCAGTTACTTTAGCATAAGCTTAACTTATCTTAGTTTTCAGGTTTCCATTTAATCCCGCATCCCAAACTAGGTTTCTGTACCTCTGCTACTTTTCTGTTATTAAGAATGGCGTCTAGAGCTTCACGAATACTTCTTCCGGTTACAGGAATTCCGTTTTGAGGGCGAGAATCGTCTAATTGTCCGTGATAAACCAATTTTAACTCTCCGTCAAAAACATAGAAATCTGGTGTGCAAGCTGCTTGATAAGCTTTGGCAACTTCTTGCGTTTCATCATACAGATACGGAAAGGTGAAATTATGTTTTCTGGCATTCTCGTGCATCAATTTAGGGTGATCTTCCGGGTAGTTTTCTACATCATTACTAGAAATAGCTACAAAACCAAAGCCCAATACGCGGTAATCGTTAGCAAGTCTTACGATCTCGTCGTTCACGTGTTTTACAAACGGACAGTGATTGCAAATAAACATCACCACCGTACCTTTTTCACCTTTAATATCGTAAAGGTTAACTAAGTTATTGGTGACGCTGTCTCGAAGTTCAAATTCTGGAGCTTTTGTGCCCAGATCTATATCTAAGGAATAGGTTCTTGCCATTATATTTTTAAATTTGAATTACAAAATACTAAAATTTGGATTATTTCTAAAGCGCTTCTGCTTTAAAGTTCAATAGAAAACTTAAGGATGGAAAAAGAGATTACTTGGCAAGACTTTGTAAAAATAGATATGCGTGTAGGAACGATTATAGAGGTTAACGATTTTCCTAAAGCACGAAAGCCGGCTTACCAATTGCGTATAGATTTTGGGGAAGAAATCGGAATTAGAAAAACTTCAGCTCAAATAACAAAACGTTATACCAAAGAAGATCTTTTAGGAAAACAAACCATTGCGGTCGTGAACTTCCCCAAAAAGCAAATTGCAAATTTTATGAGCGAATGTTTATTAATGGGCGCTGTTAATGGTGATGAGGTCACTATTATTCAACCGGAAGCTTCAATAGAAAATGGTTTAAAAGTGAGTTAATTTTCATTTAAAAGCTATTTGTGTCATTCAGCAATAAAATAACGGTATTGAGAAAGTTAGTAGGGAGGTTATGCATTGATTAGTAGAAATTTGAGATGTAATTATAAAAAACATCTTCACATGAAACGAACTTTACTTTCTTTATTCTGCTTAGCTAGTGCTAGCCTTTTTGCACAAAATGTCTATATCCCGGATCCTGATTTAAGTGCTTATTTACTTACGCACACTGGAATAAATACTAATCAAGATAACGAAATTACTTATGCGGAAGCACAGGCTTTTACGGGTATAATTTCTGCTCCTAATTTAAACATTCAAGATCTTACCGGTTTAGAGGCTTTTACAAATATTACAGAAGTATTTATACCTAATAACAATATTAATTTTGCCAATTTTACCGCAAATACTGCTTTAACCAAAATTTCGATAGGCTTAAACCCATTAACAAATTTAGATATAACAGGACTTACCAATCTTACCATATTAGGAGCAGATTATACGCTAAGTCTTGCTTCTGTAGATTTAAGTACCAACGTAAATTTAGAAGTCTTAAATTTAAATAATAATCAATTAACCTCTTTAGATGTTTCTAATAATCCAAATTTGGTCAATTTTTCGGCAGGGCTTAATCAATTAACGACGATAGATTTATCTAATAACCCGGCTATTGAAAGCTTAAGCTTGCACCAAAATAACCTAAGCAGTTTAGACTTAAGCAATCAAACTAATTTAACTGGGTTAGCTATAAATTCTAATAATTTAACTGCTTCTAACTTAACCTTACCCAATACATCAACTGTTGCTACTGCTTATTTGAGTGATAATCCATTAGGAAGTATAGATGTTAGTAATTTTACTAATTTAGAAATACTTAAAGTAAACAATACCAATCTTAGTACGATCGATCTTTCTAGCAACACGGTTTTAGAAGAATTAGAAGCTGGTACAAATAACTTTACATCTATAGATCTTTCAGCGCTTACTCAACTTGCTACTTTAAAATTAGGAGACAACGATCTAAGTAGTATAGATCTTTCTAACAATCCGCTAATTTATACTTTACACTTACAAGAAAATGATTTAACCGATTTAGATTTCACAAATAATTTAAGTTTAATGCAGGTTTATTTAGGAGATAATCTTTTCTCTAGTTTAGATGTTTCAATGGTGCCAGCTATTAATGAGTTACGCCTTGTAGGTAATTCTAATTTAGAAACTGTGAATATGGCTAACGGTAATAATTCTTATCTTCACTTATTTTTCGCAAACAACTGTCCCAACTTATCTTGTGTGCAAATAGATAACGGATTCACTCCTCCTTCTTCTGGACCGGGTATTTCTTGGACTATAGATCCAGATAAAGATCCGGACCTTATTTTTGGATATACTACTTGTAGTTTAGGTGTTGAAGATACTTCTTTGGAACAGTTAAGTATTTATCCTAATCCCGCAACAGATCTTTTACATATCGATGCTAATTTTCAAATTGAAAAAATAACAATCTACAATACGTTAGGGAAGTTGGTTCATACTCCATCTGCAAATCCATCGATAGAAATTAGTCATTTGCCTAGCGGAGTTTATTTTGTAGAGATTTTTGCTGAAGGCAATCGCACGATAAAAAGATTTATAAAAAACTAAATTCTAAACCAATCTGATATTTAGTTTGTTAAAGTAATTTCTTAGAGGTTGTTGCCGGTTAAAAGATCTGTGGGAAGTCTTTTATGGTTACGACCTCTTTTTTTTATCTGAATATTTGCTGAACAAGCTCTAAGAAATGCTCTTTATTCGATTTAGAAATAGGTACCGATTTTTGATTGCTCATAATTAATTGGTCACCATCTTTTCTAGAAAATTCTTTTACGTATTGTAAATTCACTAAGTACGACCGGTGGCATTTAAAAAATAAAGTTTCTTCTTGTAACTGCTCAACAAAATTTTTCAGTGGTTTACAGATTAACTTTTTATCGCCGTCTTTTAAAAATACATTGGTGTACATTCCGTCAGCTTCAAAGTATAAAATCTCTTCATGCGGTACAAAAAGAATTCCTTTAGGTACTTCTAGCGCAATTTTATTCATTGCGATTTTCTGCAAAGCCTTCGACAGATCTTCAATTTGATGAGTAATTTGTTCACTATCAATTAATTTTTTGGCTTTAAAAACGGCCTGTTCTAATTCTTCACTATCAATAGGTTTTAATAAATAATCCACGGCGTTTTGCTTAAAAGCTTCAATCGCATATTGATTATATGCCGTAGTGAAAATAAGCTTAAAATACACCGGTGGTTTTATAAAATTGAAAATTTCTAAACCCGAATGTTCCGGCATTTCAATATCTAAAAATACAAGTTGCGGTTGCTCGGTTTTAATAAGTTCAACGCCTTCTAATAGATTTTTTGCTGTAAAAATTTCAAGTTGAATTTCCTGAATATCTTCCAACATTTTCTCTAGCAAATTTCTTGCGCGAGGCTCATCGTCTATAATTATTGCTTTCATTTTAAATTGATCGGTATTTTTAAAGTGACCAAAGTTCCCGGGTTCTCTTCATCTTCTACCGCGTTTTTAAGGCTCACTTCAATGTTATAATCTTTAAGTCGGTTGTAAAGGTGTATGCGTTCTTCGTTGGCATCAAGCGCAAAAGATTTGTGTTTGGTAAGTTGGCGCCGATTAATACGTTGCGCATTTTCTACGCCGATCCCATTATCCTCAATCTTACAACAAATAAAATCTTCTTGTTGCTCAAAACTGATCTTTAATTGTTTGGCTCCTTTTTTATGAAGTAAGCCGTGTTTGATCGCGTTTTCAACATAAGGTTGAATAAACAACGACGGCACTTTAATGTGATTCAGCTGAATTTTTTCTGAAACTTCTAAACTAAAATCGAAGCTTTCTTCAATTCTAATTTTTTCCAATTCAATATAAAGTTTCAGCGCTTCTAATTCTTCTGCCAACGAGATAAAGTTTTTTTGGCTGTGCTCAAGATACATTCGAATAAGTCGTGAAAATTTTACCAAATATGAGCTCGCCAATTTCTTTTCGTTCGATAAAATATAATCCTGAATGGCATTTAAAGCATTAAAAATAAAATGCGGATTCATTTGTGAACGAATATTCTCTAAACGCAATTCGTTGATCTTACTCTGGTGTTCCAGTTGAAGTAATTTTTTTTGTTGCTTTTTATTTTTTCTATTCAACAGCACTTTAAAACCTACGAGAATAAGCATAAGAATTAGCACGATAACCAAAAGATAAAACCAAAGTTCTCGGTAAAAAGGGGTTTTAATTTCAAAAGTAATGCAAAGGCTTTCTTCACTTTCTGTTCCGGTAGCATCGATGGTTTTAATTTCTAAATCGTAATTTCCCGATGGTAAATAACTAAAAATTAAACTCGTTAAACCGGTAAGTGTTTCTTCCCAATGATCTGAAAGATTCGAAAGTCTGTATTTGTAACGATAAGCTTGCCCCAATTGTAAACCCGGAGCTTGGTAAGTAATATGAATGTTTTTTTGATCGGGTTTAAATTTTAAATTTTCAGCAGAAGTATGGGTAGCATCTTCAGTGGTAATTTTTTGTAAAATAGGAGTTGGTGGTAATTTATTTTTCTGGGCAGAACTAGCTTCAGAAAGATTTACGGCAAGCAAATCTTTGTTTCCGGCAATTAAAAGTTGATCTTGAAAAATCAATAGTTTTTTTAGATCTACTTTATCAATATAACTGAAGTTTTTCGTGATCTTTTTTAGCTGAAAATCGTAGATCTGTAAACCTTCTTTCGTAAGTATAAATAATTCTCGCGATGAAGAAGCAACATCTAAAATACTGTTGTGCGAAAGATTTTTTGCCGTAGTTAAATAACTTTTGGTAATTGCATTTTTGTAGGCCAAAACTCCTTGTTGCCGCGTTCCAATAAGTAATTGATCATTGTTTAGCGTAAAAGAAGTGGCTAAAACAGGTTGGTTTTGGTAAGTGATTTTTGTTTCATTTAAATCTTTATCGTAAGCAATGAGCTCATCGATATAAGCAATAAAAAAGGTTTCGGTTACCGGATCGTAAAAAGCGTTAACCGCTCGTTTATCTTTTAAAAGTTGAGGTTCTTCAGAATTATTTAGGTAATAAAACGCCGCACGATAGGTAAGGTGCAAAAATCCTTTCTTTACAGCCGTGAGCGCTTTAGAACTTCCTAATTCTTGAAAATTTTGTATTTGATGATTATTGAGGTTGAAGCGATAAGCACTTAAATTTTCTAAACTAATTAAAAGTTCTTGTTGCTCACCACGATAAAGCAATTGAGTTACCGGTTGATGATCGGGTAATTGAATTTTTTTAACGACTTCTAGATTGTGATCAAGCCATAGAAGTTTTCCTTTGCTGGTGCCGATTACTGCTTTATCGTGATCTAATTGCGCAAATGTGGTCACACTTTCTTCGGCCAATGGCAGTTTCACTTTTAAAAAATGATGTTGCGGAATAACAAATACACCATTTTTTAAAGTAGTGATCCAAGTATTGTCTTGAAAGTCTTTAAAAATTTTAGAAACTGCAAATTCTTTAAAACTATGTTCTACAAGTTTAAAATTGCGGTCAAGTTTTAAAACGCCTTTATTGGTGGCTAATAAAATGTTATCCTTTATGCCGAAATAACTATAAACCCGTAAATCTTGATCGTTATCAAAAAACTCTATTTTTTCAAAACTTGAGGTTTGGGCGTTCCATTTACTTAATACAGCACGATTATTTTCTACATATGATAAATAAATTTCGCCCCAAAAATTATAGATTCTGGTATGAAGTTTTTCTGTAGAAGATAATGAAATTAATGTCGTTAAGGTTTCAATTTTTTCTGCAGAGATTCGCTTAAATTCGTTACGGTCATTAAAATAGTATATGGCTTGAGTTTTTTGATCTTGCCAAGTGGCTAAAATACTTTCTGTATTTAGTTGAAGTAATTTATCCCGATCACAATCGTAAGTTAATAAACCGGCTTGTGAAGTTAAGTAAAGCTTGTTTTTTACCGGATAAATTTCAGCAAGCTTTCCTTTTAAATAGGGCGAAAGATTAGCGACAACCTGTAAAGAGTCTTTTTGGGTTTTAAGCAATTGCCCGTAAAGATTCACCATCCAAACCGATTGGTTCACTTCTTTAAGTGAAAAAAAAGCATTGCTTTTTTGTGCGCTCGTAAAATATTCTTGAAAATTAGTTCCGGTAAATTTATAAAGTCCGTTGTCTGACGATAGCCAAATATTTTTGTTTTTATCCTCTAAAGCATCGTAGTAGGTAAGATCGGGTTGTTGGTAAAAAGAACCTAACGAGATTGCCGCAGGTTCTTGCGAAACCATTTCTTGGCAAATACATAAAAGAAGCAGAATTAAATAGTTGGCTCGTTGAAACACGTTTACAGTTGTAAGGTAAAGCTTAAAAATAGTTTCAAAAACTTATAAAACTATATCTTTTTTCTGAATGTGTCTATTTATTTGTTGAATGAATTTTTTCAGCATAAAAAAAGCCGCTAAACTGTTTAGCGGCTTTTAATGATAAAGTAGTATTTTTTAAATATCGTCGAAACTTACATCGGTAAATTTTTCGGCTACGGTAGAAGTTTCTTCACCATTCGTTTCGTATTCTTTCTTAAAATTCTTTTGGTGACGTTCGCTAATTACTTCTTCTCCTTTTTCATTGATAATGTAAGAAGTCATTTCTTCTAAGATTTCAGCAAAACCTTCAAAATCTTCTTTGTAAAGGTAAATTTTGTGTTTTTTGTAGTAAAAAGAGCCATCTTCATTTGTAAACTTTTTACTTTCTGTAATCGTCAAATAATAATCATTGGCTTTTGTTGCTCTTACATCAAAGAAATACGTACGTCTACCTGCTCTTAGTACTTTTGAGAATATTTCTTCTTTCTGCATCGTTCCATTATCGCTCATAGTCGAAAAATTATTGGTTTAATTTTAGATATTGTCAAAAATCTTAAAAAAATTAACATCTACAAAGAAAAATTAGCTTTCTTTTTCGCTTAACTGTTTCAAATAAAGCTCTTGATAGTAACCTTCTTGCTTTACTAATTGATTGTGAGTTCCTTCTTGTATAATTTCTCCCTCTTCTAAGACGATGATTTTATCGGCGTTTTTAGCTGAAGAAATACGGTGACTTACAATTATTGTCGTCTTATTAGTAGAGATCTTGTGCAGGTTGCTTAAGATTTCTTCTTCGGTTTCGGTATCTACCGCAGAAAGACAATCGTCAAACAATAATATTTGCGGATCTTGTATAATCGCTCTTGCGATCGAAACCCGTTGTTTTTGTCCGCCAGAAAGTGTAATACCGCGTTCACCAAGAACCGTATCGTAACCTTTACTAAAGCCTTCAATATTTTTATGAACAGCCGCATTTTTAGCCGCTTCTATTACTTCTTTATCTGAAGCATCACTCTTACCAAAGCGAATATTATTTTTAATAGAATCGCTAAATAAGAAAGCATCTTGCGGAACGTAACCAATAGAATTTCGAAGATTTTTTAAGTTGAATTGATCAATGTCTTGCCCGTCGATAAGTAAATGTCCGTTTTGTTTTTCAACATCATAAAGTCGACCGATCAATTCTAAAATAGTCGATTTCCCTGAACCGGTCTTACCGATGATCGCCAAGGTTTCACCTTGATCGATTTCAAAAGAAACTTTCTTAAGCGCGGTAATATTAGTATCATCGTAAGTAAAGGTGACGTCTTTAAATTCAACCTTGCCTTTTACCGGAGTGGTAGTTTTGGTTTTATTTTTAATTTCAGTTTTCTGCTTTAAAAACTCGTTGATTCTTTTTTGAGAAGCTTCTGCACGTTGCACCATATCGGCAATCCAACCCACACTGGCAACCGGCCAAGTAAGCATATTTACGTACAATAAAAACTCAACAATAACTCCGAAATTTTCAATTTCGCCATTGATCACGCGTTGCCCGCCAATGTAGATTACCAAGATGTTACTTCCGCCAATTAATAAAGCCATTAACGGGAAGAAAAAAGCCTGCACTTTTACCAGATCGATGTTCTTCTCCCGACTCGTATCTGCCAATTCTACAAAACCGGTATTGGTTTGAGATTCTAATCCGTAAGATTTGATGACCGATATTCCGCTAAAGCTTTCTTGGGTAAACGTACTTAACTTAGATAAATATTCTTGTACGATCGTACTTCGCTGGTTAATTGCACGACTCAATTTGTAAATTGCAAACGACAAAATAGGGAAGGGCGCAATGGTATATAAGGTAAGTAAAGGCGCTTTGTTGATCATATAAACGATCACGACCAAAAACATCGTCACAGAAGAAACACTATTCATTAACGCCGGCCCAAAATACATCCGTACGCGAGAAACATCTTCGCTAATACGATTCATTAAATCTCCCGTTCTGTTTTTCTTATAAAAATTAAGCGACAGATTTTGGTATTGTTGGTAAACCTCATTTTTTAGATCGTATTCAATATGTCGAGAAACCACGATGAAGGTTTGGCGCATTAAAAATGTAAATAAACCAGAGAGTAAAGCCGCTCCTAAAATGTAGAGAATATTGGTGGTTAATTCAGATTTAACTAAAGCTATTTCTGTAATTTCTCCATTAATATATCTTTCGATCACATTGGTAGAATCACCAATAAATTTAGGAACATAAACTGCAAAAATTCTGGCACCCACTGTAATAATGAAGCCTAAAAGCATTTGCCACTTATATTTTCTGAAAAATTTGTTGAGGTATTGTAATTCTTTCATAAAAAGCTAAGGCTTCAAATTATTAAATATTCAATTTTATGTATTTTTAAACACTTTAAATTGAAAAATTAATTATTTTTGCGCTAAATTTTATTAATTTAATAATTTAACTTAAATAAAACAGCTTATGAATGCTGAAATTTTAAAAGCAAATGAATTAAAAAAAGTCGCTCCGGTATTCGGGCAACTTTCATTTGATAACCACGAACAAGTGGTTTTTTGCAACGACAAAGATACAGGTTTAAAAGCAATAATTGGGATTCATAATACAAATTTAGGTCCTGCTTTAGGCGGTACACGTATGTGGAATTATGAAAGTGAGTATGAAGCGCTCAACGATGTACTTCGACTTTCTCGCGGGATGAGTTTTAAAAGTGCGATCACCGGTTTAAACCTTGGTGGAGGAAAAGCTGTTATTATTGGTGATGCCAAAACACAAAAAACTCCGGCTTTAATGCGAAGATTTGGGGAGTTTGTACATTCGTTGGGTGGTAAGTATATCACTGCTGAAGATGTGGGTATGGAAACTGAAGATATGGATATCGTAAGTGAAGTTACTCCGTTTGTAGCCGGTATTTCTGAAGAAAAAGGTGGTGCAGGTAATCCTTCTCCTATTACTGCTTATGGTGTTTTTATGGGAATGAAAGCGGCCGCTAAATATAAATTTGGAACCGACAATCTTGAAGGTAAAAAAGTATTAGTACAAGGTATTGGTCACGTTGGTGAAACTCTAGTAAAATATGTTTCTGAAGAAGGAGCAGAAGTAATTATTGCCGATATTAATCAGGAACGATTAATAGAAGTAAGTGCAAAATACGGAGCTAAGATTTTTGAGGGCGATAATCTATACGATCTAGATGTAGATATTTATGCACCTTGTGCTTTGGGAGCAACTTTAAACGATCAAACTATTCCGCAGTTAAAAGCTAAAGTAGTTGCCGGAGCAGCTAACAATCAATTAGCAGACGAGTTAATTCACGGTGAGTTACTTCAGCAAAAAGGAATAGTTTACGCACCTGATTTCTTAATTAATGCCGGCGGAATTATTAATGTGTATGCTGAAATAGTGAAGTACGATCGAGCTGAAATAATTAAAAAAACCGAAAATATTTACAACACAACTTTAGAAATTTTAGCCAAAGCAGAGCTGGAGCAAATGACGACTCATCAAGCTACTTTACAAATCGCTAAAAACAGAATTTTAGCAGCTAAAAAATAAATTTCTAATAAGATTTAAAACCATAAATAAAATTCTATTTTTGCAGGGCGAAATTTTTCGCCCTTTTTTAATTTAAAAATGTTCTTTAAAAGCTATGTTAACAAGAAGACATATTCGAGTAAAAGTAATGCAATCTATTTATGCATTTAATCAATCTAATAACGATAGCCTTCAGGTAGAGCAAAAGTTTCTTACCAAAAGTATGGAAGAAATGTATGATCTATTTT
>DTTX01000047.1:0-1724 GCA_012964435.1 Mesonia sp. | reverse complement strand
AATTGTCTTTATTAGTAGAAATTAAAAAGAAAGCTGAAGATTTTATTGAAAAATCTCAGAACAAATACCTTGCTACAGACGAAGATAAAAATCCGAATCTTCGTTTTGTGAATAATGCAGTACTTCAAAAAATAGAAGCTACCGAAGAATTAAACGAACTTTTAGAAGACCGAAAACTCAACCACTGGAAACAAGACGATGAGTATGTTGGGATACTTTGGGAAGATCTAAAGAAAAGTGAACTTTACAAAGATTATCTAAAAACCAGAACTTCAGATTTTAAAGAAGATAAAGATTTTGTGATCGATCTTTTTAAAGAAATTGTAGCGCCAAACGATAAACTTTACGATTATTTAGAAGATAAAAAGCTAACTTGGTTAGACGATTTACCAATTGTAAATACGAGTATTCTAAAACTTTTAAAGAAAGTAAAAGAAAACGACGAAAGCATCAAGATCCCGAAGCTTTTTAAAAGTATGGATGATAAAGAGTTTGCTAAAGATCTTTTTACCAAAACCGCTTTACATCAAGAAAAGTTTGAAGAAGATATTGAAGGAAAAACTCCAAACTGGGATAAAGACCGTATTGCCGAAATAGATGCAGTTCTCCTTAAAATGGCAATTTGTGAGTTTTTAAAATTCTCTTCGATCCCAGTAAAGGTAACTATTAATGAGTATCTAGAAATCGCTAAAGAATATAGTACGCCAAAAAGTAGTATTTTCTTAAACGGAATTTTAGACAAACTCTCTAAAGAATATAAAGATGCTCAAAAATTAAATAAAATAGGTAGAGGCCTAATGTAATAATTCAAAATTTATTACTTTTATCGCTTAAAATCAATTACAAACCCTAAATTACTAAAAATGAAAAAAGGATTTTTAATGTTAGCTGCAGTTGCAGCCATCGCATTCACCTCTTGTAAAGAAGAAAAAGCTGCAGATAAAGTTAAAGAAGAAAATGTAGCTGAAGTTGCAGAAAGAGATGCGAATGCAGAAGGAACTCCAAAAATGTCTTTCGAAGAAGAAATGCACGATTTTGGAACTATTAACGAAGGTGATGTTGTAGAGCACACTTTTAAATTCACGAACACTGGTGATGCACCATTAGTAATTACCAATGCAAAAGGTAGCTGTGGTTGTACAGTACCATCTTGGCCAAAAGAGCCTATTGCAGCTGGTGAAACAGGAGAGATGTTAGTGAAATTTAATTCTCGTAACAAACCTAACAACCAGATGAAAACAGTTAGAATTACTACTAACACTGAATCTGGACAAGAAATGATTAAAATTAAAGCTTTTGTAACTCCTAGTGGAGATACAGCAGCGAAAAGCTAAACATAGTTTATGGAGTCATTAATGGGACTTTGGCCTTTTTTAGCCATTTTTGCAGTATTTTATTTTTTTATGATTCGACCTCAAATGAAGCGTCAGAAATCTGAAAAGAATTTTGCACAAGAACTTAAAAGAGGAGATAAGGTAGTTACAAAAAGTGGAATGCACGGAAAAATTGCCGATTTTAGTGAAAAACTAAATGCAGTAATTATAGAAACCGGTGCAGGTAAAATTACTTTCGACAAGTCTTCTATTTCGATGGAACTTAGTCAAGCCTTAAATAAACCAAAGGACGAAAAAGAAAAGAAATAAATTTATTTCTATCATTAAAAAAGCCTCTCAAAACTGAGAGGCTTTTTTAATGATAGAATTTAAAATATAACACTTATATTT
>DTTX01000046.1:94279-145293 GCA_012964435.1 Mesonia sp. | reverse complement strand
TTTTGCTGATTTTATTAGTTAGTCTTCAAACTTTTGCACAAAGTTTTGAAACCCATAAAGTAAAATCGGGAGAAAATATATCTTCCATCGCAAAGAAATATAACGTTTCAGAGCAAAGTATCTATAAATACAATCCCGATGCTAAAAAGGGTAACTTGACCGGAACGGTTTTAGTGATCCCTGTTGGCAAGTCTTCCGACGGAAGAAATTTAGAGAAAACTACGGTTCTAAATTTTAAGGAATATAAGGTTAAACGTAAAGAAACCTTGTATAGTATTGCAAAAGATAACCGTATTTCTGTAGAAGACCTTAAGAAATACAACAACTATCTTTATAAAGAAGAATTAGGGAAAGGTGATGTTATTCGTATTCCAATCTTTACAAAGAACGATACGATAAACATTAATAACTCTGTGCAAAATTCAACATTCGAAAATTTAAAGCACGTTGTTTTACCAAAAGAAGGTAAGATGGCGATCGCTAGAAAATACGGGATGACGGTTGAGCAATTAGATGCTTTAAATCCTGGAGTTAGTAGTTTACAACCGGGGCAAGTTTTAAACGTGATCAATCCACAAAATAAAGACACTAAAGCTGCTCTAAATTCTGTAGATAATTTTATTACTTATACTGTACAACCAAAAGAGAATTATTACCGGTTAACTAAGCGTTTTAATACAACAAAAGATAGTTTAATAAAATACAATCCTATTTTAGCTGAAGAAGGTTTAGAGGCAGGAATGACCATTAAAATTCCTAAACCTCAAACAATGCTAAACGATACTTTATCGGTATCAAATGCTGAAAAAATTAAACTTGAAAAGCTTATAAGTAATCGCAGTAGAAAGAATTTGGCGATAATGCTACCATTTTCTTTAAGACAATTTGAAGGTGATAGTATCGATAAAGAAGCTCTTCTAAAAGACGATCGAGTACTTCGCGTTTCCTTAGATTTTTATAGCGGAGTGGTTTCTGCAATAGATTCTGTTGAAAAAATGGGAATACCAATCAGCGCCAAAGTTTTCGATACTGAAAAAAGTTCATCTAAAACAGATGAGATCTTAAGAAGTTTAGAATATGCAAATTACGATGCAGTGATCGGCCCTATTCTTACCAAAAATGTAGAAAGAGCTTCTAGAGTTTTCAACAGAAATAATATACCTGTACTTTCTCCTTTGATCGATGCTGAGTTAAATGGTGAAGCAAACCTTTTGCAAACCCGACCATCTAAATTGATGATGGAAAAAGCCTTAATTACTTACATTGACAGCTTAAAAGAAGGTAAGAATTTATTGATCTTAGCCGATAAAAAACACGACTATTTAAAAAGTAAATTAGCCTATACTTTTCCTGAAGCTAAAGTGGTACAGCAGGCAAAAGAAGAATATATGCAACCTTCAGATTTGGTAAAAGTATTATCTAAAGAACAAGAAAACTGGATTATTTTAGAGTCAGACGATCTAGAATTAATTAGTAATGCTACTTCTTACCTTAATGCAATGGTACCGGAGTATCAAATTAGAATTTTTACTTCAGATAAAAGTGAACCTTATGAAGACGAGATCTCTAATGAGTATTTAAGTAATTTAAAGTTCACCTACGCTTCAGTAGCTAAAGAATGTGAGAATTTCGAGAATAATTCATTTGTAAAGTCTTACGTGAGCGATTATGGAGTGTTACCTAATAAGTTTGCCACCAGAGGTTTCGATTTAACTTACGATTTGTTATTAAGGCTTTCTGTTGCAGAAAATTTATATGAAGCTCTAGAATTAGAAGGAGTTACCGAACACGTCGAAAATAAATTCAGTTATCATAAAAAAATGATTGGTGGGTATTATAACGATGCGGTTTATCTTATACAATATGATGAAGGTTTAAAACTGAAAGTGGTAAATTAAGATGACTTCAAAAGTAGTTTATAAAGGTAATTTAAGAACCGAATGCGAGCATTTAAAAAGTGGTAATTCTTTTATTACCGATGCTCCAACTGATAATAATGGTAAGGGAGAAGCATTTTCTCCTACAGATACCGTAGCAACAGCTTTAGCAAGTTGTATGTTGACTATAATTGGAATTAAGGCAGAAAATTCAGATTTTTCTATTGAAAATACGGTTGCTGAAGTTACTAAAACCATGGCAAGTGAACCTCGAAGAATTTCTAAGATAGAAATTAGTTTTAGCTTCCCGAAAGTTTATACAGATAAGCAAAAAAAGATCATCGAACACGCAGCAAAGACCTGCCCGGTTTGGTATAGTCTTCATCCCGATATTGAAAAAATAATTACATTTAATTATAAAGATGCGTAAAACACTTTTTCTTTTTTCATTCTTATTATTAAGCTTACTTCAATCACAAGCACAAGAAAAATTAGAATGGACAGAAGAAAAACTTACGTGGAAAGATTTTGAAGCGAAACCCAATGGTCAAAGCCGGTTTTTAGCCAATACCAATTCCGGGTTTTCTTATACTTGGGGTTTTGGAGTACAAAACGGAAAACCAAACTTTACCTACGAAGTACATTCATATTTTTATCCTCAACAGTCTTGGGTTAAGAAAGGCAAAGAAACTCCGACACTTTTAGCTCACGAGCAATTACATTTTGATATTTCTGAACTGTACGCGCGTAAGATGCGAAAATGGTTAAGTAATTATAGTCCTAAATCTTTAAATGAAGCTAAAGCTAAGCTTCAAAAATTGCATAAGCAGGTTGAAAGTGAGCGTATAAAAATGCAAAATGCTTACGACAAAGAAACCAATCACGGGATGATTTCTGAAGAGCAAAAACGTTGGCAATTAAAGGTAAATGAAGCTTTAGATATCTTAAACCAATTTAGCCTTTAATATAATTGTATAAGATTTTCTTTAATTATTTGTTAATTTTAATTAGATTTAATTTACTAATCTAACTAACAATCAATATTATGGAAAGTCAACCTATGCAGCCAGCACCTTCTCACATTACACCCGGTAAATGGGCATTATACATTTTTGTCGCTGGTTTACCTCTAATTGGTTTAATTATGCTATTGGTATGGGCATTTAGTAGTGATACAAATACTACACGCCAAAATTGGGCGAAAGGAATGCTTTTATTATACGTGATAATTATTGCCTTAGTAATATTGATGAGCATATTTTTTGGCGGAATAGCTGCCATGTTTGGTTCGATGGCCGGATCGGGTTATTAGAAAAACAAAAAGCTCCGATTAATTATCGGAGCTTTTTTATACTATGATTTTAAAGATTTAGAATGTTGGCAAACTCTCTTTTGCTTTTTGAAAATCATTGATTATTTCTTCTACAATTTCAGCAGCAGGTTTTATTTCATTTATAAGTCCGCTAATTTGCCCAATCTCTAATTCGCCTTCTTCTAGATCACCTTCAAACATTCCTTTTTTAGCACGTGCTCTTCCAAGTAATTCAATGAGTTGATCTTTACTCGGATTCTTTGTATAAAGCTCGGTAACATCATTAAAAAATTTATTTTTCAATAAACGAACGGGAGCTAATTCTTTTAGCGTAAGTTGTGTGTGACCTTCTTCTGCATCAACTACCATCTGTTTAAAGTTTTGATGAGAAGAGGCTTCTGGGCTTGCAATAAATCGACTCCCAATCTGTACCGCATCGGCACCCAAGATCATGGCAGCAAGCATTCCTTTTCCGGTGGCAATTCCTCCGGCGGCGATCAATGGTATTTGTAATTTTTCTTTAACCATCGGGATTAAGGTAAAAGTTGTTGTTTCTTCACGACCATTGTGACCTCCGGCTTCAAATCCTTCAGCAACTACAGCGTCAACTCCGGCAGCTTCAGATTTTAAAGCAAATTTTACGCTACTTACCACGTGAACAACGGTAATTCCTTTTTCTTTTAAAATAGGAGTCCAGGTTTTTGGATTTCCGGCAGAAGTAAAAACAATTTCAACACCTTCTTCCATAATGATCTCCATAATTTCTTCCAAATTAGGGTAGAGCATCGGCACGTTGACAGCAAAAGGTTTATCGGTGGCTTTTTTACATTTTTGTATATGTTCTCTAAGTACATCAGGATACATCGATCCTGCACCAATAATCCCTAAACCGCCGGCGTTACTTACTGCGCTGGCAAGCTTCCAGCCGCTAGCCCAGATCATACCGGCTTGAATAAGCGGATATTTTATGTTGAATAAAGAGGTTATTCTGTTAGTAGTCATTATTGTTTGATGATTTTTAATGATTTCTGAAAATTCTCACTTTCAAATTTAGCGATATAAATTCCCGAAGCAAGAGCAGATAAATTAATTTCAGAAGAAATTTGATCGTTTTGATAAACCATTTTTCCTAACAAATTATAGATATTTACTTGTAATGAATCAACTCCATTCTTTTGAATTTTTAAAAGATCGCTTACCGGATTCGGAAAAATTTTGATCGATTTTTTTTGATAAGACGTGGTATCTAATAAATTATCTAATGCTAATTGAAAATCTGGAATACCATAACCCATTTGGTTGGTTGGGTTGTTGTAAAGATGTGAAGATTCTCTAACCATTTGCATAATTTCGAGATTTGTAAGTTGCGGATTTGCTTGCCAAAAGCTCGTGATTGCACCTGCCATAATAGGAGAGGAGAATGAAGTACCATTAGCCGTAGAGATATTATTTGCAGTATTAATTACAAATGCTTGAAAACCTTGTGCCATCCCATCGGGTTTAACTCTACCGTCTGCAGATGGCCCGATTGAGCTAAATGAAGCATAAACTTCATCTGGTGTAACTGCTCCAACAGCATAAACATCACTATCGGCGGGAGCTCCAATTACCGGAAAGCTCGAACTGCTTCCTGAGTTTCCTGCAGAAGTTACTACTAAGATCCCTTTTTCGACCGCAATATTACCCCCGCGACTTATAAAAGCAGTATTTCCGTCCATATCAGAAGGTGTATAACTGTAATTAGGGTTATCGTAAGTAGTATAACCTAAAGAAGTATTGATCACATCGACCCCAAGGCTATCGGCACGTTCTGCAGCTTCTACCCAATAACTTTCTTCAACAGGAGTTTCAGAACTTACATCTTCTGTTCTAAATAAATAATAACCGGCATCTGGCGCAGTACCCACAAATTCATCTTGAATAAATCCTGCCATATCAGAAAATACCAATGTACCGTGAGAACTTCCATCAAAAGCATCATAATCTTCAGTGCGATTTACAAAATCGTAACCGCCTAAGAGATCATTATTAGTAATTACACGATTAAAACCTGCCATATTATTAACTTCAGGAAAGCCGGAATCCATAATCGCAACTAACATTCCATCACCGGTAAAATCGTTTTCATGCAAGTAATCTGCGTGAAGCATTTCTATTTGATTGGCGCTACTTCCGTAATCAAAATCTACTAAATTCTCTAATTCTTTATGCTGAAACTGTTGCTGATCGGTGTTTGAATTTCTTTCGTTTAGAGAATCATCTGCAAAAACAATTTCATCGACAAAAGTAAAAGCGGCTAATGCTTCAATGTCTTGAACGCTACCAATCACGTGAACACAATTAAACCATTTAGATTTTGCTTTAACCTCTATACCCGATTGACCTTTAACTGCTGAAATATAAGTTTCATTCACAGGAACATCGCGTTCGTCGATAGGAATATTGTGCATATTTTTTCTATCGATGGCTCGCTGCGTTAAAATAGTTAAAGGATTAGCGATCGAAGTAGTAACATCTGCCTTATCTGTAAAATAAACCCAAGCGTGTTCTTGACTTTGAGCAACATAAGAAAAGCAGAAAACCGTAAATAGGAAGAGTAAAAGATTTTTCATAGCTGAAATTTTTTCAGCTACAAGTTACGAAATTACTCCTGATCCTAATAATTCTTCTTCGTGATACCAAGCAACAAACTGACCTTCGGTAATAGCGGTTTGCACATTTTCAAAAATCACATATAAACCATTTTCAGTTTGATATAATTTCGCTTTTTCTAAAGGTTGTCGATAACGAATTCTGGCTAAAACCTCTAATTCTTCTCCTGCTTTTAAAGCAAGATCTTCACGAACCCAATGCGTTTCATCAGGATTTACAAATAAACCTTTTCGCAATAAACCGGGATGATCTTTACCTTGGCCGGTATAAATAATATTTTCTTCTACATCAGTTTCAATTACAAAAAGTGGTTCAGGCGTACCGCCAACAGCAAGTCCTTTTCGTTGACCTTTGGTGAAATAATGAGCACCGTTGTGTTTACCTACTTCTTTACCTAATTCTTTTTGGTAACTAAATTTTTTACTGAAATAATCTAATTCTTCTTCTTTTGAAGAAAATGCAGGAGTTTCATTTTGGTAAATATTTTCTTCCGCAGGGATTTCTACAATTACACCATCTTTAGGTTGTAATTTTTGCTGAAGAAAATCTGGTAGTCTTACTTTACCAATAAAGCATAAACCTTGAGAGTCTTTTTTGCCGGCGGTTACTAATTCTTGTTGCGCGGCAATTTCTCGAACTTCACTTTTTTGCAATTCGCCAATTGGGAAAAGTGTTTTTGCAAGTTGTTCTTGCGAAAGCTGACAAAGAAAATACGATTGATCTTTGTTTTTATCTTTCCCGGCTAGTAATTGATATACAGTTTCACCGTTAACCTGCGTTTCACCTTTTCGGCAATAATGACCGGTGGCTACATAATCTGCTCCGAGCGAAAGTGCAATTTTCATAAATACATCGAACTTTATTTCTCGATTACAAAGTACATCGGGATTTGGAGTTCTTCCGCGTTCATATTCATTAAACATATAGTCTACAATACGTTCTTTGTATTGCTCGCTTAAATCAATAGTTTGAAAAGGAATTCCTAATTTTTCTGCAACCAACATGGCATCATTACTATCGTCTAACCAAGGACATTCGTCACTTATGGTTACCGAGTCGTCATGCCAGTTTTTCATAAATAGGCCAATTACCTCATAACCTTGTTCTTTTAACAAATATGCGGTTACACTAGAATCTACACCACCACTAAGGCCTACAACTACTTTTTCTTTTTTCACGATCTAATAACTATATTTTCTACAAAATTAGTGATTTTGTCGTGTTATTTCTTTTTTCTTACAGAAGGTTTTTCTTTTGGGAATTTCTCGGTGTGATCTAATTTTCCGTTTTCATAAAACTTCCAAATACCGTCTCGAAGTCCGTTTTTGTAGTTTCCTTCGGTATAAAGTTCGCCATTGGGATTATAGATTTTAGTAGGACCGTGCATCGTACCATTTACGTAAGTATAGTGTTGCAGCAAATTACCGTTTGCACCATAAACTAAATTTTTTCCGTGCATTACTCCGTTTACATAGTTTTGCTTTTCGGCGATCTTTCCGTTTTCAAAAAAGATAGATTTTAGTCCGTTTAGTTTATCGTTCACATAGTTTTCTCTCATCATAACAATGTCTTTACCTTTGTGATAGTAGATCCATTCGCCGGTTCTTTTTTTGTTTTTAAATTGACCTTCGGTAAGTAGTTTGCCTTTTTTAGTGAAAAATTTTACTTCTACTAAATCGCTATTCCGCGTATAAGTTTTGGTGGCTTGTGGGTGATCTTCGTTTCCTTGTTTATAGAATTTAAAAGTACCGATCTCTTGCCCGTGATCAAATTCACCTGTATATCTTATTTGCTCGGTTCCTTCAAAATATTTAGTCCATTTTCCGTGTCTTTTTCCATTAGCATCAACTTGATTCAACTTTTCATGCTGAGCAAAAAGTAACGTTGAGCTTAAAATAAAAAAGAATAAAAAAGCGTTTTTAATATTGCTGAACATAAGCTATGGTTTTTTGTATATTGTGGCTTTTACTTGAGTATTTTTTAAAACGCAATGATGAATAAATTTATTTTAAAAATAACAAAATTACTGTTTTTATTAAGTATAACTCTTACGGTTTTTAGTTGTGTAGATGATGATGATAATGGCAATGTAATTGAAGGAAATAATTCAATTATAAATTATATTGAAAAGACTCCGAGATTTAGTCTTTTTTACGATCTGGTTGTACAAGCAGAATTAGATGCGGCATTAGATGGGAATTCTGGTACATATACTTTGTTAGCTCCAAATAATACGGCTGTTGAAGCTTATTTAAGCGAAAATTCTTTAAGCGGAATTAATGACATATCACAGGAGCTTGCTTTTGATCTAGTGTATTACCATTTATTAGAAACCATTAATACAGAACAAAGTTTTACGACGGGCTATTTAAAAACTTTAGCTGAAACTCCTTTAACCGACAGTACTGCTACTAATCTAAGTTTATTAGTAAATACGGCGAGTGAAGTAGAATTTAACGGAGACGTACATTTTGTTAGTGCAGATATTGAAGTTGATAATGGTATAATGCACGAAATCGATAAAATGATGGCGTTGCCAAGTGTTGAAACTTTTATGATCGCAGATAGCAATTTAACACCGTTTTATACTGAGGCGATCTCTACAAGTTCACTTTTTCAATCACAAATTACTTCCGCAGAAAAGTTTACGTATTTAATTCCTTCAGCAGATACGTTTACTACCTTTTGGGAAAATACAGATTATACTTCCGAAGAAAAAGAACAACTAATTAATTATCACGTACAAGATAGTTTAAAATTAAACTCAGATCTAGAGGCTGGCTACCAAACTACGAATGCGACTACAAACATTAATGGTGAAGATAAGTTTTTAAGCATTTATTTAAATAAAGATGTTGGTTTGCTTTATAACGGGATCAGCTCAATTACTGTTCAAGATATCGTTGGGACAAATGGAGTGATACATACTCTAGACGAAGTAATAACCTTACCAAGCTTAGCAGATTTTATTACAGCAGATCTAGAACTAACTACTTTGGTGGAAGCAATTTCGCGTGACGATATTTCTGCTGAAAATTACCTTGAAAAATTAAATAATACCAATACGGCCAATGCACCATATACAGTTTTTGCACCGACCGATACAGCTTTTGAAGATGTTTTGTTAGAATTATACCCTAATGACCTATCTACTTTAGAAGATATCGAAACACAAGATTTGATAGATGTTTTGAATCTTCATTTTGCAGAAAACCTAAATTTAGAATTAGACAATTATAATGCTTCTAGCGTAAATACTTTGGGCGGTACCACAGAAATAGATTTTACTGTACCAAGTTTAGCAGATATAAATAATCGTGAAGCTTTAATACTTTCTTCTGAAGAAATACAGGCTGTAAACGGAGTTTTCTATAAGATCGATACGGTCTTACTTCCTCAGCAATAAAAATTAATTTTCAGCAAAAATTTTTACAGCAGGTAAAACCTTATTTTGAAAATCGAATAAAGCTTGATTTTCCCAACTAGAAGCATCAACAGCATCTTGGCCTTTCCAAGCCACGAGCTCTGCACCCCAATAGCATAGACCTACGCCGTTTGGAGTTTGTTGAACAATAGATTTTATTTCTGCTAAAAAATTATATTGTCCTAAAGGTGTTGCCGGAAAATCAGGTAAAATTAATTGTTGATTTTCACCTACAATATTATTGGTATTATCATTCCAATCTAAAGTAAAGGGATAGGCGGTTTCTGCGATCAATATTTTTTTGTTGAAATTATTTTCTAATTGATTGAGATGTTCTTTTAAATTGAGTAAATTTTTATCGTGCCAAATGGGGTAATATGATAACCCGATAATATCATAGTCAAGGTTTTCTATCTGCTGAAAAAACCATAAACTATGATTTACTCCTGCAAAATGAATTATAATTTGAGTTGAAGTAGAATTTTCTCTTACGGTATCTATTGCAAGCGCTAAAAGATCTTTAAATTGTTGTGGTTGGTTATGAATATTTCCTAAAGGATGAAGAAAACCATTATTTATTTCGTTACCTATCTGTATATAATCGGGATTGATCTCTAAAATTACATTTTTGGTATATTCTTTAACTTTAATAGAAAGCTCAGTAAAGTTCAAATTTTGCCAAGATATAGGAGTAATTTGTTGAGCAGGATCTGCCCAAGTATCAGAATAATGTAAACTTATCCAAACTTTAAATCCCATACTTTTAAGTTGATCCGAAAAAGTTTTAACTTCTTCGAATCCAGAATGAATATCGCTAGGGTTTACCCAAAGTCTTAATCTAATAGTGTTAACTCCATTATTCTTTAGTTGCTGAATAAAATTTTCTTCAACACCACTCTCATTGTAAAATTTCGGGTTTGATAGAGAAATCTCTGGATATGAAGAGATATCTACTGCATTAACAAATTCATTTTCTAATTGAGAATTATCCTGCTTTTCAATATTATCTTCTGAACAAGCAAGCAATAAAAAAAGTAAGGGAAATAGTAAAGCTTTCATATTTTATATAAAAAAATCCCCGAGATCGGGGATTGTAAATATATCAATTTAAATGATTTATTTTCTGTTGTTTCTTTGCTGCTGTTCTGCTTGCTCCATCATGTCTTGAAACTTCTGAGCAAACTTTCCTTTTTTCTTAGGTTTCTTTTTATTCTCCTGAATTTTAGCGTGAATCTTTTCATCATCGATAATAAAATTTTTGATCACTAACATAATACCAATGGTAATTAAGTTGGAAGTGAAATAGTATAACGATAATCCACTCGCATAGTTGTTGAAGAATACCAACATGAAAAGCGGTGATAGATACATAATAAACTTCATATTTGGCATTCCAGGTTGTTGTGCTTGTTGCATACTTTGCCCGGTCGTCATTGTCATATATATAAAGATAGCGATAGAAGCCAAGATCGGGAATAAACTAATATGGTCACCATAAAACGGAATGGTAAACGGCAATTCTGCAATCACATCGTAGCTCGAAAGATCTTCTGCCCACAAGAACGATTTTTGTCTTAGATCGAAAGCACTCGGGAAAAAGTTAAACAAAGCGTAGAAAACAGGAATCTGCATTAAAGCCGGTAAACAACCACTCATCGGGCTGGCGCCTGCTTTGCTGTACAGCTTCATGGTTTCTTGCTGCTTCTTCATTGCATTGTCTTTGTACTTCTCGTTAATCTCATTAATTTCGGGTCTTAAGACCTTCATTTTAGCTTGAGAAACATACTGTTTGTATTGAACAGGAGAAAGTAAAAGTTTAACTGAAATCGTTAAGAATATAATCGCAATACCTGCCGGTAAGAATCCGCTTAACAAATTAAAGAAAGGGATCACTAAGTATTTATTAATAATTCCGAAAATACCCCAACCTAGCGGAACTACTTCATCTAAATTACGATCATAATCATTTAAGATTTTATAGTCTGTTGGTCCGTAGTACCAATTCATTGATTCATTAAGTTCGCCGCCATTCATTTTTAATGGAATGGTCGCAGCAAAACTCTTTGTAAAAAGCGTATCTACTTCATCGTCTTGCACTAAGTTTTTAGAAACAAATTTAGCACTGTCAAAAGAAGAATTAGATAATAGAATAGAAGAGAAGAAGTGTTGTCTAAAAGCGATCCACGTAATATCTTCATCTTCATCTTCATCTACATCACCCTGCCCGGTGTAATCGTCGTTATCACCATCATACTCCCATTTAATTTCGGTATATCTATTCTCGTAAGTAATACTTTTAGAATGTCTAAAAGCTTTTAATTGCCAATCTAAAAGTACGTCATTACCACTATTAATCACGTTGCTTAAGCCTTGTGATCTAATAGAGAAATCCATCATGTAATCACTCGGCTTTAATGTATAAACGTATTCTAAATATTCATTTGCAGAAACTTTAAGCTTCATCGAAAGAATATTATTCTCGCCATTTTTGGTTAGTTGAGGTTCAAAAAATAGATCTTTCGTATTTAAAGTTCTATTGTCGGTAGTATTAAATTGTAGGTTGAAAGAAGCATTGTTATCTTTTACAATGTAGATTGGCTCACCATTGTAGTTAGTTTCATTTTTAAGTTTAGCTTCAATAATCTGCCCACCTTTATTACTAACTTTTAGCTCAAGAACATCATTCTCTAAAGTTGTAATGTTTTTTCTTGCTGAAGGAAGCGTTGCAGAATAAGCAAAAGCTCCTAAACTACTTTTTGCCTTTTCTAAAGCTAAAGAATCTGTTGCAGGAGAGTTAGAATTATTTTCTGTAGAAGCTGAAGTTTCATCTACTTCGTTAGTGGTAACTACTTCTTGGTTTTCTGGTGTACCAACTTCAGCAGTTTTGGTTTCATTATCTTGATTGGTGTATAACATCCAAACTAAAATGGCACCAATAAGTACAAAACCGATTAATGAATTAACATCAAATTTTTTATTTTCCATAAATAAAGGAACAAGAAATTTCTAATTTATTTTAAAAGATGGCAAAAGTCTATAATTAGACTCAAAAAGCCATACCAAATCATTTTAAATTTTTTAGTCAAAAAAGTATCCAAGAGTTAAAATAATGTCAAGATGGCATTATTTTTTTTTCTTTTTCGCATAATCTTTGGCAGCTTTTACGAATCCGATAAATAATGGATGAGGTGTTTTTACCGTACTTTTATATTCCGGGTGATATTGAACTCCTATAAACCAAGGGTGTTTAGGTAATTCTACCACTTCAACTAAACCGGTTTGCGGATTAATACCTGAGCTTTGTAATCCTGCCTGCTCTAGTTGCTCTTTGTATTTATTGTTGTATTCGTAACGATGACGGTGTCTTTCACTAATGCTTGTTTTACCGTAAGTTTTATGAATTAAACTTCCTTCTGCTAACTCACAACCCCAAGCACCTAAACGCATTGTGCCGCCCATCTGAGTAATATTTTTCTGACTTTCCATAATATCGATCACCGGATTTTTGGTCTGGTCGTCCATCTCGGTAGAGTTGGCATCGCTAATATTCAATACATTTCTAGCGTATTCGATTACCGCCATTTGCATCCCTAAGCAAATTCCGAAGAATGGTAAATTGTTTTCTCTGGCATATTTTACCGCTTCAATTTTACCTTCAATACCACGTTCTCCAAAACCTGGCGCTACTAAAATTCCGTCAAGATCGGTAATTTTATTGCTTTCATCGGTATTAATAAATTCAGAATGAATACTTTTAATATTCACTTTCACCTCATTTTCGGCTCCGGCGTGAATAAAAGCTTCTAGGATCGATTTGTAAGAATCTTGCAATTCAACATATTTACCAATTAAACCAATGGTCACTTCAGCTTTCGGGTTTTTATGTCGACTCAAAAATTTATTCCAACTCACTAAATCGGGTTCAGATCTTTCTTCTAAAGCTAATTTTTGAAGCGTGATCTTATCTAAACCTTCTTCTAACATTAAATTTGGAACATCGTAAATCGTAGAAGCATCGATCGATTGGATCACGGCTTCTTTCTTCACATTACAGAATTGTGCTAATTTTTGGCGTAGATCGTCGCTTAATTCGTGCTCGGTTCTACATACTAAAATGTCAGCGCTAATTCCGCTTTCCATCAAGGTTTTTACGCTATGTTGGGTAGGTTTTGTTTTTAATTCTTTGGCAGCAGATAAATAAGGAACAAGCGTTAAATGGATCACTAATGAATTGTGATCTCCTAATTCCCATTTTAATTGTCTTACCGATTCGATATAAGGTAACGATTCGATATCACCCACAGTTCCGCCAATTTCGGTAATCACAATATCGTAATCGCCATTTTGCCCAAGCAACTGTATTCTACGTTTAATTTCGTTGGTAATATGAGGAACTACTTGTACGGTTTTCCCTAGAAATTCACCTCGACGCTCTTTTTCGATGACGCTTTGATAAATTCTACCGGTAGTAACGTTGTTGGCTTGAGAAGTATTTACATTTAAAAAACGTTCGTAATGGCCTAGATCTAAATCTGTTTCTGCACCATCTTCAGTTACAAAACATTCACCGTGTTCGTAAGGGTTTAATGTACCCGGATCTACATTAATATAAGGGTCTAATTTCTGAATGGTGGTCTTGTAACCACGCGCTTGAAGAAGTTTTGCTAAAGAAGCTGCGATAATTCCTTTCCCGAGAGACGAAGAAACACCACCGGTAACAAAAATATACTTGGTATCGGCCATTTTGGGTTGTTTAAATGTTGTCTATACGGAGCGCAAAAGTACAAATAACAATTTATTTTATAACTATAAACCGCGTTTTTGTAAACTAAATTTTCTTCGGGTTAGGGTACTTTTGCCTAATTTCTTTCAGCAAGTATTCTAATCCGTTAATTTTGAGTTCAAAAACGGCCCGCATTTGCTCTCCGGTTTTTCCGGGAGGGAAGCCTTTTTTATTAAACCAAACAAAATAAGGTTCCGGTACATCAGATAAATACCAATCTTTGTACTTTCCAAAATACATTTTGGCGTAAGCAAGTTCTATTAATTGCTCGTTATTTTGCATGTTTCAATGTAAATTCTGAATTAAATCTTCAAAAAAAGACAAATAAATCAAATAAAGCTTCTTTTAAAGTGAAAAAGTATTGCTACAAAATATTACATTTGTTACTTTTGTGAACCAAAATAGAACTAGAAAAACCTGATTATGAATTTACACGAATATCAAGGAAAAGAAATACTAAATAGCTTTGGTGTAAGAATACAACGTGGTATTGTTGCAGACACTCCAGAAGCTGCAGTAGATGCTGCAAAAAAACTAACTGAAGAAACCGGAACCGGTTGGCACGTAATTAAAGCACAAGTTCACGCGGGAGGTCGCGGAAAAGGTGGCGGAGTTAAATTGGCGAAGAATCTTCAGGAAGTTGAAAAAATTTCAGGAGAAATTATCGGAATGCAATTGGTAACTCCACAAACTTCTGCGGAAGGTAAAAAAGTAAATCAGGTTTTAGTTGCTGAAGATGTTTATTATCCAGGAGATAACGAGCCGGAAGAATACTATATGTCTGTATTGTTAAACCGTGGTACTGGTAAGAACATGATCATGTATTCTACTGAAGGAGGTATGGATATTGAAACGGTTGCTGAAGAAACTCCACATTTAATTTTTACGGAAGAAATTGATCCTGCAACAGGAATTTTACCTTTCCAAGCTAGAAAAGTTGCTTTTAACTTAGGTTTATCTGGAGCAGCTTTTAAAGAAATGACAAAATTTGTTACTGCACTTTATACTGCTTACGACAAGTCTGATTCTTCATTATTTGAAATTAACCCGGTGTTAAAAACAAGTGATGATAAAATTATGGCAGTAGATGCTAAAGTAACTTTAGATGATAACGCACTTTACCGTCACAAAGACTACGCAGATATGCGTGATGAGCGTGAAGAAAACCCAACTGAAGTTGAAGCTAAAAAAGCTGGTCTTAACTATGTAGATTTAGATGGTAACGTAGGTTGTATGGTAAACGGTGCCGGTCTTGCGATGGCAACGATGGATTTAATTAAGCAAGCAGGTGGTGAGCCGGCTAACTTCTTAGATGTTGGTGGTACAGCAGATGCTAAACGTGTAGAAGAAGCTTTCCGTTTAATTTTAAAAGACGATAAAGTAGAAGCTATTTTAGTAAATATTTTTGGAGGTATTGTACGTTGCGACCGTGTAGCTCAAGGTATTGTAGATGCTTATAAAAATATGGGAGATGCGATCAATGTACCGATTATTGTACGTTTACAAGGTACCAACGCAGATGTAGCTAAAGAATTAATTGATAGTAGTGGTCTTAACGTAGAGAGCGCTGTACAATTTCAAGAAGCTGCAGATAAAGTACAGAAAGTATTGGCTTAAGCAAATAAGCTTTTTAGATATAAAAAATCCCGTTCAAATTGAACGGGATTTTTTTATGCTGAATTTTTTAAAAGCTTTCTATAAATGTAAACCACATTCGGTTTTAGGATTGTTATTCCAACGGCCGGAGCGATCTTCACCGGGTACGGTACAATGCGTACAACCAATAGAGTTATACCCTTTTGCAACTAACGGATGAAAAGGAAGTTGATGTTTTTCTATAAACTCGTCTCTTTCTTCTTTGGTAACATCTAAAAGTGGGTAGAATTTTAAAATCTCGCCACGTTCTTCAAAAATGTTTAAGCTAGAACGGTGGTCGCTTTGCCATTCCATTAAACCGCTAACCCAAACCGAGTAATGTTTTTTGATAGTTTCTAAAGGTTGAACTTTATTTATTGAACAACAAAAATCTGGATTTTTACGCCAAGTTTCATCTTTTGTGGTAAACTCGTGTTCTTCTTTAATAGCGCTAATCGATTTAACGTTTAAGCCATATTTTTCAGTAAGCTTTCTTTTGTATTTTAAAGTTTCATCAAAATGATAACCGGTATCGATAAAAAATACTTTTTGCTCCTTATTTACATCAGAAAAAAGTTTCAGTAAAAAAGCAGAAGTAGCCGCAAACGAACTCGTTAACATAACTTCTGCTACATCAAAATCTTTATATAATTCTTGAATTCTTTCTTGAATAGAAAGCGATTTGTATTTTTTATTGAGGGCTTTTATTTCTTTTTCAGTAAAAACTCGCTTTTTTACAGTAATATCATTCATAAATGAAAGTTGGGTTCTTTTATAAGACGTATAATTGAATCTAAGATTACAAAATAAACAATATACGTAAAAATTATTTATTTTTCTTTTCAGGCATTGGTCCTCGTAGATGAATTATAAGTCCGTTTAAAAAATTCCGAAGAAATTGATCGCCACATTCTTGATATTTAGGATGTCCTTCTTTTCTGAAAATAGCTCCCAATTCGCTTTTGGTAACTTTAAAATCGACCAATTTGAAAATTGCTATAATATCGTCGTCCCTTAATTTATGGGCTACACGTAATTTTTTAAATACGTCGTTATTGCTTAATGCCATAAGTGAAATTGAATAGATTGCAAATTTAAAAAATCTTACGACATTTAAGCTATTTGGTTGTATAATGCTTCAAGACGTTCTAGATCACGATCATTTTTTATACAGTTTTTTGCATCTAAAAAAAGGTTCTTAGCTTCAATTTTAATGGCTTGATGATAGTTCTTGTTTACAGTTTTCTGCTGAAGTAAAAATGTGAACATCATTAAAATTTTTTGAATACAGCTAAAATCGCTCTTGCAATACGTTCGATAGGGTAGAATGATTTGGTAAAGTAATTCTTCAAAATAAACTGTAGTTAACCAAATGCAAGGATCATTATTTTCTAAACTAACGATCTCATCTTCTTTCTTTAATAATCTTAAAGCGAGTAAATCTGTTAAATAATCGATGGTGTTAATGGTAGTAGAAGGATCGTTTACTGCCGGAGAAATAGCACGAATACCAATTTCTGTTATGTGTTTAAAACCAAGTAAGTAATTATCTTCTACAAATTCTCCTCTTGCAAAATTAAAGTTGCTTAAAATTCTTTCAACCAATTCTTCATCAATAGACTTACTAACCTTAATCACCTTCGTATTTTCAGCAATAAAACTTCCTTTTATAGGGAGAATTGAAATTTTAATATCATTTTCTTTACAAATCTCTTTAAGATTATCTATCGACACATTTTGAAAGTAACCTGTTCGATCGCAATGATAGGAGTGCCAATTTTCGGTTACAGGAAATTCAAGTTCTTTTTCGTTTTGTTGAATTTCTATAATATCTTTTAATCTGTTTTTTGCTTTTGTGTATTCACTCGTAAGAATATTATTTACCTGAATTGCTTGTGAAATAGAATGAATAAAATAGATAAATGCTCCTAAACATAAAACCATTAGCAAGACGGTAATAAAAATCGAAAAGCTAGGAATTCTCATTTCATTATTCTCTGAAGCTTTAATCGCTATGGTAATAAATACATTATAAATAATGGTTCCTAAATAAATCCCAAGAACATATTGATGATTTTTATTTGAGATAAGTCCCGGTAAAACTCGAGGGGAGTAATTTGAAGAGGCTTGGTTAAGTAAAACCATCACCATCGAGAAGCTAAAAACCATTAAAGAAATGAGTCCGCCGGTTAAATAACTCAATATCGTTCTTGCTGTATCGCTACTATCGATAATAAAACCATCATAGATCGAAGTGAGCCATTCCGATATTCCGGTATTTTCTAAAGAAAGCGAAATAAGAGAAAGTATTAAACCAAAAATTGCAAATAGAGTAGGGTAAAAAGCAATTTTTCCTTCAATAGTATTAAAAAAACTGTAAAGTTTATTATATATATATTTCATTTAAGTTGAATTAACTCAGCTAAAATAGGACTCTTATTTAGCTTCAACTGCCGTTTTAACCATACTTTAACCGCTAAAATTGTCATTTTGTCATAATTTTAGTTTTTTTTATGTCAAAAAGTCATTAAATATTGGTTGGTATTTAAATTGCTATTTGTTGAGTGTAAAATTGATATAAACAACAAAAAAATAAAAGTTATGAGTTTAGTAAAAAGAACAACAGCAGACAATTGGTTACCATCTATGTTAGATGATATGTTTAAAACAGATTGGTTAGGAGGTACTTCAAATGTAAATAATATTGGCGTAAGTATTCCGGCAGTAAATATCCAAGAGACTGAAGATAATTTTTTAGTTGAAGTTGCCGCGCCGGGTAAAGCCAAAGAAGATTTTAATATCGAATTAGATAACGATGTACTTACCATTTCTTCTGAAAGTAAAAAAGAAAACACAGAAGAAGAAAAAGGAAAATTTACCAGAAGAGAATTTAGTTGCAGAACTTTTAAAAGAGCATTTAGCTTACCGGAAACAGTAGATAGTGCTAAAATAAATGCTTCTTACGAAAATGGAATTTTGTTGATCAACCTTCCGAAGAAAGAAGAAGCAAAAGTGCAGGCTAAACGAATGATTGAAATTTCATAATAAGTAGTTTGATTAATTAGTTAGTTTTGAGAAGGCTCGGGGTTTTTTGAACTCGAGCCTTTTCTTGTTTATTATCTATTCCTCAGGGAAAATAATACTCTCATAAGCTCCGCTATCTGGAGAAGAACTTCTAGGAGTTCCTAAAATATCTTCATCTGTAGCCGTTGCAGGATTTGCTAAACTGTTAGCAGCAGATTCTTCATCGATCATTAAAAGGTTTTCTTGTGGATTTAGGAAGTTAGGATTTTCATTAATGATCGTACCGGGAAAAAGGCTTTCATCGTCAAAGTCATAGTCATCGGTATTGTTATAACCGAAGTTACTAAACCTTATTAAGCAGTTTTCGAACTTGTAATTAAATGCCGCTTCATTTCTTTCGTTAAAAATAAGCTCACGGTTTTCATTACCGTAAATAATACAGTTGTTAAAGTTGGCTTCAACTAAATCTGAAACAAAAATTTCATCGGGTGTTTCAAGATAATTTTCAACTAAAACAGATGGGAAATTTCTGAAACTGCTCGTCCAATAATTTGCGAACGTACAATTATTAAAATTATATGTTCCTCCGAGAGACAAATTTAGAGAAGATTGACCGGCTTTATTGATCACGACGTTATTGCCGAGAATGTTTCCGGTTCTAGCTAAAAGGCCTACGTTAGAAGAATTATAGATCTTAGAATTGTTAATGGTTAATGTAGGATTGGTAGTGCCATCGTTCGAATCCATTAAAATCCCTACAGTTGCATTTTTTATAATAGCGTAATTGATGATATTGTTAGTGCTTCCCGCAGTTAACCAAATAGCGCCCCATTGCCCGGGTATTTCACTAAAACCGGGTTCTAGACGATCGCTTTCAAAAATTACTTCGTTTTCTAAAGTTTCTTGATCGTTACTAAGCATTCCGTTTACGTGAAGTGAACCTTCTTGTGCTACAATAATTCCGCTGGCATCGTGAAAGTGAACTCTGGCTCCGGCTTCGATATTTAAGGTTCGATTGCCGGGTACGGCTGCATAACCATAAATGACGTAAGGTTTTTCGTTGGTAAAGGTTAATTCGGTTTCATCTAAATAGAAACCTTCAATTAAAATTTCATTTCCTTCTTCATCAAAACCAAATGAAAGGCTTTCTGTAGTACCGTCGTCAAATTTTTCAGGATAGAGAAAAACAGCGTCTTGAATAAGGGTAACCAATTCTACTTTTTGTTGATTAGCCCCGGTATCAAACTCGATCGCATCGGTGAGTAAAAATTGATTTTCGTTAGAAAAGTCGTCAATATTAGCAGTAGATTCTATAAAAAACCAAAAATGCTGTCTTTTGCTAAAATATCTATATTTTCAAACGATTTTCCCGGTAAACCATCTACATTTAAGCGATAATTAGAACTTTCTCCACCGGCTAATTGAATTGTTGGAATGGTGATGTCGTCGTCACTTCTATTGTAGACTTTTAAATTGTAAGTACTCGAACCAATATTCGAAAATACGGTGTCTAAATAAACTGTATCTCTAGAAAACTGTAAATTTCCTGTGCTGGGTTCGGTTTCGAAGTCGTTACGACATGAACTCCATAAAACAATAGAGCAGAGAAGAAGTAAGGAATATAAATATCTCATTTAAATTATCTTTCTATGATTTTTACTTCAAAAAGTTTATCCCAGTTTTTACCGGTGACGTAGAGCTTTTTATTGTTTGGGTTGTAAGCAATACCGTTTAGAACGTGATTACTTTTTACTAAATCATCATTATTAGTAAGTTGATCTCGCAAACCACGAAAATCGATTAAACCTTCTACCGCTCCGGTTTTAGGGTCGATAATTACCACGCCATCTTTTTGCCAAGTATTGGCGTAGATTTTACCTTCTACCCATTCTAATTCATTAAGCTTGGTAAGCGTGGTTTTGTGTGTCGCCGGTTGTATAAAACTTTCTTCAGCTAAAGTTTCTGGGTTTAAGATCCAGATTTTTTCAGTTCCGTCACTTTTGTAAAATTTATTGCCATCGTTACAAAGTCCCCAACCTTCTTTACTTTCGTTATAATTAAAGATCTCTTCTTTTTCGAAAGTATTCAGGTCATAAATGATTCCGTCGCCAGATCTCCAGGTAAGTTGATAGATTTTATTGTTGTAGATCGTTAAACCTTCAGCAAAATAAGTATCGATCAAATCTATTTTTTTAATCACTTTTCCGCTTTCTAAATCTACTTTTCTTAAAGTTGATTGTCCTCTTAGACCGGTGCTTTCGTAAAGAGTATCATTATAAAACTCTAAACCCTGCGTAAACGCCTTAGGGTCGTGCGGGTAAGTATTTACAACCTCGTAAGTATAAATTTTTGGTTTTACACTGCTGTGTACGCTAACTTCTTCGGTAATTGTAGTTTTATTTCCTTCGCTGTAGACGTTCGCTTCTAACTTATTTTTACCTAACGGAAGATTAAACGTAATAGTGTTATTTTCAACATTGATCTTTTCACCGTTATAGAAATAGGTAACTGAATCAATTTTTTGTGCTTCTTTTTGTTGAAGTTGAATTTTTACTGCTTTTCCTTGCTGAATATTTTCATCTTTTTCACCAATTTGAAGTGAAAAATTAGCTGAATTTTTCTGATTTGAATTTCCGCAAGAAATCACAAAAAAGCCTAAAATTAAAAGGCTCAATAAGTTATAAACTTTCATTTAAAAAATTTTAAATTCTTTGGCTAATTTAGGTATTTAATGCTTGCAGAAATAGATAAACCTTGTATATTTGCACCCGGCAAGTCCCACACAACCAGCTCCTGTCGAATTCCCCCAGGGCGGGAACGCAGCAAGGGTAGATGGTCGTAGCGGTGTGATGTGGGTAGCTTGCCTTTTTTTATGCGCTCTTCCCACGTATTACTCCCTTTAAATCTTAACGTTTAATTTTATTCTTTCTTATAAATAATCGACATTTGCCTTTCAATTTTTTTTAGATATGGCAAATCAAGTAGTCTTAATTACCGGAGCTTCTTCGGGAATAGGAAAATCTATAGGTGAGTTTTTAGCTCAAAAAGGATATAAAATTTACGGTACGAGTAGAAACCCAAAAACCACTGAAGCTAACGGAATTAATTTTGTAGCTTTAGACGTTACTAAAATAGAAACGATTACTGCTGCTGTTGAACAAATAATTGCTGCTGAAGGAAAAATTGACTTCTTGATTAACAATGCCGGAATGGGAATTACGGGGCCTATTGAAGAAATTCCGGATGCTGAAATTAGAAAAGTTTTTGATACCAATTATTTTGGCGTGATCAATGTGATCAAAGCCGTTTTACCATTTATGCGTAAACAAGGTGATGGTTTTATTATCAATATCACTTCAATTGCCGGTTATATGGGATTACCATATCGCGGAATTTATTCAGCAACTAAAGGTGCTTTAGAACTTACCACGGAAGCTTTTAGAATGGAGTTGAAAGAATTTAATATAAAAATGACCAATATTGCTCCGGGAGATTTTGCGACCAATATTGCTGCCGGTAGATATCACGCTCCGGTAAAAGAAAATTCACCTTACAAGAAAAATTACGGTAACACGTTGAAGCTGATGGATGAGCACGTAGACAAAGGTCAAGATCCTATAAAAATGGCTGAAAAAGTGTTTGCGGTCATGCAAGAAAAAAATCCTACCATACATTATAAAGTAGGGGAGGCTTTACAAAAATTTAGCATTGCCTTAAAGCATATTTTACCTGATAAAGTTTATGAAAAAATGCTCATGAAACATTATAAACTGTAACTTTACTGTATAACTAAAAATTAAATTCTATGAAATTTTTTATCGATACAGCAAACTTAGATCAGATTAAAGAAGCGCAGGATTTAGGCGTCTTAGATGGTGTGACTACCAATCCTTCTTTAATGGCTAAGGAAGGGATTACAGGAAAAGAGAATATTATTGATCATTACAAGAAAATTTGTGAGATTGTTGAAGGTGATGTAAGTGCAGAAGTGATCGCTACAAATTATGATGATATTATAAAAGAAGGAGAAGAGTTAGCAAAGTTGCATAGCCAGATCGTGGTAAAAGTGCCTATGATCAAAGATGGAGTGAAAGCAATTAAATACTTTAGTGATAAAGGAATTAAAACGAATTGTACGTTAGTTTTTTCTGCAGGACAAGCGATTTTAGCAGCTAAAGCAGGAGCTACTTACGTTTCTCCGTTTATTGGTCGATTAGACGATATTTCTACCGACGGATTAAATCTAATTGCTGAAATAAGACATATTTACGATAACTATCATTTTTCAACAGAAATTCTAGCAGCTTCGGTTAGACATACAATGCATGTGATCGATTGTGCAAAAATCGGAGCCGATGTAATGACGGGACCTTTAAGTTCTATTGAAGGTTTATTAAAACATCCGTTAACCGATATAGGTTTAGAAAAATTCTTAGCAGATTACCGTAAAGGAAACAGTTAAAACAATTTTCAAGAGAAATTAAAAAAGGCTTTTCAGTATACTGAAAAGCCTTTTTTTATAAGGTATAGTTTTTTTATTGATTGAGGTACTCTAATAATTCAGCTTCAAAATTAGGATCAAATAGATTAAGGTTAGATTTTTTTATGATTCCATTTTCATCTATCAGTAATATTTTATTCAAAAAGTTTTTATAGAGATAGATCTCGTTACCTCGATCTCTAATTTTTACTTCAAAATCTTTATTGTAATCAAAGTTGCTTAAAGCTTTTAGCCAGAGATCATAAGTTTCCTTATCATCGCTATCTATATTCACTCCTAAGAAATTTATTTCAGGATAACGATTTCTCAACTCATTAACACGTTTATGAAATTTTGGGTGATTGTTAATATACAAAGACCAAGTAAAGGTTATAGTTTGTTTATCGAGGATATCTTTTAAAATAATTTTTTCGCCGGTGGTGGTGTAAAGCTTTGCATTAGAAGTATTTTTACCTACAAAATAATTTTTCTGTAATTTTCCGATCTGTTTGAGTTCTTCATATTGATCTTTAGGAAAATCAAAACTTTTTACCAATTGAAGAGAAGAGTCTATTTGTTGTTCGTTTTTAGCAGAATTCAACTGTCGCTTAGCAAATCTCGAAATAAACCTATTCCTTAGATTTTCAATTTTAAAAATACTATCAGATAAAATAAGTCTGTTCTTTAAATTGGTAATACTTTCTGTATCAAAGCATTCTTTATTAGGATTTTCTGCTACACAACGTTCTATCGCTCTGTTCTTTAAATAATTATCTAAAAAACGCTGATAGGTATATAGAGATTGAAGATCTTTATCATTAAAATTTACTTGTTTTCGATAACTGAAAAACTCTTTAGGTATTTTGTTTCTAAATTCATTAAAATACTTATTGATCAAATAAGAATAACGTTCACGAAGATCATAATATTCGTAATCGATATTTTTTTCAGCTAAACTTAAAAATGATTCTGAGAATTCATATTTGTCTTCCAGGTTTTCTAATTGATCTAGTCTTAAAGATCTTATAGAGTCGGTTTTTTTAGCAAATTTTTCTGGACTTACTTTATAATATGAAAGAATAAGGTCGTTATCCTTTTCATTTAACAAGTACATTTCTATTAAAAAGTTGTTTTCTTCAGCTTTATTGCCGGTAAACATTAAAGACTCATCAAATTCTTTTGTATTTACTCTTAAAAGTAAACTATCTCCTTTTTCAATAAAAAATGTTTGCCCCTCCGGTTTATGTCGAAACGTATAAAGGCCCGATTCAAAATTATTTTCATCAAAATTGTAAGAAAAACTTCCGTTTTCAGACAAAGCAACGGAGTCTACAAATTCACCGTCTTTTTCTAAGGTTATAAAAGATTCATTGCTATTAACGATCTCTCCACTTATAGAGGTAGAAGAGTTGCTTGTGGTATCTTCGCCACAAGAGTATACGAGAAAACAAACAACAAACACTAGAAGAAGTTGTCGCATAAGAGGTTAAGGTGATTTTGCGCTCAAAATTAATTGAATACTTAGCTTTTACTTGTTAACCTCGCGTTAAATAGAAAACTTAAAAAGTTAATGTTTCAAGTTATCAGTTTAATTAACTATTTTCGCAAAAATTTTAAAATAGCCTATGTTATCAGTTTCAAACTTATCGGTACAATTTGGTAAAAGAGTTCTTTTTGATGAGGTAAACACAACCTTTACTCAAGGAAATTGCTACGGAATTATTGGTGCAAACGGAGCAGGAAAATCTACTTTTCTAAGAATTTTATCAGGAAAAATAGACCCAACTTCAGGTCACGTTCATTTAGAGCCGGGTAAACGTATGTCGGTTTTAGAACAAAACCACAACTTGTACGACGAGAGTACAGTTTTAGAAACCGTATTAAAAGGTAACAAGCCGCTTTTTGATGTAAAAGCAGAAATGGATGCGCTTTATGCCGACTATTCAGATGAAAATGCCGATAGAATAGGAGAGCTACAAGTAATTTTTGAAGAAATGAACGGGTGGAATGCCGATAGTGATGCCGCATCGTTACTTTCTAACTTAGGTATAAAAGAAGAGCATCACCATTCGTTAATGAAAGATCTAGATGGTAAGCAAAAAGTACGTGTGTTATTAGCACAAGCGCTTTTCGGTAATCCTGATGTGTTAATTATGGATGAGCCTACCAACGACTTAGATTACGAAACGATCTCTTGGTTAGAGCACTTCTTAGCAAATTATGACAATACCGTAATTGTGGTATCTCACGACCGCCACTTTTTAGATGCGGTTTGTACACATATTTCAGATATCGATTTTGGAAAGATCAATCATTTTAGCGGTAACTACTCTTTCTGGTACGAATCTTCGCAATTAGCAGCAAGACAACGTGCGCAACAAAATAAGAAGGCTGAAGAAAAGAAAAAAGAACTGCAAGAATTTATTCAGCGTTTTAGCGCGAACGTAGCAAAATCTAAACAAGCTACTTCTCGTAAAAAAATGATTGAAAAATTAAATATCGACGAGATAAAACCTTCTAGCCGTCGTTACCCTGCGATTATTTTCGAAAGAGAGCGTGAAGCAGGAGATCAAATTTTAAATATTGAAGGTTTAGAAGCTTCGATCGATGGCGAGACACTTTTCAAGAATATTCATTTAAACTTAGCTAAAGGCGATAAAGTAGTGGTGTTCTCAAGAGATTCTCGAGCAACAACTGCTTTTTACGAAATTATAAATGGCAAGCAAGAAGCTGCTGCCGGTAAGTACGAATGGGGTATTACTACCAATCAATCTTATCTTCCGTTAGACAATTCAGAATATTTCGATAAAGATCTAACCTTAGTCGATTGGTTACGTCAATATGCAAAAACCGAAGAAGAGCGCGAAGAAGTTTACATTCGTGGTTTCTTAGGTAAGATGTTATTTAGTGGTGAAGATGCCTTAAAAACTGCAGAAGTGCTTTCTGGAGGAGAAAAAGTGCGTTGTATGCTAAGTAGAATGATGATGATGCGTGCTAACGTAGTAATGTTAGACGAGCCAACCAACCACTTAGATTTAGAATCGATCACGGCATTCAATAACAGTTTGAAAAACTTTAAAGGAACGGTCATGTTAACCACGCACGATCACGAATTTTCTCAAACCGTAGGTAATCGTATTGTAGAGCTTACACCAAACGGAGTTATTGATCGTTATTTATCTTTCGATGAATATATGAGCGATCCAAAAGTAAAAGAACAACGCGAAAAAATGTACACGGTTAATGCTTAGGGCGTTTCCCTGCGGGGCGGGCTGTACGCTATAACTTTTTTAATTATCGCTATCGCAAAAATTAAAAAAGGGAGAGTTTATCCTGAGCTTAGTCGAAGGGCTACCATCCCTAACGCAAAAGAATAAACAATTCATAAAAAACCTTTCTAATTATTTAGAAAGGTTTTTCTATTTTTAGACCATCTAACCAAAAGCTTAACCATGCAAGCATTACCAAAAGGAAGTAAAAAGTTACTCAACGCTTGGGCATTTTACGACTGGGCAAATTCGGTTTACAGTTTAGTCATTTCTTCAGCGATCTTTCCTATTTTTTATGGCGCTTTAACTATTGTAAAAGAAGATGGAGTCGTAGTGAACGATACCATCGATTTTTTAGGCTTCGAAGATCTCAATAACGATACACTTATTAGTTATGTAACCGGAGCAGCTTTTTTAATGGTTTCGATTTTAAGTCCGTTTTTAAGTGGTATCGCCGATTATGTAGGGAACAAGAAAAACTTTATGAAGTTTTTCTGTTACTTGGGAGCAATTTCCTGTATTGGTTTATTTTGGTTTAACCTAGAATATTTATGGTTTGGGTTACTTTGTTATTTTTTAGCGCTCATCGGTTTCTGGGGGAGTTTGGTATTCTACAATTCTTATTTACCAGATATCGCCTTTCCGGAACAGCAAGATAAAATTAGTGCCAAAGGTTATTCGTTAGGATATTTTGGGAGTGTATTATTGCTCCTACTTTGTTTAGGAATGATCTTATCTTATGAAACTTTTGGTTTCGAAGATGAGGGCTTGCCCACGAGATTATCATTTGTATTAACCGGAGTTTGGTGGATAGTTTTTAGCCAATACACCTATTATTATTTACCAAAAGGAAATAAAACAAAACAAAAAGTCACTAAAGATATACTTTTGAATGGTTTTCGAGAATTAAGTAAAATTTTGCAACGAATTAAAGAAAACCTTCAGCTTAAGCGTTATTTGTATGCCTTTTTTTTATACAGTATGGCAGTGCAAACAATTATGCTTATTGCAACCTATTTTGGAATCGAAGAATTAGATTGGGGTGAGCAGGATTCAACAGTAGGGTTGATTGTAAGTATATTATTAATTCAACTCGTAGCGATTTTGGGAGCTTTTTTAACCTCAAGAGCTTCCGCTAAATTTGGTAATATTCAGACGTTAATTGTAATTAACGTGTTGTGGATAGGAATTTGTATTTATGCTTATTTTATTACAACACCATTCCAATTTTATGGTGCTGCGGCCTTAGTAGGTTTGGTGATGGGAGGTATTCAGTCTTTATCACGTTCAACCTATTCAAAATTATTACCTAAAGATGCGATCGATACGGCTTCCTATTTCAGTTTTTATGACGTTTCAGAGAAAATCGGAATTGTGATCGGGATGTTTTCTTATGGCTTTATTGCACAACTCACCGGGAGTATTCGTTATTCAATATTGTTTTTAATTTTATTTTTTGTTTTAGGAGTGATTTTATTATTACGAGTACCGAAAACAAAATTTTAGTTTAACATAAATTTAATTAAGTTTGTGTGACCCAAATAAATATACATTTATGAAAAAAATCTTATACCCTATTTTTTTAGCGCTATTCACTCTAATGGCGGTTTCTTGCGATAATGAACCTTTAGAAGGCGATTTTGCCGATCCAAATGCTGGCGGTTCTGGAGGAGGAAGTGGAACACCGGGTGGTAACTTTACAGCTACCATCGATGGTAATTCGTTTGTTGCAGACGGAGCTTTAGCGATCACACAATCTACCGGAAACGGAGTGCAAACCGGTATTACAGGAGTTAACCTATCTGGAAATTCAATTGCTATTCAGCTTTTAGATGAAGGAGTAGGTAGTTATGTTTTATCAAACCTTGTTGACTTTGATAATCCTGGAGATGGTACAGCGATGTACGCACAATTAGGAACTGAGGGACCTCCTTATACTACTAATATGAATTCTACCGGAACGTTAGAAATTACAGAATGGGATACTCAAAATATGGTGATTTCGGGAACTTTTTCTTTTCAAGCAGAAAGAGAAATAGATAATGAAGATGGCAGTGTTACCGTTGAAACTGTTGAGGTTACTGAAGGAGAATTCTCAAATGTTCCTCTCCAATTAGAGGGAGGAGAAGAACCTACAGACCCTGAACCTGAAGATCCAGATGCACTTTTTGAGGTTGAATTAGACGGAGATTTATACACAGGAACTACTCAAGCAAATATTAATGAAGATGGCTTTGCTGTTGCTGCTACTTCTGGTGATCAAGTTTTTACTTTGCAAGTTTTTGATCCGGTTGTGGGAAGTTTTGATTTAGGAGCAGAAGATGAGGCATTTATTCTTTACGATATAGATGAATCTAATGATGAAAGTGAACTCTATTATTCTATCGAGGGAACGATTACAATTTCTTCTATCGATTATAATAATAACCTCATTTCCGGGACTTTTTCAGGAACGCTAACAGAGTTTATTAGTGAAACACAAATACAAATGACCAATGGGGTTTTTGAGAATATTTCTTTTAGTACAGAAGGTCCGGTAGATAATGCAAGTGCTTTAGTAGATGGTGAAGAATTTGTAGCTAATACTTTTGCAGAAGGATCATTAGTTGGTGGTGATGAAGTAAGTTTAAATTTTATCTCAGATTTAGATAATAGTATCGTTCTGAATATACCTCAAAACCCTGAGGTTGGTACATACTCCATCAGTGAAAATCCTCCTTATTCTGCAAGTTATATTGCAGATTTAGATACTGCTAATGAGGTGGTTTATGATGCACAAGCAGATTCTGGTGAGATCACGATTACTTCTTTTGAAAATAATACAGTAGTCGGTACATTTAGCTTTGTGGGAGAAGCCGATAATGGAGATACAATAACTATTACTGAGGGAGAATTTAGTTATCAATTCTAAACTTCAAAATCTCTTTATCAGTAAAAAAGCCACGATTATTATCGTGGCTTTTTTTTATAAGAATATTTAATTTTATCCCTGCGGAAATGTAGCATTAATAATTTTTACCGCTTCATCGTAATGAGTGGTTTGTACTTGTAATTGTACCTGCCCCGGTAAACCACCTCCAAAACCTGCTCTCAAACCGGATTCAAAATTATTTTTTACAATAGAATTTATTCCTGCTTTATGAAAAAGTTCTTGTAAATATTGAACATTTACATCAGAACCGGTATAAACGTTTTTATAAGTTGAATTTTCTGTACTCATCGTCTTAGTTTTTATCTAAGATAATCGAATCACAAATGAATTCAACTTAATTTAAGCTGAAATTAACTAAAGCTCAACTTCTACTTGATTAGCAATTAAATCTTCAAAAGTTTCTCTTTTTCGAATCAATTTAGCTTCTCCGTTATGCCATAAAATTTCAGCAGGACGATAGCGAGAATTATAATTACTTGCCATAGAAAAGCAATAAGCTCCGGCATTTTTAAAAGCTAAAATATCACCTTCACTAATTTCTGCGATTTGCTTATTGGTAGCAAATGTATCGGTTTCGCAAATATAACCTACAACAGAGTAAAAACGCTTATTTTTTGTAGGATGACTAATGTTTACTACTTCGTGCTTAGAACCGTAAAGCATTGGTCTAATTAAGTGGTTAAATCCAGAGTCAACTTGTGCGAAAACTGTTGAGGTAGTTTGTTTTATAGAGTTTACTTTTACTAAAAAGAAACCAGATTCACTTACTAAAAATTTACCCGGTTCAAATGCTAGCGTAAGTTCTTTACCGTAATCTTTGCAAAATTCATTAAAGCGTTTGCTCAATTTTTTTCCGAATTCTTCAATATTAGTTTCAATATCATTATCGTGATAAGGTACTTTAAAACCACTTCCGAAGTCCAAAAATTCTAGATCTTTAAAGTTTTTAGCGGCATCAAAAAGAATTTCAGAAGCATATAAGAAAACCTCAATATCTAAAATGTCACTTCCGGTATGCATATGTATGCCGTTGATATTCATTTTAGTATTTTCAACAATTCTTAATAAATGTGGCATTTGGTGAATAGAAATGCCAAATTTAGAATCGATATGTCCAACCGAGATATTTGTATTCCCTCCTGCCATCACATGCGGATTAATACGAATACATACGGGAACTTCCGGATGCGTTGTCCCGAATTGTTCTAAGACTGATAAATTATCTATATTAATTTGAACCCCTAATTTTACGGCTTCTTCAATTTCTTGAATCGAAACTCCGTTAGGAGTAAAAATAATTTTTTCTGGAGCGATTCCGGTTTTTAAGCCCAGTTTGACTTCTTGAATAGAAACTGTGTCTAAACCGCTTCCACAGTTAGTAAGTAATTTAAGCACGTTAATGTTAGAAAGCGCTTTTACCGCATAATTGATCTTTAGCTTCTTAACCTGTTTAAATGCATTAGCTAAGCGTTTATACTGCGCTACAATTTTTTCACTATTATACACATAAACCGGACTGCCAAAGTCTTCTGCAATTTGTAAAAGGTCTTTGTTTTTCATTATTCAACTTGCTTTAAATTATAAAGCGGCAAAAATACTTACTTTTTCTGTAATTTAAAGTTTTTTAATTTTTTAAAGTTGAAGTGATAAAATTAGATTTACACGTGTGAAAATTTATAGTTTTAAAACCTATTGACTAAAAGTTTTAGCTTTTTACATAAAAAAATAGCATTAATTTAGTAGAGTACATGTTTTAACATATTGTGTAATTCAGTTTATTTTAGAAAAATATAGAAACTTCATAATATTTTATTAAATTCGTTTTTGTTAACCCAAAACCTAATTATGAAAAAAATAAACTACATTTCGAATTTAGCGCTAATTGCTTTTTTATTTATTGGAATCAATTCTTTTGCTCAAACATCTAAAAAAAATGCAGATGGTTTAAAGCAATTCGATGAATTAAGCCAATTTACAGAATTACTTTCTTCAACAGGAGTTTTAGAAACTTTAAATGGAAGTCAAGAATATACAATCTTAGCTCCGGTAAACTCTTCTTTTGAGAGTTTAGCAAAAGAGAAATATAATAATCTACCTAACAGCAAAAATAAATTAAGAGATATTGCATCTTACCATATCCTAAAAGGGGCATTTTCTACTGAAGCTCTTATGAAAAAAGCTCAAGAAGCTGGCGGCAGATTTGCAGTAGAGACTTTATATGGTGAAGTAGTTTATATTTCAGAATCTAACGGGACTTTAGTAATTGTAGATCATTTAGGAAGAGCAGCTAAAGTTCAAGAGGCAGATATTAAAACGTCTAACGGTATTGTATTTATGTTAGATAGTATTTTATTACCTGCTAGATAATATAAAATTTAAAATAGATAAAAAAAGAGTGACTAATTTAGTCACTCTTTTTTTATCTATTTTTTATCAAATGCAAAGTTGTTAATTAAATAATAAAATGGATTATTAAAAATCCAAGTAAGTTGTTTAGACGTTTATATGAATAGATATAAATAACTTAAACTTTTTATTATGAAAAATTCAATTTTAACATCGATTGTTGCTCTTTCGTTAATGCTATTTACTGGTACAAGCTTATTTGCCCAAACAAAAATGGTAGGTGGCGCAGAAATGTACCCAACTAAAAATATTGTTGAAAATGCAGTAAATTCTAAAGACCATACGACGCTTGTTGCAGCTGTTAAAGCAGCAGGATTGGTTGAAACTTTACAAGGCGAAGGACCTTTCACGGTATTTGCTCCTACAAACGCTGCTTTTGAAAAATTACCTGATGGTACTGTAGAAACTCTTTTAAAGCCTGAAAACAAAAAACAATTACAAGCAGTTTTAACCTATCACGTAGTTAGCGGAAAATGGAACGCCAAGGATGTGATGAAGATGATCGAAGAAGGAAATGGGAAAGCTAAAGTGACTACCGTGAATGGAGGTTATTTATGGTTAATGATGAAAAACGGTAAAGTAATGATCAAAGATGAATTGGGAAATGTTGCTACGGTAACTATTGCAGATGTGAACCAATCTAACGGAGTTATTCACGTTATTGATACTGTTTTATTACCTAAGCAATAATTTCATTTGCAGAAATTATCCATAAAAAAACCGAACAGCATCTGTTCGGTTTTAATTTTTACCTATAAATGATGGATTATCGTAAACTAGCGTCTAATTGTTTTTCAAATTGTTGCTGAAGTTTATTCATCATCTTATCTACTTGCTTATCGGTTAAAGTTTTATTTTCATCTAAAAAGCTGAAACTTACCGCGTAACTTTTTTTGCCTTCCGGAAGATTTTTTCCTTGATAAACATCGAACAATTCAACATTCTTCAACATCTTACGTTCACTTTTGGTTGCGATATCGTAAATGTCACTAAAGCTTACTTTTTCATCTAATAATAAGGCGAAATCTCTTCTTACTGAAGGGTATTTTGGGATCGCTCTAAACGTGGTTTTTTGATGCTGAACCAATTCAATAATCGTATCCCAGTTAAAATCTGCGAAGATCACTTCTTGGTCGATACCAAACTTCTTTAAGATCGATTTTTTAACTACACCAAAATCAACTACTTTCTTTTTACGAGTAGAAATACTTAATCCTTCAGAAAAAATATCGCTTGTCGTAGGCACATATTTAAGCTGATTTAAACCTAGTTTTTCTAAAACAGCAACAATGCTTCCTTTGCTAAAGAAAAAGTCACTTTTCGCAGGAATCGCATTCCAACGTTCTGCACTTCTATTACCACTAATTAATAGCGATAAATGCTTATGTTCTTCTCTTCCCGATGGGAAATCGTGATAAGTCTTTCCGAATTCGAAAAACTTTAAATTATTATTTCTACGATTTAAGTTGTAAGCGATCGCTTCTAAACCGCTAAACAATAAAGATTGGCGCATTACCGCTAGATCTTGACTTAACGGATTGAGCATTTCAACGTTATGCGTTTCTTGCAAACCATCGCTTAACTCCACATAATCTTTTGTGGTTAGAGAGTTTGCCATTGTTTCGTAAAAACCTTGACCAACTAGTTGATCGGCAATGATATTTTGTAGACGATAATCTTCAAACCTGCTTGAGTTTGAAATTGAAGCGTTTAATTTTTCGTTGAATTCAATGTTATTATAACCATAAACACGAAGAATCTCTTCGATTACATCTACTTCACGTTGAACGTCTACACGATAGGCTGGAATGGTAAGTCCCATACCACTTTCAGTTACATTGTTTACACGAATATCTAAAGAAGCTAAAATAGACTTAATGATTTCCGGCTGAATTTCTTGCCCGATAAGACTATTGATTCGATCGAAAGTTAGAAATACCTGAAAATCTTCAATTTTCTTCGGGTAGATATCGTCGATATCGCTTGTTACAATTCCGCCGGCCGTTTTCTGAATTAACAAGGCAGCTCTGCGTAAAGCATATTTTGTAATGTTTGGATCGATACCTCTTTCAAATCTAAAAGAAGCATCGGTATTTAAACCATGACGTTTAGCAGTTTTACGAACACTCACCGGATTAAAATAGGCGCTTTCTAAGAAAACCGTCGTTGTTTTTTCAGTCACCCCAGAATTAAGTCCGCCAAAAACACCGGCAATACAAAGCGGTTTTTCAGCATCACAAATCATTAGATCTTCTTCGTGTAACTCACGCTCAACTTCATCTAAGGTGGTAAACTTTGTTCCTGCAGGAAGTGTTTTCACCTTGATCTTATTGTTACTAATATAATCAGCGTCAAAGGCGTGTAAGGGTTGTCCTAACTCGTGTAAAACATAATTCGTGACATCGACAACATTATTTTTTGGCGTAATCCCAATTGCTTTTAATCGGTTTTGAAGCCAAGCCGGAGAAGTAGCTACTTTTACTCCGGAAATCGTAACTCCACAATAACGCGGAGCCAGATCGTAATTATCAACTTCGATAGCAATTCTTCGACTTCTGTTTTCTACGTGAAAATTACTTACCGATGGCGTATCTAATGGAGTGTTTATTTCTTGCTGAAGTAATCCTGCTTTTAGATCGCGTGCTACACCATAATGGCTCATAGCATCGGCACGGTTTGGTGTTAAACCAATTTCAAAAACTTGATCGGTTTCTACTTCAAAAACTTCTTTAAGCGAAGTTCCCGGTTTTAGATCTTCTGCTAAAACCATAATTCCGTCGTGACTTTTACCTAGACCTAATTCATCTTCGGCACAAATCATCCCGTTACTAACTTCGCCACGAATTTTACCTTTCTTAATTTTCCAAGGCTCTTGTTTATCATCGTAAAGCGTTGTTCCTACGGTTGCAACAGGTACTTTTTGGCCGGCAGCAACATTAGGCGCACCACAAACAATTTGTACAGGTTCTGCTTCACCAATATCAATAGTGGTTACTCTTAATCGATCTGCATTATGGTGTGGTTCACACGTGAGAACGTGCCCAACAACAATTCCTTCTAAACCACCTTTTACCGATTCAAAAGTATCGATACCTTCAACTTCTAAACCTAGATCGGTTAAAAGTTCTCCGGTTTTTTCTGCGTCCCAATCGGTTTTAATAAACTGTTTTACCCAGTTGTAAGAAATTTTCATTTACGTGTAATTTTTCAGTAGAAAAATAATTATTCTCTTTATTCTAGCGTACTCCAAAGAAGTACTAAAATTTTTTTATAAAGTGGCAAAGATACTATTAATTTTGGCAAAATCTAAGATTCTATAACGAGTTACTTATCAAGTTTTTCTTGTAAATTTCAATTATAAAATCTTCTTCATGAAAAAAAGTTTTTTAGCAGTATTTATTAGTTGTTTTTTATTGAATGCTTGTCAGCGATCATCAGTTAATTTCGATTGGTTAGTTGGTAATTGGATAAGGGTAAATGGTAATAATTCTGAAAAAACCTTCGAGCAGTGGCAACAAGTTTCTTCTGAAGAATATAGAGGTTTAGGATTTACTTTAGTTGAAAAAGATACCATTTTTAAAGAGGAATTAAGTTTGGTGAAAATAAATGAAAATTGGGTTTACCGCGTAGTGGGAGTTCACGAAGATGAAGTCGATTTTCTTATAACTAAAATAAGTTCAACTGGTTTTTCAGCAGAAAATAAGCAAAATGAATTTCCGAAAGTGATTACTTATAAATTGAAAGCTGAAGTTCTAAAAGCTACCATTGCAGACGATAAAAATGCTATAGATTTTATCTTTGAAAAAGAAGGTGGATTTACAAAAACTGAATAATTTCAGACCAAATAAAGGTTGAAAAGAAGCCAATAATAATTCCTACGCTTAAAATTAAATTTGCCAATTTCGGGTTTAGACCGTATTGAGTGGCAATAATTGCGGGAGTAACCATAGGCGACATCGAAGCTTCAAAAACAGCTACTTCTCCGGTGAGGGAGTTGATGTTCAACACATATAAAATACTGAAAATAACCAACGGTGCTAATACTAGTTTGTAAATCAACGATAAACTTAAAAGCTTTACATCGCTTTTCCATTCTTTAAGCTGAAGTTGTAAACCGACAGAAAACAATGCCATCGGAACTAATGTCGCGCCCAACGCTTCTAATAAAGGATCTAGCGGACTCAAATCTAAAAACTGCGGAAGTACAAAAGCAGCGATAAATGCTAAAAAAGGAGGGAAGCTAAATACTTTTTTTAGAATTGAAGAAATCTGAAATTTACCTTGAGCACTCGATTTTACAGCTGTAATCACACCGAGTGTTGAAACGATAAGAAAGCAACTCTGGTCGCAAAGAATGGCAATTTCTAATCCGTTTTTACCATAGTAAGCTTCGGTTAACGGAAAACCCAAAAATGAAGTGTTCCCAAAACCGCTTAATAAAATTAATACCGCTTTGGTAGCTTGATTTAATTGAATAAATCTAGAAATGATTTCAATAAAAATAAAACTGAGTCCAAAAACTACGAGCGGCATTACAAACGGAATCACTAATTCTGTACTCCATTCTATTTGCGGAATGTATTTTAGTGCAATTGCCGGCAGCGCAATGTAAATGACCCAGAAATTAACCGCGACGTAACTGTTTTCGGGTAGCTTCTTAAATTTTCGGGCAGCAACTCCGGCAAGAATAGCAATCGCAATAAGAATAAAGTTATTCATTAGCTAATGTAATTCCAGATGGTTTTATTTTTAGCAATTTGTTGGTAGGTGTAATTTACGATTCTGTTTTCTTCTTTTTGCAATTGCGGATCGTCTTTTAAAAGTTGCATTGCATAATAGCGAGCCGATTTTAAAATTTGATTGTCTTTTACAATATCGGCAATTTGTAAATTAAGCACGCCACTTTGTTGCGTACCCATTAAATCTCCCGGTCCGCGAAGTTTCAGATCTACTTCAGCGATTTCAAAACCGTCGTTGGTTTGCGTCATTGTTTCTAATCTCGTTTTACTATCGTTAGAAAGTTTATGACCGGTCATTAAAATACAGAAACTTTGCTCGGCACCACGACCAACACGACCTCGTAATTGGTGCAATTGCGAAAGCCCAAAACGTTCGGCACTTTCAATGATCATTACACTGGCATTTGGTACGTTTACACCTACTTCAATTACTGTGGTAGCTACCATAATTTGAGTTTCGCCATTGGCAAAACGGTTCATTTCATAATCTTTATCGGCAGGTTTCATTTGTCCGTGAACGATCGAGATCTGATATTCCGGCTGCGGAAATTCTCTAGCAATACTTTCGTAACCGTCCATCAAATCTTTATAATCCATCTTTTCAGACTCTTGAATTAACGGATAAACCACATAAATTTGTCGGCCTTTTTTTATTTCATCCCGAATAAAGGCAAAAACCTTTAATCGGTTATTGTCATAACGATGTACAGTTTTGATGGCTTTTCTGCCTGGTGGTAATTCATCAATTACAGAAATATCTAGATCACCATATAAACTCATCGCTAAAGTTCTCGGTATCGGCGTCGCAGTCATCACAAGAATGTGAGGCGGATTAATGTTTTTCTTCCACAATTTAGCACGTTGGGCGACTCCAAAACGGTGTTGCTCATCGATAATTGCCAAACCTAGATTTTTAAACTTCACTTTATCTTCTAACAAAGCGTGCGTTCCAATAAGAATATCCAGTTCTCCGTTTTCTAACTTTTCGTGAATTATTCGACGTTCAGCGGTTTTACTCGAACCGGTAAGCAAAGCAATTTCAATATTCATTTCAGCACAAAGTTCAGATAACCCATGAAAATGCTGAGTAGCCAAAATTTCTGTTGGCGCCATTAAGCTGGCTTGAAAACCATTGTCTAAAGCGAGCAAGCAACTCATTAATGCAACGATGGTTTTCCCCGAACCTACATCACCTTGCAATAAACGGTTCATCTGCGCGCCGGTACCTAAATCGTTTCTAATTTCTTTAATCACGCGTTTTTGAGCGTTGGTGAGTTCAAAAGGGAGGTGTTTTGTGTAAAATTCATTAAAATATTCACCAACTTCTTCAAACGGAAAACCTTTGATTTTTCGTTTATGGAGCAAGTTTTTCATTAATAACTGAAGCTGAACATAAAATAGTTCTTCAAACTTCAATCGAAATTGCGCGCGAGCTAATTTTTCTTGCGACTGCGGAAAATGAATGTTGAATAAGGCTTCACTTTTAGAAATAAGCTTTAATTCTTTCCGCAGGTAATCGGGCAAAGTTTCTACAAAACCTTTTTTGTTTTCTATAAAAACCTGCTGAATCATTTTAATAATAACCCGATTGGTTACGCCACGTTTTGCCAATGTTTCGGTGGAAGGATAGAGCGGCTGCATCGCAATTTTCATTTGCTTTTGATGCTCTTTGAGCAATTCCATCTCGGGATGCGGCATCGAGAAAATACCATTGTAGTAATTTACCTTACCAAAAATCACATAAGGTTCGTTGATCTTCAGATTTTCCCGAATCCATTTATGACCGCGAAACCAAACCAATTCTATTTTTCCGGTTTCATCGATAAAATCGGCAACAAGGCGTTTTCCTCTTTTTTGTGCGACACTTTTTATATGAACGATTTTCCCGACGATTTGAATTTCTGCTGAATTCCGCTGAATTTCATTGATCTTATAGTACCGAGTTTTATCAATATATCGGTTTGGGAAAAAATTGAGTAAATCTTGAAAAGTATGAATTTCAACTTCTTTACGAAGCAAATCGGCCCGATTTGGGCCAACGCCTTTTAGATAATCGATGGGAGTTTGCAGCGTATTCGCATTCATAAAAACGAAGATAGGATTTTTTGTAATTTCTGTCTTCTAATATTTACTTGATCCAAGTTTTTCGATAAGCATATTTTGAAAACCAAACTTCAAAAATAGCAATGATAATAACTAAAACAGGCATTACATAAGTTGCATTGCCGTAAACTTCAGCAGCACTCGTTAAAAATAAGTTGTGGAACATTTGTATAAGGATCGCGATAAGTGAGATTACGAATAATGTGATCGCTAATTTTTTCTTCGCTAGCAAAAGAATATTAGCCAGTAAAGCTCCGATCGTAGCAACACCAAACACGATATGCGTCCATAACGGATATTCACCATAAAGTGCGCGTTCATTCTCCGGTAAAGCGGCCAAAGCTTCACCTTTTATTATAAATGAATGAAATACAAAAGAGCCGATGCCCATTAAATTCCAAAGTAAAAGAACAATAGAAATTACCCAAAACCAAGTCGGGATTTTTTGTGTAGAAGTAGTCATTTTGGTACGTATTGGTTAGTTTTTAAAAGTATAAAAATATATAGAATGTAAAAACAAGTAAGTTTCGTATTTTCGAAACAAGAATAAAAACACTTATGCAAAAAATAGTTTGGCTGCTATTATTGGCAAGTCCTTTTTTTATTAACGCGCAACAAATCGAAGTTTTAGATGTAGAAAAAATTTCGGGAACCATTCATTTATTACCTAAAACTGAAAGTGTTGAAGGTAAACTTCAGGTGAAGTTTAAAGTTTTACAAGCGACCGATTCTATTTATTTAGACGCGGTAAATATGAATGCTGAAATTTCTAAAAAGTCGAGTTCTAAACCGAAGATTTTTTCCGCAGAAAAGAAAATTTATTTTATTGATCAGTTTGAAGCGGGCAAAACTTATGAAGTTGAATTTACTTATCAAGCAACTCCTCAACAAACCCTATATTTTGTAGGTTGGGATAACGACGGTAGTAACCAAATTTGGTCGCAAGGGCAAGGAAAATACACTTCACATTGGCTGCCAAGTTTAGATGATATGAATGATAAAATTGAGTTTGATCTCTCGTATCAAGTTCCGCAAAATTATGAAGTTGCCGCCAACGGGAAATTAGTAAATAAAGAAAAAAAAGGAAAAGAGCAGCTTTGGCATTTTGATATGCAACACCCGATGAGTAGTTATTTAGTCGCAGTTGCGGTTGGGAAATTCGAAGCTAAAGAAATCACTTCGACCAGTGGAATTCCTATAAAATTATATTACGAAGCTCAAGATGAAGAAAAAGTAGCGTGGACATACAAGCATTCAAAAAAGATATTCGATTTTTTTGAAGAAGAAATAGGCGTGGCTTATCCGTGGCAAAATTACAAGCAAATCCCTGTAAGAGATTTTCTTTATGCCGGGATGGAAAATACGACGGCGACTATTTTTTCAGATATGTTTATGGTCGATCAAATTGGTTTTATCGACAGAAATTATGTGAATGTCAACGCACACGAATTGGCACACCAGTGGTTTGGCGATTTGGTCACCGAAAAGTCGGGAACGCATCATTGGTTGCAAGAAGGTTTTGCAACCTATTATGCGTTATTGGCCGAACGTGAAATTTTTGGAGAAGACTATTTTTACTTCAAACTTTATCAAAATGCAGAAAAATTAAAAGAATTAAGTGATTCCGGCGAGGGAGAAGCGCTTAAAAATGCCAAAGCAAGCTCGCTTACATTCTACCAAAAAGGAGCTTGGGCGTTGCATATACTTCGTGAAAAAGTAGGTGATGAAGCTTTTAAAAGTGGAGTGAAAAACTATCTAAATAAATATGCTTTTCAAAATGTAGAAACTGAAGATTTTATTGCTGAAATAGAAAAAACCAGCGGAATGGACTTAACTCAGTTTGAAGAAGATTGGTTAGCGCAATCGGCATTTAAATCTTCGCAAGCTTTAGCATCACTTCGTAAATCTGAATTTATGGAAGAATACCTTTCATTGATCGCATTGCGAACCATCTCGATGGAAGAAAAATATGAGAGTTTAAATAAAGCTTTAGACTTCCCCGTGAACGATTATTTAGGGCAAGAAGTGGTGGCACAATTGGCGCAGGAAAATCCTGACGATGTTATTCAACTTTATCGAAAAGCATTTGACACGAACAATGTGTTGGTGCGACAAGCAATTTCAACGTATTTACAGAAAATTCCGCAGTCATTGCAAAAAAAATACGAGGGTTTACTCAACGATCGTTCTTACTTAACTTTAGAGCAAGCGTTATTCAACTTGTGGCAAAACTTCCCCGAAAATAGAAGTCAGTATTTAACAGAATTACAAAACGTCGAAGGCTTCAGTAATAAAAATGTTCGTTTGCTTTGGCTAACTTTAAGTTTAGTTACTCCGGAGTTTCAGCCGGAAAATAACAGCAAGTTTTACCAAGAACTTTCAGGTTATACGAGTGCAAAATACGCTTATGAAATTCGGCAAAATGCATTTGGATTTCTTTACCAGATCGAATCGTTTACCGAGCAAAATTATTTAGATTTAATGCAAGGTTCGGTACATCCTGTTTGGCGTTTTAGAAACTTTTGTAGAGAACTGTTAAGGCAACTTTCAACGAAAGAAAAACACCGCGCGATGTTATTCAGTTTAAAAGAAAAAGCTTCAGCAAAACAACAAAAAGTATTGTCTAAAATTTTAAAAGAATGAGAGCTTTAGTGATTTCCGGTGGAGGAAGTAAAGGTGCTTATGCCGGTGGAGTAGCGGCTCATTTAATGAAGGTGCAACATCGTAATTACGATATTTTTGTAGGTTCTTCAACAGGAAGTTTGTTGCTTACGCATTTAGCCATTGGCGAGATCGATAAATTGCATGAAGTTTATACGAACGTTAATCAGAAAAGTATTTTCAGTTTAAATCCGTTTAAGATCAAGAAGAAAGATAATCGGGAATATGTAAGTATAAATTACCTTAATACGATTCTTCAGTTTATTAAAAAACGAAGAACTTTTGGTGAGAGTAAAAACTTAAGAAAATTGATAAGCCGAAAAATTACCAAAGAAGATTTTTTAAAGGCGAAAAACACCAATAAAGACGTCGTGGTAACGGTTTCTAATCTTACCAAGAATAATATTGAATACAAATCGATTCAAGATTTTAGTTATGAAGAGTTCTGTGATTGGATCTGGATTTCTTGTAACTACATCCCGTTTATGAGCTTGGTAAAAAAAGATGGATTTGAATATGCCGATGGTGGTTTTGGGAGTATGGTTCCAATCCGAGAAGCAATTCGACGCGGCGCCACAGAAATTGATGCGATTATTTTAGAGTCTGAAAATATGGAATACAATAAAGTTTTGGGTAAAAACCCCTTCTCTTTAATGATCAATTTATTCGGTTTTGTGTTAGATCAAGTTGAACGCAGTAATATAATTGAAGGTAAACTAGCAGCGATTAATAAAAATGTAGTTCTCAATTTATATTATACACCGAGTAAACTTACCGAAAACTCGTTGATTTTTGATAAAAAATTGATGAAAACCTGGTGGGATCAAGGTTTTAAATACGCTAACGATAAAGCGATTAATGTAAAAGAAAACGAGCTAAAAGACCGATAGTTTCAGTTTAACTAAAATTCTACCAAAGTTCTTTTACTTCATTTTTTAAGAATGCTAATCCGGTTTCGCTTGGTGCTTTTCTATCGACAAGGTCAGATAAAATAACTTCTCTCAATTTATCGGGAGAATCTACTTTATCGCTCATATTGGTTTGTCTAATTAAAGAAATCGTTGCGTTTTTGGTCGCTTTAATCGCTCCCCAACATTTATCGCTTACATAGATTTGTTGCGCAAGATTATGTTCGAATTCACTTTCGATCTGCTGAATAAGTAAATTCTCATAATCGTGTTTACTATCGTTATAAGGTTTGATACGTATTAATAAACTCCCGGGATTTATACGTTCTAAAAAAAGCGTCATACGCTCTAAAGCTTGTAAACGTTGGGGCATCGCGCTTTTTGCAGTTTCACGCTTTAATTCAAAAATTCTTCGGTTATTTTCATTGGTCATGTAACTGCTATAAAAATAATAAGAAATTAAACCAATGATTAATGCCGGTAAAAGATTAAAAAAGATCTGTAAAAAATTAATATCCTCCATAAGTAATTAATAGCGAACGTCTTCCTTTTCAAAAGAATCTTCAGACGCTTTTTTATTATAATTTCCGCCAAGATACTCACAATTTTGCAAAGAAGAAACTCCTTTAAAAGGAACTTCAACTTTATTGTACGCATAAGAAGCCGCCAAGGTTTTGGTGAAATCTTGATCACTTAAATTAATATCGACATCATCCATCGTGAATTGGCAAGGATGCTCGTAACCTGCAGAATGCGTTACTTCAATAAATTCTTTTCTGAAATTTTTGAAGTAATAATTCACTCGTTCAGCTTTATCTTTAATATCAATACCGGCTTGCAACCATTTACTTTGTGTAGCAATCCCTGTTGGGCAAGTGTTCGTATGGCAAGATTTAGCCTGAATACAACCTACACTCAACATCGCTTCTCGCGCCACATTTATGCAATCGACACCCATGGCAAAAGCCATTGCCGCTTTAGAGGGAAAACCTAACTTTCCGCTACCAATAAACACAATTTGATCAGTTAATTCTTCTTGCTTAAAAATCTTATAAATATTTCTGAAAGCATACATCCAAGGTACAGAAACATGATCGGCAAAACTTGGTGGCGCTGCTCCCGTACCGCCTTCGCCGCCATCTACGGTAATAAAATCGGGTCCTTTATTTTGTTTTTTCATTAATCGGGCAAAATCTTTCCAACCTTCTAACTTACCGATTGCAGCTTTAACACCAACCGGTAATCCTGTTTTTGCAGCGATTTCTTCAATAAAATCGATGAGCCCTTGATTGCCTTCAAAAGCGGTGTGATAGGGAGGAGAAACCACATCTTTCCCTAGCGGAACTTTTCTAATCTCTGCAATTTCTTTCGTGATTTTAGATCCTGGTAGAACACCACCTTTTCCCGGTTTTGCTCCTTGCGAAAGTTTTACTTCAATGGCGCGAATACAAGGGTTTTCTTCTACCAATTTCACAAGATGATCCATTGAAAAATTTCCTTCTTCATCTCGAATACCAAAATAACCGGTACCTATTTGAAAAATAATATCTCCGCCGTGTTTGTGATAAGGTGATAAACCGCCTTCACCGGTATTGTGATAAGCATAAGCTTTTCTTACGCCTTCATTTAACGATGAAATCGCTCTTGCCGATAAACTCCCAAAACTCATCGCAGAAACATTAATTACCGAAGCCGGACGATAAGGTTTTTTACGTTTGTGATGCAAGCCCATTACTTTAGCACAAGGTAAAAAGTAAGGGTCGTCGATATTAGGATGCTTTTTGGGCAATTTATAAGGCATCATCGCATTATTTACAAAAATATAATTGGTTTGATATAGATCTTGATCGGTACCAAAACCTTCGTAATTGTTTTCATTTTTTGCTGAAGCGTAAATCCATCCGCGTTCAATTCGGTTAAAAGGAAGTTCTTCGCGGTTATTGGCAACGATGTACTGCCGTAATTCCGGACCAATACTTTCTAGCATATACCTAAAATTACCAACCACCGGAAAATTATGTTTGATAATATGTTTTTTGTTGAAGAAAATGTCTTTGATCGCCACTAAAACAATCACCAGAAGAAGCCATTGCCACCAAGAAACAGCTGACAAGAATTGAAGAAAAGCATCCATAAAATTCTAAAATCGATTTTTGAAGTACTAATTTATTCATTTAAAAAATGGCGCTCTACATTTTTATAGACTTTTGTTTATAATTAACCTTTACCAAGCACCTCAGTTTTTGTGTATTTTTGGTAAATTCACGCCCTTAAAATTGTAGAAGATTTGGAAAATTATTTAGCTGAATTGAATGATGCCCAACGAGCTCCTGTTTTGCAAAAAGACGGGCCAATGATTGTAATTGCCGGTGCGGGCTCCGGTAAAACCAGAGTACTTACCTATCGTATTGCTTATTTAATGAGCAAAGGCGTAGATCCTTTTAATATCTTATCGCTAACCTTTACTAACAAAGCGGCGAGAGAGATGAAGCATCGTATCTCTAGTATTGTAGGAAGCAGCGAAGCTAAAAATTTATGGATGGGAACTTTCCATTCTATATTTGCCAAAATTCTTAGAATGGAAGCCGATAAATTAGGTTATCCTTCCAATTTTACTATTTACGACACGCAAGATTCACAGAGCGTTTTGCGGGCGATCATTAAAGAAATGGGTTTAGATAAAGATGTTTATAAATATAAACAGGTTTATTCTCGAATTTCTTCTTTTAAAAATAGTCTGATCACCGTAAAAGCCTATTTTCAAAATGGTGAATTGCAAGAAGCCGATGCAATGTCTAAAAAGCCTCGTATGGGCGAGATCTATAAAGAATATGTAGATCGTTGTTTTAAAGCCGGTGCGATGGATTTTGATGATTTATTGCTAAAAACCAATGAGCTTCTTAACCGTTTTCCGGATGTGCTTCAAAAATATCAGAATCGTTTTCGATATATTTTGGTAGATGAGTACCAAGATACCAACCATTCGCAGTACTTGATTGTACGTGCTTTGAGTGATAAATTTCAGAATATTTGTGTGGTAGGTGACGATGCGCAAAGTATTTATGCCTTCCGTGGAGCGAATATTAATAATATTCTGAATTTCCAAAGAGATTACGATAATGTAGAAATGTATCGATTAGAGCAAAATTACCGCTCTACCAAAAATATTGTTCAGGCGGCAAACTCGGTGATCGATAAAAATAAAACCAAACTTGAAAAAGTAGTTTGGACAGCTAACGACGACGGACCAAAAATTGTCGTGAATCGCTTAATAAACGATGGGGAAGAAGGTCGTTTTGTAGCCAGTTCTATTTTTGAAAATAAGATGGAACACCAAATGAAAAATGGTGATTTCGCAATTCTATATCGTACCAATGCGCAAAGTCGTGCGATGGAAGACGCGCTGCGTAAAAAAGACATTCCGTATCGAATTTATGGAGGGCTTTCATTTTACCAACGTAAAGAAATTAAAGACGTTCTTTCTTATTTGCGTTTAATCGTGAATCCTAAAGATGAAGAAGCCTTAAAACGTGTCATTAATTTCCCGGCGAGAGGTATTGGAGCTACCACGATGGATAAATTAACGCTAGCAGCAAACCACTACAAGCGTTCTATTTTTGAAGTGATCGAGAATATAGAAAAAATCGATCTAAAGATCAATAGAGGCACGCAAACCAAGCTGAAAAACTTTACCAATATGATTAAAAGTTTTCAGATTATGGCGAGCAATAAGAATGCTTTTGAAGTGGCTGAAGCGGTTGCTAAAAAAACCGGTTTGGTACAAGAACTTAAAAAAGACGGAACACCCGAAGGGATCGCACGTATCGAGAATGTTGAAGAATTATTGAACGGTATTCAAGATTTTGTTGATGGGCAACAAGAATTAGCCGATGCAGATGGTTCGTTAGGTGAATTTTTAGAAGATGTGGCATTAATGACAGATCTTGATCAAGAAACACCAGATGAAGATCGTGTGGCGTTAATGACGATTCACTTAGCAAAAGGACTTGAGTTTCCTTACGTTTATATTGTAGGTTTAGAAGAAGATCTTTTTCCTTCGGGGATGAGTATGAATACTCGTTCTGAATTGGAAGAAGAACGACGTTTATTCTATGTGGCATTAACGCGAGCTGAAAAGCAAGCTTACCTCACGTACGTACAATCGCGTTTTCGTTGGGGTAAATTAATCGATGCAGAACCTAGTCGATTTATAGAAGAGATCGATGATGAATATCTCGATTATATGGTTCCTCAGGACGATTATAAATATAAACCGCTTATCGATCGTGATATTTTTGGAGAAGTCGATAAAAGTAAGCTTCGACAAAACAAACCTAAAAAAGGTACGCCACCACCGGCACACAAACCAACTGAAGATGAGTTGCGTAAGTTGCGAAGATTGCGACCGGCAGATGCATCAACACCGACCAAAGCAGATACTCCGCTTCAACTTGAAGCCGGTCAATTGGTAGAACATATGCGTTTTGGTAATGGTAAAGTGCTGAGTATCGAAGGCATTGGGCAAGATAAAAAAGCAGAGATCGATTTTGAAACCGGCGGAATGAAAAAATTATTACTGCGTTTTGCTAAATTGAAAATTCTATCATAATCCGTTAAAATACTGTTAGCGAGCTTTTTCAGTTTTTACTTTCATTTTATATTTAGCTGAAAAAGCTATGATTAAAGAAGGAAGTGAAGTAAAATGGAAATGGGGTAATGGTACCGCTAAAGGTAAAGTTGAAAAAACCTATACTAAAGAAGTTACTAAAACCATCGATGGCAGCGAAATCACTAGAAAAGGTGAAGAGGGCAATAAAGCCTTATTTATAAAGCAAGATGATGGTAGTTCTGTTTTAAAATTAGAAGAAGAAGTCGAGAAACAATAAGTCTTTCATCCTAAGTGAAATAAATAGCTTTTATGTTAAAATAAGCAAAAGCTATTTTTTTTGATGAAAAATTAAAATGAAAGTATTACTTTTAACCTTGTGAGTAAAAATTTTATAAATGAGTATTCCACTTTCAAATTTAACCTTAACTATTCCGGAGAATATTTATATTAAAGATCCGCAGTCTTCTAAGTTAGGAAGAAGGATCTTAGAATATTCTATTCAAATTATTCGGCAAGAAGGTTTAGAGAAGTTTACATTCAAAAAATTAGCAGACGAAATAAGTTCTAACGAAAGTTCTGTATATCGTTATTTTGAAAATAAGCATATGCTTATGTTGTATTTAATTTCTTGGTATTGGGGTTGGTTAGAATATAAGCTCGTTTTTAGAATCAATAATATTGAATGTAGTAAGAAGGTTCTAGAAAGGGCGATAACCGCTATTACAGAAACTCCTCGAAAAGATGAAACCTTTGGCTTTATAAATGAAGAAGAGTTGCATCATATTATTGTTCAAGAATACTCAAAAGCTTTTCATACAATTGATGTAGATGAAGAAAACAAAAACGGTTATTTCACGATTTACAGAAGATTAGTGCAACGGTTAAACGAAATTATCCAAGCATATAATCCAGATTACTGTTATCCGTTAACATTAGCAAATACGATTTTACAAGGAGCATTAAAGCAAAACTTTTTACATCAACATTTTAAACAACTTTCAGATTTTAAAGAAACCGACGAAGAACCAATTACGCAGTTTTTTCAGCATTTAACCTTCAAATCACTCAGCTAAATTTATGAGTTCAAATAACGATATTTCACCTTGGGTAAAACTTCTTAACCTGCTAAAATTAGAACGAAGAGATATTCTTCAGGTTCTATATTATGCAGTTTTTGCAGGTATTATAAGCTTAACGCTTCCGTTAGGTATTCAAGCGATCATTAATTTAATACAAGGAGCGCAAGTTTCTACTTCTTGGATCTTACTTACTGTTTTGGTAACTATTGCAGTAGGATTTTTTGGCGTTTTGCAATTACTTCAATTAGATATAGTAGAAAATATTCAGGAGAAAATTTTTGCAAGAGCTTCATTTGAGTTCATCTATAAATTCCCGAAAATTAGAGTAAGTGAATTAGAAAATAGATTTCCGCCAGAATTATCTAATCGTTTTTTTGATGTATTAACGCTTCAAAAAGGGATGGAAAAACTCCTGTTAGATTTTCCGGCAGCGGTTATCCAAATTATTTTCGGTTTAATATTACTATCGGTTTATCATCCGTTTTTTATAGGTTTAGGGATCGTATTGGTCATTCTTTTATATGTATTGTTTAAACTGAGTATAGAAAAAGCAGTGAATACGAGTATTAAAGAATCGAAGGCTAAATATAAGATCGCTTTTTGGATACAACAGGTTGCCGCTAACTTTAAAACCTTTAAAAATACACCTAACGAATACGAGCAGGAGAAAAATAATGAGTTAGTTGAAGAATATTTAGGCTATCGACAAAAACACTTTAAAGTCGTAAAAAATCAGTTTAAACAGTTAGTCGGTTTTAAGGTAATACTTACATTGGGCCTACTTTTAATTGGTGGTTTATTGGTATTAAATCAGCAAATGAATATCGGTCAATTCGTAGCTTCAGAAATCATTATTGTATTAATTATCAACTCGATCGATAAAATTGGTTTTAGCTTAGAAACCATTTACGATGTAGTGACCGCTGTTGAAAAGATAGATGAAGTAAGCTCTCAGAAAATAGACAGAAAAGCTCCCGTAAATACAACAGAGTTAAATGTATTCCCAATAGAAACTGAAGATCTAGAGATAAATTACAAGCAGATTAACAATATTAAAGTTGAAGAAGGCGATTTGATCAATTTGGTGGGAAGCCATTTGCAAATTTATGATCTATTTCACTTTCTGGGCGGAATGAAACGTATTACCAAAGGAAAAATATACTTAGATCGTAAAGAGATCTCGAGCATTAATCTTGATAGTTACCGTAAGAAAATAGGGTTGGTTTTAAATTCTAATTACTTATTTGAAGGTACCATCTGGCAAAACCTTACGTTGAATAATTATTCGATTTCAGAAAAAGAAGTTTACGACCTACTGGAAAATTTTGGAGTTTTAAATGAAATTAAACATTTGCCGGAAACCATTAATACCTATGTTTTCCCGGGCACAAGAATGTTGAGCCACGTACTAACTCAAAAAATATGTTTAATACGTGTTTTATTAAAAGCTCCCGAGTTATTACTAATTGAAGAAGAATTTATATTCTCTGATGAAGATATTGAAACTCTTATGAAATTTGCTAAAGATCATAGTATGACGATGCTATTGGCAAGTAAAGAGAAGATGGGCGAGAGGTTAAGAGTAGTAGAATTAAACTAAGAAATTAAAATGTTAAACTTATCAAATAGTCAAACCGATGGTAATGTAAACTTTTCGAAGTTTAAAGCCTACAATTCTATTGTGAATAGAAATGTACATCGGTTACTTTCCAGAATATTATTTGGGACGAGTATGTTCCTATTAATACTATTGTTTTTTCCGTGGACGCAAACCATACAAAGCAAAGGTTACGTTACTACGTTAAGACCTGGTCAACGTCCGCAAACTTTACAATCACCCATACCGGGTAAGATTGAAGAATGGTATGTACAAGAAGGAGATTTAGTTGAAAAAGGAGATACTATTTTACGAATTTCTGAAGTAAAGAATGAGTACTTCGATCCGTTATTAATAGAAAGAACCGGCGATCAGGTCAACTCGAAGGCAAACTCCGTTAAAGCTTATGAGCAAAAAACGGAAGCTTTAAGAAACCAATTAGCTTCAGCTAGAAAAGAGCGTGTTTTAAAATTAGAGCAGACACGAAATAAACTAAAGCAAGCTCAATTAAAAATTGTAAGTGATAGTATTTCTTTAAAAGCTGCCGAAGTAAATTTAAGTATTGCCAAGCGTCAGTATAATCGTATAGAAGAATTATATGAAGAAGGCTTAAAATCGAGATTAGATTATGAAACGAAGCAATCTAAACTTCAAGAAACGCAAGCAAAAGTGATCGATCTGGAAAGTAAACTCTTAACCAGTAAAAACGAATTACTTAACGCTCGTATGGAAATTAATCGAATCGAGGCAGAATATGCCAACAAGATCAGCAAGATCGAGAGTGATATTTCTTCAACGATATCTACCCGTTTAGATACCGAAGTACAAGTGAGTAAGTTAGAAAACTCCTTGAGTAATTATGAAATAAGACGCGGACTATATTTTGTTAGAGCGCCGCAAGACGGTTACATTAACAAAGCAATTATTTCGGGTATTGGTGAAACATTCAAAGAAGGAGAAAAACTGGTAAATATCATGCCTAGAGGCTATGAAATTGCTGTTGAAACCTATATCGAGCCTATCGATCTGCCATTAATTGGTATAGGAGATCACATTCGAGTACAATTTGATGGTTGGCCGGCGATCGTTTTTAGCGGTTGGCCAAATGCCTCCTACGGTACTTATGGTGGTGAAGTGGTAGCTATAGAGAATTTTATTAGCGATAATGGTATGTATCGCGTATTAATTAAACCAGATCCGGAAAGTGAACATGATTGGCCCGATGCTTTACGTGTAGGCTCTGGAGCAAGAACATTGGCATTGTTAGAAGATGTACCAATTTGGTACGAGATCTGGCGTAAGCTTAACGGTTTCCCGCCAAATTATTACCCAAAAACGCAGCAAAAAGATTCGACTGAAAAAGCTAAATAAGATGATAAAAAGAGTAATTTACTTATGCTTCTGTTTGTCTCTGTCGTTAGCAAGTGTTGCGCAAGAACAAACTTTAACTGAAGAAGAAAATGTTTTTTCTTTAGAAGAGTTTTTGGCAATGGTTAAAAAGCATCATCCGGTCGTTTCGCAAGC
>DTTX01000046.1:41886-94269 GCA_012964435.1 Mesonia sp. | reverse complement strand
ATCTTAAAATTTCTGAAGCTGAAGCAAAACTGCTAAAAGCTAGAGGTGCTTTTGATCCTAAATTAGAAGGTGGGATGAAAGAAAAAAACTATCATGGTACAGAGTACTATTCTCTGTGGAATGGGAGTTTTACCATTCCTACTTGGTATGGCATCGACCTTAAAGCAGATTATGAGCAAAATGATGGTTATTATTTAAATCCGCAAAATACTGTTCCCGAAGATGGTATATTTAGCGCTGGTGTAAATATTAGATTGTTAAGAGGTTTGCTTTATAATGAAAGAATGAATTCGGTTAAGCAAGCAAAAATACTTCAGAATAAAAATGAAGTAGAGCGAGATATTTTAGTGAATTCTATTTTAGCTGAAGCCGCAAAAGCTTACGCCGATTGGAAATTGTATTACGAAAACAGGTCGGTTTACGAAGAATTTCTTGAAAATGCTCAAATTAGATTTAATGGAGTTGTACGAACAAGTGAGTTAGGAGAAACTCGTGCATTAGATACCGTAGAAACCAAAATCTTTCTGCGCAAACGTCAATTAGATGTAAAGCAAGCTAATTTAAACCTGCAAAAAGCTAAACTTAATTTATCGAATTATTTATGGATCGAAGATGTTCCTGTTGAGTTAGAAGACCAACTTGTTCCGCAGGCATCAGAAGAGAATATTTTATCGAGTCTTGGTATTGAAAATTTTTTAGGAAATGCAGAAGATATTTCTGAACATCCCGAGCTGCAATCTATTCAGTATGATCTTCAAGCTTACGATCTCGATATTCGTTTAGGTAGAAACAATCTTTTACCAACCGTAGATGTCGAATATAAATTTTTAACTGAAGAATACGACCAGCCGAGTTATTTAAATACGAGTGACTATAAAGCGGGTGTGAAAGTAAAATTTCCTTTATTTCTTCGTAAAGAACGTGGCGATCTGCGATTGGCAAAAGTAAAAAGAGAAAATACAGAATATAAATTCGACCAAAAAGAGTGGAATCTTAAAAACAAGATCAAAGCTACAGAACAAGAAATTGCCAGCTTAAAAGAGCAATTACAACTTATTGAAGAAATTGTAGAAGATAGTGAGACGATGGTTGCGGCAGAAGTACGTTTGTTTGAAATAGGAGAGAGTTCGATTTTTTTAATTAATTCTAGAGAAAATAAATTGATCGATTCTCAACTCAAGCAAAACAAAATAGAGAACGATTACTTTAAAGCCGCTACAAAACTCTTCGAAAATCTTAGGCTTAATTTATAAGTTGAAGTAAGAGTTGATGAGATTTTTTTCGTAAATTTTCACTTAAAAACTAACCGTTATGGCAGAACTAATTAAGATTTACGAAGAAAACCCAAACCCTAAAGCAATTGCAAAAGTGGTTGAGGTGCTAAAAAAAGGCGGACTCATTATCTACCCAACCGATACTGTTTATGGCTTGGGTTGCGATATTACTAACAATTCAGCACTAGAAAAAATTGCAAAGATCAAAGGAGTTAAATTAGACAAAGCAAACTTCTCTTTTATTTGTGAAGATCTAAGTAATTTATCTGAATATGCTAAACAAATAGACAACAGTACGTTTAAGATTTTAAAACGAAATTTACCGGGACCATATACATTTATTCTTCCGGGAAGTAATAATCTGCCAACCGTTTTCAAAAAGAAAAAAACAGTAGGTATTCGCGTTCCCGATAATAAAATTTGTCAAGCGATTGTGAATAAATTAGGTAACCCGATCGTTTCAACTTCAATAAAAGATGATGATGAGGTGATCGAGTATACCACAGATCCAGAATTGATCGCAGAAAAATGGGATAAATTAGTAGATATTGTGGTAGATGGTGGTTTCGGCGATAATGTAGCTTCAACAGTTATCGATCTTACCGAAGGAGAACCGGAAGTATTAAGAGAAGGAAAAGGAGATTTAGCTTTATAGGCTAATCTCTTTTTTTACGGATTTTGTGCTCGTTCTAAAATCTTAATAATTCGACTATAATTAATTTCAGAAAGGTTCCATTCGTAACCATTAAAATTGGTGGTGTTTGTAAATTGAATGACCACAGCATCTAGATCTTTATGGTATTCTGCAATGGTTTGGTAACCGGGAATAAGTCCTGTATGATTGTATTTATAAAGATTTGCATAAATTTCAGCTTCGTCATTTTCAAAAACAGTTCCTTCATTTAAGGCTCTAATAAATTTTGCGACATCTTCTGCCGTGGCGATCATAAAACCATTGTCGTCTGTTTTAATATCTTCTTCAATACCTACGTAATAACCACTCATTAAGCGATCCATATCTATTTGGGCTAATGAACCATAAGTGTTTTTAAGTTGAAGTGGCTTCAAGATCTCTTTTTGAATAAATTGAAATTTATCTTCACCGGTCGTTTTTTCGATCAATTCACCGAGTAGCAAATAATTTGTATTTGAGTATTCGTAATCTTCTCCCGGTAAAAAGTTTGCCGGTTGGTCTAATACTAATTCGAGCGTTTCTTCTTTAGTTTTAGGAGGATTAACCCAGAAATTGGGAACATCGGTAAAATTAGGAATTCCGCTACGATGCTGAACAAGCATTCTTAGAGTAATTTTTTCAGCATTTTCAATATGGTCTGCTAATTCAGGAAAATAGTGAGCTAAACTCTGATCTAAAGAAAGCTTTTTATCACTTACCAATTTAGTAATGGCCACAGCGTGATATAATTTTCCTACACTTGCAATTTTAAATAAGGCATCGGGTTTTGCAGGTATTTTTTGTGCACGATTGTGGTAACCGGCGGTATAAAATTCAAGATTTTCATCATCTTTATCAATACAAACTATAATCCCGTCAAAACCATAATCAATAGCACTGTCTACTTGTTCTTGTATAGTTTCGGGTAAAGGTTGAAGCCAAGTGAAAAGAATTTTCCAAGGCACAAAATAGAGAGAAATTACGGTAGCCGTTAACAGTAAAACCCTAACAAACCAAATTTTGTTTTTCTTCAACGTAGATAAAAATTAGTTTTTTTCTTGTCCCCAATCAATAATATCCTGTTCCGTCCACAGATCCGGGAAAAATTTTCTTTGCTGAAATTTAGGATGAAGGTATTTTTTCCATTGTGAACCTCCGGTAGCAGCTTTATTTTCCCCTTTTTTGTCTAAATAATGCTGCGCAGTTTTAAGATGAACCAATGGCCATTCGACATTATAATAATGATCGAAGTCTCGCATAGCGGTTTTTAGATCTTCTGAAGGATTTGTAAATGCTGAAAACTTATCGGCTAATGTTTTGCCTTCTAGTTTTTTAGCTAATTGAATAAAGCTCTCTAGATATTTTTCTTCAAATAATCGAAGCGTAAGTGAAGTTTTACCGGTTTCACGATTGTAACCTGCATCACGCCAATAAATATTTTCAAAATACTCTTCAACGCTAGGATTTTCACTTAAATGTTTTTTACCCTCTTCATTAATTAAGTTAATAAGTGGAGTAGTAAAGATTTCTAGGTAACGAAACTGTGCACTTTGAAACCCACTTGCCGGTGCCAAAGTAGATCTAAACACATTATATTCATCATAATCCATTCCAAAGCGCATCACATCAAAAGACGTCATTAACATATTGGTATAACGTCGAAGTCGGTAAACTTTTTCAATAATAATTTCTTCAGAAGGCTGATTGTCGCCAGTGAGTTGCTTTAACTCGTGGATCATTAATTTTAGAACCAATTCCGTAATTTGATGATACATAATGAAGATCTCTTCATCGGGATAATCGGTTCTCGGTTTTTGTAACGACAGTAACGAATCAACTTCAATATAATCCCAATAATTTATGGGCTTTGCTTGAAGAAGTCCTTTTAGATAAGTTTCAGGATTTTCGCCGAGGCTTTTATATTTCTCTTCAAGTTTAGAAATTAATTCGTCTTTATTCATTTGATAATGTATTTACAGCAAATTTACCAAAATATTAAAATGAACAAACAAGACCGAAAGTTTTCTATGAAATTCTTACTGTTTATTATTTCAACTTATACTAACATAATAACTCTTCATAACTTTTGTTGGATGTTTTTTAAGAAACTTACTACTTTTACAATTCTTAAAATTGAAATATTATGGCAGACGATAAATTAGAAAGAATTAAATGTTTAATTATAGGTTCTGGTCCTGCAGGTTATACCGCAGCGATCTATGCTTCTCGAGCAGATTTAAAACCGGTGATGTATACAGGGATGGAACCTGGCGGACAGTTAACTACAACCACTGAAGTCGATAATTTTCCCGGTTACCCTGAAGGGATCGATGGGCCAACTATGATGGTGCAATTACAACAACAAGCAGAACGTTTTGGTACCCAAGTAAGAATCGGAATGGTAACTGAAGTAGATTTTGCTAAAGAAGCAGGAGGTATTCATAAAGCTTGTATCGATAATAAAACTTGGGTTGAAGCAGAAACGGTAATTATTTCTACCGGAGCGACAGCAAAATATTTAGGATTACCTAGTGAGCAACGTTTACGCGGTGGCGGAGTTTCAGCTTGTGCGGTTTGCGATGGTTTTTTCTATAAAGGTCAAGAAGTAGCGATCGTTGGTGGTGGAGACACTGCTGCAGAAGAAGCTACTTATTTAGCAAATATTTGTTCTAAAGTAACGATGTTGGTGAGAAAAGATGAAATGCGAGCTTCTAAAGCGATGCAACATCGAGTAACGAGTACAAAAAATATTGATCTACGTTACAATTCTGAAGTAGATGAAGTTTTAGGAGAGCAAGTAGTCGAAGGACTTCGTATTGTAAATAATGAAACCGGAGAAAAAGAAGATATTAATATTACCGGATTATTTATTGCTATTGGTCATAAACCCAATACTGAAATTTTTAAAGGTCAGTTAGATATGCACGATGATGGTTATCTAATCACCAAAGGAAAATCTACTAAAACAAATTTACCTGGAGTTTTTGCTAGCGGAGATGTGCAAGATAAAGAATATAGACAAGCCGTAACTGCCGCCGGTACAGGTTGTATGGCTGCCTTAGATGCAGAACGCTATTTAGCAACCGTAGAAAGTGAAGAAGAAGTTTCAGCATAATTTCTTACTACTAAAAATTGAAAAATAGCCACAGTGATGTGGCTATTTTTTTATAATAATGTTAAATAAATGTACAATTAACTACAAAAAATTATATTTTTGATATACTAATAGTGATTTAATTGAATATAATTCATCGATTAACTAACCTCCATGAGAAATCAAAAGAAGCATACTCTAAAAAGTATCGCCTTAGAAATGGGCGTGTCTGTTGCTACAATTTCTTTTATACTTAATGATAAAGCTGAAGAAAAAGGAATCTCCTCAAAGCTTATTGAAAAAGTTAAGAAGTATTGTGACGAGGTAGGGTATAGACCTAACCCTTTGGCACAGACTTTAAGAACCGGTAAATCTCAAGTAATTGTTGTTATTCTTGAAAATATTTATTCTCGTTTAGCAAGAATAATCGAAGAAATAGCTTACCAAAAAGGTTATCAAGTTATTTTTTGTAGCAATAATAACCGTGACGATAAAACAAAAAAACTAATAAATTTATTTAAAGATCGTAAAGTAGACGGTTTTATAATAGCACCTTCTCCCAATCTTGAATCTGAAATTAAAAAACTAGCAGAAGATCAATTTCCGTTGGTATTGGTAGATCGTTATTTTGAAGGTGTTGAAGCTAATCATGTAATCACAGATAATACACTAACGGCAGAAACAGTTACAGAAAAATTAGTGCAACAGGGTTTCAAAAAAATACTATTTATAGTGCCGGAAAGTACCCAAAGTCAAATTAGCGGGCGATTAAAAGGTTACAAAAATGTAATTGCTAAACATTCGTTGCAAGAACATATTGAGATATTACCTTTTGAAGATAAAAGTTTACGCGAGGAGAACAACATACTAAAGGAAATCATTTCTAAAAACGACTATGATGCCATTTTCTTTGCAACCGGTTATTATGCGCGCCTAGGATTAGAAATAATTAAAAGTAATTTCCCGGAATATTTAGAAGATAAAGGAATTTATAGTTACGATGATGAGATATTATTTAAATTATTTACACCGAGTATTTCTGCGGTTTATCAACCTTTAGAGTTGATCGGCCAAAAACTAATGGAAATACTTCTGAAAGAAATTGATAGTAAAGAAGAATTACCAAAACTTAAAGAAAAAGTAGTTTTAGAGTGCGAATTTCGTGATCGAGAATCTTCTTTGAATAAGGTGAGTATTACCCCTCAATAAAATCTTTATATTCTAAAAAGAATACTTCAAACTTGGGCATATAGGTATTGAAAAACTCAAAAACCTGTGTCCAAGTTTTTTTGTTATGAATGCTAACCTTGTCTAATTGCAGAAAGATATAAGCCACCATTTTACCAACTTCGGTTTCGTAATATTCTTCAGACACAATATCTTCATCAATTTCTGATTGGATGAGTGTTTTTAGGCTAGTAAATTTTTCGAAATAATAAGGTTTTAAAATTTCATCTTCCGTATCGATTAGAAAGCCTAAGGAAGCTTTTTTATTATCGAAATGGAATTTCAAATTCACTTCTTTTATACCCGTATTGTAGAGGATCCATTTTTTCGGACTTTGCTTGCCAAATTCTGTCCAGAACTCTTCTCGTATTTTTTTAGATTCTTCTTTACTAAACATAATTACAGGAGATAAGCAATGATCACCCCGACGATGATCACTAAAATTTTAGAAAGGTTGAATTGATGATTTTTTGAAGATTCAAACAAAATAATCGTAGAAACGTGTAAAAATATACCAATCACTAAGGCGTTGATGTATTTCTCAATATTTTTTAAAAATTCAAAATTTTCTTGCAAATAACTTCCTAATGGCGTCATTAAAGCGAAGAATAATAAAAATACAACGATTTTAGTTTTACTAAGTTTAGAATTCAGGAGAAAGGAAGAAATAATAATCGCGATCGGTATTTTATGAATTACCACCCCAATAAGCAAATGTTCGTTGTTATGAATGGGAGAACCTTCTAATAAAGAATGTAAACACAAACTCGCAAACAAAGCCACCGGAAAGCTGGTTCGCTCTTTATTTTCGTGTAGATGTCCGTGTTCGGCACCTTTAGATAAAAACTCTAAGAAAATTTGCAGTAAAATACCTGCCATGATCAATAAACCAATCGCTTGATCGTAATTTTGATATACTTCAGGTAAAAATTCAAAAACGGTGATCGAAAGTAAAAACGCTCCGCTAAAGGAGAGCAAAAGTTTAATTGCTGTACTACTAGCTTTAATAAAATAAGCAATAATAAAGCCGATAACGACCGCAATAATGGGTAAAAGTATATTCATTTACTTACTGAAAAATTAAAATAAGTCTATCTGAGGTTTCTTCATCAAAATCTTGAAGATGATAGTCTCCAAAAACATTTAAAAGTTGAATGCCTGCTTGGTCGAAATAATTCTTAAAATCTTTCAGATTTATTGCTTTTATACGTTCAGTAAACGAAAAATGTTCGCCATCATCTTCAAAATCAATTTGTTTGAAGATAAAATTATTTTCAACCCAGCGTTTTTGATGAAACTTAATTCCATTTACGGTTTTGGTATCTTCAGCAACCAATTCACGAATCACTTTTTTAGCATTCATAAAATCGATCACGCCATAACCACCGGGTTTCAATTCAGCTTTAATTGCTTTTAAGGTGTTGAGGTTATTGGTTTCAACTTTAAAATAGCCAAAGCTTGTAAATAAATTAAAAACAGCATCAAACTCTTCAGATAAAGGTTTGCACATATCCTGAATTTTAAATTCAAGCCCCGGTTTTTTATGCTTTTTGGCAAAAGTGATGCTATTTTCAGATAGATCTGTTCCTGTAACTTGAAAACCTAGTTGATGTAAATAAATGGAATGCCGACCTTTACCACAGGCGAGATCTAAAATTTTAGCTGATGGATCAAGCTGTAAGAAATCGACTAGATTTTGCATAAATAGTTGCGCCTCTTCGTAATCTCGATCTTTATATAAAATATGGTAATACTTGGTGTTGAACCATTCTGCATACCATTTTGAATTAACCTTTGTCATAGCCGGCAAAATTAATGTATTTTTGCGGCTAAGAGAACTTCTGTTATGGGAAATAATTATAAAATGGTTGCTAAAACCTTGTTTGGTTTTGAGCCGTTATTAGAGAAAGAATTAAAAGATTTAGGCGCGATGGATGTGAAGCCCGGCGTGAGAAACGTAAGTTTTTCTGGCGATAAAGGTTTTATGTACAAAGCAAATTTATGTTTGAGAACAGCCATAAAAATTTTAAAACCCATCAAAAGCTTTAAAGTTTTTTCTGAAGAAGATCTTTACAAGAAAATTTATAGCATCGATTGGAGTCGTTATTTAAACGCCACCGATTCTTTAGCGATCGATGCGACGGTGCATTCTCGCAGGTTTACCCATAGTAAATTTATTGCTTTAAAAAGTAAAGATGCGATTGTCGATTATTTTAGAAATACTACCGGAAGAAGACCAAGTGTTGATCTGCAGTTTCCGCATTTGAGGATTAATATTCATATTGAAGATGTACAATGTACCGTTTCTTTAGATAGTTCTGGGCAATCCTTACATAAAAGAGGTTATAAATCTGCCACCAATATTGCACCGATCAATGAAGTCTTGGCTGCCGGAATGCTTTTAATGTCGGGTTGGGACGGAAGATCAGATTTTTTAGACCCGATGTGTGGTAGCGGAACTATTTTAGCTGAAGCAGCGATGATCGCTTGTAACATTCCGCCGAATTTGAATAAAAAAGAATTTGGCTTTGAAAAATGGAAAGATTGGGATGTAGATCTTTTTGAAAAAATTGAAGAATCTGCGCTCAATAAAATAAGAGGATTTGAGCATAAAATTATTGGTTACGACAAAGCACCTTCAGCAGTAGCAAAAGCAAAAGATAATATTAGAAATGCGAATTTAGAAGAATTTGTTTCTGTAGAAAGAAACGATTTTTTTCATACAGAAAAGTATACCGATAAGCATTTACATATGGTTTTTAATCCGCCTTATGGGGAACGATTAGAACTGTTGAACTTAGAAGAATTCTATAAGAATATCGGTGATACATTGAAGCAAAGTTACCCGGGAACGCAAGCTTGGTTTATTGTTTCTAATTTAGAAGCTATTAAAAACGTAGGATTACGACCGTCAAGAAAAATTAAGCTTTACAACGGAAAACTAGATTCTAGGTTATTGAAATATGAAATTTACGAAGGCACTAAAAAGGTTCATAAATTAAAATAGAACCTAATTAGCTACTTCTTGTTTTCTGTCTTTTTTGGTAATTGGGATCATATACGAAAGTCCATAGCCCCAACCAACACCAATATTGCTGTCTTGGTAAGTACGATGAAAACCGGGAATGTAAAGACTTTCAAAATCGTCTAGTTCGGTGTCGCCAATAGCAACTTTAAGCTGAACGTGTGCACTTAAAAATAAGTTGTTGAGCACTTCCACCTTCATCCCTAACTGAAATTCTGCCCAACTAGTCGTAAGTCCGTCATAATCGCGGTAAACTTCACGAACATCGTCTTGAAAATAGTTGTCTGAGGTGTACACGCGATAGCGTTCTAGCGTATGGCTATAATTGGCAAAACCGTAGCGTACACCGGCATATAACTCGTTTTGCATCCCTAACCAGTTATCGTAAAAATTATAATTACCACCAACTTTAATATAGCTTCCTTGCGTGTTAGCTTCGATAAAAGGTTCGGTATAGGTATAATTTTCATTTCCGATTTCTGCAGCTAAATAGTAGGTTTTGTAAATGCGATAATCACCCATTATTTCGAAACCCTGATAATCATCGTCAACAAACGATCGAGCAAGCTTTACAAAATCTACTCCGGCTCTAATTCCATATTTATCTTTGTACGCAATTATCGTATCGATAGGATTTTCTTTTTCTTCTTCCTGAGAAAAACCTAAAGCTGAAAATAACGAAAAACTAATGGAAAATATATAGATGTGTATCTTGTTCATTTAAAATATCGTTAGGTTGAATAACTTGAATACCCTGAATCCAGTTTACAGATTCTTCTTCATTTACTAAAACCGCATTAAAATTGATAAACTCTGCTTTGTAGCCACAAGACCTGCTTACGTATTCTAGATTTACCGTATAACTAAACTGAATTTCGTCTGCATTAGAGGTCAAGTTACTATCTTCAGGTAAATCGTGATTTCTTACAAAGCTGAAATTTGTGAAATTCTCGGTAGTTCTTAGCGGAATACTAATAGAACTCCTATTGGTTGACTCTTCAAAATAATAATCAGATTCACCTTCTGCGATCACATTAAGTCGAGGCACCGATTTTGATTGCTCAGGAAAATCGATATCAAAAAACTCGATTACTAATTTAGGGGTGGTTTGGGTCGATTCTGGGCAAATATCATCTCTTTGGCAGCTACTTATACAAATTAGCGCCACAAAAAGACTTAAAAGAAGGTATTTTTTCATGAGCTTATCTTAATTCTAATCGAACTACATTTTCTACGTGATGCGTCTGCGGAAACATATCGACCGGTTGTACTTTTGTTACTTTATAATGTTCATCTAACAAAGCTAAATCTCTGGCTTGTGTGGCAGAATTACAACTTACATAAACGATTTTCTTCGGTAAAATACTAATAATTTGTGCAACAACATCTTTATGCATTCCGTCACGCGGCGGATCGGTAATAATCACATCGGGTTGCCCGTGCGTATCAATAAAGTCTTGTGTGAAAACTTTTTTCATATCGCCCACATAAAATTCAACGTTATCGATCTCGTTTAATTGTGCATTTTTCTTAGCATCTTCAATCGCTTCGGGTACCGCTTCAACACCAATTACTTTTTTAGCTTTTTTAGCCACAAACTGAGCGATGGTTCCGGTACCGGTGTAAAGGTCGTAAACCAGATCGTTTTCATCTAAATCGGCAAATTCTCGAGTGATCTTATAAAGTTCGTAAGCTTGCTCAGAATTGGTTTGGTAGAAAGATTTTGCGTTTATTTTGAATTTTAAACCTTCCATTTCTTCAAAAATATGATCTCTTCCCTTAAAGCAAATCACTTCTTGATCGTAAATAGTATCATTTCCTTTTTCATTCACTACATATTGAAGCGAGGTGATCTCCGGGAAACGTTCTGCTATGAAGTTCAGTAATAATTCGCTATTTTCTTTGTCTTCATAGAAAAACTGAACCAACACCATAATTTCTCCGGTAGAAGAAGTTCTAATCATTAGCGTTCTTAACAGACCTTCTTGGTTTCTTGCATTAAAAAACGGAATATTGTTTTTGCTTGCAAAATCTCGAACTTCATTTCTAATGGCGTTGCTAGGATCTGCTTGTAGGTGACATTTTTCAATATTCAGAATTTTGTCCCACATTCCGGGAATATGAAAACCAAGTGCATTCTTGTCTTCAATTTCAACACCACTTTTAATTTCATCTAGCGTTAGCCATTTACTATCGCTAAATGAGAATTCCATTTTATTGCGGTAAAAATAAATCTCTTTACTACCGGCAATAGGCGTGGTTTCTGGTAAATCGATCTTCCCTAAGCGTTTTAGGTTATTTTCAACTTCTTGTTGCTTGTAAAAAAGTTGATATTTATAGTCCATATTTTGCCATTTGCAACCACCGCAGGTTCCAAAATGTTGGCAAACAGGTTCTGTTCTTTTATCGGAATACGAAACGTAATTAGCAACTTTACCGTAATAATACGCTTTTCGTTTCTTATAGGTCTGTACATCGGCCACATCACCAGGAACGGCGTTATCGATAAATACCACTTTCCCGTCTGGAGCCTTAGCAATTGCTTTACCCTTTGCACCCGCGTCGATCACTTCTAAAGCGGGAAATACTTTTTTTTTATTTTTTCTTGCCATAGCTGCAAAAGTAACAAGATTTTATAAGTTGAAGAGTTTAGATTTCAACAAAGATTTCTTATTTTGCCAACAAGTGATTTTGGGATGATTTCTCTCCCTTTTTAAGAAGGAATCGATAAAGTAAAATTGAAAAGAATTTAACGAATGTCAGTTGTAGAAATTTCTTCATCAGAAGAAGCAATTAAATTAGAAGATAAATATGGAGCGCATAACTACCATCCGCTTCCTGCTGTATTGAGTAGAGGAGAAGGTGTTTTTATGTGGGATGTAGAAGGGAAAAAATACTATGATTTTTTAGCTGCATATTCTGCAGTTAACCAAGGGCATTGTCACCCTAAAATCGTAGATGCGATGAAAAAGCAGGCAGAAACTTTATCATTAACCTCTCGTGCGTTTTATAACGATATGCTAGGGAAGTTTGAAAAATTTGCTTGTGAGTATTTTGGTTTCGACAAATTGTTACCGATGAATACCGGAGCTGAAGCCGTAGAAACAGCGATTAAAATCTGTAGAAAATGGGCTTACGAAAAGAAAGGAGTAAGAGAAACTGAAGCACAAATTATTGTTTGTGAAAATAACTTCCACGGAAGAACTACGACTATTATCTCTTTTAGTAATGATAAAGATGCGCGTAAAAACTTTGGTCCTTACACTCCTGGATTCTTAAAAATACCTTACGATAATACGGAAGCGTTAGAAAAAGCTTTAGAAGAGAATGATAATATCGCCGGTTTCTTGCTAGAGCCAATTCAAGGAGAAGCGGGAGTTTATGTGCCTTCTGAAGGATATTTAAAAAGAGCGAAAGAGTTATGTGAAAAACATAATGTACTTTTTATTGCCGATGAAATTCAAAGTGGAATCGCAAGAACAGGTAAATTACTAGCCGTAGATCACGAAGATGTAAAACCAGATATGGTTACTTTAGGGAAAGCAATTTCTGGTGGAGTTTATCCGGTTTCTGCAGTATTAGCGAAAAATGAAGTGATGGATGTAATTAAACCCGGTCAACACGGTTCTACTTTCGGTGGAAATCCTGTTGCCGCAGCTGTTGCCATTGCATCATTAGAAGTAGTTCGAGATGAAAAGTTAGCCGAAAATTCAGATAAATTAGGAAACTTATTTAGAAGAGAGCTGAATAACTACATTAGAAATTCTAAAGTAGTAGATCGTGTAAGAGGTAAAGGTTTAATGAATGCAATTATCATTAATGATACAGAAGATAGCTCGACCGCTTGGGATATTTGTGTGGCATTAAAAGATAACGGACTTCTTGCAAAGCCAACGCATGGTAACATTATTCGATTTACGCCGCCATTAGTAATTACCGAGGAGCAAATCTTAGATTGTGTTTCTATTATTACAAAAACTTTAGAAACTTTTGAAGATAAAATCTAAGGATTAAATTTTCAACTTAGAGTTATAAAAAAATCCCGATGAAATTTCATCGGGATTTATTATGCTTGATGCAAACAAAATTATTCACTTTGCATACTTTGTTGTCTTTCCATTTCACGTTGAAATTCTTCAATTACAGTATCGTAGGCTTCCATACCTCCTAAGAAGAAAAAGTTAACCGCGCAATAAACTAAATAAGCTAAAGAGATAGCTAAAGCTACAATTGCAACTATTCTTGCAGTATTTGCTTGTTTGTAATTGCTATAAAGCTCAGGATTTTCTTCATATTTTTTCTTGTCTTTATTAGCTAAATAAAGCGCAATTCCTGCAGGAATTACACCTCCAATACCCATGCAGCAGCATCCAACAAATGCTACAATAGCTAAAATTAGTGATACGGTAGTGTTAGGTAATTTTTGTTGTTCCATAATTAGATAAAAAGATTAAGTTAGTTTGCCAAATATAATAAACTTATAGAATGAATTGTTTTAAAATATAACTGATTACTATAGTAGCAATACTTAGTATTGTTAAAGTTGAAACCATTTTTCCGTAATATTTAAAAGGGGAGATAAGATTTACCAAAATGCTTAAGCCTAATAAAACCAAAGGGTAAATAGCGGGATACATAAAAAAAGCTTCGGTAAAGTCTCCTTGAAGAAGCATTACCAAAGCTCTTTGTCCTCCGCATCCCGGGCAATCAAAACCAAAAAGTTTTTTATGCAAACAAGGAAGCATATATTTTTCCATATTAACCTCTGTTTAAGACGCTAATTTTTTTAGTAGTAACAATATTTTCTTTAGTTAATATTTTTACAATATAAACAGACTCTGCTAAACTTGCAGTAGAGAACGTATATCTATTTTGAAAACCAACATTTAAATTATTTATTACTTGTTTACCGGTCATATCGTATACAGTAACAGATTTTAAATCTATTCCCATTGGATTAAGAACCTCTAAAACAGAACGGTTATTATCCTGAAATACAGTAAAACTCTCAGCAATTTCATCTGAAACATCAAGGTTTTCATCATTAGTGAAAGTAATTTCATATCTATTTAAATAATAACCAGCGTCTAAGGTAACGTAATAGGTATCATTTTTAATTGAATGATAAGTATCGTTCTCTAAGTCGTGTAGATAAACCTCTTCTGTATCAAAATTTTCAAAGCTATGAACATTTATTGCTAAGTTTTTTTGCTCTGTAAGCTTTAAAAATACAGGGATATGATCTTCTTCATCAAAAGGTCTAATATCAATTGTATAGTTTTTATTGTTTAATTTAAAGCCTGCATCAGAAGCTACACTATTAATGTTATAAGCATCTCTTGCAATATCTACACCTGTAGTTGCTTCGTCATCGAAAGCTAATGCTACTTGTCTTGTATAATCGTCATCAAAAGCAAAATTAAATCTGATTTTAGGAATAACATCTCCTTCATCATTATTAAAATTCAAGGTAGATTGAGAATTTTGATTTCTTTCAAAAACAGAATTATTACTCACACTTTCTGTAACATAATTACGATGAGTATTTTTAAATTGAATATTTTCACCTGCGTAAATTTCATCTTCATCTACAGACGAGGTTGCTCTGACCATAAATCCTTGTCCGATCGGTAAATATCTTCTATACTCCGTTAGGCCTGTTTGCTCTTCTCCAGAACCATCTACAGGAGAACCGTCACCATTATAATTGTAATAGGTAGGAGGAGTGAAAACACCTGCAGAAGAACAACTGCCATTAGGAGAGTAACTTGAATAACCACCAACGTAATCTGTAATATTATGAGAGTTTACTGAAGGATCACTAGACCAAAAATAAGCAATACCTGTAATAGCATCTCTTCTTGCTACAGTAGCACCACCGGTACAATTTGTATTAACATTACTTGGTACAATATTGCCATCTACATCAAACGAGGCTGAGTTTTCGATTAAGAAATAATTTAAATCTACTGCAGAAGGATATGGGTTACCAATTAAAATAGACTCGTTAACAGAAGTTGTTGGAACAGAAATTAAACCGTCATTAGGTCTTCCTCTAAAATCGTAACGTTGGTTACTTCCTGGGTTATTTTGTACACCATTTACTGTTGTGTTATCTGTACCATTTACACCTTTCATGGTAAAGCCTTCTCCGGCATTAATGTTTTGACTGTCTTCAACATGAATCCAATTTGCGTAATCGCTACCTTCGGTACCAACATATTTCCAAATCCAATATTGTGCTATATTCAAATCACTAGAACCTGTAGTTGTTCCGTTATTAGCAGTTGTCATATTAACAAGGTTACTTGTTAAAGTAGTTACTGGAGCGCTCAATGAAGCTACAGAAAATTGTAAATTACCATCTGTGCCACCATTGCCTTGATTGCTAACAGGTGAAGCCCAATAATTATAATCATAAGCATTGGTAGTACCTTCTTGATATAAAGAAATAGAACCATCACCGGCATTTTGAGAAGCATCTGTTCTGCCTTGTATTAGCTGAGATTCTTCACGTAAATAAACACTAGCGATACTTGTGTTAGAATTTTTTGTTAAAGTAATATCGTCACCAACATATAGTACGGTACCCTTTACATACATGTAATTATCTGTGGTTGTAGAAGGTTTTACTGAGAGTTGGGCGAAACTAAATGTAGTTGCCAATAAAAATAAATAGGTGTATAGATTTTTCATCTGCGCAAATTTTATTCAAAAATAATACATTTGTAACAAAGTACATAAAAAAAACCTGAATATAAGGTTTTTATAACATTTTATTAGATATACCGTTTTTGTATGAGTACAAAAAAGCAACTATTAGCAACATTATTAATTTTAATTGGTGCTATTTTATTGATCTACACTATGATTGAGGAACAATCTAGTGTTTATTTTAAGATTTTTGGAGTTATTTTTTTAATGATAGGCTTATTTAGAGCTACTCGTGTTTGGGTGGATGATAATAAAAAAATTGAAGATGAAGAATAACTTTCAAATTGGTGATTGGGTTGAAGTTTTAGATGATAATATTTCCGGAGAAATAAAAAAAATCTATTCTCAGGAATATATTACTATTGAAACTGAAGATGGCTTTGAACTTCAATTCAAATCTGAAGAATTAGTGAAATATTTTGATGAAGCTATTACCATTGAAGATTCTGATTTAAATAATGCTATTCTGCAGGAAAATCTTTCAAAAAAAAATAAATCCAAAAGTACCAAGAGACAAAAAACCATACCGCCTTTAGAGGTAGATTTACATATTCATCATTTAACAAACTCAACTAAAAATCTAACCAATTTCGAAATGCTGAATATTCAACTCGATACAGCTCGAAGTCAGTTAGAATTTGCTATTCGTAAACGCATACAAAAAGTAGTATTTATTCATGGAGTAGGTGAGGGTGTACTTAAAGCAGAACTAGAAACAATGCTCAGTCGCTATAATGATATAAAATTTTATGAAGCCAGTTTTAGAGATTATGGCGCAGGAGCTACCGAGGTTTACATTTTTCAGAATTCATAAAAATTAATCAACTTCTAAAATTTGGTTTACAGTAATATCAAATCTTCCTAATTCTAAAGTTTCTACCGTAATTTGATCATCTGCATTGGTATTGTCTAATGTGATATCGTTAGCGATTACAAGCGTTCTAAAGGTTCTATTTACAGTTATAGTTCTGTATTGATCGATCACTAACTCATCTGTAGCCGTATCATCAAGGTAAAAAGGCACGCCATCATTATTTAGATCATCCGTAGGATTTAGAATGATATTTACGTTGTCTAATGCATTTAGATCTTCATACCTTGTAATTATACCATCATTGTCATCATCAACATCTAAATAATTTAAAATGCCGTCTTGATCGGTATCCGGTAAATCGGTTGCCGGATCACGATAACCCTCAATATTATCAGAGATTTCAATAGAAGTTGGTACATTGTCATTATCGTCATCTTGATCTAAAAAGTTAGGAATACCATCGCCGTCTGTATCAAAATCAGGATCAGCAGGGTCGGTAGATTCAAATGGACCGTTATAGCCATCTGGAGCATTGGCTAAAGTTGGTATACCATCATTATCATCTTGAGCAATTCTACTTGTTATAAATGTAACAGTTCCTCCATCAAGGCTAACATATTCCTGGGAAACCTGCGGAGAACTTGGCGGGATGTCTTGACAAAAATAATCGGTAGGGATATCTCCATTAAATCTTCTGTACACAATTCTATTGGTAGTACTAAGTTCAACTGTTTTAACAGTATCTACTTTTATAAATCCATCTTCATCAAGAAGATCTGTAAATGTACCCGTGAAACCATTCTTGCTAAAATTAAGAACAATACTTTCTCTAGTATCATTATTAATATTATAGAGTTGTATATCTCCGGTCAAATCCGTAGTGTCTAACGACCCATTACAATAACTTAAATCTGTTTCTCTATCGTAATCAAAAGTGGTAACAATAATATCGCCATCATCACAAGAAGTTATCGTAATAAGTAGAAGTAGAAAAAGAGATAAATTTTTGATCATTGCTTTCATTTTGCACAAAAATAATTGAAATACGTATTTATAACGTCTAATACCCTAAATAATTTTAAAAGTTTTATTTTTGCGGGCATTAGAAAAAACGATACCCATGAAAAACGTTTATTTAGATAGCGCAGCCACTACACAAATGCGAACAGAAGTAATCTCTAAAATGACAGAGGTAATGCAGGTTTACGGTAACCCATCTTCAACGCATACGTTTGGGAGAACTGCCAAATCTTTAATAGAAAACGCAAGAAAAACAGTTGCCAACTATTTAAAGGTAGAAGCTAAAGAAATCGTTTTTACATCGGGTGGTACGGAAGCCGATAACCTTATTTTAAATAGTGCCGTAAGAGATCTTGGTGTAAAGAGAATTATCACTTCAAAAATTGAACATCACGCCGTTTTGCATTGCGTCGATCAATTAAAAGATTGTTTTGAGGTTGAAGTAGATTACGTGAATTTAGATGAATTTGGCTCGGTAGATCTTCAACATCTAGAACAATTATTACAGCAAAATGAGCAGAAAACCATCGTGAGTTTAATGCACGTTAATAATGAAGTTGGTAACATTTTAGATATCGAAAAAGTTGGGAATCTTTGTCATCAACACAATGCGCTTTTTCATAGCGACACCGTACAATCTATAGGGCATTTTGAACTAAACCTTAAAGAACTTCCCGTAGATTTTGCTGCCGTAAGTGCACATAAATTTCACGGACCAAAAGGCGTTGGTTTTGCTTATATCAAAAGCAACAGCGGACTCAAATCTTTAATTTTCGGAGGTTCGCAAGAACGTGGCGTAAGAGCAGGAACCGAGTCGGTGCATAATATCGTTGGGCTAGAAGAAGCCTTAAAATTAGCTTACGATAATTTATCAGAAGAGCAGCAGCAAACCACAGCGCTTAAAACACACTTTATCGAGCAGTTAAAAAAAGAAATTCCCGGAGTAAAATTCAACGGAAACTGTTCAGATCTAGAAAAAAGCACCTATACATTAGTGAATGTTTGTTTGCCCATCCCGGCAGATAAAGCCTTAATGTTGTTGTTTCAATTAGATCTAAAAGGGATTGCTTGTTCAAAAGGTAGTGCCTGCCAAAGCGGTAGCGACAAAGGCTCGCATGTGTTAACCAACATTCTTTCCGAAGAAGATCTTCAAAAACCATCGATCCGTTTTTCATTCTCGAGATTCAACACCAAAGAAGAATTAGATTATGTGGTTCAGGTTTTAAAAGAATTTATCGAAGCTTAATCAATCTATATTTTGGGCGTTTCCCTGCGGGTCGGGCTCTCGGTAGTCGCTTTTTTGATTTGTTTTTTCGAAAAACAAATCAAAAAGAGCTCCAACAAAACCTCGATCCCTAACGCGAAGCTAAATTCAACCTCCGCTTAAAACTTCATACTTAGTTTTAAATTAAAAACTCTTGGCGATAAGTAATTAGGTACCGAATATAAATTCTGTGAATATACATCGCGCACAAAAGTGTTCGTGATCGCATTTTGATTATCAAACAGGTTAAAGATCTCGAAACCAATACTCAATTCTTTAAAACGGTGTAACCAATGACCTTCAGGATGCTGATTATTTCTATCGGCAAACACATAAGAGAAACCGGCGTCGGCTCTTCGGTAGTCACGTAAACGCGTTTGGTAATCGTAAGGGTCTGCATAACTTGGTGAACCTCCCGGTAATCCTGTATTGTAAACCATATTTAAGTAAAACTTCAATGCAGGAATCGCCGGTACATAATCCTGAAATAACACCGCGAATTTTAAACGCTGATCGGTAGGTCTGGCAATATAACCTCGATCGTCGATATTTTCTTCCGTTTTCATATAACCAAAACTTACCCAACTTTCAGTCCCCGGAACAAATTCGCCATTCAGTCTTAAATCTAATCCGTAAGCGTAAGCTTCAGCATTATTTCTGGCGCGGTAACGAATACGTACATTTTCAATTGTATATGGATTTACATCGGTAATCGATTTGTAATAAGCTTCAGAAACCAATGTAAAAGGTCTTCCGCCTAATTTAAAACTGTAATCGTTACCTAAAACAATATGTGTCGATTTTTGCGCTTTCACCTCTGGTCGAACCGCTCCGGTAGAATCTCTTAAGGCTCGGTAAAATGGAGGTTGATAATATAAACCACCCGAAAGTCTAAAGATCATATCTTTTTCCCAATTGGGTTTCCAGGCTAATTGACCACGAACACTGGTGACTTGCTGAGTGTTACTTTCTATGTTTTCTCCGCTAATATTCCACACGTGCGTTCTGGCACCGGCGTTGATGTAAATTTCTGCGCTGTCAATTTCAGTTTTGTAACTCCACTGCGCAAAAGCTTGAAATCTATTAATTTGCGTTTCGTTAAAAGCTCTAATGTTATTGAATGGAGCAATTGGCGCATCGTAAGGCTCGTATGGCTGATTATTCTGAAAATCGTCAAAAGGCGGACGAATAGAAAATCCTGCCGAATCGATAATTTCATATTCTCGAACACGGTCTCTAATATCTTCGTGAGTATATTTAATTCCGTAGTCAATTTTATGATCTTCTTCCGTAATTGTTCCTAAATGCTGAACATTAAAAATTAAAGCATCTAAGTCGTTACGCGCGTGGGTAAGTTGAGAACCAACACCTTCGCTAAATTCTACTTCACCTACATTTTCACCGCCAATATCGGTATTCACTTCCCCTAAACGGTATTGTGCTAAAATATCAAAATGCTCTTGTTCTTGCGTGTTGTAAGCAGAAGCGATCAACTTGGTCGTATAATTATCTGAAACGTCGTAGGTCGCTTTAAAAGCTCCGAAATAAGTTTCATATTGATCCTGTTCTTGACCTTCATAGAAAATAAGTAAAGCTTTAGGATCAGAAATAGTTCCGAAATTGGTTTGTCTCGTTAAAGGCTCGTAATCGTATTGGTTAATTGCAACGTTTCCTAAAAAACTCAATTCAAACTTCTCACTAAACTGGTAAGTAAGATAAGTTTGCACATCGGCAAAACGAGGTCTAAAATTTGTTTCGGTTTCTTTTGCGTTTACAAACAAGCTGTTATCTCGGTAACGAATACCGGCGATACCAGAGAATTTTCCGTTTTCAGAAACATTTTCTATAGAAGCGCTTCCGCCTAATAAACTTAAATCTAGCGAAGCTCCAAAATCTACCGGACGACGATAAGTAATATCGAGCACCGAAGAAAGTTTGTCGCCATATTTTGCTTGAAAACCACCCGCAGAAAATTCAACATTTCTAACCATATCGGTATTTACAAAGCTTAATCCTTCTTGTTGCCCAGATCGAATTAAAAACGGACGATACACTTGAATTTCATTTACATAAACCAAATTTTCATCGTAATTACCACCACGTACAGCGTATTGAGAACTTAATTCGTTGTTAGAAGTAACTCCGGGTAAAGTTTTTAAAAGATTTTCTACTCCGGCGTTTGCCCCCGGAATTTTACGTATCGTCTCTGGGCTTATCGTAGTAATGCCTTCAACTCGGTTATTTCTGTTTCCGGTGATGGTTACTGTACCAATTTGTTCGACGTCGGTTTTTAAGACAAAATTGAGTTCAACCTTTTTATTTGCGGCAATTGGCGAAATAGTTGTTTCAATTTTTTTGAATCCTACGTAGGTAATTGTTAAAACTACTTCTTGGTTTGCAGGCAAATTTAATTCGTAGTAACCATTTTCGTTGGTTTGTGTCCCGCCATTTGCGTAGCTTATGTTAGCGCCGGGAACCGGAACGTCGTTTTCGTCGAGAATAATACCTTCGATGGTAGCTTCTTGCGCGTTAATATGTGTCGATATAAATAGAAATAGAGGGAGTAAAAAAGAAAAATTTCTCAAGAGATCGTGCTTTAATTTTTTCTGAAAAATGTGCCTTCAAATGTAGTACTATTTCCAACATTATCAACCACAATGATCTTCAAATTGTTTTCTGTTTCGGTAGTGTTTACTTCATCATTAAAATCGTAAACCAAGCTATTGGTTTTATAATCGTATTCCATTAAAATGAATTTCCCGTTAATAGTGCCGCGATAACTGCTAATGCCCGATAGATCATCAGAGATTTTAAACTTAAGGTAACGGTAATTCGACATCCATTTTTTATCTTTAAAGTTAACCGATTGTACTAGTGGTGGTGTATTGTCTACCGCTAATTTATAGGTCCCGAAAGTTTTGGTTCGGGTCGTGAACCGATTTGTTTTTTTATAGGTAGTGGAATAATACGGACGACCCCAATCGCTCATTCTCGCAATAAAAAGTTGTTCTTTATCTTTATCATTAAATCGACTAACATCAAAACCAATAGTAATATTTTGATGCAGCGCGGTTGTTGGATGGTGAACATTTATACTTTCGCCATCGGTACTAATGTCTAAATATTCATCTTTATATAAAGCGCCTCGCGGAATATAAACATCGTAACCATCTTCATCAAAAGCAGTAGCTTGCGACGATCTTACAAAATAGTTGGTCTTTTTTGTTTCTGGTTTTTCTATATTCTCTGAAGGTATTTCTTTAGGAGAAATAGGTATTCTTACTATAGAAGTGTTGCCTTCATAATCTTTAATTTCAATCTTATAATTGTAATCTAAACTATCATTCACTTCAACATAACCTTGGTCTTCTTGATATTTAAAAATACTAAGCGGATTGTTATTGGTGATGAATAACTTCTGCACCGTTTCATTTTGACTTTCTTCCAGCTCATAATCGATATAGTCGTTGATATAACGAGATTCAGCAAAAGAGAATTTATTAAAATCGACAGTAAGTAATTTTTTACCATTTAAAAAGGTTTCAATCGTATTTACCCCGTTTTTATTAGCAGCATAATTCAGGAGGTCAACGCTATTAATTCCGAAGCCAATTTTACCATAAGCTGAAATATTTTCAGTTTTATATTCACCATTACCTATGGGGATCACACGAAGTTTTTTGCGTTCTGCCTTGGTATCGATATGTGCATTCTCAGAAATAGGATACACGTACATACCACGAACAATAGGGTAGAGAGCGTCTTTAATTGCAATTCCAAATTGCATAGGATTCATAGGTCTGGCTTGACTGTCTCTAATTTCGAAGTGTAAATGTGGGCCACCGCTACCGCCACTGTTTCCGCTATATGCGATAAGTTCTCCTTGATCAACGCTTAATTCATTTGCCTGCGGGAAAACTTCGATCTCATAACTCTCTTTCGCATACTGGCGCTCTTTAATATATTTTTCAATTTCTGGTGCAAATTCTTTTAAATGCGCATAAACAGAAGTGTAACCATTAGGATGCTGTATGTAAAGTGCTTTACCGTAACCAAAATGAGAAATTTTTATTCTACTCACATACCCCGATGCCGATGCTAAAACCGATAAACCGGTTTGTTGGTGTGTTTTAATATCCATCCCGCTATGAAAATGATTCGATCTTAACTCACCAAAAGTTCCCGATAGAATTAATGGTATTTCCAGCGGACTTTCAAAGTACTCTTGCGGAAGGTTTTCTTGTGCCAAACCAAATTGAATACTGAATAAAGCAAAAAAGACCAAAAAATATAATTTCATAAAAAGTAATGTTAGCGTTGTAAGGGGCTGGGGTTTAAATATAAAAACTTCTATTTAATCTAAAAACACATTTTTTACCTGTTTTAGTATAAAAATTAGAAAGAAAACTGTTGGCATATTGGTAAAGGTATGTTAACTTTGTCTGTGAAGTATTACGTGAAGTGCAGATGAGTAAATTGGTAGAAACAGTTGATTCACTAGAGAATAAGATTAGTAAATTATTACATAAATACGAGATTTTAAAGCGTCAGAATCGAGAATTAGAAGAAAGCTTAGAGATCGAAAAACAAAATAATCAACAACTAATAGTAAAAATTAGTTCTTTAGAAAATCAAACCCAAACACTCAAAGCTGCTAACGCAATGCTGGGCAGTAATGAATATAAAAGAGAGACGAAACTAAAAATAAACAGCTTAATTAGAGAAATTGATCAATGTATTGTTCAACTTTCTGAATAAACATTCTGTATGAAGAATGAAAAGTTGAAAATAAAGATTTCGATTGCCGATAGGGTTTACCCGCTTACGGTTTTTCCGCAACAGGAAGAAGGTTTGCGTAAAGCGGCTAAAGAGATCGAACGAGCAATTAAGCAATTTGAACAGAGTTATGCTGTTCGTGATAAGCAAGATGTATTGGCGATGTGTGCCTTGCAGTTTGCAGCTAAAAACGAGCAGAAGTCCATCGATAATAGTAACCAAGTAACCGAAGCAGAAGAGAAACTAAATGCGTTAAATCATCTGTTAACCGAGTTCTTGGCCAATTAATAAAATACGTTCTTTAAAATAATTTAAGGTTTACTGCCTGTATTAGTTATTATCTATTTGATAAACTCAACACTTATCAATTAAAAAGGGTGAGTCTAAGTTGTAAAAGCAAGCCGTCTTTGAACGGATCCTTGATCAGCTTGTTAGCCCTAAACCTGTTTTATACGGAGTTTATACAAAAATCAATGCTAATACAGGCTTTTTTTATATATATACATCAATAAATTATGGAAATATTATCAATAGTTATCGGCGTTGTAGCGCTTATTATAGGTCTGGCAATAGGCTTTGTGATCTCTAAAAATTTAGAGAAAAACAAAGCAGATTCTGTAGTGAAAGAAGCTGAAAAAGAAGCAAAATCGATCATAAAAGAAGCAACTGCAGAAGGCGAGAGTAAAAAGAAAGACAAAATACTTCAGGCAAAAGAAAAGTTTATCGAGCTTAAAGCAGAACACGAAAAAGTAATTTTATCGAGAGATAAGAAAATTGCTGATGCAGAAAAAAGAACTCGCGATAAAGAATCTCAAGTTTCTAGTGAATTAGCTAAAAACAAAAAGCTTAATAAAGACCTTGACGAAAAAGTAAAAGATTATAATTATCGAAACGAATATTTAGAAAAGAAACAAGAAGAGATCGATAAACTTCTTGAGAGCAAGGTTAAGCAATTAGAAGTAATTAGCGGGTTAAGTGCAGAAGAAGCCAAAGAACAATTGGTAGAATCATTAAAAGAATCTGCAAAAACCGATGCAATGGCATTGATTCAAGATACTATTGAAGAAGCCAAACTTACTGCTCAACAAGAAGCAAAGAAAATCATTATTAATACCATCCAAAGAATTGGTACAGAAGAAGCGGTAGAAAACTGTGTTTCTGTATTCAACTTAGAGAGTGATGATGTAAAAGGTAGAATTATTGGTCGTGAAGGTCGAAACATTAGAGCGATCGAAGCGGCAACAGGCGTAGAAATTATTGTTGACGATACTCCGGAAGCAATTATTCTTTCTTGTTTCGATTCTGTGCGTCGTGAAGTTGCGCGTTTGTCGTTACATAAATTAGTAACTGATGGAAGAATTCACCCGGCGAGAATCGAAGAAGTAGTGAAGAAAACCCGTAAGCAAATCGATGAAGAAATTATCGACATCGGTAAACGAACGGTGATCGATCTAGGAATTCACGGATTACATCCAGAATTAATAAAAACAGTAGGTAGAATGAAATATCGTTCTTCTTACGGTCAAAACTTATTACAACACTCGCGTGAAGTAGCTAAACTTTGTGGAACGATGGCAGCAGAACTAGGCTTGAATCCTAAGTTGGCTAAAAGAGCAGGATTGTTACACGATATTGGTAAAGTGCCGGAAACAGAAACAGAAGTACCTCACGCAATTTTAGGAATGCAATGGGCAGAAAAGTATGGTGAAAAAGAAGAAGTGTGTAACGCGATCGGAGCTCACCACGATGAGGTTGAAATGACATCGCTACTTTCGCCTATCATTCAGGTTTGTGATGCGATTAGCGGAGCGAGACCTGGGGCAAGACGTCAAGTGTTAGATTCTTACATTCAGCGTTTAAAAGATTTAGAAGATATTGCTTTTGGTTTTGGCGGAGTGAAAAAAGCTTATGCGATCCAAGCGGGTAGAGAATTACGTGTGATCGTAGAAAGTGAAAAAGTTTCAGACGATAAAGCCAATAACTTATCGTTCGAAATTTCTCAGAAAATTCAAACCGATATGACTTATCCTGGTCAGGTAAAAGTGACTGTGATTAGAGAAACAAGAGCAGTAAATATTGCGAAGTAAAAACTCTAATTAAATTAAAAAAAAGCCACGAAATTGATTCGTGGCTTTTTTGATTTACACAATTGTTAAACTACTATAACCTTGTCCGTTTTGCGTGAGTTGAATTTGTGTTGCGATACGTTCTTTTAAACTCTCTACGTGACTAATCACACCGATCATTTTAGAAGATTCTGCCTGTAAAACTTCCAAGGTATCTAAGGTCTGATCTAAAGTTTCCGGATCTAAGGTGCCGAAACCTTCATCAATAAAAAGACTATTGATTTCAATGTTTCTAGAAGCCAAATCAGAAAGTGCTAAAGCGAGCGCTAAACTTAAAATAAAGGTTTCGCCCCCCGAAAGCGTTTTAATCGAACGCCGTTGGCCGCCCATATGCTCATCGATCGCGACTAAACTATCATCTTCCTCATCGGTAGGTTGATCGATGCTATAACGGTCGCTTAAATTCATTAAACGTTTATTCGCAAGCTGTAAAAGTTGCGCTAAAGTTAAATCTTGAGCAAAATCATTGAATTTATTACCGGTTTTATCACCTATCAAGTCATTTAAAATTTTCCAATGTTCCGATTGTTTAAGCTGTTTACCTACTTCATCTTCTAGCTTTTCAATTTGCTTTAAATTTTCTGTTTGATTTTTTAATAAGCGTGAAACTTCTTTAAGTTCCTCATCATTTTTAGTTAAGCTTTCTTTTTCCTGCTGAAGTTGCTCTTGCAGTTTTTCCAGACTCGTTTCGCTATCTTTTTCTTGTAGCTTTTTGATTTCTTCCTGTAATTTTTGCTGAAGTGTTTTTAACTCAATTCCTTTTTGCTGAAGCTGTTCTCGCTCTTTTTGCCAAGCCTGAGCTTCTGTAGCGGTAAGTCGTAAGGATATAGCCTGTTCAATACTTTGGTAGCCTTTTTCGGTAAGTTGAGTAGTAAGCGCTTTGGTTAATTTCGCTAATTTCTCGTTTACTTCAGCAAGCGATTTTTCGGTAGTATCTAGTAATTTTTGTTGCTGAACAATATTTTGTTCATTTCTATTCCAAGAAGTTTCTACAGTGCTGATTTCTTTTTCAAAATCTTTTCCTTTAAACAATGCTTTTATTTCATCTCTTTTATGAGTACCTTTTTCTAACAACTCTGCTAATTCTCTAGATTTTTCGGCTAACTCTTGAAGTTGAACTAAGCTTTTTTTGAGTTCTTTAGCTTGGTCTAATTCTTTAAAATCTGTTTCTAATTTCACTTCTATTTCAGCAAAAGATTGCTCTTTCTTCTGCTGAAGAATTACGGCGAAATTTTCTTCAAACTCTCTTTCTTTTTCAGTTAATAAGCGTTCCGTTGGCTTAATTTCCTTTTCAAGCTTTTCCTGCTGCTGTTGAAATTGTTGCCATTGCGTTTGTTCTCGAGTGAGCTCTTGTTGTAAATGCTGAATTGTTTTTTGCAACTGTTCAACTTCTGTTTTTAAATGATTTTCAACTTCTGGATGCGCTGAAGCAAATGGGTGATGCGTCGATCCGCATAACGGGCAAGGTTCATTTTCAACCAAATCTTTACGAAAATCTTCCAATTGTTTTTGCAATTGCTCAACTTCCAATGTTTTTTGCTTGGCTTCGAGCTGTGCATTTTTCAACTTTAATTCTTGCTGAAGTTTTTTTACTTGTTGTGGCAAATCTTTTAAAGAATCATTGATTTTTTTAAGCTCTTCCGATTTTTGGTTGAGGTCTTTTTTTAATTGAAGTAGTTGAAAATTTTGCTTTTCCGCAGCACGAGTTAGTTTTAATTGCTGCTGAATTTCTTCTTGCCAAATAGCAACCGATTTTTCTTCAAGCTGAAATTTCTTATTCAACTTTTCAAAAGCGCTAGATTTTTCGTGTTGTTTTTCTTTTAATTCTTGCTGAAAAACGGCTGTATTTGAAGGCTTTGAACTAAACTGAAAGTCTTTTAGTAGACCAGAAATATGTTGTTCAGAAGTTCTGTAAACCGATAATAATTCACTTCGCTCTGTAATTAAGGTTCTAACTTTTTCTTTATAGTTATTTAATTTTTCAGAAGCGTTCTGCGGACTAATTTCCAGCTGAAAAGTTGAAGAAAACTCTGTTTGTAAATGCGTTCGTTTTTCCTGAAAATCTTTTAAATTCTGCTGAATTTCATTAATTTGAACTGTATTGTTTTTTTGCTCTTTTTGAAGGTTTTGCCAAGAATTTAAATCTTCAGAAAAAAACTGTATTTCTTCGTGTTGCTTCAGCTTTTTACCCTTTTCTTTTTCAAATTCAGCAGTGGAAGCTTCAACTTGGGTAATCTGTTTTTCGGTGGCTAAAAGTTCTTTTTCTTGTTCTTGTAAATCCTCTTTCAACTTAATCGCTTCCGAATTTTTTTGAATAGAAAGGTTGAAGTTTTTCTTTTCAAGTTGCAGCTTTTCAGCCTGGGTTTGTTTTTCGGCATAAATTTCTTCAGCTAATAATTGCTCTTTAAAAGTTTCAATTTTAAGCCGCTTTTCTTCAGTATCTTTTTTAACCTGATTGTATTTAAAATAAGCCTCCTGACCAATTCTGCGATAAATTTGGGTTCCGGTTATTTTTTCTAAAAGTGCACCGCGTTCTTTTTTGGGCACTTGTAAAAATTTAGCAAATTCGCCTTGGGCTAATACCACAGATTTAATGAACTGGTCGTAGTTTAAGCCAATTAATTCTTCGTTTTTACCGGGAACATCAGACTTTTTTAAATCTAAATGTCCGCTTTCTAAATTCGCTAATTCCATATGATAATCGCGTAGATTACCGGTTCTGGCAGTAGAAATTTGCCAAGTAGAAGCGAAAATACCTTGTCTACATTCGTAGGTAATTTTGGCGTAAGCATCTTTTTGATTGCGTGTAAGAATAGCGCCTTTTTTTAAAACTTCGGCAGTACTCAATTTACCCAATCGCGGCACTTGATTAAATAGCGCTAAAGAAATGACATCGAGAATCGTGGTTTTTCCACTTCCGGTGGGTCCGGTAATGGCAAATAAACTGTTTTGCAAAAACGGTTCTTTGATAAAATCTATTTCGTGCTCGCCGCGTAGCGAGTTGATATTTTTAAAAGCTATTTTTAATATTTTCATTGAAATATGAGCTTGTCACCTCGAGCTAAGTCGAGAGGTTTTCGTTCATTAATTATGATTCACTTCTTCCAATAATTCTTGAAAAGCGATATTCACTTTTTCTTTAATTTCTTCCGCATAACTGTGTTGCTCCAATAGTTTCTGAAAGACTTCTTGTGGTTTTAAATCTTCTAAATGTTGATGACTTTCAAACAACTTTCCGCTTTCTCGTAACTGATTTTTAAAAGTAGCTCGGTGTTTTACGATCTCGAAATTGGCTTGCTCAAAATTGGTTACTAAATCGTCTAATTGCGCAATTAAATTGGAATCGTAATTTTCTTCTTTCAATTCAACTTCAATCAAATTAGTTAAACTGCCTTGCGACTCTAAACTGAATAATTTCTGCCGAATTTCAGCAATGCTTCCGCTAATACGAATTAATTTTCGAAAACTTGGGATGGCGATACTTTCGGGTTCAAAACCATTTTCAGTATCGATCAACAACAATCTTTTTTCATCCTTACGTTCACTAAACGAAAGTGGGAGCGGGGAACCACTGTAAAACGTAGGGATTTGTGCATTTACGCGTTGCGGTTTGTGAATATGACCTAAAGCTACGTAACTAAATTCTGTACCAAATTGACTGGCTTGAAAAGCCGCTTGATTCCCGATCTGGATGTCACGCTCACTGTCAGAACTTTCAATACCGGCTGCATATAAATGTCCCATCGCTAAAACAGGAAGCTCTGGATAGAGATTTTTACTGGTATTTGCGGCTTTCGTAAAAGTTGCTTCAATCCCTTTTCTAATGGCTTCAATTCTATTTTCGTAAATAACTTCTGCATCGATCGATCGCAGATCACTATCGCGTAAAAATGGGATGGCAGCAACTATGAGTTCAATTTCTCCTTTTTTATTCTGAAGCGGAATTAAACATTCTTCAATTTTAGAAGGCATTCCGCCGATGACGGTCACATTTAATTCATTTAAAATATCTTTTGGCGCATCGAGCATACTGGGCGAATCGTGATTGCCGCCGGTAATAATAAGTTGACAGTTGGTTTTTCTAAGCTGAAGCAATGCACGGTAATATTGTTTTCGAGCTTCTGCAGAAGGATTTGCCAGATCAAACACATCTCCTGAAATTAAAACGGCTTCAATTTCTTGTTCGGTGATCAACTTGATTAACCAATTGATAAACAAGTCGAAATCTTCGTATAAATAATGTTTGTGCAGTTTTTTACCAATATGCCAATCGGCGGTATGTAGAATTTTCATAAAATTGAATGTCAAGAAAAAAAGAAAGTTCAATTTACGAAGTTAAGCGAAGCAATAAAAGAGAGAAGTTGTGGTTTTGTAAACAAAATATGTTCTTTATTTGAGAACTTTTTGTAATTTTGAAATAGATTTGTAATCATGAAAAGAATTATAGCAAAAAGGACTTTAAGGGAATTTTGGCAGAAACATGCAGATGCTGAACAATACCTGAAAACTTGGTACGAAACTGCGAAAAATTCTCATTGGAAATCTCCAAATGAAGTGAAGCAAACTTACATAAATGCTAGTATTTTAAAGGATAGTCGTATTGTTTTTAATATTAAGGGAAATTCTTATCGGTTAATTGTAAAGTTTAATTTTGAAAGACAATGGGTATTTATAAGGTTTGTTGGTACGCATACAGAATACGATAAAATTGATGCAAATACAATTTAAATAAATTATAATGAAGATCAAACCTATAAAAACAGAGCAAGATTACGAAAAAGCTTTAGAAAGGCTCGACGCTATTTTTTATGCTGCTCCAGATACAAAGGAAGGTGATGAAGCAGAAGTATTGTCAATGCTTATTGATAATTATGAAAATATTTACCATCCTATAGAAGCTCCAGATCCTATTGAAGCTATTAAAATAAGAATGGAAGAAATGAATTTAAAGCAGAAAGATTTAGTAGGAATTATTGGGGGGAAAAGTAGAGTTTCTGAAATTTTAAATAAAAAAAAGCGTCTTACAGTAGATATGATTAGGGAGCTTGAATTAGAGTTGCATATTTCTGCTTCTGTGTTAGTTAGTAATTATAAATTGGCTAAATAATGGCAAAATCGGGTGCGCAGAAAAATACCAAGAATAAAGCAAAGCATTCAAAATTAATGGCGCGTAAAAAGAATAAACTTCGGCAAGAAAAAGAAAATAGAAAGGCGAAACTTAAAGAGCTTGCCGCTAAAATGAATGCGCAAAAGGAAAATTAAAGATCGGCTTTTCCTCTTATGTTTTTATAAAAAAGCTGAAGTAGTTTATAGTCTTTCTCGTAATTTCCGGTAGGGTAGAAGGCTTGCCCGATGCGAACGGTTTTTCTACCATAATCAAATGATACAGGAATGATAGGCACCTTTGCTAAAACAGAGATCCAATAAAAACCGCTTTTCCAGTGTTGTACTTTTTTTCGTGTTCCTTCGGGAGCTAAAGCTAATCGAAATTCATCTTTTTCTTGAAAGAGTTTAGCGATCGCTTCAACTTTATTTTGTCCGGCGGTACGATCGAGCGGACTGCCGCCCATCCATTTTAAATAAGCTCCTAGCGGACCTTTGAATAATTCTTTCTTTGCGATATAATTAATATCTACCTGAATGATTTTTCTAGTAAAAGCGCCAATGTAAAAGTCGTGCCAACTAGTATGCGGAACTACGATAACAACCGATTTTCTAATCGCCGGATCGAATTTTCCTTCAATATTCCAGCCTAATAATTTATAAAAAATGAATTTTACCATCTTCTTTTTAAGAATTCAGCAAAAGTAAGAAATAAAAAAAGCTACCCAAAATCGGGTAGCTCTAAAATTTAATTGATAAGTTCTCTTCAATCGGTATTGACCACCGTATCAGATTCATTTCTAAAGACCAGTTGATCGTCGAAAGCATCAATTAAAATAATACTGTCGGTGGTGATTTCTCCGGAAAGAATTTCTTTAGAAAGCTGATTTAGTACTTCTTTCTGAATGGTTCTTTTTACCGGTCTGGCTCCAAACTGCGGATCGAAACCTTGTTTTGCTAAATATTTTACAGCTTCTGGCGTAGCATCTAACGTAATGTTTTGCTGACTCAGCATTTTGGTGACTCCTTTTAACTGAAGCTCAACAATTTCTGAAATATTTTCCTGCGTAAGCGGTGTAAACATCACGATATCGTCGATTCGGTTTAAGAACTCCGGTCTAACCTGTTGTTTCAATAAGCCGAGCACTTCAACTTTTGCACCTTCCATTGCAGTTTCAATATCCTTGATCGCTTCAAACTTCTCTTGAATAATATGGCTTCCCATATTCGATGTCATAATAATAATGGTGTTTCTAAAATCTGCTAAACGCCCTTTATTATCTGTTAATCTTCCTTCATCTAACACCTGAAGCAGAATATTAAATGTGTCTGGATGCGCTTTTTCAATTTCATCTAACAAGACTACTGAGTAAGGTTTTCTTCTTACCGCTTCGGTTAACTGTCCGCCTTCATCGTAACCCACATATCCCGGAGGCGCTCCGACCAATCTACTCACGCTATGGCGTTCTTGATATTCGCTCATATCGATACGCGTCATTGCATTATCGTCGTCGAATAAATATTCTGCTAAAGCTTTGGCAAGCTCAGTTTTACCAACTCCGGTGGTTCCTAAGAATAAGAACGAACCAATTGGTTTTTTCTGATCTTGCAGTCCGGCGCGACTTCTTCGAATCGCATCACTCACGGCTTGAATTGCTTCTTCTTGGCCTACGACACGTTTGTGTAATTCATCTTCTAACTTCAGCAATTTTTCGCGTTCGCTTTGCAGCATTTTGGTAACGGGAATGCCGGTCCATTTTGCTACAACTTCAGCAATATCATCGTTGGTAACTTCTTCCTGAATAAGTGATTTTTTACCTTTCGTTTTTTGAGCTTCTACTTCTTTTTGAAGTTGCTCTAAGCGTTCTTGGGCTTCTTTTATTTTTCCGTAGCGCAATTCTGCTACTTTACCGTAATCGCCTTCACGCTCGGCACGTTCTGCTTCTAGTTTATAATTTTCAATATCGGTTTTTGCCTGCTGAATATTATCGACCACGCCTTTTTCATTCTGCCATTGCGCGCTTAATTCTGCTCGTTCTTCTTTTAAATTGGCAAGGTCGGCTTTTAAAGATTTCAGCTTTGCTTCATCTTTCTCGCGTTTAATGGCTTCAATCTCAATTTCTAGCTGCATAATCTTACGATCGAGCACATCTAATTCTTCCGGTTTAGAATTGATTTCCATTCGTAATTTTGAAGCAGCTTCATCCATCAAATCGATCGCCTTATCGGGTAAAAATCTGTTGGTGATGTAGCGTTGCGAAAGTTCTACAGCTGCAATAATCGCTTCATCTTTAATTCTTACTTTATGGTGAGTTTCGTATTTCTCTTTAATTCCGCGGAGAATAGAAATTGCACTTTCGGTATCAGGTTCATCGACCGTTACTTTTTGAAAACGACGCTCTAAAGCCTTGTCTTTTTCAAAATATTTTTGGTATTCATCTAGAGTAGTCGCTCCAATGGCTCTCAATTCACCACGCGCTAAAGCAGGTTTTAAAATATTGGCCGCATCCATCGCTCCTTGTCCGCCACCGGCGCCAACCAACGTATGAATTTCATCTATAAACAGCACTATATTTCCATCACTAGAAGTAACCTCTTTAATAACCGCTTTTAGACGCTCTTCAAATTCACCTTTGTATTTAGCTCCGGCAATTAAAGCTCCCATATCTAACGAATAAATCTCTTTGTATTTAAGATTTTCAGGAACATCGCCTGCGACGATACGATGCGCTAAACCTTCTGCAATGGCGGTTTTCCCGGTTCCTGGTTCACCTACTAACATCGGATTGTTTTTGGTTCTTCGAGATAATATTTGAAGAATTCGACGAATTTCTTCATCACGACCGATTACCGGATCTAACTTTCCGTTTTCAGCTAATTGGTTAAGATTTTTCGCATATTTATTTAATGAATTATAGGTTTCTTCTGCGCTTTGAGAAGTTACCCGATCTCCTTTTCGAAGTTCTTCAATTGCAGCTTTCAAGCCTTTTTCACTAGCGCCTTGATCTTTTAGAATTTGCGCGACTTTACTTTTAGAGTTGAAAATAGCCAGAATGAGATGCTCGATTGAAACATATTCATCATTCATTTTTTTAGCTACAGAAGAAGCCTCGTTTAACGTCTTTCCGGCTTCTCGAGAAAGTACGATGTCACCACCACTAACTTTTGGAAAGCTTTCTAAGGTTTTATCTAAAACTTGATTAAATAAACCTACATTAATATTGAGTTTTTTTAGTAAAAATGGAGTTACGTTTTCGTCTACAGAGGTAATGGCTTTGAAAATATGCTCATTCTCTATTTGTTGATGGCCCATTTCCTGAGCAAGCTGCTGCGCCTGCTGGATGGCCTCTTGCGATTTTATGGTAAAATTGTTAAAGTTCATTTTTCTTTGTTTTGAAAAGAGATAGTCAAATTATATACCTTTTTTGAAAACCGACAAATTGACATATTTGTTGATTTTTTAACCGACAAAATTTCAGTGTTTAATTCTTTTATAAAGTTATTACATTGCCGGTTTTTTATTCTTAATTTTACTTTAAACAATACAGATTATGGGATTTTTAGATAAGATATTTAAAGGAAACGAAGGAGGAGAAGCAGAACAAAATTCTAAAGCTCCTTGGCATCATTTAGAAAGTGAAATCGACTTGCATAAGTTAGAGGAGGACTCGAAAGAAAAGGTAGTCGTAATTTTTAAACACTCCACACGATGCGGAATTAGCCGAATGGCAAAGCGACAATTTGAAAGTGAATACAATTACGACGAAACGCAAGTGAAATTGTATTACCTCGATTTAATCGCTTATCGAAGTGTGTCGAATAAAGTAGCTGAAGATTTTGGTGTTTTTCACGAATCTCCGCAATTATTGATCATAAAAGATAAAAATGTAGTTTACCATACTTCACATAGTGATATTAATGCTGAAAAAATTGCAGAATTTTTAAATTAAATAGTTAGGTAACCTAACAAAAAAGCCATTCAAATTTTGAATGGCTTTTTTTTGTTTTGCAACTTTTCTTAAGCTTTATAAATCGGTAATAGTTTAGTGCTTACTTCACCAAAACCAATACGTACATTTTTATTTTCACAATGACCGCGAATAATAACCGTATCGTTATCATTGATAAATTTGCGATCACCGCCTTCTTTTAATTTAATAGGTTTTTCACCATTCCAAGAAAGTTCTAACATTGAACCAAAACTAGACTCGTCCGGGCCAGAAATGGTTCCGCTACCCATCATATCTCCACTGTTCACGGGGCAACCGTTAATGGTGTGATGTGCGAGTTGCTGACTCATATTCCAATATAAATACTTAAAATTAGATTTACTAACCACAGTTTCTTCTTTACCTTCTGGTTGAATGGCAACTTCCAGATCTATATCGAAAGTTTTCTTTCCTTTAGATTGTAAATACGGTAATTGTTTTTTAACAGGTTTTGGCCCTTCAGTTCTAAAAGGTTCCAATGCATCAAGAGTCACGATCCACGGAGAAACTGATGAAGCAAAATTTTTCGCTAAAAACGGTCCTAAAGGAATATATTCCCATTTCTGAATATCACGCGCACTCCAATCGTTAAACAACACCATTCCGAAGATATATTCTTCAGCATCTTCCACAGCAATTGGTTCTCCTAACGGGTTTGCTGCGGTTGTGATAAATGCCATTTCTAATTCAAAATCTACTAATCGTGACGGGCCAAAAATAGGGTCGTCTGAGCCTTTGGGTTTCTTTTGTCCTTTTGGGCGATGTACCGGGATTCCGCTTGGGATGATCGAAGAACTTCTTCCGTGGTAAGCTACAGGAACGTGCAGCCAGTTAGGGAGTAAAGCTTCTTCTTTTCCTCTAAATAATTCGCCAACATTTGTCGCGTGTTCTTTACTTGAATAAAAATCGGTATAATCACCAACTTGAACCGGCAGCTGCATTTCAATTTCGTCTAATGTGAAAAGTACAATGCGTCGATGCTCTTCGTTATCTTTTAAGCTTGAATTTTTTTCATCAAAAATTTCAGCAATTCTATTTCTTACCGCTCGCCAAGTTTTTCTTCCGTCAGCAATAAAATCATTCAGCGTATCCTGAAGAAAAATATCATCGGTTAACGGGATACCTTCAAAATAACCTAATTGATGTAAAGCTCCTAGATCTATGGCATAATCGCCAATTCGAGTTCCTATGGTTATAATATCGTCTCGGGTTAAAAACACACCAAATGGGATATTCTGAATAGGAAAATCTGAGTCTTTAGGTACATCTAACCAAGTTTTTCTTTTTGGGTCGTTGGCGGTAATGGTCATAATTATAATTCAAGTTTTAATAAAGAATGCATTCAAATATATTATTTTCCAACAATTAACCGAATGCTTTTTATATTTTTGACAAATATTTTAATAGATGCTTAACTATGAATACCAGAGATACTGAAATTTTTGATTTAATTAAACAAGAAAAAAGTCGTCAACTTAATGGTTTAGAGCTTATTGCGAGCGAAAATTTTGTAAGCGATCAAGTTTTAGAAGCAGCAGGTTCTGTATTAACCAATAAATATGCTGAAGGTTACCCGGGCAAGCGTTATTATGGCGGTTGTGAAGTGGTAGATGAAGTAGAGCAAATCGCTATCGAACGCGCCAAAGAATTATTTGGAGCAGAATATGCTAATGTTCAACCACACTCAGGTTCTCAAGCAAATACAGCAGTTTTTGCAGCTTGTTTACAACCAGGTGATAAAATTTTAGGTTTCGACCTTTCTCACGGAGGGCATTTGACACACGGTTCTCCGGTAAATTTTTCAGGAAAATTATATACTCCTGTTTTTTACGGCGTAGATAAAGAAACCGGAAAAATAGATTACGATCACGTTTTAGAAATGGCAAAAAAGGAGCAACCAAAGTTAATTATTGCCGGTGCTTCTGCCTATTCACGTGAAATCGATTATAAAAGATTTAGAGAGATCGCCGATGAAGTTGGAGCAGTTTTAATGGCAGATATTGCACATCCTGCGGGTTTAATTGCTAAAGGTTTATTAGCAGATCCAATTCCACATTGCCACGTTGTTACAACTACAACACACAAAACTTTACGCGGACCAAGAGGTGGACTTATTTTAATTGGTAAGGATTTTGAAAATCCATTCGGATTAAAATTGAAAAGCGGAAAGTTGAAAAAAATGTCAACTTTAATTAATAGCGCTGTTTTTCCAGGAAACCAAGGCGGGCCGTTAGAGCACATTATTGCAGCAAAGGCAGTAGCTTTTGGAGAAGCCTTAACCGATGAGTTTTTACACTATATGGTTCGGGTGAAGAAAAATGCGAAAGCAATGGCAGAAGCTTTTGTGGCGAAAGGTTATGATGTAATTTCCGGAGGGACCGATAACCATATGATGTTGATCGATCTTAGAAACAAGGGTGTAACCGGTAAAGAAGCTGAAGAAACTTTAGTGAAAGCAGAAATCACCGTGAATAAGAATATGGTTCCTTTTGATGATCAATCTCCATTTGTTACTAGCGGAATTCGTGTAGGAACCGCAGCGATCACTACGCGTGGCTTAAAAGAAGAAGATATGAAAACTGTAGTCGATCTAATTGATGGAGTGATCACAAATATTGAAGATGAAGCTGTTTTAGAAGAAACAAAAAATAAAATACACTCGATGATGAGTGATAAACCATTATTTAACCATTAAACAATTTACGATGAAAAAATTTTTATTAGCTATTGCTTTAGTAAGTATTAGTTTTTCAGGATTTGCGCAGGAAGATGCAGAATTTAAAGCAGAAATGATGAATTTTGTTAAAGTTAATTCTGGTACTGGCGAAGCTGTTAATCCTTACATCGATCAAATGGCTGCTGGTTTGCCAGATAGAAATAAAGAGGCTTTTAAAAGTGAAATTAAAGCTGAGTTAGATGAAATGTATTCTCAGTTAGTAGATGTTTATATTGAAAATGTTCCTAAGGAAGATTTGAAAAAAATGATTGAGTTTTATCAGACACCTGCAGGAGAAAGTATTTTAAAAGCTACACCTCAAATTATGGCTAAAAATATATCTATAACTCAGGGATTAATGATGAAATTTCAAAATATTTTACAGAAATATTCTGCGCAATAAAATAGATGTTTAAAATAAAAAAAGCCTGCTCGTTCGAGCAGGCTTTTTTATACCTCTTTCTCTTTTAATTTCTCCTGAAGCATTTTAATTTCATCTCTAAAACGAGCAGCAGCCATAAAATCTAGGTCTTTAGCGGCTTTTTCCATCTCTTTTCGTACACTTCGAATACGATCTTCTAATTGATTTTCATTAAAATACGTCACTTCTTCTTCTGCAGCTTTTAAATTGCTAGCCGGTTCAAACTTATAGGGCTCTGTTTTTTTACCATATAAAGAATTTCCGTCTAAAGATTTATTTAAAGCTTTTGGCGTAATGTTGTTTCGCTTGTTGTAGTTGATTTGCTTCTCGCGACGATACTCGGTTTCGTCGATCGTTCGTTGCATACTGTCGGTAATTTTATCGGCATACATAATCGCTTTACCTTCTAAATGTCGTGCGGCACGACCAATGGTTTGCGTTAGCGATCGATTACTTCTTAAGAAACCTTCTTTATCGGCATCTAAAATGGCAACTAGAGAAACTTCCGGTAAATCTAAACCTTCACGCAGTAAATTTACCCCAACCAAAACATCAAAAAGTCCGCGACGTAAATCCTGCATAATCTCTACACGCTCCAACGTATCGATATCACTATGAATGTAACGACATCTAATATCAATTCGGCTTAAATATTTGGTTAACTCTTCTGCCATTCGCTTGGTAAGCGTAGTTACCAACGTTCGCTGATCTTTTTCTACACGTGTCTGAATTTCTTCAATTAAATCGTCGATCTGATTTAGGCTTGGACGCACTTCAATAATAGGATCGAGCAGTCCTGTTGGGCGAATTACCTGTTCTACATAAACGCCGCCGGTCTGACTCATTTCGTAGTCTGCCGGAGTAGCACTTACATAAACCACCTGATTTTGTAAAGATTCAAACTCTTCAAATTTTAAAGGTCGGTTATCCATAGCTGCCGGAAGTCGAAAACCATATTCTACCAAGTTTTCTTTTCTACTTCTATCGCCGCCATACATTGCTCCAACTTGCGGAATGGTTACGTGACTTTCATCAACGATCATTAAATAATCATCGGGAAAATAATCTAGTAAACAGAAAGGTCGCGTGCCGGGTTGTCTTCCGTCTAAATAGCGCGAATAATTTTCAATCCCTGAACAATAACCTAATTCTTTAATCATTTCTAGGTCAAAATTCGTGCGCTCTTCTAAGCGTTTTGCTTCGAGTGGCTTACCAATATCTTGAAAATAATTGATCTGTTTTCCTAGATCTAAGGTAATTTGATTGATCGCATTATTTAAAACATCGGGAGAAGTCACAAACATATTTGCGGGATAGATATTTAACCGCTCGTATTTTTCTAGAACTTCGTTGGTAACAGGATCGAAAGCTTCAATTTCTTCAATTTCATCTCCAAAAAAATGAATTCTGAAAGCATCATCGGCATAACCAGGATAAACATCTACCGTGTCTCCTTTTATTCTGAAATTACCGTGATGAAACTCGCCTTCGGTTCTAGAATATAAACTTTGTACCAAACGATGTAAGAATTTGGTTCTCGAGATTTCCATATCACGTTCAATAGAGATCACATTTTTCTGAAATTCTACCGGGTTACCAATACCGTACAAACAACTTACCGAAGCCACAACCAAAACGTCTCGACGTCCCGAAAGTAGGGAAGAAGTGGTACTTAAACGCAGTTTTTCAATTTCATCATTGATCGATAGATCTTTTTCAATATACGTTCCGGAAGTTGGAATGTAAGCTTCCGGTTGATAATAATCGTAATACGACACAAAATATTCTACTGCGTTATCGGGAAAAAATGTTTTAAACTCGTTGTAAAGCTGAGCTGCTAAAGTTTTGTTGTGCGCTAAAACCAGCGTTGGGCGTTCCACTTTTTCAACAACATTTGCCATTGTAAAGGTTTTCCCGGAACCTGTAACTCCCAAAAGTGTTTGGTAGCGTTCACCGTCTTCAATACCTTTTGTTAGTTTTTTAATGGCTGTTGGTTGGTCGCCGGTAGGCTTATAATCAGATTTTAATTTGAATTTCATCGAGCATGTTGGATTGAATTTTTATAGCTGAATTATACAACTACAAGCGATTTTCTGTCGGAAAAACTTCCGAAGAATTACAACTCTAAAATTAGCGATTTACTAGCGTTTTAATGTGAAATGTCCCTTAAAATCTGGAGCGTCTTTAAAAGTAACTAAAAACCAATATTCGTTCGAGGGCATTTGTTTGCCGTGATAAGTACCGTCCCATTGTCCTACGTGAGAAATAGAAGTGAGTAATTTACCAAAACGATCAAAAATATAGACATTTTCAACTCTTCGGTTAAAACGTTCGGTACCAATTAATCCCCAAGTATCGTTGATACCATCTTGGTTTGGAGTGAAAAATTTTGGATAACCTAAGACTATTATTTTTTCAAATGAAATTCCGCAGCCATTCAAATCTTTTACATAAATACGATGTTCTCCTGCACCAACATTATAGAAAATCGGTGAAGATTGATAATTGTCGAATTGATCGTCTAGCGAATACACATAATCGCCAATACCTTCTGCTGAAATGATCACCGAATAATTATCAAAACTCCCTTCAATCTCATAACTGAATTGAGCTTTTTCAGAACCGTTTACGGTAATCGAATTTGTGGTCGTGCACTCGTAAGTTTCTCCGTTAATCACTTCAGTTTTCGTAATATCTACCTGATAGGTTCCTAAAGAATCTGCTTGGATCGTTGGTGTAGTTTCTCCATTTTCCCAAAGAAAAGTATAATTTGTCGGGTTATCGATTACGCCAGACTCGATCGTAACTCCGTCCAGGTTTTCTAAGCATAAAAACGGAGCTTGGTAATTCGGTTCGATTTCTGGTTCTTGAATTCCACGTAAAACAACTTCAATAATACCTTGACAACCGGAAGCATTACTGATTTTCCCGAAAATGGTTTTTGGAAGTTCAGAAGTTTCAACTTGTATTGTATTAAGTAACGGATTTTGGTTACTTAATGCATCATTTTCAGTTTCAAAATAGGTAACCGAAAAATCAGAAATGCCGATTTCTTCTTCAATAGCAGGTTCTGCATCAGTTAAATTGAAACTAATGTCGTTGTCTAATAAATTATAGCAATTTACCAGATAAACTTCATCATAATTCGTAAACGAAGTTTCTAGCGTTAATCCTAAAGTTGTAGTGCAACCGGCATCAGCAATAATTCTGGCAAATACCGTTTGGCTTGCCACAGTATTGTTAAAACTATCTGGATCTTGTATAGGATTTGTATTAGCTTGTGCTTCTGCATCGGTCAAGAAAAAATTGGTAACCGATAAAGTTGGATCGTTATTGGTAAGACTTTGGGTCGCAGAATTTAAATTGAAAATACTTAAGCCATCATTATTAGTATCACATTCGTAAATAATCTGATCTGATAATTGAGTAAAATCGACATATTCGATCTCAATTGTATCTTCTGCGGTGCAATTAGGACCATAAGTAAGTACCACTTTATAAGTTCCCGCTGAAGAAACTTCGTATTCAGTTTCTGAAGCTCCGGAAGTTAATACTGTTTCTGTGGAGTTATTAACTTGGTACCAATCGTAATTTGTTGGGGAATTGCCGTTATCTGAAACTGAAAGCGTGTAAGTTTCATTTTCGCAAAGCGCATTTGCACCGGTAAGATCTTCTCCTAGGTCTGCACCAATATTAAAACTGTTTCCTTCTAAAAATACAGCTGAATCATAACGATAATTATAATCATCTGCGATCACCAATTTAATTTTATAGGTTGTACCCGCTACTACATTTGCCTGTGCAACAAGTGGTTTTGTTTGTCCGTTGAAATTAATAGGATGACTTGAGTTATTAAACGATTCAAAATATTGTTCGTTTTGAGCATCGCAACCTTCGTTACCATCGACAATTTCGGGATGAACTGTAGTAACTTTTACCGGAGTATTTGTGCCGGGAACCACGGCTATATTTTGATAAGTCCCGCCAAGAGGTTTAATTAAAAATCCGAAAACATCTGAATATTCACAAGTATTAGCATCTCCAATTTGATATTCTTCTGAAGCAAAAATATAGCGAAACTGAATGGTGTTCGCATTTGGCGTAAAGTTGAACTCGATTACAGTTGCATTAAGAGTATTGGTGATCCCTAAAACTTGTTCAAGGTCTTGATCGGGACCCCAGCCGGCAGCGTCGTCGTCGCTCAAGTTATTATTTGGACCGGGAACATTAGAAAGTCTTCCTGTGCTTAATACGAGGCCATTATCAAAAGGGAAAGTAGTGCCATCTCGATCAAAATAACCGTAACTTTTTTCTGAATTGAAGCTTCCGGAAACACTACCGGTTACCGTAACATCGTCAATACAACCACTGTTAATTAGAATATTTTCTACTAATTCTTGTGGAGAATAGGTATTAGCATCTACTGTTATACTTTGCCCTATTGACTTTACGCCAATAAGTAAAAAGATTACAAGTAATAATTTTTTCAAAGCAAAAATTTTGGGGTTGCAAATTTACACTTTTCTCAAAAATTATGCCTTGTGAGTTATTGAATTTATCTATTTGATAACTTAACGATTTAAATAAACCCAACCTTTAAATATATCGAAGTTTGGATCTTTGAGATTTAGCACATAATAATATGTTCCCGTTGGAAGATTTTTACCTTGATTATTTAAACCTCTGCTACTTGTGCCATCCCATTCTTCGATAGAATTATTACCCTCATAAATTAAATTACCAAGCCTAGAATAAATTTTTAGGTTGAAATTTTCAAAAATATTATACAAACCACTAATATGAAATGTATCGTTTATCCCGTCATTATTAGGAGAAAAGCCTTCAGGGATAAATGGTGGGCAGTTTTCTACATCTACTAAAAATGAATAGATTTTATAGCATTCTTGAGCATCCTCAACTCTAATAAATAATTGTTGCGGACTAGAAGTATTTAAATAATTTTCTGGTGTAAGAATTGGATTTTCTTGAAAACTAGCATCATCTATAGAGATGTAATAACCTTCAACTAATTGAGAAGAGCTTAAATTGAGGCTTTCTTCGATATCGGTTAGGTTAAAATTGGCTTGATTATAACCTATATCACAAAGTAAAAGATTATCTGATATTTCTATAGTTTCTACCGGATTAACTGCTATAGAAAATGAAGTTAAGTTATAGCATTCATTTAAATCTTCATTAGAAAGTCTTACAAAAATACCTTGCGGATTGGTTAAATTAGTATAATTAGTTGGGTTACTGATTTGGTTTTGCTGCAAATCTGCATCCTCTTGAGATGTGTAATAATTTATGATCGCATTTTGACCATTGAGAATTATAGTTTCATTTTGAGTAAGATCAAATTGCGCGAAACCATCATTTGTACTATCATCACAAAGTATTATATCTTCTGGTTCATAAGCTTCCGGAGTATCAAAAACAGAAATTAAAAAAGAATCAATGATATAGCAATCTTCATTATTAATGGATGAAATTCTCATAAAAATCTCTTGCGGATTATTTTCATTTTGATAAGTAGAAGGATCGGTAATAAAAGCTACATTATTTTCTGCTTCTGAAAATGTTTCAAAATAACTTACTTCAACATTAGTTTGATTATCTATAGCAATAGCGGAGTTTTGGGTAAGATCAAAAATCGCTTCCAAACCTTCATCATCACAAGCTTGAAACTCTTCTATTATAGTTCCCATACTAATTGAAGTCACTTCTAATTCGAAACTTGAGACTGTAAAACATTCAGGATGGTCATTGTTAAATAGTTTGGCGTAAATAATCTGAGGATTTGCAGTGTTTTCGAAATTTTGAATATTTTGAATTTCACCGATTGAATTTTCTAGATCTTCCAAGTTTTCATAATACAAAAGACTTGTGTTTTCTTGAGTATTAGTAATGAGATCATTATTTACAGAAAGATCAAATATCGAGATTCCTAAATCATTTTGATATTCGCAAGCAGTTAAATCATTTCCGGTTGCGGCTAGTGGTGTAGTATTCACATTTAAAAAGAATGAGTCGGTAAGATAGCAGTCTTCATCTCCTTCGAAAGTAATACGAACAAAGATTTCTTGAGGGTTAGAGCTGTTTTCAAAATTTGTAGGCTCATCTATTGGTGTTTGATTATTTTCTGCTTGATTTTCAGTAAGAAAATAATCGATGATTATATTTTCTTGTTCACCAACTGCGATTGGAGTATTTTCTGTTAAGTCGAAAATGGCGACATTAGGATTAGAGGTATTCGCACAAGTTTCTAGATTTACTAATGAGCTCTCAAAATCGAAGACAGGAATAGTTATTGAAAATTCTGTAGAGTTATTATCATTATTAATTTCAGGAACTATAATATTACCATCTACATCTTGATTAACGATCATTGTAATTGTATTTGTTGCTGAAACATTATTAGGTAAGGTAATATTAATTTGTCCGGTTTCAGAACCATCAATCGGGATTGTGTTTTGGGTTGAAGTTTGTCCTACTAATTCATCTTCAATATAAAAAAGAATTGGCGTGTTTGGTGGTAATGCTCCTGTACAATTAAAATTATTGACGGTGTAATCCAATTGAAATTCTGAAGAAAAACAAGTGGTAATAATATTATTTATTTGTGGCGAAGGATCTGGTAAAATACTGTTAAGTACGGTAATTACATTGTTAATTAAAATTAGATCCCCCGAAGAACCATTACCGGTATGTAATTGGATGGTTGCAGAAGTATCGCCGATCTCGATATTATTTTCAATATTGAAAAAATCAAGATCCATATTGTAAAGATCGCTACTGTTTGTGAAGCTATTTGTACCATTAAAAGCGTTACCTGCAGGGTTTAATGGTTCGTTAAATATTTCATTCCCATTTACAAATAAATTCTCTTCGATGCCCAGAGCAGCATCTCCTTCCCAAGCTAAAAAACCAATTTTAGCACCTTCATTATCTATTACGCTTAAATTTTCTAATTGAATAGTGAGATCCGGTTCATCGACAGAAACTCCTTGTAAACCATCAAAAATACTAAGTTGGTTAAGTGGAAGAGAGGCATCTTCATAAATCACCGTGATCGACCAACCACCAAAATTTGTTGCATTTACACAATAGGAACTAATTATACTTTGTAAATCTAATTCCGATAAAAAATAAGTTTCATTTCCTGCGTTTTGAACTATAGAGGTAACATCTGCAAAGGCTGAAAAGAATACAAAATTAGATCCATTAGCCTGCAGTGTATGATTAAAAGTTCTTTCAGCAACTATCTCATATCCATTTAGATTGACTTCAAAATCACCTTCTCCCGAACCAGCCCAATATAAATAGGCAGCAACTACATTTTGACTTGGTTCTAAAGCTAATGTTGCTGCTGCCGATGTATCTATTTCACAAACTCCACAGAGATTATTTTCACAGGAGTTTAGTGTTGCTCCAATTGCGGTATAATCGTATCTCCCATTAAATTGTGAGTATAATTCAATATCCTGCGCAAACAGAAAATGAGTTGAAATCAAAAAAAATAAGAGGTTGAGTAATTTTATCTTCATAAGGCTAATTCTCCTTAAAGATAAAACAAATATCTATATTACAAATCTCTCTTTTTCAACAAAGCATAAGATCCCCAAACAAAAATCGTCGTCCATACCAGTACGATCAAAACGCTATACCAATGTACAGCATAATCTGTGGTAACATCGGTTTTTAATTGGTTAGCTGCAGTTTGTATAAAATTAAGTCTGCTAAAAGGTTGTTTCAATAAATTGTAAGTAGCCTCGATAGGGAAAAATTGCATAACAGAATCTGTAGCACTTTCAGTATGAGTGATTTTAAAGCGAACAACTAAATACACGATCTTTTCAATAATCCACCAGACAAATAAAAAACCTAAGGCAAATGCAGAACGCTTTACTAATATGCCCAAAAACATACAGAATGAAAAGAAACCTACTAATTTGATAAAATATGCAAGTATAAATTCTAGATCAGAAAATATAATTGAAAATTCTGTATAATCTGAAAAGGTTAGTCCTAAGATCAGCGATAATAAAAATACAAAAACTGTTGAAATTGCTGAAAATGCTAAAACCGTGTAGAATTTAGAGAGAATAAACTCTTTTTTGCTCATCCCGTCTATTAAATTCTGTTTAAGTGTTCGGTTGCTGTATTCATTAGACATCATAGAAACAATTACAATGGCTAAAAATAATTTTAAATAAGAAATGATGAACGAATTAAAATGCCAGATATACGGAAAGTTAAAAATTCCTTGATCTGCTAAATGAATATTAAAACCGATAAAATTGAAATCTATGGAAGCTAAAAGAGCAACAAAAAGAGGTAGAATAAAATAGATAAGTGTCAATACTTTTGTCGATCTGCTATATCTAAGTTTATGAAATTCTATATTGAGTAATCGTAACATATTAGGCGTTTTGTTTGGTTAATTCTAAAAATTGCTGTTCTAAACTCTCTTTTCTTTTCACTAAATGAGAAAGCACAATTCCTTTTTCAAAAAGCATCGCATTGAGTTCTTCAGCTTCAATAGGTTGGGTGAGCATTGCTTTGGTAAGTCCGGTTTCTTCATCGATAGAAACTTTTTCAAACCAAGGATGATTTTTTAATGCAGCAAGTAATACTTGATCGTCTTTGGCTTGCATTTCAACGTAACCGTGACTGGCATTCATTTCATCTACACTTCCCGAATAAAGCATTACACCTTTTCGAATAATAATTACATGAGAACAAACTTTTTCAACTTCATCTAATAAATGAGAAGCCAAAAGTATGGTGGTTCCCATAGCGGCAATTTTTCGAATAATTTCTCGAATTTGATGAATACCCTGCGGATCTAACCCATTGGTCGGTTCATCTAAAATTAAAATTTCAGGATCGTTAAGTAGGGCAGAGGCAATGGCCAAACGCTGCTTCATTCCTAAAGAAAAGGTACTAAATTTGCTGTTTTTTCGATCTAATAAACCTACGATCTCTAGCTTTTCTTCAATTTTAGCGTTGGTTACATTCTTAATTTTACAAACTAAATTAAGGTTTTGTATCGCCGTCATATAAGGATAAAAGTTAGGCCGCTCGATAATAGCTCCTACTTTTTTTAAGGCATCGTGTGTAGTTTCATTCCCATTAAACCACTGGAAATCTCCACTGGTTTTATTTACCACGTTTAAAACCATTCCTAAAGTGGTCGATTTTCCACTTCCGTTAGGTCCTAAAATTCCGTAAACATTTCCTTTTTCTATGGTAAACGATAGATCATTGACGGCTGTAAGCGCACCATATTTCTTCGTAAGTCGATTAAGTTGTAGTATAGTATTCAAAATAGTTTGGTTTTGTAAATGTGACGAGCAAGTTGAGGTTTTGTTACAAACTTTAGCAATTGACTCTCTAAATTTTATTAAATTGTCGCTATGGAAGAGAAACTGATGTCTAAGAAAAAGCCCATTTTTCCGATCACCGAAAAATTGAGCAAATACTTAACAAAATACAATCGATACACTAAAATCCCGGTCTTTTACGACGATTTACTTCGTTTTTCGGGCTCTATTGTGGTTTATAATAAACACGATGAAGATACACTTTGGGTGCGTTGCTATTATCCCGATCACGAACGTACCGAAATTGATAACAGCCTAAAGCGAGTATATACCATTTTACATTCTGATGGGAGTGACGATGCATTTCAGTTTTTAAATGTCGATGCGATCGATTATTGCACCTTCGGAAATTCGAAACCCTTTCGTATAAAAGTTAGAAATGTACTTAATGATAACTTCACCTATTTTTATGTGAAGAAAGCCGATGCTTCCCGAATCTACGGTTTAGAGTTAGAGCATATTTTATCGCCACATCGAATTAATTTTTTACTCTACAAAGACACTTTAATTGAAGCACATATTGCGGGAATACCCGGAGATGTTTTTATTGAAGAACAACTAGAAAAATGTAGCGAATACACCAAGAATCTCATCGCGAAAGAATTTGTAAAATTCAACGAACGTTGTACCATTCGACTTTTAGGCGATATGCGTTCGTATAATTATGTAATTATCCCTACGCACGATTTTGATCACGTCGATTATCAAATTAGGGCGATCGATTTTGATCAGCAATGTTACGAAGGAAATTTAAAAGTATACCGACCACAGTTTTTCAAAGAAAATTACCCGATGGTGAAGTTGGTCACCACGCATTTAGAAGAATCTTCTATCGAGCAATACCGAAAAGAAGAACGCTCGCAAATGGCAAAACGATTAATTACCAGCCAAAAGCGTTTTAAGCTTTTAATTGCTTGTATGACGGCCGATCATATTTCAACCAAAGAAAATTTAAAGCAACTAAAATTTGATCTCGTTGAATATTCTAAAGACATCAAGTTTAAACGCGCTCGAAGTATGGGCGGAATTTTAAAAACCGCACTCGAATTTGTAAAACGAAACTACGTCGATACCAATTCAAAAGAGATTATGGAGTTTTAAGTCTTGAAGTTGAAGTTGAAGTTGAAACTGAAGATGAAATCGAAATTGAAATTAAACACATCATGGTTCCTTTTTCAAAATAAAATCAGTAAGTAAAACACCCTTCCGGCTTATTCCGCTATCGCTTTATAAGCCACCTTCCCTCAAGGGAAGGAACTTTTTAAAATTTAATATTTTATAGTCATGCTGAACTTGATGTCATTTCGAGCGGAGACGAGAAACCACATCTTACCCTCAAAGAAGCTGAAATTGAAATTGAATATGAACTTGAAATCAAACACATCTTGGTTCCTGTTTCAAAACATCTTGTTTTCAATTAAAACTACTCAACAACTCAAAACCACCCTTCCGACTTATTCCGCTATCGCTTTATAAGCCACCTTCCCTCAAGGGAAGGAACTTTTTTTTGAGATTGAAGTCGAAATTGAAGATGAAATCGAAAACATCTTGGATCCTGTTTCAAAATGTCTTGTTTCCAACTAAAACCAACTCAAAAACTAACAGACTCACCAACTCAAAAAAAACACCCTTCCGACTTATTCCGCTATCGCTTTATAAGCCACCTTCCCTCAAGGGAAGGAACACTTTAAAATTTAATAACTCATCGTCATGCTGAACTTTTTGTCATTTCGAGCGGAGTCGAGAAACATCATCTCATCCTTCGTAAAGTTGAAATCGAATGTGAAGTTGAAATCAAACAAATCTTAGTTCTTGTTTTAAAACGTACTGTTTCAAAATAAAATCAGTAAGAAATAAAAAAAAAGGATTTAAAAGCTTCAACTTCTAAATCCTTTTTAATCTTTCAACAAAACTCGTTTTATTTTTTCTCTTCTTTGTTGAAATACACCAAGTAGTAATACATTTGGCGCTCTTCGTCCCAACCTTTTTCGATAAATTTTTCAGCGCTATCAGAGTTTACAAAGTCCATTTTAATTTGAACGTTCGTATCTAGATTAATTACGCTCTTAATCTTTTTACGAGCAGCAGAAACCGCGGTATTCGATACCGGGAATTCTGTTAGATCTTCAATTTTATATTGAGGAGCTTTCTCTGTTTTATAATGCTTGAATTCCGGGATCAACTCCGGGTTTTCCATCACTTCATTTAAAAAGCTACTTTCTTCAAACTTATCGTTTTTCGCAAAATGATTCACTGCTCGGTTCATAAACATGACTTCCTGTTGTTTATCTTCCGCAGGCAAAACCACATCTTTTGCGAAATTCTGACAAAATTTTAGGTAACTCTTCGTGTTGAAGTTTTCATCAGCAAAAATATCGACGCTCAAAAATTGCTCTAACCAATATTTAGTATCGTAACGGTTAGAATCTACCGATAAGATCTTGTAACCTTCCTCTTTATTTTTATTAAAAATAAGCGCGCCTTTATCTAATTTATTCAGGTTCACTCCTTGTTGAAGAACGGCTTCCAGATTAGAAGATCTCTCTTCAAACTGTAGAAAATCGTGTTTTAATTCAGATTTAAAAATCCCGATTGCTTCTACTTTTTCATTATCGAGCAAAGCATTTTCAAAATACACCACGTATAACTCACCACTTTTAATATGTGGATGCTTTCCTTCATTAAAAAGTAATTGAGCAATTTTCTTCGATTGCGCATGAACCGTGCTTGGGTCTGCAAAAATCGTCGAAGCAATTTCGTATAGATCGTGAAACTCCAAATCGGTCTCGTGACTAAATTGATAGTAATTTTCTTCTTTCTCTCGAAAAGATTTCAAGAAATATTCCTTCAACAGCGCATTCATCTCATCGTTAAAAGCAAAAGGCTGCTCCGATAAGAAAACCCCTTCATTTCTACTTTTATTCCCAACTCGGTGAATAGAAAGCGATTCAATTTGTGCATTATATAAATTAATCATAGTCGGTTTTTTAAGTTAATTAGCGCATTTCCCTCCTTAGGTCGGGTCGGGCTATTCGCTATATCTTTTTTGTTTGTCACTTCGAGCGGAGTCGAGAAGTTTTGACAAAACAAAAAAGGATGCCGCTGCTATCCCTAATGCAAAAGTGGTTTGTTAATTAATTCCAGTTTTGGTCAAAATCGTAATCATCCAGATTTTCAAAATCTACATCATCTTCACCAAATTCATCTTCCAATTCTGTTTCTTCAGCTTCAAAATTTTTCTCAGGCGGACTGTCAGGTAACTGTCCGTGCGCAAACATCAAGTTAGGATAATCGCGACCGTCTTCAGCTTCAGTAATATCGGCAAGTTCAACATAGAACGTCCACATACTAAAGAAATCGTACACATAAATAAGCTTGGTATTTTTCTCATCGACTACAGAATCTAGTGATGTTTCATTCATCATTCGAACCGAGTTCATCCCTTCACTCATATCAAATAAAACGATCTCTTCACCTTGGTTCCATTCTTCATCGGTTAAGTAAAATGAGGCCATTTCTGTACCATCAAAACCAAAAGCTTGCGTTACCGAATTATGAAGATCTTCTAAAGTCGCACTTTCTTCAATCTCAATATCTCTAAAAACGTCATCTAAAGTATCTAAAACTATTCTGAATTTGTAAATCATAATTCTTAAAAATTTAGGGCTGCAAAGTTAGGCTTTTTTCAACTGAATCTTCGCCTTGTTGGTCTGCAAAATTAGATAATATTGAACACCAAATAATACCGAAGCGATCACTAAATGGAATGCCTGTGTCGAAAATGGGAAATCTAAATAATACATCAATATTCCGGTGGCAATTTCAGCTAAAATTAAAACGATCACCCAGTTGGTAAGTGAATAGCCTAAGTGATGTTTTTTGTTTTTCCACCAGATTAACAAATTCACGAACAATACCAAAAATGAAAAACTACGATGAATGTAAAATTGTAGGTTAGGATCCTCGAGCCATAAGCTTTTTTCGTACCCTAATTGTTTTACTTGCAGATCTACAAATTGCCTAACTTCTGTACCGAGAACTACTTGAATAAGCGTAAGAACCGCCGAAAAAATCACTAAATTTCTAAAAGAAGAAAGGTATTTTTTTGAAGTGTTTTTTTCTCCTGCTATATATAAAATATATAAGATCACGGCAACAATAATTAGTGCGACTACCATATGCAGCGTAATTCTTACCGGAGCCAAAACCGAATAAACCACCGTGGCGCCAAGCCAAGCCTGAAAGCCCATTAAAAAAGTAGTAAACCAAGCGAGAAGCGTAATTTTTTTATTTTTTTTCCATTTCCAGATTGAGAGAATTGCCATTAAAAGAACAGCTAAACCTGCTAAAGCACCCACCAATCGGTTAATATATTCAACCCAAGTATGTGTTGGATTAAAAATGGCATAATCGTGTTTGGTATAAAGTTCCCAATTCGATTTTTGAAAAATCTCGGTTGAGATGAAATTTTGCTTGGCAACTTGCAAAGTTTCATCTAAGATGATCACTTGCCCTTTTTCGTAATCTTGGTTGGCATGCCATTCTAATTGTTCTTGTTCGGTTGGCGGAATGTAATACCCAAAACATTTTGGCCAGTCGGGGCAACCCATTCCGCTGCCGGTCATTCTTACTACCGCTCCGGCAACGATAACTAAATACACCAGAATGAGCGATATTTTTACGGTATTTCTAAACATTTTTAGTTTTGTTAGCTGTTAGCTGTTAGCTGTTAGCTGTTAGCTGTTAGCTGTTAGCTGTTAG
>DTTX01000046.1:518-41876 GCA_012964435.1 Mesonia sp. | reverse complement strand
TGTTAGCTGTTAGCTGTTAGCTGTTAGCTGTTAGCTGTTAGCTGTTAGCTGTTAGCTGTTAGCCCGAGTTCTTTTCCTTTTTTCAACATAAACTTTTGTGCGGCTTCATATTCATTCGGGATTTCTCCTTCTAGAATCGCTTCTTTAATCGCACTTTTAATCATCCCGATTTCTTTAGAAGGTCGAATATCGAATGTTTCCATAATTTCTTCCCCAGAAACAGGCGGCTGAAAATTACGAATATGATCACGCTCTTCAACCTCTTTTAATTTTTGACGAACAATCTTAAAGTTATTGTGGTATTTTTTAAAACGTTTCGGGTTTTTCGTAGTAATATCGGCTTCACAAAGCGTCATTAAATCTTCAATATGATCTCCGGCATCAAAAATAAGTCGACGTACCGCAGAGTCGGTCACGTGATCTTCTGCAATCACAATAGGGCGGGAGCTCATTAATACCATTTTTTGAACGAACTTCATCTTTTCATTCAACGGCATTTTTAAACGCTTAAAAAGTTTAAACACCATTTTGGCGCCTACAAATTCGTGTCCGTGAAACGTCCATCCAATTTTTTTATGAAATTTCTTGGTCGGTGCTTTACCTATATCGTGTAATAATGCTGCCCAACGCAACCAAACATTATCGGTATTTTCTGAAATGTTATCGACCACTTCTAAGGTATGCCAGAAATTGTCTTTGTGACGCTGACCTTCTTTTTCGTCTATACCTTGTAAAGCAGAAAGCTCCGGTAAAATAATTGGGAGCAGTTTGGTTTTTCTAAGTAAGGCAAAACCAATAGACGGTTTTTCTGAAGATAAGATCTTATTGAGCTCTTCAACAATTCTTTCTCTAGAAATAATCTTAATGCGTTTATGATTTTCTGTAATCGCATCGAGAGAAGCTTCTTCAATTTTGAAACCTAATTGGGTCGCAAATCGAATAGCGCGCATCATTCGTAACGGATCGTCTGAATAGGTAACGCCCGGTGCTAGCGGAGTTTTAATGAGTTGTTGCTTCAGGTGTTCTAATCCGTTAAACGGGTCGAGCAGTTTTCCGAAGTTTTCTTTGTTTAATTGAAGTGCTAACGCATTGATCGTAAAATCTCTTCGGTTTTGATCGTCTTCTAACGAACCTTGTTCAACTTCAGGATTACGAGAATTTTCGTTATACGATTCTCTTCTGGCGCCAACAAATTCAACTTCAAGATCAAAAGCACGTAGCATAGCGGTGCCATAAGTCTTAAAAACTTGTACTTTGGGTTGGTGTGGCAAAAGTCTCGAAACTTCTTCAGCAAGGGCAATACCGCTACCAACTGCAACAATATCGATGTCTTTAGCTTCACCGCGCTCTAAAAAATAATCGCGTACAAACCCGCCAATAGCGTAGGTTTCTAGAGATAGATTTTCTGCGGCTTCGCTTATGTATTCAAAAATTTTATGTGATAAGGCTTCTTTGTAAGTATTCTCCTCAGGCATTTTATTTTCTGATAATTTGCACTTTTCCGTCTAAACTCAATTTAATAATTACAGAGGGTTTAGCGCTTTTTTTAGCTGAGGGCAAATTTACAACATAGTCTACTCCTTTTAAAATTTCAGGACTTATTTGCTGAAAAGATTTTGGAGTCGGTTGCCCGCTGATATTGGCAGAAGTAGAAACAATAGGTTTCTTAAATTTTCTAAGTAGTTGGTTGCAGAATTTATCTTTACAAACGCGAATGGCCAGCGAGTTATCTTCGGCGATTAGGTTTTCTGCCACGCGAATAGGGTCGTCGTAAACGATCGTGGTGGGTTGAGCCGCGTATTTTAAAATATCGTAAGCGACTTCAGGAATTTCTTCTACGTACTGGTTAAGCATCTTAAAATCGGATACCAAGCAAATGAGAGATTTACTTTCGGCTCTTTTTTTAAGGGCAAAAATTTTATCTACCGCATCGGCATTGGTCGCATCACAGCCAATTCCCCAAACGGTATCGGTCGGGTAGAGTATGAGTCCGCCACGTTTTAAAGTGGTGAGGCAATTGTTAATTTCGTCGATCATTTTAGATATTTAAATAGTCAAAAACTTTTTCTGCAAAGTTGTGATTAATTTCTCTACATTCTTGTAAAATACCGGAGTAATTTTGCATGTTATAAAATCTGGGATTTGTTTTTTTGAAGCTTGAGGAAAATAATTGATTATCTGTTATTTGTAATAATTAATCTCTGCGTCATTCCGAATTTATTTAACTCTGTTGAATCTTCGATTTCAGAATCTCATATCATGTTAAAAACCAAAGTTTATCAGATGAGAGCTTGAATCGAGTTCTGGGTGACGAAACATTTTATGATGCATTATGGATATTCAAAAAATAATTTATTTGTATATTAATTCATTATAAATCTTTAAATATTCTTTAGCAGCATTTTTCCAACTAAAGTATTGAGCTCTGTCTTTTAAAGCTTTAAGATAAAATTCTTTTTTAGTATTAAAAATTTTTATTCCGTTTTCAAAAACATCTTTCATAGCTTCTGCTTGAAAATTTTCCCAATAAAAAACTAAATCTTGTCCAATTTCGGGTAATGAGGTTTTATTGGAAGAAAATATTGGTTTTTGAAAAAACATGGCTTCTACAATAGGTAAGCCAAACCCTTCTCTTAAAGACGGAAATACAAAGGCTTCACAATTTTTATAATAGAATTGTTTTTCGGAATCACTAATCTTACCAACTAAATGAACTCGGCGTTCTAATTTTTTTTGCTGAATAACTTCTCTAACTTCTTCGCCATAAGAAGTGGTGTTTTTTCCGGCCAATACTAGGTTGTGATCCGGCAATATTTCAATTAGATCAAGTAAACATTTTAAATTTTTTCTAGGAGCAAACTCCCCTATAAAAAATAAGTAAGGCTTTTGAGGGGTTATATTAGGTTTGAAATTTGGCGGAATTATTAACTCTTGAATAGGATTACCATTGTAAACCACATATTCTGGCACATCTGGAATTTCGAAATATTGATGAGTCGAACTTTTGGCAAACTCAGAAATGTAAGTAATGCCTTTACTTTTTAATAATTTTTCTTGAAAGCGAATATGGTTGGGATGTGTTTTTTGTTCTGCAAAAACGGTATTGTGAACGGTTAATAAGTATGGAATGTCGTGATAAGGCTCGATCTTGGTATTTTGATTAAGTGCATGCCATAAATCGTATTTTTTTCGAACTCTTAGATTTTCATAGCGTCGAAAAGAAAAGTATTTTTTGTAGTTAAAACTATTCCCAAATTGTTTTCTGTCTTGTAAAATATTGGGAGAGTGGATGGTAAGTTGTACTTGTTTGGGTAAGTTTTTAAAAGCCTTTAGTAATTGAATATTGAATTGGCCAAAACCAAAATAAGGGTTTTTAAGGTTGTGAGATTCTAAAAAGACTTTTTTCATAATTTCTGTTTTAGCTAGAAGATTTTTGTTTTTTCTTCTTTTTTCGAAGTCGAACCGAACGTTTAAGATCTTTATAAATGCATTTAAATTGCGTATCGAAATAATTTCCTATACTTAGAAACATCCATTTTGGTTGTGCCTCTAGACTTTCTAAGATCTCTTCTCTTTTTTCGGGGTTCATCTTAAAGTTTTGTAATTCTGCAGCAGCAACCTTACCATAACCCGTAAATTCGTTTACTTTATTTTCTTGATGGATAATAGACATCCAAAGCCTTTTATGATTAATACGTTCAACTAACGGATCAAGCTTCCAGTCTGCATGCCCTTTTTGCCAAACAGATTTTGGCTGTTCATTTTTTTCAATTAAACTTATAAAAGGATTCCAAAGTTGGCGTTTTTTACCTAAACGAAACTTTGGTGAGATTTGTAGCGTAAATCCATCGGCATAATCAAAAGCCCAATGATTTTTTTCTACAAAGCGTTTTTGCACATCGGCTATAAAATTATAAGCAATACAATCGTCATTATCAATTCTGCTGGTTATAAGATACTCTGCAGTTACTTTACTTAATTCTTCTTGAATTGCAGGCACAAAATCTTGCATATTCTCTACAAAGCGAGGTTGAAATTTAGGGTAACCCAGTGATAAACCTAAGATTCGATCTTTAAAAGTTTTAGGTGTATCTACATCAAAATAAACTAACCAAGTGAAATTTTGATTGCTTTGATGTTTAACTGACGGAAAACAAAAGGATTCGAACAACTTAAAGCGTCTTTCTAACCATTCTTCGGTTAACACCGGAATATTATTTTTAGAAGTGTCCCAACCTTCTTTTTTTAGGTTAAATCTTGTAATGAGGTAATGCTGAAACATAGTTTTTATTTTTTCTCCGCTAAAATCTCTTCATAATACTTGAAGGAGTTGTTCACCATTAGTTCTTGTGAAAAATTCTTTATTACTTTTTCTCGAGCCTTTATTTCCATTTGTGAAAATGCTTCTGGATTTTGAAAAACTTCAGAGATATGATTTATAAAATCTTTATCGGTATTAGCTATAAAACCGTCTTCTTGATGAGTGATTATTTCTTTTGCTACCGGTATGTTAGAGACAATGGTGACCTTTTGTAAAGCCATAGCTTCAACAATTGTAAAGCCAAAAGTTTCACCTTTCGAAGGAACGATTACCAATGCAGCTTTAGCAATATGTTTGGGTAAATCTAATAAAGAAATATGACCGTAATAGTTGACTTTACTTTTAGCATTTTTAGCTATTACTTCTGTTTTGAGTTTATTGAAATAATTTTCGTTTTTGCCAATTATATGAAGTGAAGCTTCAGAAAATTTTTCATGAACTTTATTAAAAATTTTTGCTAACCGGTCTACACCTTTGGCGTCTGATAAAGTACCAAAGTAAAATATTGATTGCGGTATTTTTTCTTGTTGCTCTATTGGTTTAAATACTTCGGTATTAATACCATTATGAATAACTTTTTTTACTTCAACATCATAATACTTTTTGATAAATGATTTTGAAAAGTGAGAATTCGCAACAGTATAAGGTGTTTGTTGTAAAGCTTTTTTTTCTAATTGAATTTTCAATTCATTCCCGGTATGCCCCAAAAAGTGATTCCAAAATCCACGTGATCCGTGATATCTGGTAACTAGTGGAATACTATTATCCCAATATGCTGTGAACCCATTAAAGGTAAAAGACTGAATAATATCTATATGATGCTTTAATGCAAATTGTTTGAGTTTTTTCGCTAAATATTTACGCTCTTTTTTTAGCCAATAATATTCTAGTTTTTGATTATTTAGCTTAGAACTTAACGAGCGACCTAATTCTGCAAGAAGAAATTTTTTATTGTATTGTTTGAAAAATTCAACTTCAATTTGACCATCAAAAAAATGATGTTTTTTCTTTGAAAAGCCATAAATCTTAACACTATGACCTTCTTTAACAAGTTGAGTAGCCATAATTTTAAAAAAAGAACCTACTCCACCGGCAGCAGGTAGGTTGGGGTGTGCATACTCATTTGTAAAAAAAAGAATATTCATTAGCGATTACTTTTTACCACTTCATTTAATTCGTCAAACATTTTTTTGGCAATAACATCTTTGGTGAAATTATCGATTAAATATTGATAACCGTTTTCTTTAAACTTTTCTTGTAGTGCTTGGTCTGCAAGTAATTGCATCACTTTATCTGCAAAATCTTCAGGATTGCCTACTTCAGCTAGAAGTCCGGTTTTTTGATCGATAACCACTTCAGGTATTCCGCCGGCGTTTGCGGCTACAATAGGGACCTTACAAGCATAAGATTCAAGTAAGACGCCACCGGTAGGTTCGTTATTCGAGGTGAACATAAAAAGATCAAAATCGGGTAAGATCTCTGGAATATCTTTTCTGAAGCCGGAAAATATGATATGATCTTCTAGATCAAGTTCTTTCACCAGGTTACGAATTTCTTCTTCTAAAGCGCCTTTGCCTACTAAAATAAATTTAGCCTGAAGTTGATGTTTTTTTACTAAAATGGCAACAGTTTTTACCCAGGTTTGGTGGTCTTTAAACCCTGTAAATTCGGCGATATTCCCAATGATAGGAAGCGAATTATCAATACCATATTCTTTGCGTAACTTTCCGGTAGGTTCTTGATGCGGAAATTTATTGATATCGGTAACACTCCCGACCACACATAATTTACGATGATCCTTTACGGCATATTTTAAAACATCGACCACCGGATGTGAAACACAAATTATTTTTTTTATGCCATTGTAATTATATTTCCATTCTCTAAGAAAATTAGTGTCTACCCGTCTAATTAATGTGCGGCAAAGTACAAGCGGAGTTTTCATTCGGTAGATAAAAGAAGAGAGTACCGCTAATGTTTGTGCTTTACTGCTATGTAAAAATATGACATCGGCATTTTTATCTTTAGCGATTTTTTTAAATTCTTTAGCGAATTTAAAGTCGTATTCAGACTTAAAATCGAAACCGATAACCTGCATATTTTTCGCAGTAGCACGTTTATAAACTTCAGAATTATTAGGGCATACAATCCATTGATCTTCTACATAACCAAAAGCCTTAAAGGCTTCGTATAAATAAATAATTTTCTGTTCGTGACCTCGCCAACCATCGGCAGCCGTAAATTGTATTAACCTCATGGATTCATAGAATTGGATGCAAAATAACCAAATTTATATTAATACCTACTGAAGTTTAAATTTTGTAAGTTTAAAAATATACTTTTGCATTATGATTGAAGTTTATAGTGAAAAGTACAAATACCTAAGTTCTTTTGTTCAGCAAAAAATTGAGAATTTTCAGCAAGAAGGAGAGAAATTAGGTAATGGAGATCGAAATGTAATTAAGTTATTTCCTGTTGAAGGAGAAGCCTTGGTTCTTAATATCAAATCTTTTAAGGTTCCTAATTTAGTCAATCAAGTAGCTTATAAGCATTTTAGAAAAAGTAAAGCCAGAAGATCTTTTGAATATGCTCAAAAGCTACAAGAATTAGAGTTAGGAACTCCAGATCCTATTGCTTATTTTGAATATCCTACAGCCTCACTATTTAAAAAAAGTTTTTATGTAAGTGAACATTTAGAGGCAGATTATACTTTTCGAGATTTAACGCATAACTTCGATATCCCAGATCACGAAGTAATATTACGTGCGTTTACTCGATTTACTTATCAATTACACGAGAATCGAGTATTGTTTTTAGACCACTCACCGGGAAATACACTTATAAAAAAAGATGAAGGAAACTTCAATTTTTATTTGGTAGATCTTAACCGAATGGAATTTAAATCTTTAACTTTTAAAGAAAGAATTAAGAATTTTGCTAGATTGACAGATAAACAAGAAGTTGTACAAATTATGAGTGATGAATATGCTAAATGTTTAAATGAAGATTATTTAAAGGTTTATCAATTAATGTGGAATGAAACACAAATATTTCAGCAAAAATTTCATCGTAAACGGCGATTAAAGAAAAAAATAAAGTTTTGGAAAAAATAGTTATTTTCTATTTTTTCTTAGTAGCCAAACCTTTACATATCGCATAAATACTGTATATCCTTGAATGTAACCAATCGTCAAGCCTACAACACCATCTCTAAAACCTCCCTGAATAACATAATGTTTAAAAAACCCCCAGAAAGGTTTAATTATAAAATGATAGGGAGTTAATTTACCTACTTTTTTATCGTAATCATAAGCTTGCCACCAAGCATATCGATTCATTTTTTCTAAATATTTGTCGATGCTCAAATAGGTGTCGTGATAAAATTTATGATTTAGTTTTCCAACATTACCTCTCGCAATAATCTCTGCATGTACTTTTTTGTCTTCGTATTTACAAAAATCTCGCTTAAATAATCGGATTACCTTGTCGTTTTTCCAGCCGCTATGGTTAACGGCTTTTCCCATAAAATGGTTTTTTCGACCTATCCAATATGCAACAGTATCATCTGTTGGAGGATTTTTGAGTATAGCTAAAATTTCTTCTCTTAATTCTGGGGTAACGCGTTCATCGGCATCAATTAAAAGAATCCATTCATGTTTTGCTTGTGGGATAGCCCAATTTTTTTGAGAAGAAGAATACTGATATTCTCTTTGTATAACTTTATCGGCTAGTTGTACAGCTTTTTCATAAGTGCCATCGGTGCTTAAACTATCGACCACAAGAATTTCATCAGCAAAGCTTACAGAAGTAATAACCTCTTTAATATTATGAATTTCATTCCCTGTAGGTATTAATGCTGTAATTTTTTCCAAGTGATCTTATAAGGTTTCTAACAAATTAAGCTGAAAAACTATCACTATATAGATAGAGAACAACTAAAACCGTTGCGTCAAATTTCAAGTTTTTTTTAATTCTGAAAAAGAAATTCTCAAAAATAATTACTTTTGACTTTTAATTAGACTTATTTCTTAAAAAATTAAATGGAATCTTTACCTAAAATAACTTTGATCGTTGCAACTTATAATGCTGTTGAATGGCTTGAAAAAGTACTTTACGGTTATAGTGTTCAAAATTATAAAGACTTCGAGATTATAGTTGCAGACGATGGTTCTACAGAAGAAACTAAACATCTAATTGAAAAATTTAAAAAAGATTTTCCGGTTCCTATTACTCATCTTTGGCACGAAGATCAAGGCTATCGACGCCAAACTATATTAAATAATGCGATCGTGGCTGCAAAAAATGAATACATTGTTTTTACCGATGGTGATTGTATACCTAAAAATGATTTTCTAAAACGTCATGCGATTTATGCTGAAAGAGGACGTTTTTTGTCTGGAGGTTATTGTAAGTTGGATATGGAATTAAGTACATTTATTCAAAAAGAAGATATAACTTCAGGAAATTGTTTTGATGTAACTTGGCTTAAGCAGAATGGTAATTTAGGTTCTTCTCAACAACGAAAATTAGCTAGTGGAGAGTTAGTTTCTAAACTTTTAGATACATTTACACCCTCAAATGCTTCTTTTAATAATTGTAATTCTTCCGCTTGGAAAGAAGACCTAATCGCTATAAACGGTTACGACGAGCGAATGCGTTACGGTGGTCCCGATCGTGAACTGGGAGAACGTTTAGAAAATCTTGGTGTAAAAGGTAAACAAATACGTCATCGTGCCTTATGCTTACATTTAGATCACGCGAGAGGTTATAAAACAAAAGAATCTTTAGACGCAAATTTGGCTATTCGTAAAGAGACGAAACAAAAAGGAATCATCAAAACACCATTTGGGATCGAGAAGCTATAAAACTTCCTTTAAGTAATTTTTCAATTTTTCTAGAAAATATTGGGCTTTAAAAGACTGGTAATACTTAGAAGCATCTTTTTTTATCTCTTTTAAACTCAATTCACCGTAAGTTTCTGGTTGGTAATCCTCTAAGTGTACACTTACATTGCTGGCATTTTCATAGAGCGCCCAAGCTGCCCGTTTAGTAAATGGTGCAAATATAGAAAAGGTAGGTATGTCTAAGGCTTTTGCCATATTCACCGCGCCACCTTCATTTCCTATAAAAGCTGTACAAAGTGAAGTTAACGCCATAAAATCTCGCAAACTTTTACCGTAGATCGAAAGATGAATGCGTTTTTGAGTTTCCGGTTCACAAAGATTAACCAGTTTTTCAACAATTGTAAGTTGTTTAGGAATATAATTGAATAATAATTCTGCATCCGTAGTTTCAACAATAGTGTCTAAAACTTTGGCTAAATAAGGGAGCGGATAACTTTTTTCTTCTGAAGACCCCAAAACCCCGATCATTAATAAATCTTTGTTTGCTAGATTTTCTTGCTGAAGTATTTTTTGAGCGGAAGCTATTTCTGCTTCTGTTAAATAAATTTTTGGTTTTAATTCTTTAGCGTAAGATTTATCTAGAGATTGTAGCAGATGCATTCGATTTTCAATTGCTAATCCTGCATGAGTTTCTGCTTTTGCTTTATAAGTGTAAAGTTCATCATAAGCTAACTTTGTATACCATTTTTGATAACCAATCTTAAGTGGAGCTCCAGAAAATTTCCCAATAACCGTACTTGCAGGTTTCGAATAAACATCGATAACAACATCGTAGTGCTCTTTTTTTATTTGCTGAAGGAATTGAAAAAGTTTTACAGGTGATTTCTCCATCTCTTTGGTCATGACCACTACTTTATCGATAAATGGATTATTTTCAATTACCGGAATCGTATGCTGATTCACCAAGAAATGAACTTTTGCCAAAGGATACTTCTGCTTGATTGCTTCACATAAAATAGAAGAGGTAAGCACATCACCAATCATTTTTTGCTGAATAATTAAGTATTTAGCAGAATTTAAAGGAAGTTGAGTTTTATTCATGAGCAAAAATGATAAAAATAAAAAACCTTCTCATTTGCGAGAAGGTTTTTGGGGTAATATTATAAAGTTTATACCGCTACATTATATTCTCTAAGCGCATCGTTTAAGGAAGTCTTTTTGTTGGTACTTTCTTTACGTTTTCCGATAATTAAAGCACAAGGAACATTAAATTCTCCTGCCGGAAATTTCTTGGTATAAGAACCAGGAATCACTACCGAACGTGCCGGTACGACACCTTTCATTTCAACAGGCTCATCGCCGGTTACATCAATAATTTTGGTAGAAGCCGTTAATACTACATTTGCTCCTAAAACAGCTTCTTTTTCTACACGAACACCTTCAACCACAATACTTCTAGAACCTAAAAATGCATTGTCTTCGATTATTACAGGAGAAGCTTGTAAAGGCTCTAAAACCCCACCAATACCAACACCACCGGAAAGGTGAACGTTTTTACCGATTTGCGCACAACTTCCTACCGTTGCCCAAGTATCGACCATCGTTCCTTCATCTACGTAAGCACCAATATTTACATAACTTGGCATCATAATTACACCGCTAGAAATATAAGCGCCGTGTCTTGCTACAGCGTTTGGAACTACACGAATCCCTTTTTCTTTATAGCCGGTTTTTAAAGGCATTTTATCGTGGTATTCAAAAATCCCTGCTTCTAAGGTTTCCATTTTCTGGATCGGGAAATATAATACCACCCCTTTTTTAACCCATTCGTTTACTTGCCAGCCGTCTGCAGTAGGCTCTGCCGTACGTAATTCTCCGGCATCGATCAAATTGATTACTTGACGAATAGCTTGTTGGGTTTTATCTTCTTTTAAAAGTTCTCGGTTATCCCAAGCTTCTAAAATTATGTTCTTTAAGTCTTCCATTGGTAAAATTTTCAGCAAATATAAGGCTTCCTATTCAAAAGCAAAGCATCGGTTTAAATACTTGATTTTTCTTATGTATGCTGAATTATTTCAACCCTAAACGCAATATCGATTGGTATTTTAGCGTAAAACCTGTAGATGTGTTACCTTTGCCAAAAAATTGAATATGGCTAGAATTTTGGCCCTAGATTTCGGAACTAAACGTACAGGTGTTGCGGTAACCGACGAGCTAAAGATGATCGCTTCAGGTTTAACCACGGTTGAAACGCCTAAATTGATTTCTTTTTTAGAAGATTATTTTTCAAAAGAAAACGTAGAATTGGTGTTGGTAGGTGAACCCAAGCAACGCGATGGTGCGGCTTCGCAAAGTGAAGAATTTATTCAGGAGTTTTTAAAAAAGTTTGCTGAAAAATTTCCGCAGATGAAGGTAGAACGCGTCGATGAACGTTTTACGTCTAAAATGGCGGTACAAACCATGATCGATAGCGGACTCAAAAAAAAGCAGCGCCGCAATAAAGCTTTAGTAGACGAAATTAGTGCTACGATTATTTTACAGTCGTATTTGTACTGATGAGCAAAATTAAAAGCATCATCACATTTTCAAACTTAAAAATAAGCATATTAATATGATATTACCAGTTGTCGCTTACGGAGATCCCGTGTTAAAGAAAAAGGCCAAAGAGATCCCGCAAGATTATCCTAAGCTTAACGAGCTTATCGAAAATATGTTCGAAACCATGTATGCAGCTTATGGGGTTGGTATTGCTGCTCCGCAAATTGGTTTACCAATTCGGTTATTTGTGATCGATGCGGCACCATTTGCAGAAGATGAAGACTTGAGCGCAGAAGATCAAGCACAATTAAAGTCATTAAAAAAAGCATTTATCAATCCAACCATTGTAGATGAAGTAGGAGATGAGTGGGCATTTAACGAAGGCTGTTTAAGTATTCCCGATGTGCGTGAAGACGTGTTTAGAAAACCGGAAATCACTATAGAATATTACGATCAAGACTTTAATAAACATACCGAAACATACGATGGTTTGGCGGCAAGAGTAATTCAGCACGAGTACGATCATATCGAAGGTATTTTATTTACCGATAAATTATCAAGTTTAAAGAAACGTCTCATTAAGAGTAAATTACAGAAAATAAGCAAAGGCGATATTCGTGTAGATTACAGAATGCGCTTTCCTAATGCAAAAAAAGCACGCTAATCTTTTTGTAAATAAACCAAGAGATTAGATATTTGCGACCTTTAAAAAATTAAAACATGAGTTTAGAAAAAGTATTAGCTATTTCAGGAAAACCGGGATTGTATGAATTAAAAGCACAAACCCGTGGTGGTTTTGTTGCAGAATCGTTAGCAGATGGCAAAAAAATATCGGTAAACGTGCGTCACAATGTGAGCATGCTTAGTGAAATTGCAATGTATACTTATACAGAAGAAGTTCCTTTAAGAGCAGTTTTTGAAAAAATTGCAGAAAAGGAAGATGGTAAAGAAGCCATTAGCCACAAAGAATCTAAAGCAAAATTAGAAGAATATTTCAAAGAAATTTTACCGGAATACGATGAAGATCGCGTGTATGTAAGCGATATTAAAAAAGTATTTCAGTGGTATAACATTTTGGTAAACGCAGGAATCACCGATTTCTCTGAACCGGAAGCTGAAGCTAAAGAAGAAACTTCTTCAGAAGAAGAATAAATTTTCTTACTATTTCAAAACAGGAAGCCTTGTAATAATTTGCAAGGCTTTTTTAATGGCAAGCCCTAACGGGCCGGGCTATTTATTCCTGCGCAGGCAGGAATCTAAAAAATTCCTTGCTAAACTAGGAAGTGGCATTCCGAAGGAATGACAGAAGGGTAAAACTAAAATCTCACCACCCACCACTCAACTCTACTCAAGAAATTGTACTTTTAAACCTTCAAATTTTTCAAAAAAATGAATACTAGAAAAGACCAACTACAAGCTTTCGACCGTTTACTCACGATCATGGATGAACTTCGCGAACAATGTCCTTGGGATCGCAAACAAACCATGGAAACCCTTCGACACTTAACCATCGAAGAAACCTATGAGCTTGGAGATGCTATTTTAGATAACGATCTCGAAGAAGTGAAGAAAGAATTGGGTGATGTATTGTTGCACATTGTTTTCTATTCAAGAATCGGAAGCGAGAAAAAAAGCTTCGATATCGCCGATGTTGCCAATAGTATTTGCGAGAAACTCATTTCTCGTCATCCGCATATTTACGGAGATGTGGAAGTAGAAAATGAAGAAGATGTCAAGAGAAATTGGGAAAATCTAAAACTCAAAGAAGGTAAAAAGAGCGTGTTAGAAGGCGTACCACGTTCGTTGCCGGCTTTGGTAAAGGCCAGCAGAATTCAAGATAAAGTAGCCGGCGTAGGTTTTGATTGGGAAGAGCCACAGCAGGTGTTTGAAAAAGTAAAAGAAGAATTAGAAGAACTTCAGGATGAAGTGAACCAACAAAATCAAGATTTGATCGAAGCAGAATTTGGCGATGTCTTATTCTCGATGATCAATTATGCCAGATTTCTCAACATCAATCCTGAAAATGCTTTAGAACGTACCAATAAAAAATTCATTAAACGCTTTCAATATTTAGAAGAAAAAGCCAAAGAAAATAAGAAGTCATTAAAAGAAATGACCTTAGAAGAAATGGACGTCTTTTGGGAAGAAGCGAAGAAGGTTTAATTCGAAATTGAATTTGAAACTGAAGTTGAAGTCGAAGCTGACTCGTTTTCGTCATTCCGGACTTGATCCCGAATCGCATCACTCTAATTTTTAATGCCTCGAAGTTCTTTTTTGTTAATTTGAAACTGTATTAAATATAAAGCACTTCCTATAACTGGTACAAAAATCGACACTAGACTCCATAAAATTTTCATGTAACCCTTTTCATACTTTAATGCCAGATATACTGCATTAATAGCTATGGCTATATAAAATATTAATATTGCTTTCACCATATAAGGCTCTAATAAGATCATAAAAAAATAATTTTTTCAAAAAAAACTAGAAGGGCAACTAAAAAGAATATGAAACTGAATTGGAAGTTGAAGCTACTCGTTTTTCGCCATTCCGAACTTGCTCCGGAATCACATCCTGTGAAGTATAGAAAATAACTTTTGAAAAGTTTAAAATTGAAAACTTTGCATTGAATTCAAAAAATAAAACCTCCCTAATTCCTAATTCCTAATTCCTAACACCTAATTCTTAGCCTATTTTTTCAGCAATATAAACAATCGCAAAAATCCATCCGGTGTAAAGTAAAGTATAGCCTAAGGCAAAAGCAATCGATTTGAAGAAGTGTCCCTGAGTAATTTCAGCTTTGCTAAATACCAATTTTAAAGCTCGAAAGAAAACCCAGTATAACATCGCAAGAATCACAAAGATCGATAACCATAGAACGGCTTCAAGAAAAACGAGGAAGATCACGAATGCGATGGTGAGTAAAATCCAAGAAACAATAGAGAAGAGTAAACCTTCAATCCCATCGCCGATATCAACATCAGAAACCGAATTTTTACCCATCGGGATATCAATCATCTCGCCGGACTTGAATTTTTTAAACTTCGGAAAATTATTCATCAAACCAATTCCTTTAAAAAGTCCGTAGGTCATAAATACGAATAAAACGATAGCAATGATCGATAAGGAAATGAGCAGGTTATCATTTACACTTCTATGGTAATGAATGCCCGTAAAATAAACAGTAAGTGAAGTAACGGCAATCACTATAGCAGAAACAACAAAAACAGATTTTCCTTTTAAATAGGTTTTAGAGGCTTTCATGACGTTCCAAGTTGATTGATTAATGCTCGATTCACGACGTGTTTTCCTTCAAACGGAACAATTTTTAAAGCTTCTCCAAACATTTCCTTGGCGCGACGGGTTTCTTCGTTGATTCGTTTTTCGGTTAAATACTCGTCTTCGGTGCCGTACCACAATTCAACCTGAGTTGTGGTTAAAAAGTCAAAGTCTTGCGGACTCAATTCTTTCGGGATTCCACCAGAATGGATCACCAAGGTATCCACATTTAATTTTCGAGAAGCCAACCAACGCATCGCTACCGAAACGCCTTGCGAATAGCCTAGCAAAATCAATCGTTTATCTCCAGGTATTTCTTCCGAAGCAAAAACCGCATCTAAGTAATTCAAAACATTTTCAGTTTCCTGCTGCGTTTCTTCACGTGTAAGCCAACTAGCGCCCACGTGCTTAAAATCTGATTTTTGATAATATTTAGAAGGTGCTTGCGGAGCGATAATATAATTCTCATCGGCATCCAATCCGTTAAAATATTGAATGAAATACCGACTTAAAAATCCGAGTCCGTGACAGCAAAACCAAACGTTTTTAGTTGCTGAAGTCAAGTTATTTCTGGTAGAATAAGAATTGGTGGTTGTGTAAGAAACCTTTTTTTCTTCGGTCGCCATGTAGTTGCTATTTTGTATTTTTACTCGATCATCGAGATTTAGATATTTTCCGAAACTAAATATTTAATTTCAATTATGTAATAAGATTTTATAGAGATATTAAAAAATGAAATATTCTAAAGAAGAAATACTAGCCGGTTGCGCAAAAATGTGCAAAAACACCTTAATGGAAACCTTAGAAATAGAATTTATCGATGTTGGTAAAGATTTTCTAGTGGCAAAAATGCCGGTGACTCCCAAAGTACATCAACCCGATGGCGTTTTACACGGTGGTGCGATGGTAGCGCTCGCAGAAAGTGTGGGGAGTGCAGCCAGTTTTATCTTTTTAGACGGAGAGCATTTTTACATTCGAGGTATCGAAATTTCTGCCAATCACGTAAAAAGTATCGCCAGCGGAGAGGTGTTTGCGCGTGCCGAATTTATACATAAAGGCAAAACCACACAGGTTTGGGATATTAAAATTCGAGATGTCGAAGAAAACTTAATTTCTGCTGTAAAATTAACTACCATTGCTTTACCTAAGAAGAAGTAAAAGCATGGTCACACTGAGCTTCTCGAAGTGTAATTAGTTTAATCAATGTCAGTTTGTACGGAGTCGAGAACTATTTAGTTGATGTTGAGTAAAAATTTAAAAAATCCAAATGACCCTACCTATATATTTTCAAAAATTAGAACAACAACTTGAAGCACAATTACCTTTTGTAGCTTATCGTCATCCCAATAGTGATGAGCTTCACTTGCAACTTCAGCAAGACGCTAAATTAGAATATTTAGAAAACTTTCAGCAAGAAGGTTTTGTATTCGCTCCATTTGATGATCAACAAAAAACCATTTTTTTTGATCGAAAAACAGCCGAATTTTCGAAGCTGAATTATGCTTCGGAAGAGTTAACTTCGGAAGACACAACTTCTGCGACCAGTTTTGAAACCACGCTTCAGCAAAAGACCTTTCATAAAAATTTAGTGGAAAAAGGAGTTGAAGCTATTAAAAATTCAGCATTAGAAAAAGTCGTACTTTCCAGAAAGCAAGTTTTAGTGGTAAAAACACAACCCATCGAATATTTTAAGCGATTACTGAAAAATTATCCGACGGCTTTTGTGTATTGTTGGTACCATCCGCAGGTAGGCTTATGGTTGGCAGCCACACCGGAAACCTTAGTGAAAACGCAAAATAATCGTTTTAAAACGATGGCATTAGCGGGAACACAGGTTTTTGAAGGAACTACCGATGTTTCTTGGGGCGAAAAAGAAAAAGAAGAGCAAGCCATTGTTACCCGAACTATCGAAAATGCATTAACAAACATTGAAGGGATCGAGCGTTTGCAAATCTCAGAAGTGCATACCCATCGAGCAGGAAATGTAATGCATTTAAAAACTGATATTAGCGGAGTTTTTCAAAAAGACAGTCTAGCTGAAATTGTCACTAGTTTGCACCCAACGCCGGCGGTTTGTGGTTTACCTAAACAAATGGCAAAAGAATTCATTTTAAAAGAAGAGGCTTACGATCGTGCGTTTTATTCGGGTTATGTGGGAGAATTGAATATCCAGGTAGAAAAAGCTCGAAATCCTCGAAAGCGAAATGTAGAAAATTCAGCTTTCAACTTGATTGAGCGACAATCTAATTTATACGTGAATCTGCGTTGCATGCAACTCCTAGAAAACAAAGCGATTCTCTACATTGGCGGCGGAATCACAATAGATTCGAATCCAACTGCTGAGTGGGAAGAAACACTTAGAAAAGCAGAAACCATGCAAAAAGTACTTTGAGTTTAAAGGTAGAAGTTAGACGTGAGATTTGAGGGATGAGAAATTCATATTTCAAACAAAATTAAGGTCTTAAGCAATCCATACAAAAACTCGTAAACGCACAGATAAATTAATGAATAAGCCGTATTTTTGTAGAAGAAAATTCTATAAAAACAATGCAATACTCCAGCATACCGCTTGCCCAATCGATTACCTTATTATGTTTGTCTAAAGGAATAAAACACGTTGTGATCTCTCCGGGTTCACGAAATGCACCTTTAACGATCAGTTTTTCCAATCATCCGGAGATGGAAGCCTATAGTATTGTCGATGAACGTTCGGCGGCATTTTTTGCCTTGGGATTAGCGCAGCAATTGCAAGAGCCGGTGGCGTTGTGTTGTTCTTCCGGGAGTGCGTTGTTAAATTATTATCCGGCGATTGCCGAAGCTTTTTATAGCGATGTGCCCTTGGTGGTAATTTCTGCCGATCGTCCTGTAGAGCGTATCGATATTGGTGATGGGCAAACCATCCGACAAAAAAATGTCTATCAAAATCATATTTTATATTCCGCTAATCTATATTCAGAATTAGTTTTGGAAGAAGCGGTGCCCATAGACTCTAAGCTTAAACAAAAGCTTTTTGAAGCGCAAAAACATAACGAGCGAGAAATTAATTTAGCTTTAAATACGGCGATCGAGCAAAATGGTCCCGTCCATATCAACGCTCCGTTTTACGAACCTTTATATCATTTAGTTGAAAAGCCAACGGTAAATCCGTTAATCATAGAACCAATTCGAGAGCCAAAAACAACCTCAGAAAAAGCACTACAATCCTATGCTGAAATGTGGAATAAGGCAAAGCGAAAATTGGTGTTGGTGGGAGTAAATAAACCCAATGCCGTAGAGCAAAAGTTTTTAGATGAATTGGCAGAAGATCCTTCGGTATTGGTATTTACAGAAACGACTTCTAATTTACACCACGAGAAATTCATTACGAGAATCGATAAAATTATCGCTCCGATCGAAGCTTCAGCATCTCGAGAAGAAGAATTTGAACAATTGAGACCGGATATTTTATTGACTTTTGGCGGACTCATTATCTCCAAGAAGATAAAAGCTTTTTTACGTACCTATCAACCCCAACAACATTGGCACGTGGACGCGAAGAAAGCTTTCGATACTTTTTTCTGTTTGAATAAACATTTCGATGTGAATGCGAATGAGTTTTTTAGCAAGTTTTTTCCTTCAACGCAGCCTGTTGAAAGTGATTATCGAGATAAATGGTTACAAGTAAATGCGCAACGCGATGTGCATCACGATAAATATATGGAAGAAATTCCGTTTTGTGATCTACAAGCTTTTCGTCAGGTGTTACAGCAAATGCCCGAGCAACAGGTAGTTCACCTTTCCAATAGTAGTGTGGTGAGGTATGCGCAATTATTTCGACTGTATCCAAGTTTACAGGTGTATTGTAACCGCGGAACAAGCGGAATTGACGGCAGTTCTTCAACAGCAGTTGGCGCTGCGGTAAAAGCAAAATTTCCTACGACGTTAATTACGGGCGATGTAAGTTTCTTTTATGATAGCAATGCGTTGTGGAATAATTATATTCCGAAGAGTTTCAGAATTATTATCATCAATAATCAAGGCGGCGGAATTTTCAGAATTTTACCCGGAGCTAAAGAAACCGAGCATTTTTCAACCTTTTTTGAAACCACACATAATTTGAGAGCAAATCATCTAGCTGAAATGTATGGTTTCACTTACCAAGCAGCCACCGATGAGGCTAGTTTAAAAGAAGAATTGATTCAGTTTTATGCGGAAGACAATCAACCCAAAATTTTAGAAATTTTTACACCTCGAGAAGAAAACGATCAATACTTAAAAAATTACTTCAAAGTGTTACTACCGAAAGATTAAATTTTAAATTTGGTTAGGCTGTATGGTCACACTGAGCTTAATCGAAGTCTATATTTCATTTTCTTAACAGTACTTCTTAAAACCTTGTTATTTAGCGAATTGATAACAGTTTCTAGCAGATGATTTCTGTAATTTTAATTCAACTAAAAAATCAAAAATTGTTATGAGTAAACTAGATGAAAAAGTAGGACAATACATTGAAGATGTAAATAAAATTGAAGATAATCCTGATGTCGATCTGCTTCGAAAGATTGCCGAAAGTATGGGTCCTTCGATTTACAACAGCGATGCCAATACCGTTTCATCATCAGATCAAGAAGAATTAGATCGTGTTCGAAAAAACTTCTTGGTAAAGAAATTAGGCCTTGAAGATACCGATGAGCTAAATGTGGGGATCAATGCCGTCATCGAGAAATACGGAAAATCAAACCGCAATAAGCATCGTGTAGTTGTCTATTATTTATTGACGAAACACTATAATAAAGAACAGCTTTTCAAATAAAAGTAAAACAACTGCCCCGCCCAAGAGGAAAAAGAGATGATTGCAGATGACGTGATGACCGAAACGGATTTCTTTTTCTTTTTGGGCATTTTTGTGTCTAAAAAGCACGTATCTTTGCAACCTAAATTAGTATTATGCTTAGCATTGGTGAATACCATACCTTAACGATAGATCGCGATACTCCTCCCGGACTTTTTTTAAAAGACGATAGCGGAGAGAAAGAAAACGAAGTTTTATTGCCCAATAAATACAAACCAGAGAGTTTTGAAATTGGTGATGAGCTAGAGGTTTTCGTGTATTTAGATCACGATGAGCGTCCGGTAGCAACTACTTTGCAGCCTTACGTTCAGTTAGATGAATTTGCTTTTTTAGAATGTGTCGATGCTAATAAAATGGGTGCCTTTTTAGATTGGGGCTTAGAGAAACATTTGTTTGTTCCGTTTAAAGAGCAAGCTTACCCGATGAAAGAAGGGGAGCATTACTTAATTTTTTGCTATTTAGATGAAGAAACCCAACGTTTAACGGCTTCAAGTAAAGTAAATCATTTCTTAGATAATACCGAACTTACCGTAGAACCTTACGAGAAAGTAGATCTAATTGTAACGAATAAAACAGAGATTGGTTTTAATTTAATCGTGAATGAGTTGCACCAAGGTTTAGTGTACCACGACGATGTTTTTCAAGACTTAAAAACCGGTGATAAATTAACCGGTTGGGTAAAGAAAACCAGAAAAGATAATAAGATCGACATTACCTTACAGCGTCCCGGCTATCGTAGCATAGAACCTAATGCCGATGCTGTGATGAATGAACTGGAAATGAATAAAGGTTTTCTTCCGCTTACCGATAAATCTTCCCCTGAAGATATCAAAGCGAGATTAGAAATGAGTAAAAAGAGTTTTAAAAAGGCGATAGGAATGCTTTACAAAAAACGACTGATTTCAATTGAAGACGATGGCATTCACCTAGTCATGTAAAACCCGAAATTACCGGAACCTCTCCTTCGCTGATAAGGCGAAAATCCACGCATATAATAGGGGTTAATGAGCGGCTGACTCACATCTTGATATACTTCATTACGTATACCACCATCGGGAGTGCGTTGCCCGTCGTAATTCATGTTGAAGTTGGTACGGTATTTAAAATTCTCTCGGTTATTGTAAAATACCTGTACGTTGCTATTAATTTGTTGTAACTGTCGCGTAGGGAAATCCATATCGACAATACCACTTTGGCGTTTCCAGCGTTCAGATGCTGCAATCGCCATCATATTAATTTCACGATTGTATTCATCTTCATACACATTACCTTGCGGAAGCGTAAACTGCGTGCGCTCCGGTTTAATGTAGCCATCAAATTGCGATAAGGAAACTGCGTGACCACTATATAGATCTGCTCTTATAATTTGATTATTGGTCGCAAAAAGATTAGGGTTTTCTAACTCCTGAGCATAAGCCGAGCAGCCAATAAGCAAAACGAATAGAAAGTTTCTAAAATTCATAAGTTTCTTTTACGCTTTAAAGGTATCAAATATGATGCTAAAATAGAATTTTTGAAGGTTAATACTTAAAAAGTTGAGTTTGTTATTCTTGAAGGTTGTCTTTAATTTCGAAAATAACTTATCAGATTCTTATATTCTAAATACCTTCTATTTTAAAAAGTTCGGTTTCGTTCGATAGTTTTTGATGTAGCTTACAGCTTGAAATTATTTTTCCGCTATAAAAGCTTTCAAATTCCATGCTGATATTTTCGTTTTCAATAAGACAAATAATATTCCCTGTTTTATGAGATCATCTGGTTCAATATACCATTTTGATAATATTAAACCTTTTGGATTTCCTAAATTCGGTGAATAAATTGTTTCAACTTTTCCTTTCTTCAACTTAAAATCAGCTTGATTAAAGTCAGTTTCACTTTGAGGTTGAAAATTTGTATTACTCTTTAGGTCATTTAAAATTTCATTTCTTTTTTAGAAGATTGAAATATTTATGAATTAAGAATTTGATCATTTTTTCAAATTAGAGAAAACAAACGGATGTAATCGATCCAAATACGCTTTAAATATCTAAGTTGCCAACTTTTTTATCAGTTTTGAAAATCACAATAAGAAAGAGTATAAATATGGTTAGGATCAGAAAGCTGACTTCCTACATAATTATAATTCGGGTTCATTTGTCGTAAAAGCGGTCGCTCTACAAATAAATATTCTGCGACATCATTAGCTGTATATTTAAACTTGTAATTACTCACTGTTTCTCTTATCGGGAAATAATAAAGATCATTTTGCTCACCAAAACCTATATTTTGTAAATGCTTGGTCAATTGAATCGGTTTAAAATTCTTGTGAGTAAAACTCAACGAATCTTTCGGCGTAGAAAATCGGGTAATACTTTCTTGGGCCGTTAATTGAATTCCGAAAAGCAGAACTCCCAAAAACAATAAGTTTTTCATCTTTACTGAAATAATAAGTATAGCTTTAAAATTACACAATTTTGATTTAAAACCGTAATTTTACAGAAATAAATACCAAAATTATGAGTGAAATAAAGTGGGAAACTGCAAAAGAATACGACGATATTACCTATAAAAAATCGAATGGTGTAGCAAGAATTGCTTTCAATAGACCAAATGTTCGAAATGCATTTAGACCAAAAACTACGAGTGAATTACTAGATGCGTTTCACGATGCCCACGAAGATACTTCGATAGGAGTGGTGCTACTTTCTGCCGAAGGTCCTTCGACCAAAGATGGCGTGTGGTCTTTCTGTAGCGGCGGCGATCAAAAAGCACGTGGCAAAGAAGGCTATGTAGGAGAAGATGGTTACCATCGTTTAAATATTTTAGAAGTACAGCGTTTAATACGTTTTATGCCCAAAGCGGTGATTTGCGTTGTTCCCGGTTGGGCAGTAGGTGGCGGCCATAGTTTACACGTTGTTTGCGATATGACGTTGGCGAGTAAAGAACATGCTATTTTTAAACAAACCGATGCCGATGTAACGAGTTTCGACGGGGGTTACGGTTCTGCTTATTTAGCCAAAATGGTAGGGCAAAAAAAAGCACGTGAGATCTTCTTTTTAGGAAGAAATTATTCGGCGCAGGAAGCTTTTGAAATGGGAATGGTAAATGCAGTGGTTCCGCACGACGAGCTAGAAGCGACAGCTTACGAATGGGCGCAGGAAGTGCTGGCAAAATCGCCAATTTCTATTAAAATGCTAAAATTTGCAATGAACTTAACCGATGACGGTATGGTAGGGCAACAGGTATTTGCCGGTGAAGCAACGCGCTTGGCCTATATGACCGACGAAGCAAAAGAAGGTAGAAATGCATTTTTAGAAAAACGTCAACCAAACTTCGATAAGAAATGGATTCCGTAGAGAGTCAGTTTACCAATCAACAAATCAATATAGATCTACTGCCCGATCATCAGGCAGTAGATTTTGAAACGATTTCTAAGAAAAAACAAACCAAAAGTTTTTACCAAATCACCATTGGGCTGGTCATACTTTTGGCGGGTTGGGCGGTGCTGTTTTATTTTTTACCCACGCATTGGAGTTTGTACCTAGCACTGGGGATTCTTTTGCTGGTTTTTGGTTTTGCTTACCTAAATGCTTCCTTACTTCAAAAAAAATATGGCTATGCCTTGCGCGAAAAAGACCTTATTTACCGTCGAGGCTATTTAATTACCAAAACAACAGTAATCCCATTTAATCGTGTTCAGCATGTGTCGATCTCTCGCGGAGTTTTCGATAAAGTTTTAGGAATTTCAACCTTGAAGATTTTTACCGCCGGCGGACAAGGAAGTGATGTGAGTATCCCCGGTTTGTTACCAAATTTAGCAGTGAATTTAAAAGAAGCCGTGGCAAAAAAATTAACCGTAGAAGAATATGAATAAGGCTTTTGCGAAACCACAGCTACAATCTAAAATTGGGATATTAGTCATATTTTTAGCCACGTTTTATAAGTCGGTTAAAGGATTATGGGTACTTGGGATTTATATTTTTTTAGGCGATAAGCAGAAAGATATACTACTTTATGTACTTATTGGCTTCGGAGTTTTGGCTGCAATTATTTTAGTTTTTAGTATTCTTTCTTATAAAAAATTCAAGTTTCATATTGATTATGAACAGAAAGAATTTGTCTTGCAAAAGGGAGTTTTTTCTACAGAATTTATCAATATCCCGTTCGATAAAATTCAGCAGGTTTATTTTAAACGATCGATTATTCAACGGGTGATCAATGTATACGAAGTTGCGATCGATACTGCCGGAAGTTCGCAAAAAGAGGTGACCATTAAAGCGCTTTCTAAAGAAAAAGCAGATGCTTTACGAAGTATTTTGATGGATTTAGCTGCGGAAGAAACCACTGATGAAATTGAAAATTATGTTGAAGTTGAAACCGATGCTGTACACACGTCAAAATCTAATAAGAAAAGTGTAGAATGGAAGCACCAACTTGGCATCTTCGATTTATTAAAGCTAGGCTTAACCTCTAATTATCTACGTGGAATTTGGTTAATTTTTCTGTTTTTCGGTACGATTATGAATGAATTAAATCAACTGAAAATAGAAAACACCTATGTAGAAGATTCTGCCAATTACCTCGCAGAGAATTTTTCAGATAGTTCGGGGATCATCTTAGTAGCTTTCGCAGCTTTGATCTTTACATTTCTGGTGGGAATTGTGATTTCTACCATCGAAATTTTTATCAAATATTTCAACTTAACGCTTACCCAAACTACATCGAGCTTAGATTTAGAAATGGGACTCAAAACCAATACAAGAACTTCGTTAAAACCAAGACGTGTTCAATTGTTGAGGTTAAGCACCAATCCTATCCAGAAGCGATTAGATTTGTATGAAGCTGAAGTTTCGTTAGCCAGCAGCGCAGATAATATTCAGGCGCAAAAAGGAAAAATTAAAATTCCCGGACTCGCAAAAGAGAAGCTTCAAAAAATAAAAACTTTTTTATATAACCGAGCAGAAGAAACTTCCGAAGCGATTAAACCGCATCGACTTTTGATAGTTAGGCGCGTGATGTTGAGTTTAATTCCGGTGGTGATCGCTTTTATTCCGGTGGTTATTTTTTCTTGGTACGAGTGGCAGATCATTGCACCGATGGTGTTTATCTACGTTGCTCTTTCGGTATTTTTAAATAAAAAGTATCACGATTCGATCGCAATTGAATTCACCGAAAACTTCATCATTAAAAAACAAGGGATCTGGAATCAGGAAACCGAAATTTTAGAGCTCTATAAATTGCAATCGGTTACGGTTAAACAACCGCTTTGGTTTAAAAAGCGCAAGCTTTACAACTTAGAATTTCATACCGCAGGGGGCGATCTTTCATTTCCGTTAGTGCACGAAGAAGTATTGAAAAACCTAAATTACAGTTTCTATAAAATAGAAACATCCACAAAAGCGTGGATGTAACTATCAAAAATTATTTTTCTTTTTCAATTATCGTAAGTTCGGGAACTGCTCAGGATTTACTTCATTAAAAATGCTATATACTTTCTCAAATATATCTTCTGCTGAAGGTTTAGAGAAGTAATCTCCGTCGGTTCCGTAAGCGGGTCTGTGTTCTTTAGCTGTGAGCGTTTGGGGTTTGCTGTCTAAGAATCGATAGGCATTTTGCTTTTCTAAAATCTCTTGCATAATGTAGGCTGAAGCTCCACCGGGAACATCTTCGTCAATCACTAGCAAGCGATTGGTTTTTTCAACACTTTTTACAATATCGTGATGAATATCGAACGGTAAAAGCGATTGTACATCGATCACTTCAGCATCAATACCCACTTCTAATAATTCTTTAGCGACGTCTTCTACAATTCTTAAGGTAGAACCGTAAGAAACCAGTGTGATATCATTTCCTTCTTTAACCGTTTCAACCACACCGATTGGTGTTTTAAATTCTCCTAAGTTATTCGGTAGTTTTTCTTTTAAACGATAACCATTTAAACATTCTACGATCAAAGCAGGCTCATCACTTTCTAATAAGGTATTGTAGAAACCGGCAGCTTTGGTCATATTTCGAGGTACTAATATGTGAATACCTCTAAGTAAATGTACTAAACCACCCATTTGTGAGCCACTATGCCAAATCCCTTCTAAACGGTGACCACGAGTTCTTACAATTAGCGGTGCTTTTTGTTTCCCTTTGGTTCGATAATGTAGCGTTGCTAAATCATCAGTCATAATTTGCAGCGCATACATAATATAATCTAAGTACTGTATTTCTGCGATCGGACGTAAACCACGCATCGCCATCCCAATACCTTGACCTAAAATCGTAGCTTCACGAATACCGGCATCGGCAATTCTTAGATCACCATATTTTTCTTGTAAACCTTCTAAACCTTGGTTTACATCACCAATATTACCGGTGTCTTCTCCGAAGATCAAAGCTTCCGGGTGATTGGTGAAAATCTTATCGAAGTTTTCTCGCAGTACAATACGACCGTCTACCATTTTGGCATTCTCATCGTAGGCAGGGGCAACTTCAGCAATTGATAAAGCATTATTATCTTGTTCGCTGTGTAAATGACTGCTATATTCGGGTTGTGTTTCTTCTTGAAATGTATTGATCCAATTGACGAGATTGGTCTTTGCTTCAGAAGTTTCTTGGTAGATGTATTTTAAAGCTTTTCGGGCAGTACGTAAAACTTCAAATTTTTGTGGCTCTTTAATGTTCGATAACTCATCGACTAAAGGCTGAATAAAGTTTTTGTTACTACTTGTATTTGCTACTTGTTGCAATAGATCGACGACCACTTTTTTCTGTTGAAGCGGTTGCTCGGTAAAAGCTTTCCAAGCGGCTTTTTTACCGTCACGAACCGTTTTCTTAGCGTCTTTTTCGATCTGTGTTAATTCATCTTCGGTAGCGATGTCGTTGTCCAACATCCACTCACGCATCTTTACATTACAATCGGTTTCCTTTTCCCACTGCAAACGCGCTTCAGATTTGTAACGCTCGTGAGAACCGGAAGTAGAATGCCCTTGCGGTTGCGTAAGCTCGATCACGTGAATTAATACCGGAATATGTTGCTCTCTCGAGATTTGTCCGGCTTTATGGTAGGCTTCCATTAATTCTGGATAGTTCCAACCTTTTACAACGATAATTTCGTAACCGTCGTTTTCTTCATCACGCTGAAAACCTTTTAAGATCTCAGAGATATTTTCTTTGGTAGTCTGGTATTTTGCAGGAACAGAAATTCCGTATTCATCATCCCAAACGCTAATCACCATCGGCACTTGCATAACTCCGGCGGCATTAATGGTTTCCCAAAACAAACCTTCGCTGGTACTGGCGTTACCAATCGTACCCCAAGCGACTTCGTTACCGCTTACAGAAAAATTTTCAGCAGCGATTCCTTCTACATTTCTATAAATTTTAGAGGCTTGTGCTAGTCCTAATAATCTAGGCATTTGCCCCGCAGTAGGAGAGATGTCTGCACTAGAGTTGGGTTGTTGGGTAAGGTTTTTCCAGGTGCCATCTTCATTTAAACTATGCGTTCCAAAGTGACCACCCATTTGGCGACCTCCCGCCATCGGTTCTTTTTCAATATCGGTATTGGCATAAAGTCCGGCAAAAAACTCTTCCACAGAAAGTAAGTCTAGCGCCATCATAAAGGTTTGATCGCGATAGTAACCCGAACGAAAATCCCCATTCTTGAAAGCTTTTGCCATCGCCAATTGAGGGACTTCTTTCCCATCTCCAAAGATTCCGAATTTAGCTTTACCGGTTAATACTTCACGACGACCTAGTAAACTACATTCTCTACTTACAACAGCAGTGGTGTAATCTTTAATTACTTGTGCTTTAAATTCTGCAAAAGAAATATCAGTTTTTTCTAAGACCTTTTCTTCCATACTCGATTTTTTAATAGGTCACGAATATAGTAAAAATTAAGCAGAAAATCAATTTCAAAAAATGCGTAAAATTATGAAATTGTGACTATTTTCTAATTTTAATGAAAATTACATAATTTGAAGTTAAATTATTAGATATAATTTAAAAATATGTAATAAATATTAAGATAGTGATTTTGAGATTAATACCATCTTCTGGTGAATAATTTGATTAATGTATTGAAATCCAGCGATACAATAAATCTAATTTTTTGATCGTAGTTATCTTGTGCAGGTTCCCAACCTAAACTAGAATACATAGGGAAGAAGATTTCAAAATAATCTTGAACCAGATTTACCCGAATCCCAGAATCGTATAAAAATTCAGGATTTTGTCCGGCATTTTTTACAACTCCTGCATCGCCATAGGCGTGAATCCAGTTCCAGATGGTGAAACTTCCATTTAGAGTAGTGATGAATTGATTAGCAAAAGCGGGTTGCAATTTCGATTTAAAGCCACCTTCAGCTTCGATAAATTGTTGACTAAAGAGTCCGCTGTCTTCACTTCTTCCGTAGTAATTGTAATCAAAAAGATAATCGGTCGGGCGGTCTAAAGCAAAACTGAAATAATCTGATTTTTTACTGTCGTTAAACAAGAAAAAGCCTGCGAAACCTCTCAATTCTATCTGACGATTATTTAGAAATAGTTTCCGCCATTTGGTAGTTAGCGATATTTTACTGAATTTTTTTGCGATTTGATAATCGACTGTGCTCGTAAAATAATCTCTAAAATTTCTATCGCTATAATGATATTGAATATCTACAACGCTGTAATCGGGTTCATCTACAGGGTTAGTAATTGCCCGGTCTCTAAAAACATTTACATTTCTAATACCTAGAACCTGTCGCTCGTTACTTCTTAAATAATTGTTTCTGAAATAAATGTTGAAATAAGGGGTTACTCGATGATAATATAAATCTTCTGCATAAGAATAGCGATTAGCAGAAACACCATAATTAATTTGACTAAGCTCCTGATTTTGGTATTGATGATTGTTAGAAACACCTATAGAACCCACTAAAGCCTTACTTCTTAGGCCAATTTTTGGGGCAACTTTAAAGTTGAAATTTCTTCTTAAAACTGTGCTGTTGTAGAGTTTTGGACCTACGATAAAGCCGTCGTATAAATTATAATCAAACTCTGGGATTAAGAACAGTTGACTGTATTTTGGGTCTTCAATATCTTCTAGAAGCCTAAATTGTATAGGTTTGTTTAGAAGAGTAGTAACACGTTTGTAATTATTTCTTTGGTTATATTCCGGTATTTTACCTTCATAATTTAGCGCTAATCTTTCAATATTTTCTTTTGGAATAGTGATCTGTTGAGTAGAATCTATATTTTCTACCCAATATTTTGCTACAACTTCATCATCTTTTAGAGCGTAAAGAGAAACCGGCATTCGGTTATTCTCTTTATTTTTTATGGTTACTTGTAGAGAATCACCGGTTTTTTTGAGACTTTTAATTGTAAAATCTATACGAGAATTCGTATTGATATAATCTTCAAAAAACCAATCTAGATCTTTTTGAGACTTACTTTCTAAAATATTTTTAAAATCTTCAGCAGAAACTTTATCGTCTAATTTATAATTAGTGTAAAATTCTTTTAAAGCATTGTAAAGTGTTCTTTTTTCTCCTAAAAAATCGTCAACGTAATTAAAACCTACACCTGCTTTATAAGGATTAGCAATGTTTTTATTGAATTTTACTAACGAATCTTGACTCATATTTACAGGCTGATCTAAATTTAATCGAGCCATATTCATAGCGAAATAAGGATAGCGATCGTTAAAACTCAGATCTGCCGCGTGAAACCAACGAATACCAATTACTTTACTAAAACTACCTAAAAGATTTGTGTTGGGGTAGTAGGCCTCTACATATTCCATCATCAAATAAATTAAGATAGCGTCTTTTATCCAAGCTTCGTCCCTTGGGTTAAGTAAAAGAGTATTATCTAAATAATTTTTAGTAATGGTTTTTAAAGATTTCATATCATATTGAAAACCATCGGGAAAAGGCCGAATAAAAGACGGTAATTGATTAAGCCCGTAAATCGGGTTCGATAAATAATCTTCTTGAGTAACCATTAAATTTTCTAAGGGGTATTTACCCAATCGATAATCTAAAAACTGAACGATTCTATCGATCGTTAGCGCTTTTACTTGCGGATTAATATCATCATCTTCAAGATTTGTAATTACTTTTAGTTTATCGGTTTCTATAGTCTTGAAGTTATTTTCTTTTAAAAGATATAATTTTTGATCTACATAATTTTCACCATTCAAGTGAGTAGTTCTTAAAGAATCATTTTCATATTTTATTACTGAATTTAATGATGAAATAACTTGGTAATCTCTAGGATGAGTAAAATCTATTTCGACATCAAAAAGTGGAGAAAAAAGATCATTAAGGTTTTTATTGCTGAAAAATTCCCAGCCTTTTTCTGTATATGCTGAAGGAACAAGCATCCAATACTTCAACCTAAAATTATTATTACCATAACCGTAACGAGTAAATTTGTCGTTTGGTAATTTAACCTGATAATCTATTTGAAGCTTATAAGTTTCTCCCGGAAGTAATTTTTGATCTAATTCAATTTTTATAATATCAGGGAAACCTTTAGGTCTGTTCCAACTGAGTCTTTTAGATAATCTATTTTCTAAAGATTTAAAGATGGTCCCGCCACGTTCGTAAGATGGTGCATAATGAAATCTTCTCGAAAATTCTTCAGCAAATCGTTTAGCAAGCGGGGTGGTTTTGCTACTGAAGCTATTGGCCCAATCTGATAAATAGATCTCTTGTAAAGTATCGTTACTTTTATTTTGATAAGCAATTTCTTGTGTGATAGAAATCACCCTTTTTTTATCATCTAAAGTTGCCTTTACATTCATAGTTGTTTGAGCAATATGAAGCAAAGGCAGACATAAAAATATAGATAATAAAAGTCGTTTTATAATCAATCTACTTTAAATTTTAATTTAGAATATGGGGTTGGGCAGTAATTATATAACGTTTTTTTTGATTTGTATTGTATAAATTAAAAGTTCGGACTTAAGTTATATTGGTTATAGAACTTATTAAGAATATCGATCACTTCGTCTGCAGTATCTACAACTTGTACCAAATCCATATCGCCGGCACTAATGTTTTTAAAACTGTCTAATAAAGTAGTTTTAACCCAATCTAATAAACCATCCCAAAATTCGTGGCCTACCAAAATAATCGGGAATTTGTCGATCTTATGGGTTTGTATTAAGGTAATCGCTTCAAATAATTCGTCTAAAGTTCCAAAACCACCTGGCATTACTACAAAACCTTGAGAATATTTTACAAACATCACTTTACGCACAAAAAAGTAATCAAAGTCTAAGCTCTTGTCTTTATCGATATACGGGTTGTCGTGTTGCTCAAAAGGAAGATCGATGTTTAAGCCTACCGAAGTTCCGCCGGCTAAATGCGCTCCTTTATTACCGGCTTCCATAATCCCGGGACCACCGCCGGTGATTACTCCGTAACCGTGTTCAACGATTTTTTCAGCAACCTCTGTGGCTAGTTTATAGTATTTGTGTTCAGGATTTGTTCTTGCTGAACCAAAGATAGAAACACAAGGCCCAATGGCACTCATACGTTCGTAACCGTGAACAAATTCGCTCATAATTTTGAAGAGCGCCCAGCTATCGTTAATTTTTATCTCGTTCCAGCTTTTATGATTGCTATTTCTTAGTGTACTCATAGTTTAAAATTTTAAGGGCGGCTAATTTAGTTCTTTTCTTAAAAACTTAGCCGTAAAACTTTTTTTGTGTTTTGCTACTTCTTCCGGAGTTCCTTTAGTGATCACTTGACCACCATTTTTACCACCTTCGTAGCCAATGTCAATAATATGATCGGCAAGCTTGATCACATCTAAATTGTGCTCGATAATTAAAACCGTATTGCCTTTATCTGCCAATTTATTCAAGACTTCCATCAAGACACGAATATCTTCAAAATGAAGTCCGGTGGTAGGTTCATCTAAAATATAGAACGTATTTCCGGTATCGCGTTTAGATAGTTCGGTGGCTAATTTTATACGTTGCGCCTCACCACCCGAAAGTGTGGTGCTTTGTTGCCCAAGCGTAATATAACCCAGTCCCACATCTTGAATGGTTTTTAACTTACGATAAATCTTTGGGATCGGTTCAAAAAACTCGGTCGCTTCATCTATCGTCATTTCTAACACATCGCTAATCGATTTGCCTTTGTAGCGAATCTCTAAAGTTTCTCGATTAAAGCGTTTTCCTTGGCAGGTTTCACATTCCACATAAACGTCGGGTAAAAAGTTCATTTCGATCACTCGAAGTCCGCCTCCTTTACAGGTTTCGCATCTTCCGCCTTTTACGTTGAAACTAAACCTTCCCGGTTTATAGCCTCTAATTTGGGCTTCAGGAGTTTTGGCAAATAAGTTTCGAATCTCAGAAAATACGCCGGTATACGTAGCGGGATTAGAACGTGGCGTTCTCCCAATTGGCGATTGGTTAATATCGATCACTTTATCGCAATGGTCTAAACCTTTAATGCTTTTGTAAGGCATCGGTTCTTTTACGCCATTAAAATAATGCGCGTTCATGATCGGGTAGAGGGTTTCGTTGATTAACGTAGATTTTCCACTGCCGGAAACACCGGTTACCAAGATCATTTTTCCTAACGGAAATTTCACCGAAACATTCTTTAAATTATTTCCCGTAGCACCTTTTAGTTCGATAAACTTCCCATTGCCTTCGCGTCGTTGCTCGGGGATTTTAATTTCTTTCTTCCCATTTAAGTAGGAAGCGGTTAACGTGTCGTGTTTTTTAATTTCTTCCGGCGTGCCTTGACTAATAATTTCACCACCATGTTTACCGGCAAACGGACCAATATCGATCACGTGATCGGCCCGTTCGATCATATCTTTATCGTGTTCAACCACAATGACAGAATTCCCTACATCACGTAAAGATTCTAGAGAATTGATCAGTTTTTCATTATCACGCTGATGCAAACCAATACTCGGTTCATCTAAAATATAAAGCACACCTACCAATTGAGAACCAATTTGGGTCGCTAATCGAATACGTTGCGCTTCACCACCCGAAAGTGATTTCGACCCACGATTCAGCGATAAATAAGTCAAGCCTACATCGACTAGAAACTGTAGGCGAGTGGTAATTTCTTTCACGATTTCTTCAGCGATCTTCCACTGGTTTTTGCTGAGTTTCTTCGGAAGTTTTTCAAACCAATCGGTAAGTTCGAGAATATCTTTTTCAGCTAATTCAGCAATATTTTGTTCGTTTACCTTAAAGTAAAGCGATTCTTTTTGTAAACGAGAGCCATGACAACTTGGGCATTCAACTTTATCCATATAAGCTTTTGCCCAACGTTTAAGCGAAGTTGAATCATTATTATTGTAAGTGCTCTCAATAAAAGTAGCTACGCCTTCAAAGTCTATTTTGTAAGAACGCGTTACGCCTAAATCTTTAGATTGAATATTAAATTTTTCTTTACCACCGTGAAGAATCATATCTAATCCTTCCTTCGGAATATCCTTGATAGGGTCTGAAAGTTTAAAGTCGAAACGCTGCGCGATCAATTCCATCTGTTTAAACGCCCAATTCTTCTTTTGTGCGCCGTGGGGTTCTAAACCGCCGTTTTTGATCGATTTCGTATCATCGGGAATTATTTTTTTCAAATTCACTTCATATAAAGAGCCAATCCCATTACATTTTGGGCAAGCCCCTTTGGGTGAATTAAAAGAGAAATTATTCGGTTCAGGATTTGGGTAAGAAATTCCGCTGGTAGGGCACATTAAATTCCTACTGAAATACCGAATCTCCTCTGAATCTTGGTCAAGGATCATCAATACATTATCGCCCTGATTCATCGCGGTATTGATGCTCTGCGCTAAGCGTTTATCTATTTTTTCATCATCGCTTACCTTCATTCGGTCGATCACGATCTCAATATCATGCGTTTTGTAACGATCGAGTTTCATTCCTTTTTCGATATCGCGCACTTCACCATCGGTTCTTACTTTTAAGAAACCTTGCTTGGCAATTTGCTCGAATAACTCGCGGTAATGACCTTTTCGGGAGCGGATTACCGGCGAAAGAATATTGATGCGCTTACCGGTAAAATCTTTTTTGATGAGGTCTTTAATCTGCTCATCACTATAGCTTACCATTTTCTCGCCCGTTTTGTAACTGTAAGCATCGCTGGCGCGCGCAAACAGAAGACGCAAAAAGTCATAAACTTCTGTAATCGTTCCCACGGTACTACGTGGACTTTTACTCGTGGTTTTCTGCTCGATCGCAATGACGGGAGAAAGCCCATCGATCTTATCGACATCGGGCCGTTCTAAACCGCCTAAAAATTGACGAGCGTAAGCGGAAAAAGTTTCTATATAGCGGCGTTGCCCTTCCGCATAAATCGTATCAAACGCCAAAGAAGACTTTCCGGAGCCCGAAAGCCCGGTAATCACTACTAATTTTTCTCTGGGAATGGTAACATCTATATCTTTTAGGTTGTGCACGCGGGCACCCTGTACTTCTATGTTTTCGTCGAAATTTGCCATAATTTTCTGCAAGATTGCGAAGTTACTCAAAGTCTTGAAATTAAGAAAGAACCTCTCTTAAAGCTTTGGTAAAATTAACCGGAAATAGAAAGTGAAAAGTAAAGTTAAGTCAACAGCTCTTTTTTCTTTTGTGTAGCAAAAGCTTCCACCTCAACAAAAAAAGAAGTGAACTCCTGTTCAAAATTTTCATAATACTGCTCTAATTCAATGATCGAGTCTTGTAACTTTACTTTGCCACGAACACGACTGCTCATTTGGCTAAGAATTTTATGGAGACCATCCAAATCGGTATAGCTTAGCAGCCAATTATCACTCACCATATACGGATAAAAATTCTGAACTCGTTTCGGAAGAAGTTCAAAATTATACTTCAGCAGTAAATAGAAATCTTCCACATAAACGGGTAGTCGGGTAGAGTGGTAGTCAAGCCAGTTTTTAGCTAAAAAATGATCGTAGAACATATCGACGATCACCGAAGAATAATGCCGGTATTTTTTGAAGAGGCGATGTTTACTTTCAAAAACAATCGGGTGCGTATCTGTATAAGTATCGATCTCGCGATGCAGTAAAATTCCCTGCTGTATGGCCTGCGGAAATTTTTTATAAGCTTTCCCTTTAATTGAATCGGCAGCAAAATTTCCAATTTTTAATAAAGGTTGATCATCCCCGGAGAGGTAAATATGGGCAAGGTAATTCATACCTTCTAAATTACGTTTAATAATAAGTTCACACAAGCTTTTTGCTTCAGAAATGAATACGTGTATATTTGTTACACTAATCAATGAAAATAATCTATGACACTTATAAAATCTATATCAGGAATTCGTGGGACTATTGGCGGCAATGTTGGTGATAATTTAACTCCGATCGATGCGGTTAAATTTGCTTCAGCTTATGGTTCTTGGGTTAAAAGTCAGGTAGAAAAAGACGAATACCGCGTGGTGGTAGGTCGTGATGCTAGAATCTCCGGTGAAATGATGCAGCAATTGGTGATGAATACTTTAGTTGGTTTAGGTATTCACGTTATCGATTTAGGTCTTTCTACAACACCAACCGTAGAAATGGCCGTACCGATGGAACATGCTGATGGCGGAATAATCTTAACCGCAAGCCATAATCCTAAACAATGGAATGCTTTAAAATTACTGAATGAAAAAGGTGAGTTTTTAAATGGAGAAGAAGGTGCTAAAATTCTAGAAATTGCAGAAAGTAATACCATCGAGTTTGCCGATGTAGACAATTTAGGAGAAATTACGGTAAACGATGCATATATCGATTTACATATCGACGAAATTTTAGACTCTAAATGGGTAGATGTTGAAGCGGTAAAAGCAGCGAATTTTAAAGTGGTTGTCGACGCGGTAAATTCTACCGGAGGTATCGCTATTCCTCGTTTATTGGAAGCAATGGGGGTTGAGGTTGTAAAATTGTATTGTGAACCTAACGGTCAATTTCCGCACAATCCAGAGCCTTTAAAAGAGCATTTAGGCGATATCTGTAAATTGGTTGTAGAAGAAAATGCCGATTTTGGTATTGTGGTCGATCCCGATGTAGATCGTTTAGCATTTATCGACGAGAAAGGAAATATGTTTGGTGAAGAATACACGTTGGTGGCGGTTGCCGATTATATCTTAGGTAAAGAAAAGGGAAACACCGTAAGTAACCTTTCCTCTTCTCGTGCTTTACGTGATGTAACTGAAAAACACGGCGGTTCTTACCAAGCTAGCGCAGTGGGAGAAGTAAATGTAGTTACCTTGATGAAAGAAACCCAGGCGATTATTGGTGGTGAAGGAAATGGCGGAATCATTTTTCCTGAATTTCACTACGGAAGGGATAGTTTAGTGGGCGCAGCTTTATTTTTAACGCATTTAGCTGAAAAGAAAATCACGGTTTCTCAACTTCGAGAAGAGTATCCGGCATATTTTATGAGTAAAAATAAAATTCAGTTAACTCCAGAATTAGATGTTGATGCGATTTTAGTCGAAATGGAAAAGAAATATGCTAACGAAGAAGTTTCAACCGTAGATGGTGTGAAAATAGATTTTCCGAACAATTGGGTTCATTTAAGAAAATCGAATACCGAACCAATTATTAGAATTTACACGGAAGCAAAATCGCAAAAAGAAGCCGACGATCTTGCCGATAAAATTATGATGGAAATTAAAGCTATTGCCGGTATTTAATTAACACTATTAGTAACTAAAAAAGGCTTCTCAATTCGAGAAGCCTTTTTTTATGATTGATAAGAATTAGTTTAGTCGTTAACTGTTGGTTTAGAAATTTCTGTAGTACTTTTTACAACTACAAACGTACTTGTAGCGTAATAAGCATCTCCGTTAGCACCGTCATTAACCCAGTCTTCATAATCATATTCATAGGTGAATGTAGAACCGGCCATATTTTGAGAGAACACATCTATACGTGTAGGAACTTCCATACCAGGACACCAACCCGCTCTATCTGGAGCCCAGTTTCCTGGAGCTTGATTACTTACAGGGTTTTGTGCACAACCCATAGGACCCATATAATGTTCAAAAGTTTGAGTTCCGTTAATGTTGATGTGGTGAGTTCTAAAACACCATTCTGCACATGGTCGACCTCCTGTGTCGTAAGGAGTTGCGTGACCCCATCCAGAAATAATAGTTCTTAAATGTGTACTTTGTGCATTACTAGGGATCGTCACAGATTTGTCTAGATCTAAATTATGACTAACTCCGTAAGGAACACCATCTATAGATGAGTTATTGTAAGCCATTACTCGTTCAATTGAATAGTATGGATAATCTGGTTCTCCATATTCGTAATCAAATTCAACAGAAATTAAATATCCTCTATCATTCCAGCATTCTGTTTTGATCTGTAATTCTGTGCTGCCTGTTAGTAAAGATTTGAAATCTGTAACGTCAAATTCGAAACCTCTAGGTAATTGGCTATTGTCGTTCCAATAAGGAGTTATGTATCTAGCCATTTCAAAAAACTCTCCAGAGGCATCATCTTTTACTCTTACATTGGCATATACATCCCATTCATCACAACCAACATCTGGACATCTTAGTTTTACAAACATTTTGATATTTGATACGGTTTCAGGATTCTCGGGAAGATTAAAGGTTTCTGTAGCAGTTTGGTTGTAGCCTCCACCAAATGCTACTCGAGTGCTATTAAAGGTTTCGATGGTAGAAACAACAGTAATTCCTTCACCGTTTAAATTAATAGTTTTTTCTTCGAAGTCTGCACTTGTGACACTTATAGTATTAGAAACCTCTCCAAATTCTGAAGGCGTAAACTTAACTTTAATAGTTATGGAATTATTAGCCTCGTCTGGAGTAAGTATAATTTCTTCACTAAAATTTTCATTATCGATACTAAGTAAAAAATCTCCTGAGGTAATTAAAGAAATCTCATTTGTTAAATACTCACCGGATATAACTAAATTTTTTAATGATGAATTACCTACTTCTGTATCATTAAAAATTAAATTTTCTGAAGAAAAATTAATTACTGGGATTTCTTCTTCCTCATTTTCATCATCGTTATTATCATCATCATTTTGTTCTGTACCTTCTGAAGAATCATCATCACTACAAGCAGTAACTAAAGAAAGTGATATAAATAATAATAAAAAATAAGTTAGAAATTTAAAGTTTTTGTTTTTCATTAAATTTAGGGTTAAGGTTAAACGTTTTAGTGTTGCGAACTTAAGTTAAAAAATGTTAATAATCAAGTAACTACTTAAATTCTATTATGTTTCCAACGTTTATGCGTCCATAAATAATATGCTGGCTGTTCCCTAATTTGTTCTTCAAGAAGATTGAAAAATTTTTGGGTAATCTGAAAATCTTCAAATTCTTTTGGGTTTTTTGCCAACGGAATTAATTCTGCAGAATAGTAACCTCGTTTATTTTTTTTTATTCTCAAATATAAAATCCCGAAGTCTAATTTTTTCGCCATCGATTCTGAGCCGGTAAAAGCAGCAGTTTCTTGTCCCATAAAATCTATCCAGCAAGCGTTATTTAATCGCCTGGGAGATTGATCTGCGATCATGTAGTAACTAGATTTTTGTTTTTTTGCTCGATTACGAACCATCGTTGGTATTACCTCCTTACTATTAATTAGAGTAGTTCCTAAGTTAGCTCGAATGTCTTTAACTAATTTGTCGAATTGCTTGTTTTTAATTTTCTTATAAATTGCATAGGCTTTGTTGTGTGTATCGTAAAAGTTAATCGCTGTAGCCCATTCGTAACTTGCATAATGGCCACACATTACAATAGCACCTTGGCATTCTTTTTCAAACTTTACTAACTCTTCAATATTCTCATAAATAAATCGTTTTTTGAGTTGTTTTTTAGAAATAGAAAGTGTCTTGATCATTTCTAAAAACATATCGCACATATGTTTGTAGAATTTTTTTTCGATCTTTTTTAATTCGGAAATAGACTTCTCAGGAAAAGATTTTTTTAAATTATCACGAACTACTTTTTTTCGATAGCCGACTAAATAGAAAACGATGACATAACAGAAATCGGAAACTAAATAAAATAAGGGGAAAGGTAAAATAGAAACCAACCACAAGATTGGATAGGCAAAATAAAAGACAGCTTTCTTCATAAATATTTAGTTAGCCGTCAAATATAAATCATTCTTAAAAAAATAAAACTATAATTATTTGTTTTAAGGTTATTGACCTAAATTTTTGCGTGATTAAAGCGTTTATGAAACCAAAGATAATATCGAGATGAACTACAAAAAAGGATACAGAATTATAAATCCTAATCTTTGCATGAAGTAACAAAAGTTTTTATAAAGATATGGTATCTTTGAGTGTAAACAAATGTAAACTATGGGAGATTTAGAAATAGTAACCTTTATCGTAATAGGTATAAATGCTGTAATTTCTTTAAAAGGTTTTAACGATACTTATTTCTTCGATAAGTATAAATTTAATGTCGGAGCCATCAAAATGGGAGAACAATTAAGGGTGATTACTTCAGGTTTTTTACATGTTGATGTAACTCATCTATTTGTAAATATGTTTACCCTGTATTTTTTTTCCGGTACGGTAATAAACCACGTTGGAGTGGTTAATTTTTTTGTAATTTATTTAGGCAGTCTAATCTTGGGTAATTTATTTTCACTTTATTTTCATAAGGATGAAGATTTATATACCGCAGTAGGGGCAAGTGGTGCGGTAATGGGCGTATTATATTCTGCCATATTATTAGAACCAAGTATGACGTTGGGCGTATTATTTATAATTCCGGTTCCAGCATACTTATTTGGTATAGGTTATTTGTTATATACGATCTACGGAATGAAAAATCGAGTGGGCAATATTGGTCACGATGCTCATTTTGGCGGCGCAATGGGAGGTTATTTTATCACGTTATTGTTTGAGCCTTGGGTTTTAAGTGAACATTTGTTAATGGTCATACTACTATTTATTCCGATTCTCATTTTATTTATTTTACAGAAAACAGGAAACCTCTAATATTTGGTATTCTATTTGAATTAGAACCAACATAAACTAGAACAATAAATTATGAAAAAGTTATTTTTAGCAGTAGCAATTTTATGCACAACCTTAGTACTAGCACAAGAGCAAGCCAGTGGGATCTTTGTAAATGGTGAAGGATCTGTAAAAGTTGTTCCCGATGAAGTAATTCTTCAAGTTAATATTCAAGAAGAAGGGAAATCTGCACAAGCAGTAAAGCAAAGTACCGATAAGGTAATGAATGAGGTGCTGAAGTATTTAAAGTCTGAAAAAATTCCGCAGAAAAATATTCAAACTGAATATGTGAGATTAGGGAAGAATGTACAAACCAGTAAATACGGTAATGTTCCTAATGCAGTTAACTTCTATGCAAACCAAAGTATTTCTATTTTGTTGACCGATGTTTCTAAGTATGATGAGATCACACAAGGGCTTTTAGAATTAGGAATAAACGGAATTAATAGTGTACAATTTAGATCTTCTGAAATTGAAATGTATGAAGCTGATGCACGTTTAAAAGCGATCAAAAACGCTAAAGAAAAAGCAGAAGCCTATGCAAAAGCATTAGAAGTAAAAGTTGGAGCTCCTATTTTAATAAGCGAATCTTCTTCTAACAATTTTGCTCAACCACAAGTTTATAGAATGATGGAGATGAAGCAAAGTAGCGCATCTAATAATCAAACTTTAGCAGTAGGAGAGATGGAAGTTACTGCTCAAATTCAGATAAATTTTTCTATCTTAAATTAAACAATATTAATATTGTAATCAATAAAAAAATCCCGTTCAGTAACGGGATTTTTTTATATAATTTTTCAAAATTATCTTAGTCTAATAACTCAGATACTTTTGCTCTTAAAGATTCACCTCTTAGATCTTTTGCAATAATAACTCCGTTTTCATCTAAAATATAGGTAGCCGGTATAGATCTAATGCCGTAAAGTTGAGCTATGGGACCTTGCCAGTACTGTAGATTAGAAACGTGTTGCCAAGTTAAACCATCATCTTCGATCGCTTTTAACCATTTATCTTTTTGTCCGGTTTTATCTAAAGAAACTCCTAAGATATTTAAACCTTTCTCGTGATACTCGTTATAAAGTTTTACTACGTTAGGGTTTTCTATACGACAGGGCTTACACCAAGATGCCCAAAAATCGATAATCGTAACTTTTCCTAAAGCATCACTTAAAGCTAATTGCTCGCCTTCTGGTGTTGGAGCAGAAAATTCTGGTGCCTTGCTACCAATAGCAGTTGCGCTAGCATCTTTAAGGGTTTTACCTAATTGTTCACCCATTTGGGTGTTTTTAATTTTTTCATCTAAACCATCATAAAGATCTTTCGCTTCTTTAGTGCTAATTGTCTTACCGTTAGTCATATCAGATAAAATAAGTACAGCTACTAAAGAATTTGGATTTTCTTCAACCATTTTTTTAAAGGTTGAAACATTAGCTTCTTGAAGTTCTTTTTGTTTATCCTGAATCTCTTTCATGATCGCAGGATTTTGTCTAATGTTAGGCGTTTCTTTTTGGTATTCTTCTACCATTTTTTGCATTTTCATACCTAATGCTTTAATTTCTGAAACATAGGTATTAAAAAGTTC
>DTTX01000046.1:0-508 GCA_012964435.1 Mesonia sp. | reverse complement strand
TAGATTCACCACCCTTCACGGTAGAACTTCTTAAACTATCTTTATAAACGGTAGCGGTAATTGGTTCATTTTCATTAATGAAAACTACATTACCACGAAGTCCTTTAAATGATAAGATATTTAAAGACTCACCATCTACTTTAGGTAGATCTATAGTAAAATCTCCAGCTTTCACCATTACTGTATCGATAGGTTCTGGTCTACCTTGATCGCCAATTGTAGCTAAGTAAACTTCTGTACCATCTTCCACATTATTAATAGAACCTTTAAAGGTCGCTTCTTCTTTCTTTGCATCATTTTGGCAAGAAACAGCAAATGCTGCTAAAGCAATTAAAATTATTTTTTTCATTGTCTAAATTTAGTTTAGCTACAAAAGTAATTAACCCATTGTAAAGGGACAAATTTCTAAAGTATTGTTAATATTTTTAATTAGTATCTTTGTTAATTAGAGAACAGTTATCTTGTTTTGTAAACCTAAATTTTTGCAATGAAAAGTCAGAATAAAGAT
>DTTX01000045.1 GCA_012964435.1 Mesonia sp. | reverse complement strand
CTATTGGGTTGGTGCTCATGATCATTTTTTTTAAAGCGAATAATTTGCAATTAGCATATCATCGGGAGAAAATTAAAAAATTTCAAAAACGAATGCGAATAGCTAAACATCAAATCGCTAAAAGAGAACTTCGTCTAGATACTTATCATTTTCTAAGTTATAATTTAGAGGAGGTTTTAGTGGTGCAAGAAAACATTCATCTTAATAAGTAGATTTTTAAAAGTTTTAGAGTGAAGAAAATTTTTACTGTTCTAATTTTTATTATTTCAATTGTAGGTTTTGCTCAGGAGAAATTAATAAATAATAACTCTCAAAGTCATCCTGATTCTCTTATTCGAAAATTTAAAATCACCGCTTGGGATTTACGCTTTAACGATAAAATTGCTGCAACTACTGCATTAAAAAAAGGCTTGTCTTTAGCTATTCAACAAAAAAATGAAGTTGATATAGGTTATTTTTATAGAAAGCTAGTTGCTCAAAAAGGGATTTCCGGGCAAATTGATAGTGTAGAATATTACTTCGATATAGGTTTAGGATATTATAAAAATCTTGTCGATTCTTTAGGCGAGAAGAATTTAGACGATAGAGGCTTAAAAGCACATTTGCATAGTGAACTTGCAGAGGCTTATAATCGAAATGAGTTTTCAAAAAAAGCTTTAAAAAATTATCAAATTTCAGATGAACTTTATGAGGAAGTAGGTGATACGTTAGGTGTAGGGATCGCAAAAATAAATTTAGGAAATATTTATTATAATAGGGGAGATTATCCTAATGCTATAAAAGAATATCTTAAGTCTATTCAACTCTTCGATGAAATAGAAACAGATTATTACCATATTAAAGGTCAGCTATATCATAATCTTAGTTCAATATATCACGAATTGGGTGAATTTGATAAAAGATTAAAATATGCTAAATTAAATTTAAACGAAGTTTTAAAAGACAATACTAACGACTACAAGGTAGAAGCTTATCAAAATTTAGCTAGAATTTACTATGATGATCTAGATATTAAACAAACTGAACAAAATTTAAAAAAAGCAGATTCTATAATTAATGCTGCTGGCTTAGAATATTTTAAAGTTTATTCAGTACTAATAAAATCTAAAATTTTAATTGATAATGAAAAATTTGAGGAAGCTTTAGAGTTATTAGAAGAACATAAGTTTCTTTTAGATAAGTTTAGTTATGGAGCTGCAGACGATTTTCATTACCGATATAATTTAAGTAAATCTTACCTCTATTTAGATAAAGACGATCTTGCCTTAGAACTTTTAAATTCTTTATTAGAAAAATCTAAAGAACTTGAGCTTACCCGCGAAGAAGCTTACATTTCAAAATCTCTTTCAGAAATTTACGCTGATCAAAATAAATATGATTTAGCTTATAAGTTGCAAGAAAGATATCAAGTACTCAATGAGGAAATTTTGGGATTAGATAAGCAAGAAAAATTTAAAGAAATTGAAACCAAATACCAAACCGAAAAAAAAGAAGCAGAATTAGCAACCACACGAGCTAATCTAGCTGAAAAAGAATTAGACTTAGAACGAAAAAATACGATCATTTATGGGAGTATTGCTATTGCTTTTATCATCGGCTTGTTAGGATATTTACTATACAGTCAGCAAAAATTAAAGAATAAACAACTTTATAAAGAAGCCGAATTAAAATCTGCTTTGGTTAAAATTGAAACTCAAAACAAACTCCAAGAGCAGCGTTTAAGAATTTCTCGAGATCTACATGACAATATTGGCGCACAACTCACCTTCATTATTTCAAGCATCGATAATCTTCAGTTTGCTTTCCCGAGTATGGAGCAAAATATTTCCCGAAAACTTAAAAATATAAGTGAATTTACGAGCAAGACTATTTATGAATTGCGAGACACCATCTGGGCGATGAATAAAGAGAAAATTTCTGTGGAAGATCTTCAAGCTCGAATTTCAAATTTTATCGAAAAAGCAAGAACAGTTTCACCAAGTACAAGTTTTAATTTTCAATTTGATTCAGAATTAGACAAGCAGTACGAATTTTCATCGGTAGTTGGGATGAATATTTATCGTATCATTCAAGAATCGGTCAATAACGCCTTAAAATATGCCGAGGCTTCAAAAATTGAGGTTCATATAGAAAAACTTCAGCAGCAATTTAAAATTGAAATCTTAGATAACGGTAAAGGTTTTGTGCTTTCTAATGTTGAGTTAGGAAACGGAATTAACAATATCAAGAAAAGAGCAAAAGAGATCAATGCTGAGGTAAAATTCTCATCCATTCCTTCTAAAGGTACCAACATTACACTTTACACTCCAATTTAAAGTATATATAAATACGGCAATTGCCTTATGTTTTAACAGCTAACAACTAAGCATCTTTATCCTTATAATTTTAATATAGATATGATGAAAAAATTAGTACTTAGTTTAGCCCTATTAGCATTATTTTCTTGTTCTGGAGACGACGACCAAGGCGGTGGTTCGAGTTCAGGATGTAGCTCAGGTCAAGTGTGTGACGCTGCAGCAGCTTCAGATGAAGTGCCAATTGATATGCCTGCATTCACGGTAGGAGTTTACGAAACAGTTTTTGATTATGCCAGCGACGATTCTCCTTTTTCAAATGGTACCACCGCAACATTCGAAATCACAGAGGATGAATCTTTAATTGTGAGCATCGATGGTTTTGATTGTGTTGAAGTAAAAAATCCGTATGCGAAAGATTATTTTACTCCGGGTTCAAATAACTTTTTCTATAAAGATGAATGTTTACACAATTTGGCTTTCAACGTTTCTTTTGATACCAGTGATAATTTTAATGAAGTAAATGTACAACCATTAGTTGGAGCAGGATTTTTCGGTCAGTTTAAACTTCAATAATTAGCCAATCACTTATTGTAATTCAATTAAACATCTACCGTGAGGTAGATGTTTTTTTATAAATATAGGGCAATTGTCGTATTTCATTACCACGTAAATTATTAGAGTTTTGAGAGTATAACCAATCAATTTATATAGAGATGAAATTTATTTATTCAATCCTATTTATAAGTCTTAGTATTTCATTAAATGCACAAGATTGTACTACTTATCAAGACTGCCTACAAAAAGGTATAAAAGGTTCATCAAGTGATGCAGAAAAAGTCTTCGGGAAAGCAATTAAAATGGCAAATTCAGATCTAGAAGAAGCCAAAGCTTATTTCGAAATGGCTAAAAAGTTAGAAAGAGAAGCCAAATACGATAAGAAATTTATTAAGAAAGCAATCAAAAGTTACGAGAAAGCAATCAAACTCAATCCTTCAGATTACTGGCCAAAGGAATGGTTGGCTGGGTTTTATTTAACGCAAGTAAAAGACTCTGATGAAGCTATTAAAATTTATGATGAAGTTCTAAAAGAAAATCCAAATCACGCAAGAGCAATTTTTAGGAAAGGTCATGTTTATTTTTATCAAAATCAGCTTACTACAAGTTTGCCTTATTTTCAGCAGGCAAAAAAACTAATAGAGACCCAGACCAACTCATTCGATATTCACAAATCTACAAAGGCAGAGATTTTACTCTGGGAAATGGCTATAAGAAAGAGAATTAATCAAAATTATGTTTATACAAAAGAAGAATTAGAGGAACTTAAAAGCTATAGAGATTTAATTGAAAATGAATCGACAATACTGGGAGAGTTAGCGCTTGCCTATTACGACAACGATTTTCTTGCGCAAGCGAGAGCCGCCGCAGATCAAGCTTTAAAACTAGAAGGAGTCACTTCTGCAGACAATTCTTATCAAGTAAAAAGTAAAGCTGCCTTATTTGTAAAAGGTCAGCAAGATTTTGAAAACAAAGATTACAAAAGTGCTGCCTTTAGAAATTCGGCCGCTTATGAAAGAATTATAAATCCACATCCGGCGATCACTTACTATCGAGCTTTGTCAAAATTTTATTATTACGCAACCGATGCAACGAAGCATTGGGTAAGTAATAAAGCTTTAATTCAACAAGGCTTTCAAAACACTATTAAGCAGGTCAAAGATACCAAGTATGAATATCTGGCTGTCAATGCTCAAAAGCAATTAGATGCCATTAACGCTCCAAATTCTAAAGTTGGAAAGGATGAGAATTTTGAGAAAAATTTTCGTGAATTCGTGATCAACTTTAGTAAAATGCCCTCTAGTTATACTTTAGATTATAACAGTCTTAGAGGTCGAAGTATTGGTCACCTAAAAGCTACACAACATTATTTTGGTACAGGAGAAACCAATGCTATTGGTTTATTATGCGAAGGAAGTAATAGTTATGCATTTCTAGTAATGGTTAGAACCACCCGAACCAATAGCCAAACAACGAGATTTAAAGTTTTAAGTACCGACAAGGCAGGTAATAAAAATTGGATAAAAGATGTTTGCGTTACCCAAAAAGATATGGGCAGAATATCTGTTTTAGGAACTTTTAAACTCACGATTAGCGGCAATACTTTCACGTTGCTTGGCGAAGATAAACACACCAACGGACATATTAACAAAAACACCGTAACCGGTAGTTGCCTTTAAATTATTTAAAAATGAAAAGACTATTAATCTTTTTCTGTTTAGTTACTTTTTTGGGTATTAATTGCTATGCGCAAGACTACAATGAAACTTTGCAGTCTTTTATGCAACATTATCAAAAAGATAATTTAACCGGAATGAAGCAGGTTGCGCAGCAACTTAAACAATATTATCCCGATGATTATGCCGGTTATGCCTTTGCAGCTTACACAAATTTATTAGAAAATAAGCTAAGCGATGCGGAAGTAAATTTAAAGTCAGTACGAATTTTAAATCCGGTAGATCTAGGTTCGTACTCCATCGGATCTTACAAAGCTTTTTTAAACGGAAATACTTCAGAAGCTGAAAAATTGATGCATTTTGCTTTTCAATTAAAGACAAATCAAACAGCGCTTCAAGACATTTTAGGAGATATTTCTCAATTAGAGCGTTTCCTTAAAAAAGACCTTTCAGAATTAAAAAAAATAGCTCAAGACGCCGATAACAATACAAGCGGATCTATAAAAGCAATGAAAATTTATACCGATTGCACGGCAGCTTGGTGGCAAAAAAAAGATTGTAATGTTACTGAAGCAGTAAACTATTTTAATAATAGAGAACATAAAAACGTAGAGGTTTTAGCGCAAATTCAGTTTAATCGAGCTTCCGCTTATTACGATACGCAACAATGGGAACAAGCACAAAAAGCTTATCAACAATTTTTAGAATTACCTGTGGTAAAAAACGGTCAGTTAGGGTTTGCGGTAGCACATAGTCTATTGCGATTATCTTATTTTGATGCAGACGGAGAGCTAATTATCGCCAAAGCCAATCAAGGTTTAAAATATATAGAAGATTTACCAAATACTACTTTTATTAAGTGTGAGTTGCTTATGCGAAAAATGCACGCGTATGCAGAGTTAAATGATTTAGAGAATAAGTTGGTAGCCGCTCAAACTTTACTGAATCACGCCAAAAAAGTAAACTTTACTTACGCTGCGCTCAAAGCAAAAAATACCATCGGAGCCTATTATATAGAAAGCAGAAAACCGGGAGCGGCAGGATTAGCCTACCAAAATTTATTTGAAGCTTACCAACAAGTACAACAATTTAATGAGCCCGATCTACAAAGTGAAATAGCATCTAATTATGCCTTGGCACTGTGGAAAAGAGGAGAGAAGTCGAAAGCCAAGCAAATGATCGAAAATGAATATGAGTATGCCTTGAAAAATTCCAAATACTTAGACGCCCAAAATCTAGCGAACAATTTAGCCTTTATGTTTTATATGAATAAAGACTATACTGAAGCCGCTGCTCTTTTTGAAAAAGCGATCGCCATTACAGAAAATCACCTTCAAAAACTTCCGCAGCAAGAACAATTATTAGTGATGAATAATCATGCGGGAGCTTACAGCGGTTTGGTAATGTCTTATAGAAATTTGAATGAAACCGAGAAGCTTTTTAAAGCTCAAGACCTTAATCGAAGCCGAATTTTAAAAAATAACTTAAATAAAGATCTCCCGCAAGTTAGCTTGGCAAAAGTTCAATCTCAATTAGCACCAGACGAGGTGATGTTGTATTATTCTACTGGTGAACCGGGAGAAATGATCGTTTCTGTAATTACTTCAACCGCTGTGAATATTGGCTATAATTTTCCTATTGACGATTGGTTGCAGCTCAAAAAGAAATTTATCAATGTAGTGAATCAACAACCTAACTCGATCAATAATTATGTAGCCAAATTAAATGAAGAGATTATAGATGGTAAATTGGTAACTTATAGTGATAAAAAACAAGGTTTTACGGCTAAAGATTACAACCAGTTTATCGATATTTCGAGAGAGTTTTTACAATCGCACGACGAGAAGCTTGCCGATTTACGAACCGAATTTTTAAAGCACTGGTATCAATTTTTAATTCAGCCTATGGCAAATCAAATTCAAGGTAAAAAAACACTCATTATTAGCGCAGAAGGAAAATTAGGATTTATACCTTTTGAAGCTTTTATAAATCCTTCAAATCGTTACTTAATTGAAGATTTTAATGTGAAATACATTCCTTCAGCAACTATTTGGGCAAGTTTACAAAACAGGAATTATTCCGCAGATAGAAAAAGTCTTTTAGCGATGGGTGGCGCAACTTACGGTAAACCCAATGATTCTGGAAGCGAAAATAGAAGTATGCCCGATGTGTATCAAATAAAAAATCAGTTGGCTCAAAAAATTTCAGAAAATAAGGTAAATTTAAAAGAAGAATTGAGTCAATTAGGTTTTGGTGGAGCAAATTACTTGGCCGGTACTTTAAAAGAAGTTCAAAACCTAAAGTCGATCGTTCCCGATGCAACGATCTTGATCAATGAACAAATGAAAGAGTCAGACATCAAACGTTTAGATAAAGCTAACGAGTTGGCAAACTATAAATGGTTGCACATTGCAACACACGGCTTTGCCTTAGATAATTTTCCGCAGCTTTCCGGAGTGATGATGATGCAACCACCGGGCGGCGACGGTCAAGAAGATATGTTTTTACTGGCTCACGAGATAGCACAATTAAATTTACAAGCAGATATGGCGGTGTTGAGCGCTTGTGAAACAGCATTAGGTAAAGTTTATAAAGGTGAAGGCGTTAACGGATTAAATTCTGCATTGTTAACCGCAGGAGCAAACAATACGTTGCTGAGTTTGTGGCCGGTAAACGATGCCGGTACGATGGTTTTAATGACCTTAGTTTACAACAATCTCAACCAAAGTAAAATGAGTGTAGAAGATGCTGTAAATTCAGCAAAAAGAGAAATGTTATCGGGTAAATATGGAGCGCAGTTCGCAACACCGGTAATTTGGGCGCCATTTGTAATTAACGGGAAATAATTGAAGATGAATATAAAAATCGCAATTGTAGATGATAATACCTTTTTAATTCACGCCATTAAAGAGAAATTATCTTTTTTTGAAGAGCTGAAATTTAAGTTTTCTGCCACTAACGGAAGCGAATTACTTCAACAATTAGAAGATAATTTTCATATCGATTTAATTTTAATGGATATTGAAATGCCGGTGTTAAACGGTATCGAGAGTACACAGATCATCAAGCAAAAATATCCTCATATCAAGATCGTCATGTTAACTGCTTTCGATAATGACGAACATATTTTTAATGCCATACAAGCCGGTGCCGATGGTTATTTGTTGAAAGAAACCAATCCGCAAGAACTCTATAAAGGTATTTTAGAAACGCTGAATGGTGGCGCAGCGATGAATCCTTCCATTGCTTTAAAAACTTTGAAGTTGTTAAGAAATCCAACCCATATTCAAAACCAAAAAGATCAAGATGAGATCTCTCTTTCTAAGCGTGAAGTTGAAGTTTTAGAAAACTTAAGTAAAGGTCATAGTTACACCGTGATTGCAGAATATTTGGTGCTTTCGCCAAGTACGGTAAGAAAACATATTGAAAATATTTACAAAAAATTACAAGTACACAGTAAAATTGAAGCGGTTCAAAAAGCAAAAAATCACAATATCATTTAGCTGAAATCACGAAAATTGTTAATCTAATTTCAAAATTGCTGCAGCCGATATACTTTCTCGTAACTTAGAAACAAATTTTTAAGATGAGAAAGTTTTTACTAGGAGTTATTGTGGCGTTAATCTGTTTTTGGGGATACCAATATGTAAAAAATCAATTTCAAGAAAAAGAAGATCTTCAGGAAGCTTCTAATTTAATTGAGCAAGAAATTAAAAACGTAAGTAAACTAGTAGTTTCAGAAGGGAGTTACGCCAAAGTTTACAACTACGAGAATACCGAGAGTTTTGTGTTTAAATTTCTTTCAGCAAGAAAAAAAGCTTTAGTTGTGGTAAATGCGAAAGCGAATGTAAGTTACGATTTGCGGGAAATGAAGTACGAGGTTGCTGCAGAAAATAAACTGTTGAAAATTACGCAAATCCCGGAACCGGAACTCAATATTAATCCTGATATCAAATACTACGATGTCACGCAAGATTACCTCAATCAATTTGAGGCAAAAGATTACAATAAGATAAAAAGTAGAATTCAAACCGATCTAGAAAAACAGATCAAGAATTCTGTCTTAATGAAAAACGCTGAAAACCGACTCATTTCTGAATTGCAAAAGCTTTTTATACTTACCAATTCAATGGGGTGGACGCTCCAATATAATCAGCAAAACCTAAATTCTTCTGAAGAATTTCAAGATTTAAAACTGTAATATTTTTGTCATTCCGGGCTTGCCCCGGAATCTCATCCGGCAATGGAAGAACTTTGGTTTTAAGATTCTTGATCACTTTCAGGTCTAATCAAAATCCAAATTAATTTTTCAATTAGATTGATTTTTCTAAGATGAAGCTGTTTATGTGAAAACTTCTTTTTCAACAGAAAAAATTAAAAACATTATCTTGCTGCTTCTATGAAAGTAACCGACAGAAAAACAGAAATCATACTTACTGCTGCAAAATTATTCCGAAAGAAGGGATACAATGCAGTTTCTATGCGAGATTTAGCTTCAGAATTAGGGATCAAAGCAGCGAGTTTATATAATCATATTAAATCGAAACAAGAAATCTTATCCGAGATCGTATTGCAAGTAGCAGAACGTTTTACGACGCATATCGATGAGATTTATCCGCAAGAGGTTTCTTCCATCAAAAAGCTGGAAGCCATTATTCAAAATCATATAGAAATTACGATTCAGCAAACCGACTTTTTAGCTTGTCTAAATAATGATTGGATGCATTTGGCAGAAGAAAATTTACAAGATTATCTAAAAATGCGAAATGACTACGAAGAGAAATTTAGAAAAATTTTATTAGATGGGATGGTTAAAAATGAATTGGAAAACCGCAATCCGGAAATTGTGATATTTTCGATTTTAACTACTTTAAGAACCCTTTATTTGTGGTATTCTAAAAAATCTTCTATAGAAGTTGAGGTATTAAAAAAAGATCTTCCCAAAACACTGTTGAACGGACTAATTCAAAATTAGCAGAATTATTTTAACAAGATAGGTTTGCAATTTAAACTAACAATCGTTAGTTTTGTTTAGTATCAAAAATAAATGAATGGCAAAATTTCACGACATAACTGTAAAAAACGTTTATAAAGAAACCAACGATTGTACGGTTATCGAATTTGATGTTCCAGAAAATCTAAAACAAGATTTTCATTACAGTCAGGGACAACATTTAACTTTGAAAAAAGATTTTAACGGCGAAGATGTAAGACGTTCTTATTCTTTATGTTCAAGTCCTGTTGAGAATAAATGGCGCGTTGCAGTAAAGAAGATACCTACCGGTAAATTTTCCACTTTTGTAAATGAAGAATTACAGAGCGGCGACCATTTAGAAGTAATGGTGCCAAGCGGTAAATTTGGGGTTGAAGTTTCTTCTGAAGTGGCAAAAAACTATATCGTTTTCGCAGCAGGAAGCGGAATTACGCCAATTATCTCTATGATCAAAACGCATTTGGCAATGGAGCCTGAAAGTAAATTTCAGCTTTTTTACCTCAATAAAAATGCAAAATCGATCATTTTTAAAGAAGAATTAGAACAACTGCGAAACAGATATTTTGGTCGTTTCGAGATTTTCTATTTCTTAACGCGAGAGCAACGTGATATTCCGTTATTTAACGGAAGGTTTGACGAAGATAAAATACAACAACTTACCAAAAGTTTGATCGATGTAGATTCGGTAGATGAGTGTTTTATCTGCGGTCCCGAACAGATGATTTTCTTGTTAAGAGATGAATTAGAAAAAGCCGGACTTACTCGAGAAAAAATTCATTATGAATTATTTGTGACGGGTATTTCTGAAGAAGATAAAAAGAAGGCTGCTAAAGCCATCGAAAATAAATTTGAAGGAACCGAAGTGACGATCCTCGATGGAGGTAAAGAGTTTCATTTTGGGATGACAGACGATTACGACAATGTACTTGATGCTGCTTTAGGAGCAGGAGCAGATTTACCTTTTGCTTGTAAAGGTGGTGTTTGTAGTACGTGTAAATGTAAAGTGATCGAAGGTAGCGTAGAGATGAAAATTAATTATGCCTTAGAAGACGATGAGGTAGCTAACAATTTTGTGTTGAGCTGCCAATCGGTACCCACTTCAGAAAAATTGGTAGTCGATTTTGATGTATAATTCCTGCGAAGGCAGGAATCTGAAATAGAATTCTTAAATTATATTTAAGTGTTTAGTTTTCAATAGTATAATTTTTATCTTTAAGAAAGTAGAGTTTTTATATAAGTTGAATTTGAATGTGAGACTACTGTTTGTGAATACTTATAGTTTAAAAGCTGTAAGCAAAAAACTAAGATTATGAGTGAGAAAGAAGTAAAGAATTTAGAAGAAATATTTGAAGCGAAAATCGCTAGAGATGAAAAGATAGAACCTAAAGATTGGATGCCGGAAAAGTATCGCAAAACTCATATTAGGCAAATGTCTCAGCACGCACATTCAGAAATCGTGGGAATGTTGCCTGAAGGTAACTGGATCACTCGTGCACCTTCTTTAAGAAGAAAAGTAGCTTTATTGGCAAAAGTTCAAGATGAGGCCGGTCACGGTTTATACCTATACAGCGCTTGCGAAACTTTAGGCGTTTCACGAGAAGAGCTTTACGATCAATTACATTCGGGTAAAGCTAAATACTCTAGTATTTTCAATTATCCAACGATCACTTGGGCAGATATGGGAGCCATTGGTTGGTTGGTAGATGGTGCAGCGATCATCAATCAAGTTCCGTTATGTAGTACATCTTTTGGTCCTTACGCTCGTGCTATGGTAAGAGTTTGTAAAGAAGAAAGTTTTCACCAACGTCAAGGTTACGAGATTATGTTAACCCTTTGCCGTGGTACAGAAGAACAAAAACAAATGGCACAAGATGCACTTAATCGTTGGTGGTGGCCATCCTTAATGATGTTAGGACCTACAGACGAAGCTTCTACGCATACAGAACAATCCATGAAATGGAAATTGAAGCGAAAAACTAACGATGAACTTCGTCAGCAATTTATCGATCAAACCGTTCCGCAAGCAGATATTCTAGGTTTAAAAATACCGGATGAAGATTTAAAATGGAATGAAGAAACCGGTCATTATGATTTCGGTGAAATTAATTGGGATGAATTTTGGCAAGTAGTAAAAGGTCACGGTCCTTGTAATAAAGAACGTTTGCAAACTCGTGTAGATGCTTGGGAAAATGGAGAATGGGTTCGTGATGCGGCCATGGCATATTCAGAAAAGCAAGCCGCTAAAAAAGTTCAAAAAGCAAGCTAGATATATGAATTTGAAAATGAAGCTGAAATCGAAAGATGAATAATGGGAAGTTTGATTTAAGCGATCGTTTAGAAGATTTTGCAGCTGGTGTAATCATTAAATATGATAAAAAGCAGCTTAGCTATGCAGGAGATTACTTAGCGAAACAATTGATACGTTCATCTTGTTCGGCAGCTTTAAATTATGGAGAAGTTTTAGGAGCAGGTACTTCCAAGGATAAAATCAATAAGCTTAGAATTTGCTTAAAAGAACTTAGGGAATGTTTGAGAAATTTAAATATTCAAATAAAAGCTGATTTGATTTCAGAAGAAAATATTTCAGATTTAATTGATGAAAATGATCAACTCATTAGAATAATAGTCACTAGAATTAAAAATATCAAATAATGAATTAGTTGTTTTTGATAATTAAGTAGAAAGTTTCGACTTCAATTTCAATTTCAACTTCAACTTATAAGTTTATGTCAGACAAGAAAAAAAACTGGCCACTTTGGGAGGTTTTCGTAAGAAGTAAAAACGGCTTAGAACACCGTCATTTTGGTAGTTTACACGCTGCCGATGAAGAAATGGCGTTAGAAAATGCACGCGATGTTTACACTAGAAGAAGTGAGGGTGTAAGCATTTGGGTGGTAGAGTCAAAACATATCAAAGCTTCAAATCACGATTTGGCTGTTCTACCAACAATACATTTACATATTCTCGCTC
>DTTX01000044.1:42508-44453 GCA_012964435.1 Mesonia sp. | reverse complement strand
AAAATGTTCTCGATGAGAGTTTACCGTTTCGCTAGTACCTAAAATTAGAAAACCTCCTTCTTTAAGTGCATAATGTAATACGTTTAAAGTTTTATGCTGAATACTCTGCTGGAAATAGATAAGCAGATTTCTACATAAGATCATATCCATATTACTAAATGGCGGATTTTTAATGATATTGTGTTGAGAGAAAATAACCATTCGTCTTATTTTCTCTACTATTTGATAGCCATCGCCATTTTTAATGAAATATTTTTTCACGAGATCGCTATCAATTTCAGCGATCATACTTTCAGAATAGACTCCTGCACCTCCAACCTCTAAATGTTGTTTTGCAATGTCTGTTGCAAAAATCTTAACCTCCAGCTTTTTATCTTGGCGTTCTAATTCTTCATGAATATAGATCGCTAAAGAATAAGCCTCTTCACCTGTGCTACAAGCTACATCCCAAACTTTTAAAATTTCCCCTTCATTTTTATTTTCAATAATTTCAGGGATCAAGTCGTCTGCTAGAATATCCCAAACTCTAGGATCTCTAAAAAATTTGGTCACACCAATTAAAAATTCTTTAAAAAGTATAGAAACTTCATCGGGATTAGTCTGTAAAAGGCGGTAATATTCTTTTAAATTTTCACACTTACAAACATTTACTCTTCTGGCGACTCTTCTTGCCAGGGTTGAAAATTTGTATTCGCTAAAATCTAACCCGGTATTTTCATTGATATAATCTAAAATTTTAGACAATACTTGCTCGTCTACATCTTTAAGATCACCCGATAACTGAATGGTTTCTGCAGTTTCGATAAATCTACTAATCTCACCACCCATTTCTTCTACCGGTAAAATATAGTCTACCATCCCGGAGTTAATGGCACTTTTAGGCATACCGTCAAACTTAGCTTGCTTCGGGTCTTGAACCATTACCATACCGTCGGCCTCCTTAATTGCTTTAACACCTCTAGTTCCGTCACTTCCGGTACCACTTAAAATAACCGCAATAGCTTGATCTTTTTTATAGTCTGCTAAAGAATCTAAAAAAAGATCGATAGGCAGATTTAATTTTTGGTTTTTAGGTTTTTCAGATAGATGAAGTATACCATCTTCGATAGTCAAATTATTAACCGGCGGAATTAAATAGATCTTTCCGGGTTCTACTTCAGAATTATCGGTGATTTGTTCGATCGGTAATTTGGCAGTTTTAGCCAAAAGCTCTCCCATCATACTTTTGTAATCGGGAGATAAATGTTGTATTACTATATATGAATTGTGATCGTTATCTGGTAAATTACTAAAAAACGCTTTTAAGGCTTCTAAACCTCCGGCGCTGGCACCAACGGCAATAAGTCGAGATTGAATGGTTTTATTTTTAATAGACTTGGTAATTTCTGAATTGCTTTTTTTTGTCATTTCAATAAAATCGCTAAATTTTGATTGATTGGGGGAATGTTTAATTGTAAAAATACTAATTTTAAAATTTAAGAGAGTAAGTGTATGTTGAATATTAAGAACTTATTTAACATGTTTTAAGATTTTTTTAACTAATATTTTAATTTGAAATTATAATGCGTAAAAAATTGATAACATCTGTAATTTGTTTGGCAATTTTGTCAAGTTGTAAAACAGATAAAACCGAAAAGAATATGCAAACGGAAGAGAAAGCTGAAAATGTTTTTTTAACTGAATGGAATGGAGATTATAATGGAGTTCCGGCTTTCGATAAAATGGAACTTTCTCAGTTGAAACCTGCGATGGAAAATGCAATGAAAATTCATCTCGAAGAGATCGATAGTATTGCAAATTTAGAGCAGAAACCAACTTTTGAGAATACCATTATCGCAATGGAAAAAGCAGGTAAAGATTTAGATCGTGTGTTTACTTATTATGGTATTTATAGTAGTAATATTTCTTCTAAAGAATTTCGAGAAAGCTGAAAATGTTTTTTTAA
>DTTX01000044.1:0-42498 GCA_012964435.1 Mesonia sp. | reverse complement strand
CCGAAAATCTCTAAATACAGTTCAGAAATTGCTCAAAATGAAAAGCTTTTTAAGCGAATAAAAACCGTTTATGATAATGCTCAAAAAGAAAACCTTCCGCAGCAACAACAACGTGTAATTGAGCTTATCTATAAGAATTTTGAAATGGATGGCGCCAACTTAAATAAAGAAGATAAAGAGCGTTATGCTGAAATTGAAAAACAACTTTCAGAATTATATACTCTGTTCTCTAATAATGTTTTAGCAGATGAAGAAGGTTATGTTACATTTTTTTCTGAAGAAGAAGCAGAAGGATTACCCGAATCTTATTTAAAATCGGCTAAAGTAGCTGCAGAAGAAAATGGTGGTGACAAAATGTATGCAGTTACCAATACTCGTTCTTCAATGGATCCCTTTTTAACTTATGCCGATAATCGAGAATTACGTAAAAAGGTTTGGCAAAAATATTACGCGCGTGGTAATAACGGGGATGAATATGATAACAATAAAATTATCAAAAAAATATTAGAATTAAGAGATGAGCGTGTTGGCTTAATGGGGTACGATAATTATGCAGAATGGCGTTTGCAAGATCGTATGGCTAAAAATCCGGAAAACGCAATGGACCTTATGATGAAGGTTTGGCCGGCAGCTTTAGCTAGAGTAGAAGAAGAGGTGAGCGAAATGGAAGATTTAGCAAAACGAGAAGGTGAAAATATTACTATCGAGCCTTGGGATTATCGCTATTATATGGAGAAAGTTCGTCAAGAAAAATACGATCTCGATAGTGAAGAAGTAAAGCAGTATTTAGAACTAAATAACTTAAGAAAAGCTATTTTCTATGTAGCGGGAGAGTTGTTTAATTACGAATTTAGTCCGGTTGCAGAAGGAAGCGTTCCTGTTTTTCAAGAAGATGTAAAAGTTTGGGAAGTGAAAGATAAAGACTCTGGAGAGTTGGTAGGTTTATGGTACCTCGATCCTTATGCTAGAAAAGGAAAACGTTCCGGAGCTTGGGCTACCTCTTACCGTAGTCGTACAGAATTAAATGGTAATCAACCCGTGTTGGCATCTAATAATTCAAATTTCGTTAAACCGGCCGCAGGAGAACCAACTTTAGTATCTTGGGACGATGCAGAAACATTTTTCCACGAATTCGGTCACGCGTTACACTTTCTTTCCGCAGAGGTAAAATATCCGACTTTAAATGGAGGAGTTCGTGATTATACCGAGTTTCAATCGCAATTGTTAGAACGTTGGTTATCGACCGATGCAGTGATCAATAAATTTTTAAAACACTACAAAACCGGAGAACCAATGCCGGCAGAATTGGTAGCTAAGATAAAGAAAGCTTCAACGTTTAACCAAGGTTTTGCCACCACAGAATATCTAGCTTCAGCTTTAATGGATATGAAATTTCATACCACCGATCCTAATGAAATTACAGATATACAAGAATTCGAAAAACAACAACTCGATGCTCTTGGTATGCCAAAAGAATTGCCGATGCGTCACCGTTCAACTCAATTTGGTCACGTATTTTCTGGTGAAGGTTATGCCACCGGTTACTACGGTTATTTATGGGCAGATGTGTTAACATCAGATGCTGCAGAAGCTTTTGCAGAATCTCCGGGAGGTTTTTACGATAAAGAAACAGCACATAAATTAAAACGCTTTTTATTTGCTCCAAGAAATGCAGTAGATCCGGCAGAAGCTTATCGACAGTTTAGAGGTCGAGATGCTAATATCGATGCCTTAATGCGAGATCGCGGTTTTCCGGTAAAATAAAATATTCTTAGTTGCGCTCGAGCGGGCTATCCGTTGCAAGTACGCAACTTAAAATCTTCAAATAAAAACCTCAAAAAAGCTTCTTTTAGTCGCTTCTTTGAGGTTTTTATTTGAATAGACGTTAAGTTTTACGGGCTTTTCACTTCTATCCCTAGCGCATTTTAGGTATTAGGAGAAATAGGTTTTAGGGAGTAGGATTTAGGCAATAGGTGATATTCTGAAAAGAATTTTTTACAAATTTTATGCAGTAAAAAATTCAAAATTCAAAATTCAAAATTCAAAATTCAAAATTCAAAATTCAAAAATTACTCTGTAATGTACTTGTTTACCAGTTCAATGTATTTTCGTTTGGCATCATCTCTAGATAAACCCCGTATTTGAAACATCGCATTCATTTTAAAAGCACCGATCAAACGACTGTCTAAACTTTCTTCTTGATGTATAGAGTTGTCTTCTGTAGCTCTTTTGTAGTAAGCATAAAAATGTAAACGCACATCTGGAGGAAAACGTAAATCTGTTTTCGATGCACGCAGGTAGGCTTCTTCAAATTCTTTGTCTAAGTTGCTTTTCGCAGAACTCATTAAACATTCGCAATTACGGTTAAACCACCTTTAACTTTTTGATTAAGCTCAACTTCAAGTTTAGTGCCAATAGGTAAGAACACATCTACACGAGAACCAAATTTTATAAATCCGCTGTCGCTACCTTGTACTACTTCTTGCCCTTCTTTGGCATAGTTTACAATACGTTTTGCTAAAGCTCCGGCAATTTGTCTATATAAAACTTCTCCTACTGCATCATTTTTTACCACAACCGTAGTTCGTTCGTTCTCTTCACTAGCTTTTGGGTGCCAGGCTACTAAATATTTACCGGGATGGTATTTGCTAAATACAACTTCACCATTAATTGGGTGTCGAGTTACGTGTACATTTATAGGCGACATAAATACAGAAACCTGTAAGCGCTTTTCTTTAAAGTATTCTTTCTCAAAAACTTCTTCGATCACAACTACTTTCCCATCTACCGGCGCAACAATATTATGATCGCTAACTACCGTCTGACGTTTTGGATTTCTAAAAAATTGTAGAATTAGCAAAAACATTATGATGCTTGCTGCCAAGATTAACTGGTTGATCCAGCTAATTTCTATAAATAAATAGGATAGAACATTTACCGCAATACAGATGAGTATGGTAACTGCTAATATTTTATGACCTTCTTTATGAAACATAGTTTTTTTAAATAATTAATAAGTAAGCATATACAAAAGTACCGGCAAATAAAATGCTGTCTAATCGATCTAAAAGTCCGCCGTGTCCCGGCATAATTGTTCCGCTGTCTTTTACGTTAGCTTGTCTTTTAAGTTTAGATTGTATTAAATCGCCACAGGTGCCAAATATACTTACTAAGATAGAAATTATAAGCCAAGTTTGATAATCTAATGTTTTTGTAAAATAGGCGACTCCAAAACTAGCTAACATCGAAAAGAAAATTCCGCCTAGAAAACCTTCAACAGTCTTGTTGGGAGATATTCTCTCATATAATTTTCTTTTTCCGAAGTTTTTACCTACCAAATAGGCAAAAGAATCGTTAAACCATACCAAAAAGAAAACACCTATTAAAATGAAAGGTGAATAATCTCCATCTTCGTAAGGTATTAAAGTTAAAAATACGATCGAAGAAATGAGATAGAATAAGGTTAAAATATATTTTTTTCCTTCAAATAATGGAATTTTATGAATGATCAAAAGATCTTTCAGTAATAAGATCTTTACGAAAATGGTGATGATCAAAAGGATGATAATGCTATACTCGTGAATTTTTAAAATTCCGAAGAGAATAAGCGCGCCCAATAAAACGATATAGTTTAAATAGCTATTAAGTTTTAATAGGTTTTGCAATTCGTACAAGCAAATTAATCCAAAAACAAAAAATAAAGCTATAAAACTGTATTCGTGAATGAGAATAGCAGAGATTAAAAGTACAACATATAAAGCACCGGATAAGGTTCTTTTTAAAAGTTCATTCATAAATTACAAGTCTTCTAATAGGAGTAAATATACATTTTTAGAGGTACTCCCATAACTCATAAAGTCACTTTCTTGTTTGTCTTCAAAAGTTTTAATGGTGGTTATGTTGGATGGAATTTTGTTTTTACTCTTCGATTTAATTCCTCTAAGTCCTTCTCCAATCGTATCTACCAATTGGCTGGTAGCTGCAAGAATAACAAAGTTATGAGGAATTTCAGCTAATTTTTTTTCTTTTATTTGGTTAGAGCTTATTAATAACGCTCCCGTATTGGCAATTAAATATTCACAAGTAGAGAGAAAAAAACTTGCTTCACCATTAAACGTATATTCTAAATTAAAATCTTTAAATGTTTGTTTTAGGTTTTCATCGAAACAACAGCAATCAGCGTTTTCCCAATTGTTTTCTTTTAATATTTCTTGAAAAACTTCTTTTACTTCGTTTTGGTCTTGGCAGTATAAAAATTTACCACCATTTTTCTTAAAATGATACACGAAGTTATCATCTGTCGGAAGTTCGGGTTCCGGCATATATTTACTTCTAGCATCATTTTTTTGATCCTCTTCTTTGTCTGATTTAGATTTGGATGGAAATAATTTTCTAAATAGACCCATATATTAGATTGGGGTAAATACCTTTTTTAAAATTAAACTAACTCAAATATAAAAAATCTTGATTGTACCTAAGGTAAAATCAAGATTTTTTAAGTGTTTATTAGTTTTTTGGACCTAAATTTTGTGAATCTTCAGGGAAATTCTCGTTTTGAGAAGTAGAATTTTCACTACTTTCAACTTCCTGAGGACTTTGGTCGATCAGTTTTTTTTCTTCACCATTTGTCTTAGCAAAAGGTCTATCTCCAAAAATTCTTTGTAAATCATCTTTAAAAATAACCTCTTTGTCAAGAAGGATCTCAGCTAATTCTGTAAGCTTGTCTTTATTTTCTGTTAGTAAATTAATTGCTCTTTGGTATTGAGTTTCAATAATATTAGAAATCTCTTTATCAATTAATTCTGCAGTAGTTTCACTGTAAGGTTTTGCGAAACTGTATTCACTTTGCCCGGTAGAATCGTAATAAGTAAGGTTACCGATTTTTTCATTTAAACCGTAAATGGTAACCATCGCTTTCGCTTGTTTAGTTACTTTTTCTAAGTCACTTAAAGCCCCGGTAGAAATTTTATCGAAAATTACCTTTTCTGCCGCACGACCACCCATGGTAGCACACATTTCATCTAACATTTGCTCTGTACGAACAATAAGGCGTTCTTCCGGTAAATACCAAGCCGCTCCTAATGATTGGCCTCGAGGTACAATAGTAACTTTTACTAGTGGTGCTGCGTGTTCTAGCATCCAACTTACCGTTGCGTGACCAGCTTCGTGAAAGGCAATTGCTTTCTTCTCTTCTGGTGTGATAATTTTATTTTTCTTCTCTAAACCACCCACAATTCTATCGACAGCATCTAAGAAATCTTGTTTGCCAACGGCTTTATTTCCTTTACGAGCGGCAATTAAAGCAGCTTCGTTACAAACGTTAGCAATATCTGCTCCCGAGAATCCCGGAGTTTGTTTTGCTAAAAATTCAGTATCTAATTCGTCTGCCACTTTTTTTAGCGGACGCAAATGAACTTCGAATATTTCTTGACGTTCTCTCACGTCTGGTAAGTCTACGTAAATTTGACGGTCAAAACGTCCGGCACGCATTAGGGCTTTATCTAAAACATCTGCACGGTTAGTTGCCGCCAATACAATTACGTTCGTATTCGTCCCAAAACCATCCATTTCTGTAAGTAGCTGATTAAGCGTGTTTTCTCTTTCGTCATTAGAACCAGACATATTGTTTTTACCACGAGCTCTACCAATAGCATCGATCTCATCAATAAAAATAATAGCCGGAGATTTTTCTTTTGCTTGTTTGAATAAATCTCTTACACGAGAAGCTCCAACACCTACAAACATCTCTACAAAATCTGAACCTGAAAGTGAAAAGAATGGCACTTTTGCTTCACCGGCAACAGCTTTTGCAAGTAATGTTTTACCGGTTCCCGGAGGTCCTACTAATAAAGCTCCTTTAGGTATTTTACCACCTAATGAGGTATATTTTTCGGGTTGTTTTAAGAAATCTACAATCTCTTGAACTTCTTCTTTGGCACCTTCTAAACCGGCAACATCTTTAAAAGAAGTTTTTACGTCGGTGTTTTGGTCAAATAACTTGGCTTTAGATTTGCCGATGTTGAAGATCTGACCTCCTGCGCCACCACCGGCACCACCGCTCATTCTTCTCATAATAAAGATCCAAATACCAAATAGTAAAATAAATGGTAATAGTGTGAAAAGAATATCTGTCCAATAATTTTGATGAGTTTCAAATTCTAAATTGGCAGCTAGATTATTTTCATTTTTAATTTCGTTGAAGTTATTCTGAAAATTTTGAAGATCACCAATCTCAAAACTATAATCGGGTTGATCTCCCGCCGGAAGAAATTCTTTTTCCTGAGTTTTTTTATGTTCTTCTTTAGCTTCAGCAGCTTCAGTAAGGTAAACGTTGGCCGTTCTATCGTTAATGACAACTACTCTTTTTACATCACCATCTCTTAAATAATTTTCAAATTCAGAAATGTTACTTTTTGCCGGTTCGTTAAAACCCATTCCGCCAAAAAAATTAAGTCCTAAGAAAATTAAGACGATCCCGATGTAAATCCAATAAGAATTAAATTTAGGTTTATTATTACCCGGTTTCTTTTTATTTTGCTCTTTAGCCATTGGTATATTTTCTAATAGAAATTTTAGTAATTGGTTTCAATAGTAGTGGTTTTTGCGTCTCCCCACAAACTTTCGATATCGTAATATTCTCTAATGTGTTTTTGGAAAACGTGAACTACTATATTTACGTAGTCAATAAGTACCCATTCTGCATTTTCGGTACCTTCTACGTGCCAAGGTTTATCTTTAATTGCCTTGCTCACGGTTTTTTGGATAGAGTTTACAATGGCGTTTACTTGCGTGTTTGAAGTACCATTGCAAATAATGAAATAGTCACAAACCGTATTATCAATTTCTCTTAAATCTAAGATCTGAATATCTTTTCCTTTAACCTCTTCAATCCCCTTCAGTATATGTGTAATCAGTTGGTCTGCGTTATTTTCTTTTTTTACCATTAAATTTTAATTATTTTACGCAAAGTTATTATTTTTTGCGCTTTTTTTGCGTGCTTATTTAAACATTATTTCAAGCGCTCTCAATTAATCTCACATGCGAAGTATCAAAGTCCTTGCCACCGATTCTACCAACTTGTTTTTAAGAGAACTTTTTAGAGACCAGCCCGACATCGAAAATTGCTATGTGGTTACAGAAGAACAAACCAAAGGCAAGGGGCAAATGGGAGCTTCTTGGACGGCCAAAAAAGGAGAAAACCTTACGTTTAGCATACTTTTAAACGATCTGCATCTAAAAATAGAAGAGCAATTTAAGTTAAGCGCAATCGTTGCTTGTAGTATTGTTGAAGTATTAAAAAAACACCAAATCCCGAAACTGAAGATAAAATGGCCAAACGACATATTGGCAGAAAACTTTAAGATCTGCGGAATTTTAATCGAAAATATTTTAATTAATGGCAGAGTAGGGAGCTCGATCATCGGGATTGGTCTAAACGTGAACCAGACCGATTTCGGAAATTTAACGCAAGCTTCTTCCTTAAAAAAACTTACCGGTGTTCATTTTGATCTAGAATATTTATTGAAGCAACTCGTAACTACAATCGAAAAAAATATCTATGATAAAAAAGATAGGGATATTGAAGCGATCTTAGCAGAATACTATACCCATTTATTTCGGTTAGAAAAAGCTTCAACCTTTGAATTTCCTGACGGAAGAAGAAAAACAGGCATCATTAAAAAAGTCTCCAAACAAGGACGATTAGTCGTGTTGTTTGAAGACCAAGTAGAATTAGAGTTTGATATAAAAGAAATTAAATTACTCTATTAGAGCTTTCCTAAATTCTCACTCAATGTATTTATAAATTTCTTTAGTGGTGCTTTAACCATCATCGCCATCATCGCATTAAATTCACCATCAAAAACCAGTTGAACTTTACTGGTGTTTGCATCGACCTCTTGAATATCTGCTTTTAAAGTGAAAGCAAATTTATCGCTCATCGAGCCTAAAGTTGCAGCATGATAAGGCGTTTTATCTTGCATTTTTAAGCCAATAACCGGCATCCCTTTCAACTGAAAAAGAAAACTATCGTCTCCTTTAATTTCAAATTTTTCGATGCTTTCGGGCATAATCTTTTCGTAGTTATGCACATTGGTTAAAAATTCAAAAACCTCTTGTTGGCTTTTATTTACCGTTGTTGTTTCGCTTTCTAAATGCATAGTTTTTATTTTGGTGACCAATTAGCAGGATCTTGTCTCCAGCTTCTTAAGGTAGAGGCTTCATCTTTATTTAAATAACTAGTTTCTACAGCTTGCTCAATAAGATGTTCGTAGTTACTCAACACATTTACGTGTAAATGTTCTTTTTCAAAATTTTCTTCAGCAACATCAAAACCGTAAGAAAAAATAGCGATCATCCCTTTTACAGTAGCATTGGCTTCTTTTAAAGCTTTTACTGCATTTAAACTACTTTTTCCGGTGCTTATTAGATCTTCAATAACCACAACGTGCTGACCACTTTCTAAATGACCTTCGATCTGGTTTTGTCGTCCGTGTTTTTTTGCTTCAGGTCTAACATAAACAAACGGTAAACCTAAATACTCGGCAACTAACATCCCGATCCCAATCGCTCCCGTGGCTACACCGGCAATAACGTCAGGCTTTCCGTAGATCTTTTCTACTTGCTTAGCGATGTTTTCTCGAATGTAATTTCGAATTGGCGGATACGATAAAACGATACGGTTATCGCAATAGATTGGAGATTTCCATCCGCTTGCCCAAGTAAAAGGTTCTTGCGGATTTAATTTTATTGCTTTAATTTGCAATAAAAGTTCGGCTGTTTTTTTGGCTGTTTCTTTTTCTAAAATCATACTGCAAATGTATAAAGTTTTTGTGAATGACGTGCCAATAATTCTTTCAACAGAAAAAGAAATTGGAACTCAATATACATCGATTCCTATTAAAAAGGTGAAGATAAAAAAGTTAATTAAAAAAGTGGCTAAAGGCGAGTTACTTTATGTTAACCTGTATCACAAAAAGGAAGAGAAGCTTTTAAAACACTTAAAGAAAAAGCTAAAAACGATTGTTGCCGGTGGTGGTTTAGTGTATAATCCTAAAGGCGAAATTTTATTTATTTACCGTAACGATCGTTGGGATTTGCCCAAAGGAAAAGCTGAAAAGAAAGAAACTATTGAAGAAACTGCTATTCGTGAAGTAGAAGAAGAAACAATGGTGGAAGGACTAGAAATTAGTCAGTTTTTAAAAACTACCTATCATATTTTAAAACGAAAAGGGAAGTATAAGCTGAAGGAAACTTTTTGGTTTGAGATGACGACCGATTTTGATGGTGAATTAATTCCGCAGGAAAAAGAAGGCATCACCAAAGTCGAATGGAAAGACTTTGAAAAAAGCCAAGAAGCGCTCAAGCAATCTTATGAAAATATAAAACTTTTGTTCCCGAAAGAATATTTAATTCAGCATCCTAAAAATCGGGTATCGTAAATGAGCTTTTTCGTAATGTTCAGAATGTTTATGAATCCAATCTAATTGGCTGTAGCAATTTTTGCTGAAGTTTCGATCTGCTTTTTTAATCGAATCAAAATTGCGTTTTAGTATAGAATCTGTACTCAAAATTTGCAACGCTTTATCTTCAAAAACATAAGGTGAAAAATGCTCTTTCTGCTGAAGAACGGTGTCGAAAAAATTCCAGTTGAAAAAAGAATCATTAGCGATAGGTTCTAAAGTTTCTAATAAATAACGAATTCCCTCTTGTTGAGTTGAAACAACAAAATCACCAGCTCTAAATCTCACTTTTTCTGTATAAGCTTCAACTTTGGTATCGTAATGTTGGTAATGACCTTCGTAAGCGTTTTGTCTCGTTTTATAGTCGGTTATTTTATAAGCTTCTACATTAAGAATAGTGTCTTTTTCGAGCCTTTGCATTTCAATATGATTTGCTTTTAATAAATCGATCACTTGCCACCAGCCTTGCGGAATCACATAAGCTTTCGGGACACTTACCGTATCTTTTGGTTGAAAGTAATTGTAGTACGTCACCTCCTTGGTGTAAGGTTTATTTTGGTTGTATTGTAAACGATCTAAGCCGGTTACTTTACTTTTTACAAGGGTATCTTGATAACCTTTAAATTGTAGGGTTGAAGTTTTGCTGCTATCAACCTCATAATTCAAATAATATTCTTTTGCGGCGGTAAATTGTGTTTTATTTTTCGCTCTAGCTTTTAAAATTTTAGTTGAATTTTTATCGATAATGCTAATGGTGGTTTTCATAAATTCATAAGTACCTTCTACACGTTGAGCGTAAGGTTTGAGCATATGCGTTTCGAGCATCATTCCTAAGCTATTAAACATCGTAGAATATCCTGTTGAATATCTTGGCGTGTCGTTAAATTGAGCAAAACCAACTTCCGGACTTTCATTAAAAACATTTACATAAGGCGTGATCGGCCAGTTTTTAGTGACTAAACTATCTTCTAAAGCCGGCATAAATTCTTGATGTAGATAATTGCCTAATTCACCATTTAATTTATTATGTTGGGTAAGTAAATGGGTTAACGTATATTGATAATCGGCGCCATTACTCACGTGATTATCGATAAATACATCTGGATCTAAAGCTTGAAAAATTTCATAAAATGTTTTGGTGTTTTTGGTATCTGCTTTTACAAAATCTCGATTAAGATCGTAGTTTCTAGCATTGCCTCTAAAACCGTAAGATGCCGGGCCGTTTTGATTAGTTCGGGTAGATGTATTTCTATTTAAAGCACCGCCAATATTGTAAACAGGAATGGTTGCGATGATCGTATTTTCAGGAATAGGTATCGAATCTTGAGCTAAATCTCTAAACAATAACATCGTCGCATCGATTCCGTCACTCTCACCGGGATGAATACCATTATTTATAAGTAGCACTTGTTTTTCATCAGGAAAATATTCCGGATCAAATTCGGCATCAGGGTTAAAAATGGCCAAATGAAGCGGTTTGCCACTATCGGTTTCACCATATTCTATAAATGAAACACTAGAAAAAGCATCGTCTAATTCAGCATAAAAACGAATCACCTCATTATAGGTGGCAGTTTCTTTGCCTTGAGATTTCTCATAGGTTGTACTTAAATCATATTCTTTTACCAATTTATATTTAGAAAGGTCGCAACTGTAAAGTGTTATTAATAAAATAGATAAAAGCAAATACCGCATAGATAGAATAATTGGTTGTAGATTTCAAAAATACGAAGATTATACTTCTAATTGAAAAGTTATTAAATCGTGAATTAACCAAACCTGTAAAAACTTGTTAAACATATATTAATGTGGTGTTTAGGCTTTAACTTCCTTGAGTTATCAATTATTTTAGTGCAAAATACTACAATGATGAAAAAACTACCACTAATTTTATCGAGTTTTCTTTGCTCGACTTTGCTCCTAACAAGTTGCATGGGAGAACGTAAAGTTTCTTCTGAAACAAAAAAAGAAATAGCTGAAGACAGCACTTACACAACCGTAGAAACTGCTGTTGGAGAATTAACGCTTCCACCGGCATTTAACACAGAATCTGTTCGTTTAGAAAGTAAGATTATTAATTGGGATCAGCGGGAATCACCAACTGCTCCAAACGGATTTACCGTAACTCGTTTTACCGATGATCTAGAGCATCCTCGTTGGACGTACATCGCAGATAATGGCGATTATTTTGTAGCTGAAACCAACGATGCCAGCAAAAGTGCAAACAGAATTACGATGTTTCGTGACAATGATGACGACGGTTACCCAGATGAGAGTTTTACATTTTTAGAAGACCTTAATCAACCCTTTGGGATGTTGATCTTAGACGGTTATTTCTATGTCGCTAATGTCGATGCGTTGGTGAAATTTCCTTATGAAGAAGGTCAAACTAAAATCACTGCAGAGCCAGAAGTGGTGATCGATCTTCCTGCCGGAGGTTATAATCATCACTGGACGCGAAATATTATTACGAATAAGGACAAATCAAAAATATACATTACAGTTGGTTCTTCAAGTAACGTGGGCGAACACGGTATGGAAAAAGAAAAACGAAGAGCGAATGTATTAGAAATTAATCCTGACGGAACTGACGAAAAAGTTTATGCAGCCGGTCTAAGAAACCCTGTTGGGATCGATTGGAACCCGGTGACCGGAGAACTTTGGGCGGCGGTTAACGAACGCGATAAATTAGGCGATAATTTAGTTCCTGATTATGCAACAAGCGTGAAAGAAGGTGGTTGGTATGGATGGCCATATTCTTATTACGGGCAAATAAAAGATCCGCGTTGGGAAGACGATCCGCATCAAGATATGGTTGATAAAGCCATCGTTCCAGATGTTCCATTAGGTTCACATACAGCTTCTTTAGGTATTGAATTTTATACAAAAGATAAATTTCCGAAGAAATATAAAAACGGAGCATTTATCGGTCAGCACGGTTCTTGGAACAGGTCTAAGCTTGCCGGATATAAAGTAGTTTTTATTCCTTTCGATGCTGAAGGAAATCCACAAGAGCCAGAAGATTTTTTAACCGGTTTTATCGCCAATGAAAATGGCTCTGAAGTTCACGGTCGTCCCGTAGGCGTCACCCAAACTCCAGACGGTTCGTTGTTAGTGAACGATGATGATGCCGGAATCATTTGGAAAGTTTCATACGAATAAACATTAATTCAATCCCCAAATAAATTTGAAATATTACGCAATTACCGCTCTAATTTTAGGTATTTGCTCTACTAACTTACAGGCTCAAGAAGAAAATCTTGAGCCTGTTTTAGATAGTACAGCATTGCCGCAAGTTATTTTAAAAGGAACCAGCATACAAGCTGAACTCAAACAAACTCCCGCCGCTGTCAATCAACTTCAACAAGAAGAACTTAACAGAAATTCTCCAACGCTTTTAAGTGCTTCATTTAATCGTGTTCCCGGAGTTTACACGCAAGAAGGAGCTTTAAATACCAATCGAATTACCATTCGCGGTATCGGTGCTCGCGCGCAATACGGCACTAACCGACTTAAAGCCTATTTTAACGAAATTCCGATTACCACAGGCGATGGGCAAACTGCCATCAACGACATAGATTTAGAAGCTATCGAAAGTGTAGAAATTATTAAAGGACCAAATTCTAGTTTATATGGTTCCGGTTTAGGTGGTGTTTTGCATCTTTTTGCTTACGAGCCGGGTAAAGAACGATCTTTCGCAAAAATTTCCAGTAGCTTCGGAAGTTATCAACTGCAAAAAAACACGCTGAGCGTAGGTTATGCCGATGAAAAAAAATCACTTTTTGCGACTTATAATCATTTGCAAAGTGAAGGTTATCGCGACAATTCTGATTACGATCGAAAATCGTTCCATTTTAACGGAACGATCTATTCCGGTGAACATTCTGCTTTAAGTTTCCTCGGAAATTTTACACGTTTAAAAGCTTATATCCCAAGTTCTATTGGCAAAACTGCTTTTGAAGAAAATCCTGAATCTGCCGCTTTTACTTGGCGTTCTGCGCAAGGTTACGAATCTTACGATCGTTTTGTGATGGGACTTTCGTACACACAGCATTTCACCGATAATTTCGAAAATACCACTAGTGTTTTTGTCAATAGTCGAGATGCTTATGAACCGCGACCCTTCGATATTTTAAAAGAAAATAGTTTTGGTTTAGGCGCAAGAACTCGTTTTAATTATAGCACCAAATTATTTTCTTTTCCTGCGGAAGCAAGTCTAGGCGCAGAATTTTTAAGTGAAAATTACGATGGAAGCAATTATGAAAATTTATATGAAGATTTTCCCGATCAAGGGAGTGTTCGTGGCAATCCAATAGCCAATTTTGAACAAGACCGAAATTACTATAATCTATTTGCGCAGTTGAATTTACAAGTTCTTTCGAAGTTAAAATTAGTAGGAGGTTTAAATGTGAATGTGACCGATTATAGTTTAACCGATCTTTATGCAGAAGACGATATCGACCAAACAGGCGATTACCAGTTTGAAACGATTTGGTCACCAAGAGTCGCCGCTTTATATGAATTAACTTCAACTAAAAACTTATATGTAAATGTTTCAAAAGGATTTTCAACTCCAACGGTAGATGAAACTTTAACTCCGCAGGGTTTAATTAATACCACATTAAAACCGGAAATCGGTTGGAATTATGAATTGGGTTTTAAAGGGAATTGGTTTAAAAATTTATATTCAGAAATTGCTTTGTATTCTATTCAGGTGAATGATCTTTTGGTTGCAGAACGCGTGGCAGAAGATCAATACGTAGGAGCTAATGCCGGGAAAACCGATCATAACGGTATTGAAGTTTTACTGAAATACAACTGGCAAATTTCTCCGAAAATTAGCTTACAGCCTTACGCATCGGCAAATTTCAACTTTTATAAGTTTGATGAATTTGTAGATGAAGGAGAAGATTACAGTGGCAACGACCTCACCGGAGTTCCCGATCAAAAAATAAATCTAGGAATCGATCTCGTCACCGAAAGCGGATTCCGATTTTTTAGCAATGCTTTATTCGTTTCAGAAATACCGCTGAATGACGCGAATTCTTTATACAGCGATAGTTATCAGCTTATCAATTTAAAAGCCGCTTATGATTTTACGGTGTTTCAAGATTTTGAAATTAATCTAAATGTTGGAGTCAATAATTTGTTAGACAAACATTATGCGGTAAGCATTTTACCCAATGCGGTAGGTTTTGGCAATAGCGAACCACGCTACTATTATCCTGGGAACGATCGCAATTTTTACGGCGGAGTAGGAGTGAAGTATTTGTTTTAAGTTAACATTTATAAAGCGTCACCCCAAAACTGATTTGGGGTCTCATCCAGATTTTTTAAAGAATTATGTTGATGCGATGCTGAATCGAGTTCAGCATGACGTACAGTTGAATATATATTTAATAGAGTGCAATACGTCACCCTAAACTTGATTTAGGGTCTCATCCAGATATTTCAGAATTATATTTTTGTAATTTAGAAATCGAAGAGTCAACGGAGTTAATTAAGTTCAACCTCTAATTTTCAATCAGTATATTTATTTAATAATCCAAAATTAAAAGGCGTCCACAAACAAGCTTTTAGTTTAGCATCTTTAAAAGCAGAATTTACCCAAGTATTGCAGGTAAAAAGACAATTGTAACTTCCCTGAGCTTTGAAGAAATCGTCATTGTAAGCATAACCTTTATTTGGTAAAATCACTTTTTCAGCTACAGCATTTTTATAGAAACTCTTTTCAATATAATTATTGATCGCTGAAAGTTGTTGCGATGATAATTCAACTTTAACCCAATCTCGGTTTACATTAGTATATTTAGTGAGATGAATAAGTGTGGAACTTTTTAAAAATAGCGCATTTATCGCATTTTTAAACGTAAGATCTTTCCATTGTGGCGTGTTTAGGTAGAAATTTTCATCGCCCCAACCAAAAGAGAAATAGTTATCTTTTTCAGTAAATTCTAAATCTTTTAGTAAACTAGAATCAATTTTTTCTTTCGGAAGAATGATATCTAAATGAACTCCGTTCGTATTCAAGTAAATAAAGGTTTCTTTTGACTGATTCTCATTCTTATTAACCGTAATTGTAGTAAAAATTAGAGCGATTAATGCATATAAAAGAGGAATAGAAATTAAGGTAAGTAGAAGTTTTCCAATTAATTTAAAGAGACGTTTCATTATAATTTTGAGATTGAAGTTTAAAAAAAAATTATGTTACAACGTGATTTCAATAAAAATAAATTAGATATTTGTCAACTTAAGACTTTTAAGCTTTATAGCAAAATAGAAAATTAATGAAAAATATCATCTTATTATTTTATCTAATAGCATTACCAATTTTTGCTCAAAAAGAATATACCTATAATTTTAAAAATTCAGATTCTTTAGATGCTTATATTGAAAAGTATGAACTACCATTTCAGGAAGAAGATATTTATATCACTAAAGATTTTGAAAATAGTTTTAGACCTTATTCTGAATCTAAATTTCTTAGTTCGCCTATAATTTATGTATTTAATGCGGAAGGGCAGTTTTTAGAGTCTATAAACAATATTACTTCAGAAAAGAAATTGAGTAATTTTAAAAAACTTAGAAAGAGACCTGCGAAAAATGAGCCTAGCTTAGATTTTTGGACTTCAAAAATTGTTCACTATAAAACAGGAAATGATTACGAAGATCCCAAAAATTACGATTATACATTTGTAGTTAATTGGGATTTGATTGAAAGTGAGCAAACAGCACAACTCGTTGATATTTGGAGTGAATGGTACAATGTACTTATGCGACAAAAAGCAAAAGGAGAAAATATTCAAATAATCTTGTTTAATATCGATTTACAAGAACGCTGGGAGCTTTCGCCTTATATGCGAAAATTTGTGCTAGAAAATGTAAATCGAAGTTGGGGTGGATAAATTTTAAAGTGATGAGGTATTTAATAATAATTGTTTTTTTCTTGACTGCTTGTTATTCTATAGCTGCTCAAAATAAGGTGTTTAGAACTAATATTCAGCTTATTGAGCTGGAAGAATTAAAAAAAGAAATTTTTGAGAGTGAAAAAGAATACAAAATAGCTTTTATATTTAATCAATTTTGTCCGGCAAGTAGAGATGTTTTTCCGGATTTAGATAAATTATATAAAAATTCAACTCAAAAAAAATTCGAATTATTTGTAATCACGAATAACAAAGAAAAAAATAAAGAAGACTTAGAAGACCATCTTTTTTATTATGGTTATAAAGAGCCGTTTTATATTTTAAAAGATAAGCCTTTGTTGGGATTTTTTAAAAAGACGATTCAAAATATTTGTGATAGTTGCGATTATAAAGAAATGGGATATTCAGATTTTATTGTATTTAATGAAAAGAATGAAGTCATCCAACAAACCAATTACAACCAAACTAAAGAAGAGCATATTTCAATTTTGAAAAAGTATATGCAGTAATTTTTTATTGCTCAATACAACCGTTACCCCAAACTTGATTTGGGTCTCCCAGATTTTTAAGAATTATATTGATGCGATGCTGAATCAAGTTCAGCATGACGTATTTTTCTAACCTCTAACTTCTAACTTCTAACCAATTCTCTAAACCCTAACCGCATCGGGAACTAATAGGGTGTAATCCCCATTATTTCTTATCACATCTCGAACAATGGAAGAAGAAATATAACTTTTACCGCTAGAAGTCAATAAGAAAACAGTTTCAATTTTTTGAAGTTTTCGGTTGGTGTGCGCGATTGCTTTTTCAAACTCGAAATCAGCAGGATTTCGAAGTCCGCGTAAGATGAAATCTGCATTTTCTCTCATACAGAAATCTACGGTTAAGCCTTCATAAGTTTTTACTTTAATTTTCGGTTCATCTTTAAACGTTTCTTCTAAAAACTGAAGACGTCGCTCCAACGAAAACATATATTTTTTGTCGGCATTTACACCAATAGCCAAGATAATCTCATCAAAAAGTTTGAGTCCGCGTTCAATGATATCGTAATGTCCTAAGGTTAAGGGATCAAAAGAACCCGGGAAAACCGCTCGTTTCATAATTTTAATTTTAGTGATGTGATGCTGAAATTAGTTTCAACACAACGTTACTTTTTTCTAGAGTTGAAATTTTCAATCAATTCCAACCAAAGATTTTTAGTGAAGATAAGCAATTCTTAAGAAAGCGAAGCTTCGATCACATTGGTGAATAAATCTTTAAGGCTAATGCCGGCTGCTTTGGCTTGCTGCGGTAAAATACTCGCTTCACTTAAACCTGGATTAGTATTTACTTCTAAAAAGTGAGGTTCTCCTTCGTGAAAAATAAATTCAGCTCTCGTGAGGCCTTTTAGCTTCAACACCTGAAAAATACGTTTGGCTTGGTTTTGTACTTTGATGCGATCTTCTTCAGAAATATTGGCCGGGGTAATTTCTTTCGACATTCCTAAATATTTCGCTTCATAATCGAAAAATTCATTTTCAGAAATAATCTCGGTCACCGGTAATGGTAAAATTTCTCCTTTATATTGGATCACTCCTACAGAAACTTCGGTTCCGTCTAGAAAAGATTCAATAATTACTTCTTCATCTTCTTCAAAAGAAAAGTTAATCGCTGCTGCGAGGTCTTCTTTTTTCTTCACTTTAGAAATTCCGAAGCTACTTCCGGCTTTATTCGCCTTTACAAAACAAGGTAAACCAACTCGATCAATAATTTCATCTTCGTTATAGTTATCTCCTTTGTTGAGAAAGAAGTTTTTAGCCGTTTTAATACCATAAGCGCGAAGAATACTTATACAATCACGTTTATTAAACGTAAGTGCCGCTTGATAATAATCGCAAGCCGTTTGCGGGACATTGAGCATTTCTAGATAACCCTGAAAGATTCCGTCTTCTCCCGGCGTACCGTGAATAATGTTAAAAACGCTATCGAAAGTGATTTTTTCATTATCAATTTCAACAGAAAAATCGGCTTTATTAATCTGCAATTTCTCACCATTATCGAGCACGATAAACCAACCCTCTTCTAAAATATGAGCGCGGTAAGGCTCAAATAAATCTCGATCGGTATGTTTATAAACCAACTCACCGCTATTTAGAGAAATTTTGTATTCGCTAGAATAGCCGCCCATGGCGATGGCAATTTTTCTTTTCATCATAAACTTTTTATCTGCTCGTTACGTTTGTAAAATAAGCCGTGTATTATTTATCACAAAAATACAGGTGTTTTTATATCTTTGTGCAATAATTTATCAATAATAATGAGCTTTTTTAAATTCATTTTCAGCAAGACATTTCTAATTCAAATTGGTATCGCTATTGTTGTGATCGTTGTGTTAGTTTTGGGAGCCATGCAATGGCTAGATAGTACCACTAATCACGACCAACGAATAGAAGTGCCCGATTTATCGAGATTGTCGTTAGATATTGTCGATAAAAAATTAGAAGAGATGGATTTAAGAAAAGTAATCTTAGATTCTGCTAATTACAATCCAGATTTTCCTAAATATTCGGTGATCGAGCAAACGCCTGAAGCCGGTAAATATGTAAAAGAAAATAGAAAAATTTATATTAAGCTCAATCCTTCAGACTATCCCAAACTTGAGATTCCCGAATTTGAAAGAATTACCAAACGTCAGATCGAATCGAAATTATTATCCTTAGGTTTTGAAATTGGCGAAATTTCTTTTAAACCCGATTTTGCAGAAAATGTAGTATTAGAATTATCTTATAAAGGCAAACCTCTAAAAGCCGGTGATAAAGTGAGAAAAACTGCTAAGATCGATATGGTTTTAGGAGACGGAACCCAAAATTATAATAGCGTAGAGTAGTTGAATATATGATCGAAGAAGGAAAAATAGAAGAAGATAACGGCAGCGACGATTTATACGAGCATTATAGTTTTACCGCATCTAAAGGACAAGAACCTTTACGAGTAGATAAGTTTTTAATGAATTTTGTGGAGAACGCGACTCGAAATAAAGTTCAGCAAGCCGCTAAAAACGGAAATGTATTTGTAAACGGAAACACCGTAAAACAAAACTACCGCGTAAAAGCCGGCGATGAGGTAAAGGTGCTTTTTGAGCATCCGCCGTATGAATATTTATTAACGCCAGAAGATATTCCGTTAGATGTAGTTTACGAAGACGATGCGCTTTTAGTCGTTAATAAACCGGCAGGAATGGTGGTGCATCCCGGTCACGGTAATTATTCGGGAACGCTAATTAATGCGTTAGTTTATCATTTTGAGAATTTACCGAATAACAGTAGCGAACGTCCCGGTTTGGTACATCGAATCGATAAGGATACCAGCGGACTCCTAGTTGTCGCCAAAACCGAAAACGCGATGACGCACCTTACGCAGCAATTTTTTCATAAAACCAGCGAGCGTGAATATGTTGCTTTGGTTTGGGGAAATGTAGAAGATGAAGAAGGTACGATCGAAGGCAATATTGGTAGAAACCCAAAAAACCGTTTACAAAATATCGTCTTTGAAGGTGATGAAGCCGAAAACGGAAAACCTGCCGTTACGCACTACAAAGTTTTAGAACGATTTGGATATGTTACTTTAGTTTCTTGTAAGTTAGAAACCGGGAGAACGCACCAAATTCGTGTGCATATGAAATATATTGGTCATACGCTTTTTAATGATGAACGTTATGGTGGTGAAAAAATCTTAAAAGGAACCTCTTTTACCAAGTACAAACAATTTGTAGATAATTGTTTTAAAGTATTACCGCGCCAAGCATTACACGCAAAAACATTAGGTTTTGAACACCCAACCACCAAAAAATGGATGAGTTTTAATACCGATATTCCAGATGATATTCAGCAGTGTATCGAGAAGTGGCGCAATTATGCAAAAAACCAAAAAGAAGTATTGTAAAATGCTTCTTTTTTTATTTTACTAACCACTATTTTGGGCAATCCCCTCCGTAAACTTCGGGTCGGGCTATTCGCGCTACACGGTAGCTTGCTACTATCCCTATCGCAAAAAATTTTCAGTCAAAATTAATACGATAGTTTTTAGTAATGATTTGATTGTAAAAATCACGAAAATCGATAGGCTTTTGCTATCAATAATTTTATTTTTACTTCAAAATTAAATTGATGAAAATAGTAGTTTCACCGGCAAAATCTTTAGATCAAGAAAGTAAATTACCAACTACTCGTGGTACACAACCTAAGTTTGTAGAACAGGCTGCAAAAATAAATCGAAAATTAGCCAGAATGTCGAAGAAAGAGATTTCTGAGCTTATGGGAATCAGTGATAAGTTAGCCGATTTAAATTATGCTCGTTATCAAGAATTTGAAGAAGAGCATACCAAGAAAAACTCACGCCCTGCAGCTTATCTATTTGCAGGAGATGTTTATACCGGTTTAGACGCTTATACTATCGAAGAAAGCAAGATCGGTTTGCTACAAAATACACTAAGAATATTATCGGGAATGTATGGTGTTTTGCGTCCGTTAGATTTAATTCAACCCTATCGATTAGAAATGGGAACCAAACTTTCTATCGAAAAGAATGAAAATCTCTATGAAGTTTGGCAAGAGCAAGTAACTCAAGCATTAAATGATGAGCTAGAAGATGGTGAACTTTTTATAAACCTTGCCAGTAACGAATATTTTAAAGCGGTCAATAAAAAGAATTTAAAAGCAGAAGTGATTTCTCCGGTATTTAAAGACTTTAAAAATGGTAAGTTGAAAATTATTAGTTTCTACGCAAAAAAAGCCAGGGGTTCGATGTCTAGGTATATCATCGATACCAACGCCAAAACTTTAAATGATCTTAAAGGTTTTGATTATGATGGCTATAAATTTAGCGAAGAACATACCCAAAAAGAAAACGAACCTGTTTTTATTAGGTAGTTGGCAAACATTTAAAAAATGACAGAAACAAACAATAATCGCGATGGAATAATAGCAGGAGAAATTTCTAAAGTTGCGAATAGTAATACAAGAATTCATCGAATTTTAAGTATGTTTTTAGATCATTGTATTATATGTATTTTAATTGTTCCGTTGGGATTTCTGATTTTTGGATTTGGAGTATTGATGGAAGACAGTCTGAACAACGGAATTGGAATAGTTTTAGTTTTTATTCCTTTTTTTATTTATTTAAATAAAGACTTTCTCAATGCTAAAAGTCCAGCAAAACGGATTTTAGGATTTCAAGTTATCGACCGAAGAACAAATAAACCAGCAAATGAATTACAATGCTTTGTAAGGAATTTAACCATTTGTGTTGCTTGGCCATTAGAAGTTATTTTTGGACTAATAAATCCTGAAAGACGAATTGGCGACTTACTTGCAAACACGAAAGTTATTGTGTCGCAAAAAGAAAAATTTAATTCAATTTGGATTGACTTAAAAAACACGAAATTTAAAATAAATTTTATTGGAATTTTAATAATTGGCGGATTATATTTTTACGGATTAAGTTTATTAATGCTAGGAATGAATTAAAAAACGATTTGCCAACAACGTATAATTCCAACTAAGGTTTTGTGTCTTTCGGAAACAGATGCTTAAGTCTCAAAATCAGTTCTCTTTTTATATCATTAGTTCTTAGATTCTCTTAGCTGAGAAATTATATAAGACCACTAGAAATATAAAATGAAAGACGATCATTTTAACACCGGTCATGGTTTTCGTAAATTTAATCAAGGAGTAAAGGTAAGTAATCAATCTTGGTACAATATCATTGAGCAAGATATTTTGGCAACTTGGTAATTTGCATTTTTAAAAGATAATTTGTCGGTAGATTAGGATTTTAATTTAGCCTTTAATAGAGGGGATTTTTCAAAAGTTGAAGGAGAATTATTTGCTAATGGGACCTTTAGATATGTTTTGTATAAAACCAATATTAAATTCAAATAGATTCTAATATTGAAATAGTTTATCGTCAGGATAACAATGAGGTTAATAAATATGAGTCTCCTAAAAGATTTTGAAGAAACAATCAATTTTACAAATAATGAATTACTCAATTAAAGTTTATAATTAAAATTATTTTATAAAAAGATTTTCAAAATATTGGTTACTATTACTTTTAAAATTCATTTTTACTATTACAGTTATTGTTTGTTTTAGAAATAAATTAATAGCTATGTGAGAAATATAGTTTATTATTTGGGTTTTCTTTAAGTGATTCTTTCATTTTACGATGCTGATATTCAAAAGTTTCTAAATCTGTCCCTTTACAAATTCCGTAAGAATAATGGTATTTTAAAATCTCAAGGTCTATTTCTGTAAGTTTACTAATTTCTCTTGATGACGACAAATAGGCCTTTGGTGTTATTTGATTTGAATAACTAAAGTACCCTAACGATAAAAAGAAATAATATTTAAGTAAAACCATATCTTCTAAATCTCCAAGACTTGAAAGCGTATTAATTTTTAATCGGCATTTAGTAATCCACGCTCCATCCCATCTTATATAATAGCCTGCCCTTTCATTTTCAATAGCCAATTCATAATCTATCTTAGTTTTATCATCAATATAATAAATAATATAATTTGAGTCATTGATGTCATTTACCTGTACTATATTTAATGAATCCACTTTCTTCGAAACCTTGTCTGCGAACTTCATTAAACTCTGTTTATGAGATTTAGGAACAGCATTGTTAAAATAAACCTTTAGAGTATCCTTCCAAAGTTTCATCCTCCATTTATTTTTTTCTTTGGGGGTTAAGTGTGTTCTATAAACTACATTTTTATAAATATCAAGGAATGTTGAATCTTTAAACTCATAAGGAACTCTTATTCTTTTTCTTTTTGCATTAAATTTCTCTAAATACTTATTTTCTATTTTAATGAGAGTATCTGTATTTAATACTTGATAACCTAATGATTGTACTTCAGGAGAGTCTAGTTTAATTTTTTTAAAACTTTCTTTATTAACATAAGCATATTCGCTTTTAATATGTATTTGGGATTGAAGACTAAATATCAATAACGTATTAATTATAAAGCTTAAAATTGTAATCTGTTTGATTTTAAGGTTTTTTTGTTTTTTCACAAGTGAGCTTATTTTATATTAATATGAAAAGAAATTTTTTGTAAAAATTAATTATAGTTTAGGCTCTAAAACCAGTACCACTTTATTAAAATCTGCAGCGCTATTAATTACTCGACGGTAGTTTTCAAATTTTTCTACCGGTAAGTGGTTGATTTTGTAGTGCTCATCTGCGGTGATGATTAATTGATCGTCTTTTAATTCGTAATTAGATTTAAAAGCCATTAAACTTTCATCATCTTCTGTATAAGATTCGTCTAGGTTAATATCTTCTAAGTTGGCAATTTGATAACCTTCCGGTATATTAATAGTTATGGTTCTAGTATATTCTCTTTGATATTCGCTATCTAAGGGAAGTTTTCTTTTTTTATCTTGATACATTTCGGTTTGCTTCCCGATGAGTTCTCCTACTTTAAAAAGATAACGATTTCCGGCTTTTTCAACCAAATTGTCTGATGTAAATGTGTAGGTAAGAGTTAGTGGTTTTTTACCAAACCATTCTGAGCCGCCATTTAAAATTTCAGATTCTTCGATGTTTAAACCTTCTTGTATACTCTCAGCAAAGCTATTTTTTAATTCTTCTTTATCGTCTTCAGACATTAAGGTAGTGTATGGCTGTATATAGCTTGCGTAGTAACCGAACATCGATTTTTCAAGTTTTACTTGTGGTTGAGCAATATTATCTTCTTTAAAATCGACGTCTATAATCATTTTATCGTAAGATTTTTCAGCTTCAACAGGTTCGATATATTTAATTTTTCCGGCACCAGATTTAAAACTTCCTACGCTAATTTCTTTAATAAAAAGTCCATAATTATCAGTATATTCTGCTAGCGGATAACCTAGTCTGGATTGAAAAAGAGTAGGAGCTAGGTAAACATCAGATTTTGGAAAGTACATTAAAAATTCATTTAAGAAATTATTCGATTCAAAATCTGGATCAAAAGCAATATCAAAACGATTACTTGTAATGACTAATTCATGTTTAATATTAAGCATTTTAAGCGCATTGATGTATAATAACATAATACCGGCATCACTGGCTACTTTTTCATCTAGAACAGTTTCAAGGTCACTTAAACCTTCGTTGATCCCATTGGTAAGGTAAAAATTGGTTTTTATGTAATTATCAAGGTTTCTTAGGGTTTCTATTTCTTCTTTTTCAACCTTAATATTTTTTAAGAATTTCTCTAATTCTTTTTCTTCTTTACGAGATATTTCGGCATAGAAACGTTCATAAATATTTTGCGCAACAACATCGTAAGAAGAAATTCCGCTTGAATTATCGGCTGAGTTTTTATCGAGTTTATAAACGATGTATTGTTTGTTGGCGTGATAAGCTGCGGTTTCTTCTGGTTCTAACTCTTCGATATGATCTGCTTTTGCCAGCCAATGTAATTTATCTTCAATAATGGTGTCTTGTTCAACTTCGGGGAAACCGTTATAGCTTTTAAAATCGAATACTAAATTGCTGGGAGCGTAAAGATCGAATTCAGTATTTTTTGTGGGATGACTTTCTTGAAATGTAATGCGTCTTCCTTTATAATCGGGATATTTTTGAAGAATATAATAATACTCGACCACGCTACCTTTTTCGACTCCTTCGATGGCAAAATACTTATAACTTCTACCGGTTTCTTCATCTTGTGCGGTGAAAATATTCGACTCGTCTAAAGTGATCACTTTTTTACTTGGTGTGATTACACGTGCTTTGTTTACCAAAAGCTCTGATGAGTTGTTAAAAGGCAAATAAATTTTGTTGTAGTCTTCGATCGTAGCATCAGAATTTAAGAAAAGCGCTCGGTGCTCGATAAAATATTCTACTAGACTTCTGCCTTTTTCGATAAAATAAAATTCGGTGAGTATTTTCGATTTTAATTCGACTAGATCTTCATTCTCGTATGCTGAAGTGTCAAATTCCGGCTTTTCCTGCCAATCGTAAGATTCGTAAACCGGTGCTTCTTGCGCTTGTAGTGATAAGCTTGTAAAAAGTAAAAAGGCGAGTAGTTGTATGTTTTTCATGAGTTAGGCTTTTTTCTTTAAGACGATAATTTCGTTATAGGCTTTTTCCATTTTATCGATAAGCTTAATAACTTCTTTTTGTTCTTCTAGCGTTAATTCAATAAAATTTAAGGTGATTTCGTGCTTATAAATAATACTGTTTTCTTGCTGTTTATAGGTAATAGAAGCGGTTAATAAATCGCTCTCTACAATTTCATTCTGCGGAATATAATCTACCACATAACCTTCAGGAATTTCTAAAACGGTAGTAAATTCTAACTGATTTTTAAAATCGTATTCCAGTTCATTCTCACGATCTTTTTCTGGTTTTGCATACGATAAATACTTGTTGAGGTTAAGATTCAGGTAAATTTCATCTCCTAAAAACTTAGCGTAATCTTGAATTTTAAAATGATAATCGACTATAAAATTTTTATCGTAACTAAACTTATTGGTGTTTTTGTAATCGGTAATTAAAAATTTATTGTTTCCTTTTTCTAAAACAGATTTGTACATTTCTTTTACATCATCTTCTGTTTTGGTGTTTTCTAAATACTGAAAAAGAATATTTTTATGATAACCCGATATTGTTGCTGAAGCTTCGCCTTCTAAAAAATCTTCGTGAACTTTTAATAAGGTGGAATCTTTAAAAAGATTTCTTTTCGCTTCGACCACCGGTACTTGTTTAATCTCAAAATGATCTTCACCGAAACTTACCAACGCTTCTTTGCCTTGAATAAATGAAGAAGGAAAATCGATAGGTAAATACCTTCCGGTGGCATCTAAATAATACGTTTTACCTTTGTCAATATAACTTAAGATCATATGATTATCTGCCATTGGCGTGGGCATCTCTTCATACGTGTAAGGGATACTTCTTGTACCGATCCAAGTGAGCTGACCTTTTAAACCGGCAATGTCTAACATTTGTTTTAAAATGCTAGAATTGTCTTTACAATCGCCATACTTATTTGCATACACTTTATTGGCTTCACGAGGTATAAAACCACCCAATTCATATTCAAAAGCAATGTATTTAATGTTTTGTTGTACCCAATAATAAATAGCTTTTACTTTCTCTAGATCTGAAGTTTTATCTTTAGTAAGATCGTTCACCAAACTGATCATTTCTTGGCTCGGCTCCTCTTCATTTAAATCTTTTACTAAGGAATAATACCAATGGTAAAGATCGTCGACCGAAGTAAGAATGTTAATCTTATTATCGTTGATTTGATAAGATTTGATTCTTGGTACAATATGCGGAAGCACTTTTTTTAACGAAGTAGATTTAGACTCGTATTTAAACGGTTCTACATTTTTAAGCTCCCAACTGTAAATGGTTTTATTGCGTTTTTCTTCTTTAGTGAAAACAATATCGAAATCTTCGGTATTAAATTCTTTAAATTCTAGATCGATCTCATTATCTGCGGTAATAGTAAGTTTGTTTTGTATTACCGGTGAGAAATTGGCAAAATAAAACGGACTCAAAAACCGAGGATCTTTAATGGTTTCTAAATACTTCAACTTCGATTTAGAGCCTTTTTTTAAGTTAGGGTAAATATAATTGATCGATTTGGCATCGTCGTGAAACGAATTTTCTAACTCGTCTTTTTCAGTGAAATTTTCAACCTTAAATTCTTCATATTTGTTACTATCGTATTGAAAAGATGAAGCTTCAATATCTGAAAGCTCAAAGAATGATGAAAATTCTAACGAACGTTTTGAACCATATTTAGCCGATTCTGTTAAGTATAGATCTTCTTCAATATTTTCTTGTTCAATTTCAATTTTTCCGTTTTTAACTTCTAAAGTTAAATTCACCTCATTGTTTAATCGCACAAAAGAAGCATCGGGATATTCTTGTTTGTAATTATGAAATTCTTCTGAATATTCTTGTGCGAAACTCGATAAGCTTAGCAACAAGAATAGTAAAAAGAAAGGTTTACATTTTATATACATAATCTTTGAAGTATTCAATTTCTTTAGCTAAACTACCATCTTCGTTATATTTTTTGCTGGTTCCGGTTTTTACACCATCTACATAGGTAGTTTCTTCTTTTAGATTTCCGTTTTCGTAATAGGTTTTATAACTGCCGTGAAGTTCATCATAAAAATAGTTAACTTCTTTCTTAAGTTTACCATTTTCGTAATAACTTTTATGAGGTCCGTTGTACGATCCCATCGTGTAATCGATGTCGGTTTGCAGGTTTCCGTTTTCGTAATAAGAAGTGTATTTTTCATCAAAATAGCCGTCTTTTATAACCATTTTTCTAGCTAACTTCCCATTAGGATAATACGATTCGATAGTTGCAGTACCTTTTTCTACAGGAATCATTGGCAACTCTTCGCCATTTTCATCTAAATATGAATACCCAACTAAAATACCGTGATTATAAAATCTAACGAGTTGTAGTGTGCCTTTAGGGCTATAAAATTCTCGTCTTCCGTTTAAATAATCTTCAATAAAATTAGATACTACTTCTTTATTCCCGTTCTTGTAATAGGTGGTAGAAGTACCAACCTCTTTATCTAGTTCGAAAAAGCTTTCTTTTTCTAATGATCCGTCTTCAAAATAATAAGTGTGTTTTCCGTCTTGACGACCATTTACATAAGAATATTCTTCTTTTACTTTTCCATTTTCGTAATATTCTTTCCAACTACCATGTTTACTTCCGTTAAGATATTCTCCTTCTAATTCTATATTACCATTATAATAATAGTTTTTTACATTACCGTGTTGTACACCATTCATATACGATTTTACAGCCATCGGCTTTTTATTAAAATGCAAGTATTTGATCTCGTACTTTCCGGTAGGAGTAACCATATCTACCACTTCTAAGGTATCTTGAGAAGGTGAGAAATAATATTTTTTTTGCTCTTCTCCGTTTTTATAAATTGTAGTATGTTCTAATTTACCGTTTGGAGCAAAGTACTTTTGCTCGCCACTTAAATTATTTTTATGGTAAAAATTAATCGATTCAAGGTTACCATTAGAATAGTAAAAACGCCACTCACCTTGTGCCATACCGTCTTTATAATAACCTTGAGATTCTAACTGACCATTAGGATATAATTCTTTATAGTAACCAACTATAGAATCGTTTTTGTATTCTGCAATAACTTTTTTATTACCATTGGTATGGTAACTCACAAAACTACCATCGAGATTATTATCTTTATAATTGCTTATTTGGTAAAGTACACCGTTATCATTAGAGAATTTCCATTCGCCAGTTTTACCTCCGGAAACATCATACAAACCTTCTGTATCAATTATACCATAGGGTGTATAACCTTCATAGAAAAATTCGCCGCCACGTTTTTTATCTTCTTTTATAAGGTTACCTTGTTTGTCGTAAAATTTATAAGCAATAATATTACCTCGCCTGTATTCGTATTCATAATGAAGTTTGCCATCATCATCGAATACTTTGTAATTTCCGTCTAATTCGCCATTTTTATAATGATATTCGTAAATTTTAACTCCCTCAGAATTGTAATCGATCCATTTACCCTCGTACTCACCGTCGCTATTATAGGTTCCTGTCTGTTTCTTTTTGCCGTTAGGATGATAGGCAATAAAATCTCCTACAGGGAAGTTATTTTTAAAGTTTGTTTCTGAAGATATTAACTCTTTTGGCCAATAGTTCTTACGAACCCCGAACTTTTTACCATCTTTAAATTGCATTACCGAGTAAGGTTTACCGGTTGCATAATATTCTATTGCTTCACCATTTACTTCTTTATTTTTATAAGGAACGATAAACTCTGGTAAACTTTCTCCGACATCGAAATAAGAAGTATAAGTTTGGTCCAATTCACCTTTTATAAAATATTTTTTTTGAATTAGAGCACCTTTATCATTATACAATAAAAATTCCCCATCTAATTTTCCGTCTTTGTAATTTGAGCTGTACTTTTTTCTTCCGTTTTCAAAATAACCAATATTCTTTCCGTCGATCTCTCCATCTTTTAATTCTGAAGTTTCTTTTAATCGATCATTTGGGTAATACCATTTCCAAAGTCCGGTTTTCTTACCGTCTTTATCAAAAATTCCTTCACTAGATTTCTTACCGTTCTCATTATAAAAAGTCCACTCTCCTGCAGGTAGTTGTTCTACAATTTTACCTTCAGCAATAAGAGCCATATCACTGTAATAAAAAGATTTATCGTCTTTAGAAATTTTAGCAGAATAATCATAAAGAGTTGTTTGCCACTTGTTTCTAAAAGCAGAAACAAATTCTACGACATCATCAAATTGTTTGTCTAAAAATTTTCGGTAATCTTCATTTTGTATTGAATAAGAGATCGTGTAAGTGAAGAGTTCAAAATTTTCATTATCGGCAACCCATTTAAAAATTGGTACATACACTTCATTAAAAAAGCCTTCTTCTTCCGGATGGTCTTTAAGATAGGTTACCAGTGCGTGATTTTGCTTTGTAACCGGAACTTGAATTTTACTATCCACTTCATAACTATCATTAAGTGCAACTCTATTATTAATGATTAGGTTAATATCTTCAAAATCTTCATTTCCCAGCTGTTTTACAATCTTTGGGTCTAAAGAGTTTTTATTTTTAGTTTTTGCAATTTCATTGATGGCTTGTAAAATTCCGAAAGAATCTTCACCATCAGGATTAAGCAACAAATAAGTATTGTAGCACATCATAGCTTGAGCTACTTTCTCTTGCTTATAATAAATACTTCCTAAAGCAATATGAGGTTTTCCGTTAGAAGGATCTAAGAGTATAGCCATTTGATAAGCTTTAATCGCTTCAGCATAATTTTCTTGCTTTTGTAGAATTAAGCCTTTGTTATGATATAATGAAGAATTTTTTGGGTATTCTTTAAGTCCGTTTTCTATAGAACGTAACGCCTTTGTATACTCTTTTTTATTAGATAATGCATTGGCCTTATTCACGAAGAAAGAAGCACGATCTCCATAATAATTAGAGTTTAAACTCTCATTAAGAATAGAAATCGCCTCGTCGTTTCTATCGTTGTTTAGTAAAAAGTACGATTTTGTTACGCTTAGCGTATGATAGAGTGAATCATTTTTATTAATCTTATCGAATAATGCTAAAGCTTCTTCTAAATTACCTTCTTCTCCTTCTTTAAAGCCTTCTGCGATTACTTCTTCGGTATCTACAAATTCAATTTTTTCTTGCGCAGTAATCGATAGGATTGGAAATAACAACCCTAAAGCGAGTAATTTTTTTTTCATGAATGTTAGTTGAGGTTAACGGCTACTAATATATTAAAATGTTATAGAAATCTTAATATATTTAATTGATTCTTAAATTATAATTTAAAGAATATCAATTGAAACCTCAACAAAATGAATGTGAAAAATAAATTTATTAGCCTAATTAGTAGATAGTTCTTTAATCTTAGCTGTAATAGTTTGGGCTTCTCTTTTTGAAAGTGTGAGCCTTTCAATACATAATTTATAATTAAACTCAATAATTTCTTTATTGCATTTTAGATCATTGAGATTATCTGTCATGTTGTAATATTTAAAACCATTGTAAGAAGGGCAACTCTCTTCTACAATTGGTATTGCTCCACACATAATCGCTTCAAAAAATCTGTAAGTCCAGATGTAATCACCAGAAGGACAAAGAACAAATTTAGAGCTCAATAAAAAGTTATAATAATTTTTATCCCAAGATTTAACAGGGAAAATTCGACCTCTGTTAGAAGACCAAATATGAAGGTTTCCGTACTTATTTATTAAAAACCTTTGAAGGTTAAGATAAGAAAAGATTCTTTTTTTTATTTTAATTATCAGTTTCTTTGAATTTGGTAGTGATATTTTTTTTGATTGACTTTTTTCTATCCAAAGCTCCAAAGTTTTTTTTCGTTTAGGAGTAATTAAACCGCAAAATGAATAGTTAATATTTTTCTTTTCCAAATTCCACTTTTCCTTTAAATTAAATAGAATCGATTTAGGGAATATTAATGGCTTTTCAATAGTAAATAGTGAGGTAGAAGGTAACGAATGATCTATTTTTAAAAATTCTTTTGTATTAATAAGTTTTTGAGAGTCTCCGATTTCATATTGCATTTCGAAATATTGACGAAGTAACTTATATTTTTCTTCTTCAGAAGGTTCTACGATTAGATCGATATTTAATTCTGATAAAGCTTGGATCGCTCTAATTTTCTGAATAAGACTCGTTTTTTCTACTTGAACCATTATAATTATTATAATAAAAAATTTTTCACAAAATATCTAAAAAAAATAACCTAGCTGTTGAAAGATTAAATTTTTAATTAAAAATTATCAAAAACAAAAACCGCCATATTTCTCGAGAAATATGGCGGTTTTATCTAAATTTTTTTCAATTGAATATTAGGTCTGAATTACACCTAGATTAAAATCTTTTGTGATAGGAGCGTGGTTTGCAGCTTCTATTCCGGTTGAAATCCATTTGCGAGTATCTAACGGGTCGATCACTGCATCAGTCCAAATACGCGCTGCCGCGTAATACGGACTTATTTGCTTATCGTAATCTGCTTTAATTTTATCGTAAAGTTCTTTTTCTTTTTCTTCCGTAATTTCTTCTCCTTTTTTCTTTAAAGCAGCAGTCTCAATTTGGAGTAAAACTTTTGCAGCAGAATTTCCGCTCATTACCGCTAATTCTGCGGTTGGCCAAGCTACAATTAATCTCGGATCGTAGGCTTTTCCGCACATCGCATAATTTCCGGCGCCGTAAGAGTTCCCTACCACAACTGTGAATTTAGGAACAACCGAATTGCTTACCGCATTTACCATTTTTGCACCATCTTTTATAATGCCGCCGTGTTCACTTTTACTCCCTACCATAAATCCGGTCACATCTTGTAAGAACACTAACGGAATTTTCTTTTGATTACAATTCGCAATAAATCGAGTAGCTTTATCTGCAGAATCAGAATAAATCACTCCGCCAAATTGCATTTCAGTAGGTTTAGTTTTTGCTGCAGTGGTTTTTACGATTTTACGTTGGTTGGCAACAATCCCAACAGCCCAACCATCAATTCTGGCATAACCCGTGATGATGGTTTGACCGTAACCGGCTTTATATTCTTCAAATTCAGAATTATCGACCAAACGATTAATAATTTCCATCATATCGTATTGGTCACTTCTTTTAGCAGGTAAATGACCAAAAATCTCATTCGGATCTAATTTTGGTTTCGCCGCCTTTTTTCGGTTAAAACCGGCAGTGTCTGCATCACCGATTTTATCCATAATATTTTTAATCTTAGTAAGCGCATCTTTATCATCTTCGGCCTTATAATCGGTTACGCCGCTTACTTCACAATGCGTTGTAGCTCCGCCCAAAGATTCATTATCAATACTTTCTCCAATGGCAGCTTTTACCAAATAGCTTCCTGCCAAGAAAATACTTCCTGTTTTTTCAACGATCAAAGCCTCGTCGCTCATAATTGGTAAATATGCACCGCCGGCAACACAACTTCCCATCACTGCAGCAATTTGAGTAATTCCCATGCTGCTCATTACCGCGTTATTTCTAAAAATTCTTCCGAAATGTTCTTTGTCCGGAAAAATTTCATCTTGCATCGGTAGGTAAACACCGGCGCTATCTACCAAGTAAATAATCGGTAATTTATTTTCGATCGAGATCTCTTGCGCACGTAAGTTTTTCTTTCCGGTAATCGGGAACCAAGCTCCGGCTTTTACCGTAGCATCATTCGCCACAACGATCACCTGTTTACCAGAAACCTTACCAATTTTTACCACCACGCCACCGCTAGGGCAACCACCATGTTCTTGGTACATTCCGTCGCCGGCAAAAGCACCGATTTCTATAGCATCTTCAGGATTGTCCAGTAAGAAATTAATACGCTCGCGCGCGGTCATTTTACCTTTTGCGTGGTGTTTTTCAATACGTTTTTCGCCACCGCCTAATTTTACTTTGGCAAGCCTGCTGCGCAAGTCTGAAACTAATAATTTATTATGATCTTCGTTTTTGTTGAATTTTAAATCCATTCATTAGTATTTTTAGGGCGTGTCCCTAACGGGTCGGGTTTTCGCTACTCGCTTTTTTATTTTATTTAAAATAAAAAGAGCTTAAACATGCCGCTCAATCCCTCACGCTTTTCTATTTTTGGTAACGAAAATACAAAAAGCTTATCATTTTTATAACTAAATTTTAAAGCAAAAAGTGAGAAATTTATAAAAATGAAGAGTAAAAGCTAAGTTTTAATTTCAATTTCTTAATAAAGAAGAAAACTATTAATAATATTATAAATTTGCAGTTGCTTTTTGTAAGACCTTAAACAAAGATAAATATGAGTATGAATAAAAACACAGTGTTGGCTTGGGCCACATTTATAATGATAATTGTAGGTTTAGGTTTAATTGCACTTGCGGCATTTAAATATAGAGAAATAGCCGGTTACGGTTTTGGTGCGGTAGGTGTTGGTTTTTTAGCAGTCGCTTGGGTTTTTAACGCCTTAAAGGGAAGAGTATAATCATATAGTGTTTGTTACTAAATTATAACTATAAATCGATCGCCCAAATTTCATATATGAAAGAACAACTCATTAGGCATTTAGAAGGAGGAGAGGCTTTTACACCTTTAGATCAAATTCTAGAAGAAGTAGAATACGATCAATTAGGAGTGAGGCCCGACGGATTACCTTATTCTTTTTACGAGTTGTTTTATCACATAGTTTTTGCCCAACAAGATATTCTAAATTACATTTTAGATGAAGATTATTTGGCACCACAATGGCCAGATGGTTATTGGTGTAAAGTACAATGCCCGAAAAATGAGCAAGCTTGGCAAGATTTAAAAAATAAGTTTTTTAAAGAACGAAAAGAGCTTATCGAACTCATCGAAAGACCGGAAACTAATTTAAATACCACTATTAAGAATAGTAAAGAACATACACTTTTTAGGGAGATTACGCTTATTGTAGAGCATAATGCTTACCATACGGGTCAGTTATTAGTGGTACTTCGACTACTAGATCTATATTCTTAAGAAAATAGAATTTCGGTTATTCTAAATTCGTATTTTTGCGTTAGCGATAGTAGCGGCATCCTTTTTTTGCTTTTATAAGTGGCAAAAAAAGATATAGCGAATAGCGCGGTGCGCAGCAAACGTCATTTAAAATTTTATAAACTAACAGAAGAAAAAGAAATATGTCAGACGATAAGAAAGTGATTTTCTCGATGTCGGGAGTGACAAAAACGTATAAAAACGCAAATACTCCTGTTTTAAAGAACATTTATTTAAGCTTTTTTTACGGAGCTAAAATTGGAATTTTAGGTTTAAATGGTTCCGGTAAATCGACTTTATTAAGAATTATTGCCGGAGAAGAAAAAAACTATCAAGGTGATGTGGTTTTTTCTCAAGGGTATTCAGTAGGTTATTTAGAGCAAGAACCAAAACTTGACGAAGAAAAAACGGTTTTAGAAGTAGTAAAGGAAGGTGTTGCCGGAACGGTTGCTATTTTAGATGAGTACAACTCGATTAACGATCAATTTGGTTTACCTGAAGTTTACGAAGATGCCGATAAGATGCAGAAGTTAATGGATCGCCAGGCGCAATTGCAAGATGAGATCGATGCTTCTAATGCTTGGGAAATCGATACCAAATTAGAGATTGCTATGGATGCGTTACGTACTCCGGAAGCCGATAAGAAAATTGGGGTACTTTCTGGTGGTGAGCGTCGTCGTGTGGCACTTTGCCGTTTGTTATTACAAGAACCGGATATTTTATTACTCGATGAGCCTACCAACCACTTAGATGCTGAGTCGGTACATTGGTTAGAGCATCATTTACAACAATACAAAGGAACGGTGATCGCAGTAACGCACGACCGTTATTTCTTAGATAATGTAGCGGGTTGGATTTTAGAATTAGATCGTGGAGAAGGAATACCATGGAAAGGTAATTACTCTTCTTGGTTAGATCAAAAATCTAAGCGTATGGCGCAAGAGCAAAAAGCAGCTTCTAAACGTCAAAAAACTTTAGAGCGAGAGTTAGAGTGGGTGAAAATGGCTCCTAAAGGAAGACAAGCTAAGCAAAAAGCACGTTTAAATAATTACGATAAATTGGCGAGCCAAGATCAAAAACAAATGGATGAAAAGCTGGAAATTTTCATCCCGAATGGTCCACGTTTAGGTACCAATGTAATTGAAGCCAATGGCGTAAGTAAAGCTTTTGGTGATAAGTTATTATATGAAGATTTAAATTTTAAACTTCCGCAAGCAGGTATTGTTGGAATTATTGGTCCGAATGGTGCCGGTAAAACCACTATTTTTAAAATGATTATGGGAGAAGAGCAACCCGATCAAGGAGATTTTAAAGTAGGAGAGACGGCAAAGATCGCGTATGTAGATCAGAGTCACTCCAATATCGATCCTGAAAAAACGATCTGGCAAAACTTTAGCGATGAGCAAGAGTTAATTATGATGGGCGGTCGAGAAGTAAATTCTAGAGCTTACTTAAGTAGATTCAACTTTAGCGGTAGCGAGCAGAATAAAAAGGTAAATATGCTTTCTGGTGGTGAGCGTAACCGTCTTCACTTAGCGATGACGTTAAAAGAAGAAGGAAACGTTTTATTATTAGATGAGCCTACCAACGATTTAGATGTAAATACGCTTCGAGCTTTAGAAGAAGGTTTAGAGAATTTTGCCGGTTGTGCGGTAGTTATTTCTCACGACCGTTGGTTCTTAGATCGTATTTGTACGCACATTTTAGCTTTTGAAGGTGATTCTCAGGTATATTTCTTTGAAGGTAGCTTCTCTGATTATGAGGAAAATAAAAAGAAACGCTTAGGTGGTGATCTAATGCCAAAACGTATTAAGTATAAAAAGCTTACGAGATAGTTTCTTAACTGAATTCAATTAAAAAATCCCGATCTTTTAGATCGGGATTTTTTTGTTATTCATTTAAAACGCTTTTACCATCTTCAACAAATGCTTTAAAATCTTTCATATATTTTAAAGATTGCTTTTTAAAAGCTCCGGGCATAACAAAGCCCATAACTTTCATGGGAAAACTAGAAAACTGAAATTCACTTTCAGAGATCCATCGGGTTTGATTTGCGCTTGCTTCTTGAAAATAATTTTTCTGAATATTATGAACGCCTTTTGTATCGTAAGTAGCATGAAATTTATTTGGTAATTCTCTCTTCAATATGGTCTCAATCATCATTAATTCTCGTTTGCCCATTTTGTAATGAAGTTCCATTTTAGAGCCTTCTGCTCCTAATTTTCCCGATAGTGGTTCGGCTTTTAGAAGTCCGCGTTGCCAATGTTTTAAATTTTCAACACTATCTAGCTTTTCAATAACTTTTTCTCGTGGTTGATCAATAATAATTTCGGTTGAGTATTTCATGAGGTGAGTAATTGGTATGTAATTTTTTCAAATATACTTAAATGTAAAGTATAGCGTTAAATTATTGCTTGTAAAACCTTTATAATTTTTTATTTTTGAGCACTTTTAAGATCAAATCCATGAGAAATAGTTTTCTGCTTTTATTCAGTTTTTTAATCGGGCTTAATTTTTACGCTCAGCAATCTAAAGATGTCCTTTTAACCATCGATAATCAACCGGTTTATGCGGAAGAATTTAGTAGAGTTTTTTCTAAAAACCTTTCTTTAATAGAAGAGGAAGAGCAAAGAGATATCGATGAGTATTTAGATCTGTTTATCGATTATAAATTAAAAGTTCTAGAGGCTGAAAATTTAAAATTAGATACACTGCCTACTTTTAAAGGTGAATATAATATTTACAAAAAGCAATTGGCAAGAAAATTTATTAACCAAAGTGAAGTTTCAAACCAATTAATGCAAGAAGCTTACGAACGATTACAACAAGAGGTAAATGCAAGTCATATACTTTTTAATGTAACTCCAGACGCTTCGGCAAAAGATACACTTCAAGCATATAATCAAGCAATTAAAGTTAGAGATGAGCTATTAAATTCAGATCAATCATTCGCATCATTTGCAAAAAAATATAGCGAAGATCTTTCTGCAAAACAAAATGGAGGAGATTTAGGTTGGTTCGGAGTTTTTAATATGGTTTACCCTTTTGAAAGTGGAGCTTACAATACTAAGGTCGGAGATATTTCGATGCCGGTTAGAAGTCGATTTGGCTATCATATTATCAAGGTGAACGATAAAAGATCTTATGAAGGTGAAGTAACCGTTGCTCATATTATGATCGAATTAGGTAAAGATGAAGAAGCCGCAAAAGAACAGATCGATAAATTATACGAACAATTACAGGAAGGTGCAAAATTTGAAGATTTAGCTAAACAATACAGCGAAGATAAAAACACAGCGATCAACGGCGGTAAATTAAATGCGTTCACTAAAGGAAAATTAAATTCTGAAACCTTCGAGAATACAGCATTTGCTCTAAATAATGAAGGCGAGATCTCTAAACCTATTAAAACTAAATACGGTTGGCATATTATAAAACTGCTAAAGAAAGACAAAGTTGGTAGCTTAGAAGATGAAAAGTTTGTGTTGGAGCGAAATATTAAAAAAGACAGTCGAGCTCAATTAATTGCTTCAGAAGTTTTAGATCGCATTAAAAAGATCTATACAATAATAGAAGACGATGCAGACTTATCTTACTTTAAAAAGAATATTAAGAAAAATATCACAGCAGAAGCTTGGGAAGAAACAGAACTTACAAACATCCCAGAGAAAAACTTAATTTCTATACAAGATGAAGGTTTAACTTATTTAGATTTTGCTAAATATGTTTCAGCTAGACAAAAACAAGCTAATTCTTTTAAAACCACAGATGAAGCTCTAGAGGCTTGGTACGAAGATTATAAAAATAACTTTTTAAGAGATTACCATCGTGAGCATTTAGAAGATGTAGATCAAGAATATGCCTATGTGATCGAAGAGTACAGAAACGGTTTACTTCTGTTCGACCTAATGGAGAAAAAAGTTTGGAATGCTGCTAAAGAAGATTCTATAGCGCTTAAAAATTACTATAATTCGCACAAATCTGAATTTAAAACACCGGTTAAGATCTCTGCATTAATTGCTTCTGCTGCAGATAAATCTGAGATGAAGAAAGTTCGTAAAAAACTTAAAAAGAAAAATGAAGAAGAAGTAATAGAAAAGTTTGAAGACGTAATTTTTACTTCGAGTGAATTTTCACTAACAGATTCTTCATTACCTAAAAATTTTAAAGCAAAAGAAGGCGTAAGTAAAGTTTACCAGAACAATGGTATGTTTGTTGTTGTCAAGGTAAATCAAATTGAAGAAGCCCAAACGATGAATTTTGAAGATGCTCAAGGACAAGTGATCTCTGCTTACCAGCAAGAGCTAGAAAAAAAATGGATGGCTTCTTTAAGAGCAAAGCACACAATTGAAGTGAATAAAGAAACACTATCAAAATTAAAGAAGGAGTTTGAGTAAATTTTCAATTTACATACTGTTCTCAGTTTGCTTGTTGCTCATTGGTTGTAATTATTTTCAGCCTGAAGATACAAGAATACCAATTGCCCGTGTAAATCAATCATTTTTATATCAAGAAGATATTAAAGATTTTTTACCCGATGATATTACTACAGAAGATAGCGCAATATTCGTGAACAATTATGTGAAAAATTGGGCGACAGAACAATTATTATTAGACCAAGCAAAGTTAAATTTGCCTAATAATAAGCAACAAGAGTTCGATAAGTTGGTTAAAGATTATAGAACCGAATTATATACCGAAGCTTATAAAGATTTAATTTTATCGGGTAAAATAGATACTGTTTTTAACGAGGAAGAATTACAAAAGTATTACGAAGAAAATACCAGTAATTTTAAGCTGAATCAAGACTTACTGAAATTCAGGTATATCTACTTAAACAAGAAATTCCCTGAATTCGATAAAATAAAAAAGCAATTTGTTCGGTTTGATAAAGAAGATCAAGAGCAGTTAGAAAAAGAAACTTTAAAGTTTAAGGCTTATTCTTTAAACGATTCAGTTTGGGTAAGTAGTAGAGATTTTTTTCGTCAGCTCCCGGTGCTGAGTAGTGAAGAAAGTAAAGAATATTTAAAAGAAGATAACTTTTTGCAACAAGCAGATTCTTTAGGCGTATATTTGATTAAAATTAACAATGTACTATTCAGAAATGAAAATGCACCTTTCGAATATGCTCAACCAACCATCAAACAAATTCTCCTGAATAGAAAGAAAATAAAATTGTCGAAAGATTTTGAAAAAGAGATTACTAAAGATGCACTTAAAAACAATAAATTTGAAATTTACAATTAAATCATACTTCATCGCATTTATCGCTTGTATTACACTTTCCCAAGTAAATGCGCAGGTTTCAGAAAAAGATTCAACGTTAACTATCACAGATAAAGATAATATCTCTAGAACTACGGTGAAGAAAGTAGATTCTGTAAAACCGTTTACCAGAAGAAAAGCAGATGGCATCGCGGCGGTAATCGGTGACTATTTAATTTTAGATAGCGATATTACCAAAATGAGAGAAGATGCTCAAACCCAAGGGATCTCTTCAGGTGAAATTTCAGATTGTCAATTAGCGGGAAGACTTATGGAGAATAAGCTTTATGCACATCAGGCTTTACAAGATACTACAATTGTTGTTAGCGATGCAGAAATTACCGGGATGACCGACCAGCAAATTTCAAGGATGGTAAGTCAAATTGGAAGTATGGAAAAGCTATTAGATTTCTATAGAAAAGAAGATGAACAAGCATTAAGAGACGAACTTTTTAAGATCAATAAAGAGAGAAGACTTGCCAGTGAAATGCAAGATAAGATCATAGAAAAAGTTGAAATCACTCCGGAAGAAGTAAGAGAGTTTTTTAATGAAATTCCTGAAGATGAGCGACCTAAATTTGGAGATGAGGTAGAAATTGCTCAATTAGTCATTAAACCTGAAGTGCCAAAAGAAGAAGAAGATAAAGTTGTAGAGCGCTTAAAAGAAATGCGTGCAGATATTTTAGACGGAGCGAGTTTTGCGACTAAAGCAGTTCTTTATTCTGAAGATGCAACAAGTTCTCGTGGTGGGCAAATGACGATCACTAGAGAAGACCCACTAGATAAAGATTTTAAACAAGTAGCCTTTAGTTTACGTGCCGGTGAGGTAAGTAAACCTTTTAAGTCTGAATTTGGTTATCATATTATTCAGCTAGATAAAGTACGCGGACAAAAATTAGATATTCGCCATATTATCATAATCCCTAAAGTAACTGAAAAAACAGTTCAGGAAGCAAAAGAAAAAATTGAAGGTATTCGTGAAGAAATTGTAAACGGAGAAATTACTTTTGATGCTGCAGCACGTAAATATTCAGATGAAAAAGAAACACGTGGTGACGGTGGTCAATTAATTAATCCAAAATCAGGAGATACTCGTTTTGAGTTAACCGATGTCGATCCTTTAATTTACGAGAAAGTTAGTAATCTTAAAAAAGATGAAGTTTCTTTAGTATTGATGGATCAAAACAGAACTGGTCAAAAATTCTTCAAGATCATCACCTTAACAGAAAAATTTCCGGAGCATATCGCAGATTATGCTAAAGATTATACTAAAATTAAAGAGTTAGCTCTTCGAGAAAAGCAGTTTGAAGCAATTGAAGAATGGCAAAACGAAAAAATTAGTGAAACTTACATCAAGATAAACGGAGATTATAAAAATTGCGAATTCAATAGTAATTGGCAAAAAAACTAAAGCAGCAAATATATGTCAGACGTTAAAGCGGTAGAACAATTAGTTAATAAATACGCCGACCTTAAAACCGAAATTTCAAAGAAAATTATTGGTCAAGAAAAAGTAGTAAACGAAATTTTACTATCGATTTTTGCCGGTGGTCACGCGTTACTAATAGGAGTTCCCGGTTTAGCAAAAACTTTAATGGTAAACGCCATTTCACAAGCATTAGGTCTAGATTTTAAACGTATACAGTTTACGCCAGATTTAATGCCGAGCGATATTTTAGGTTCAGAAATTTTAGATGAAAGCAGAAACTTTAAATTTATTAAAGGTCCTGTTTTTTCTAATATCATTTTAGCCGATGAGATTAACCGTACGCCGCCAAAAACGCAAGCTGCTTTATTAGAAGCTATGCAAGAAAATTCGGTTACGGTTGCTGGTACCAATTATCAATTGGCAAAACCTTATTTTGTATTGGCAACACAAAACCCAATTGAGCAAGAAGGTACATACCCATTACCAGAAGCACAATTAGACCGTTTTATGTTCTCTATTTTTTTACAGTATCCTACGTTTCAAGAAGAAATAGATGTAGTAAAAAGCACAACTGCCGATAAGAATGTGACAATAAATCCCTTATTTACTGCGGAAGAAATTGTGAATTTTCAACAACTTATTAGAAAGATTCCGGTAGCAGATAATGTGATTGAATATGCAGTGAAGTTGGTGGCGAAAACCCGTCCCAATGGTGAATACGCGCCAAATATCGTAAAAGAATTTGTCGATTGGGGAGCAGGACCAAGAGCTTCTCAAAACTTAATTTTGGCAGCAAAAGCAAATGCAGCTACAAAGGGTAAATTTTCTCCCGATATTGAAGATGTACAAGCCGTTGCTGAAGGTATTTTACGCCACCGTATGATTAAAAACTACAAAGCTGAAGCAGAAGGCTTAAACGAAGAGAAAATTATAGCAGAACTTCTGTAATTTTATTTAGACTCAAATCAAATTATATTATTTTTCTATAACGTTATAGATGATTTGTTTAATTACGATTTTAATTAACTATTACGTTTTATGAATATGATAATTTAAACTACTTAAATTATCAATCTGTCAATGTAATTAGCTCTAATCTTATTTTTTCTGAATATAATTAATGAATTTTCAATTTCACTGGTTATTTTTAGGTGTTTATTCCTAAAATGTGATTATTTTCAAAATTCATTAAAAAAACGTATTTTCGCAGACGTTCAAAAAATTAATAAGACCTATGGCATACGATATTGATATGATCAAAAAGGTTTATGCTCAAATGGCAGAGCGTGTAGAAAAAGCACGTGAAGTTGTTGGTAAACCTTTAACCCTTTCAG
>DTTX01000043.1:19601-44646 GCA_012964435.1 Mesonia sp. | reverse complement strand
AAAATAGTATCATTTAAAATAAAAACTTGAAAATTTCTTTTACTGAAACTACTTTTCACATAATGATAAGTTGAATACTTCTTATCTCCATATTTATTAGAATACTCTATTTCTTCACAATTTATAATTTGAGAACTACAATATAATCCGCTAAAAAGAAATAAAATTAAAATTGAATACCTCATCTAAAAAACAGATTATTATATATTTATAATAAATACATTTTAAGTAAATGAGATAAGACAAAACAGACTAATGCGTTAGGGATTGAGGCTTTGTTGGAGCTCATTTAGATAATTAGTGTTAATAAAACTAATTATCTAAAAAGCGACTGCCGAAAGCCCGACCCAAAGGGTAACGCCCTAAACTTCTACTTCTTCTCTTGCACCAATCAGGTTAAAATCTAAATGACGTTTAACGAGGTCGGCATTTTTTACCGTGACGTAAACTTCATCTCCTAGTTGATAGATTTTCTTAGAGTCTCGACCGACGATTGCAAAATTCTCTTGATCGAACTCAAAATGATCTTCTTTTATATCGCGTAAACGCACCATTCCTTCACATTTATTTTGCTCGATCTCTACGTAAATTCCCCATTCGGTCACGCCGGAAATTACACCCAAAAATTGTTCGTTTTGGTGATCTTGCATAAACTTCACTTGCATATACTTGATCGAATCACGTTCTGCATTGGTCGCAAACATTTCCATATCGCTACAATGGTTACAACGCTGTTCGTAATCTTCTTCGTTGGCAGAATTTTTTCCGTCTAAATAGAGCTGCAATAAACGATGCGCCATCACATCTGGATAACGACGGATAGGTGAAGTAAAATGCGAATAGTAATCGAATGCCAAACCGTAATGACCAATATTTTGCGTACTGTAATAGGCTTTGCTCATCGTACGAATGGTTAAGGTATCGACCATATTTTGTTCTTTCTTCCCTTGAACATCTTTTAAAAGTCCGTTTAAAGACTTGCTTACAGCTTTTCGATCTTTTAGGTTAAGCTTATACCCAAATTTACCGACAACGTTCTCTAGCGCTGCTAATTTTTCGTCGTTCGGTTCGTCGTGACAACGATATACGAAGGTTTTTGGTGGTTCTTGTTTTCCTATAAATTCTGAAACTTTCTTATTGGCTAACAACATAAACTCTTCGATAAGTTTATTTGCGTCTTGAGAAGCTTTAAAATACACTCCGATCGGTTCGTTATCCTCATCTAAATTGAATTTTACTTCAACCTTATCAAAAGAAATTGCTCCGCTAGCCATACGTTTGGTACGCATTTTTTTAGCTAATCGATCTAAAGTTAATACCGCATCTACAATCTCTGGAGTAGTTTCGTAAAGCTTACCGGTAAGGGATATTTTATTTGGGATCTCGCCTCTTTTAGTTTCGATAATATGTTGAGCTTCTTCGTAAGCAAAACGGGCATCGCTATAAGTTACCGTTCTCCCGAACCAGTTATTTACCACTTCAGCTTTCTTGTTAATTTCAAAAACTGCAGAGAAAGTATATTTTTCTTCGTGTGGTCTTAACGAACATGCGTTGTTTGATAAAACTTCCGGAAGCATCGGTACGACACGATCTACCAAATAAATAGAAGTACCACGTTCATAGGCTTCTTCATCTAAAATAGTACCGGGTTGCAGATAATGAGAAACATCGGCAATGTGAATACCAATTTCGTAATTACCATTTTCTAAAATTTTAAAACTCAGCGCATCATCAAAATCTTTCGCGTCTTTTGGATCAATAGTGAACGTAAGCGTATCGCGCATATCACGCCGCTTTTTAATTTCTTTTTCTTGAATAGAAGTATCTAATTTGTTCGCAAATTCTTCCACTTCTTTCGGGAAATCTGTCGGTAAACCATTCGATGCTAAAATCGATTGCATCTCGGTTTCGTGTTCACCCGCTTCTCCTAAAACTTCTAAAATCTTACCGGTTGGCGAATCTTTTTTCTCGGGCCAACCTTCCATTTTTACTAAAACTACGAGTCCGTTTTTAGCGTCCTTCGTTAAATTTTCTTTCGGAATAAAAATATCGGTATACATTTGGGTTTTGCATTTCTACAAATCCAAAATTGTCGTTGAGGTGCAGAACACCTACAAAATTCTCTTTTTTACGTTTTAAAATTTCAACAACTTCACCTTCGGGTTTTCTTCCTCTTCGACTTCGGTACACGTAAACTTTTACTTCATCGCCGTCTAAAGCACGATTTAAATTATTACCGGGTACATAAATATCTTGTTCTTGATCTTCAACCACTACATAACCATCTTTTCGAGTGGTCATATCTAAGGTTCCTGTAAAATAATTTACGCTTTCGTTGATCTGGAATTTACCGGATTCTACTTGTATAATTTGCTTGCCTTTAGAAAGCTTTGCTAATTCTTTAATGATTTGATTTCTGCTATTGGCGTCGTTTACATCAAGTTTAGCAGCAATTTGTTTGTAATTAATGCTTTGGTTAGCATTGCTTCTGAGTATATCTAAGATCTTTTTAGAAAGACCTGGTATTTTGTTATTTCTTTTTTTCTTACTCTTACTTCTTCTTTTTGCCATTTATTCTTTTCTCAATTGTTTCTAAAAGTACGTTTAAATAATTAGAATATATTTCTTTTCGATTAAAGTTTTGTTAAGTAGCGCTTACAAAAACTTTACATATAATTTAAATTTTCTTCATCTTTAAATGTTAATTAAAACCTAAAATTTCTTAAATTAGAGTTATAATTCAAAGCTAAAATGTACAAACAGAAGCGTTTATACTTTCTATTTATCTGTATTTTCCTATTGGGGATCGCTTCTATATTTCTAATAATCAATAGTTTACTAGAATCTACTACTTCACCTATTCTAATTTCTAGAACTTCTGCCGTTCACGTTAGTCACTAATAATTAAGCAATTAAATAGTATTTTTGTTCTTACAAATTAGGTATGAGCAACTATTTATTTTTAGCGACGTTTAGTAATCCTTTTCAATATGCGATCTTAAAATCTATTTTAGAGCGCGAAGGTATTCGCTTCTTTTTTCAGAACGAAACAGTGATAGGTCTATTACCTTTTTATTCTTTAACATCGGGAGGGATTCATCTAAAAGTTCATCCCGAAGACTTTGAGAACGCAAAGCTACTTTTCGAAGAATTTAAATACAACTCTCATTTAAAAATAACCTAAGCTTAGTTGTTATTAACAGTATACATAATAAATATTCTTTTTTTAAAATTTTAAAATCTAAATGATGATATATGATTGTCTGTGAATAGCGGTAAAATTTGTTGAAATAATATTTTGATTTGTGATTATCGAACGAAATTCAACAGCTATTCACAACGATTGTTAATTTTAAATCGCTGTAAATGAAATTGTCTTTACAGGTTATTAACAATTCTGAAATGTGTTGTTGATATTGAAAAAGTGAATTGTTTAGTTGAAAAATTGATGTTGATAACCTGTTATCGACTATGAATAACTTTTTATTAGAAACTGAAAAACTTATTTGGTAAATACGAAAAATTATCCTGATTGAATTTTTTCTGAGATAATCAAAAAAACTTTGTCAGATTTCATTTATAGTTATTCACAATTTCTGTTAATTTTTAAGAAATTGAAAAACAGTCTTTTAAAAATTTTAATTAACAAGCATAATTCTTCTCGTTAATAAGCGATTATTTACCTTTGTAGCCTAACTTAAAATCCAATCTCATGAAAATTGCTATCGGTAACGATCACGCGGGTACAGACTACAAAAATCAAATTGTAAAGTATCTTGAAAACCGAGATATAGAAGTTGTAAATTACGGTACTAATGAGGCCGACAGTGTAGATTATCCAGATTTTGTTCATCCTGTTGCGAATGATGTAGAAGGAGAAAAAGTAAATCTTGGTATTATTATCTGCGGAAGCGGTAACGGTGCAGCTATGACGGCTAATAAACATCAAGGAGTTCGAGCTGCTTTATGTTGGACCAAAGAATTAGCACAATTGGCCAGAGAGCATAATGATGCAAACATATTAAGTATACCGGCTAGATTTACTTCGTTACCTCAAGCGGTAGAAATGGTAAAAACTTTTTTAGATACGCCATTTGAAGGCGGAAGACACCAACGTCGTGTAGATAAAATTGCTTGCCAATAATTCATGCATCAACATTCAGGACATACACATCATGCGGTAAAAGGCAAAAATCTTTGGTATTCAATATTGTTGAATATCGGTATCACCGTTGCCCAAATTATAGGCGGGATTATTAGCGGGAGTTTGTCTTTACTATCTGATGCATTACATAATTTTAGCGATGTAGTTTCTCTAATCATTAGCTACATCGCTAATAAAATTGCCGGTAAAGAAGCATCCTACAATAAAACCTTTGGTTATAAGCGTGCAGAAATTATTGCCGCTTTTGTGAATGCACTTTCTTTAATTGTGATCGCTATTATTTTGATAAAAGAAGCGGTAGTTCGGTTTTTTCATCCCGAACCTATCGAATCGAATATGGTGATCTGGTTAGCAATTCTTGCTATTGCCGGTAACGGTTTAAGTGTCTTATTAATGAAAAAAGACAGCAAAACCAATATGAATATGCGTTCGGCATATTTACACTTATTAACCGATATGTTAGCTTCTGTAGCGGTTTTAATCGGCGGACTTCTCATGAAGTTTTACCAAGTGTTTTGGGTAGATAGTTTACTTACCGCGATTATTGCTTTATACTTAATTTTTGTGGGTTGGGATCTGTTGCGTGATAGCTTCAAGGTGTTAATGTTATTTACACCCACCGAAATTCCGTTGAAAACCATTGCTTCTAAAGTTTGTGAAATTGAAGAAGTAAAAAATATGCACCACATTCACGTTTGGCAACTCAATGAAAATGAAGTTCATCTCGAAGCACACGTCGATTTTAATAAAGATATCACCCTTTCAGAATTTGATGAAATATTAGTGAAAATCGAGAAAGAAATTCACGCCTACGGAATTAACCATATTAATATTCAGCCAGAATTCGATAAACCTGATAACAAATCGATCATCGTTCAAGATTAATTTATGCTACAACTCGAAACTAAAACCTTTCAAGAATTAACTATTTCAGAATTATATCAAATCCTTCAACTTCGTTCTGAAGTTTTTGTAGTAGAGCAAGATTGCGTTTATCAAGATATCGATGGTAAAGACGAAAAAGCGCTTCATATTCTTGGTAAAAAAGAAGGAAAAATCGTGGCTTACACCCGTTGTTTTGCGCCTAATATTTATTTTGAAGAAGCCGCCATTGGTCGTGTGGTGGTGAAAGAAACCGAACGAAAATTTGGTTACGGTCACGAAATTTTAAAAGCTTCTAATGAAGAAATTCAGCAGCGTTATCAAACGACTACCATCAAACTTTCTGCACAACAATACCTCACTCATTTTTATGAAACTCACAACTTTAAACAAATTGGTGAAGGTTATTTAGAAGATGGAATTCCGCATATTGCGATGCTAAAAAATTAATTCACACAAAGTTAAAGGCTTAGCTTTTGGTAAAAGCAGCATTTATAATTACTTTTGCACGCTTAAAATTTTAGCGAAGCATGAAAAAAGTTCTCAACCTTTTCGACTTTAAACAAAAAGTAAATTATAAAACCGAAATCTTAGCAGGATTAACGGTAGCGATGACGATGATCCCAGAATCATTATCGTTCGCCATTTTAGCCGGTTTTCCTCCGCTAGTTGGTTTGTATGCTTCGTTTATAATGGGCTTAATAACGGCGGTTTTAGGCGGTCGTCCGGGATTAATTTCTGGTGGTGCCGGCGCAACGACGGTCGTGCTTATCGCCTTAATGGTTTCTCACGGATTAGAATACGTATTCGGAGCGGTGATCATTGCCGGGATTATTCAGATCATCGTAGGTTTATTCAAATTAGGAAAGTTTATTCGACTCGTACCACAACCCGTTATGTTTGGTTTTGTGAACGGTTTGGCCATTATTATTTTTATGTCTCAGCTCGAACAATTTAAAGTGAGAGTAGGTGATAATGTAGAATGGATCACGGGAACACCATTTCTAATTATGGCAGGTTTAGTAGCATTAACGATCGCTATTATTGTGATTTTACCAAAATTTACTAAAGCGATTCCTTCTTCGTTAGTGGCTATCATTGTGGTTTTTGCGATTGTTTATTTCTTCGGAATTGATACCAAACAAGTGGTAGATATTGCATCGGTAAGTGGAACTTTACCTCCATTTCATATTCCGGATATTCCTTTTACTTATGAAGCTTTTAAAACTATTTTGCCTTATGGTTTAATTATGGCAGCCGTTGGTTTAACTGAAGGTTTATTAACTTTAAACCTTGTTGATGAAATTACCGGTACAAAAGGGCAAAGTAATCGTGAATGTGTAGCGCAAGGAACAGCAAATATCGCTAACGGGTTTTTCTTCGGAATGGGTGGTTGCCCAATGATCGCGCAAACTTTAGTGAATTTATCTTCAGGTTCTCGTGCTCGACTTTCTGGAATTATTGCTGCAATTACCATTTTAACCATTATTCTTGTTGGCGCTCCGGTGATCGAATTATTACCGATGGCAGCATTAGTTGGAGTAATGATCATGGTGGCGTTTGGTACGTTTGAATGGGCAAGTTTTAGAGTCTTTACCAAAATGCCAAAACACGATATTTTCGTAATGTTATTGGTTACTTTAATTACTGTATTCTTACATAACTTAGCCTTAGCGGTGTTAATCGGAGTAATTATTTCAGCCTTGGTTTTCGCTTGGGATAACGCTAAACGTATTCGTGCCAGAAAACACATCGATGAAAACGGTGTGAAACATTATGAGATCTACGGACCTTTATTCTTCGGTTCAACTACCACCTTTATGACGAAGTTTGATGCTGTAAAAGATCCTGAAGAAATTATTGTCGATTTCACCGAAAGTAGAATCGTAGATATGTCGGCGATCGAAACTTTAAATAAACTTACCGAGCTTTACGCTAAGCATAACAAAAAAGTACATTTAAAACACTTGAGTGGCGATTGTAGAAAGCTATTAAGCAACGCAGAAGCCGTGATCGATGTAAATATTATTGAAGATCCTACTTATCGCGTGGTGACCGATAAATAATTACTTTTAAAATGTCGTCATTCTGAATTTAATTCAGAATCTCATCCTGCTTTTATCTAGTGATACGATTCCGAATCAGGTCCGGAATGACGTTTTTTATAATCCGTTAGTTCGCGTGATTTTGCGCAATGAAATGAAGCAAAATTGTATCGAGAACTCAATTCTTTAAAATTTTCAATTCAACTTAATTCACTTCAACCAAAACTTAGCAAATCGAAGTAATTTATTTTGGTGAATACCTCTAAAAAAACCAAACATCACGAATGCATAAACCAATTGCGTTCTAAAATTTCCGTGATCGTCGTAGGTTCGAGTGCTTACTAAAACATCTTGCTGAATCACTCGATAATCTGAACGTTTAGAAGCACGTTTTATAAAATCGTATTCTTCCATCAGTTTTAGCGATTCATCATAACCTTGAAGTTGATCAAATAGATCTCGTGTGATCCAAAGCGTTTGTCCGCCGCCGCGAAACATCATTCCTTTAAAACGTGAGAAATAACTGTTAAAGCGGAGAAACTTATTTTTCGTATCAAAAAGCGATCGAAAACAACCAAACTGAATTTTTTCAGTTAAATGATTTAAAATTGCTGCTGAAAAATTTTTTGGCGGTAAACTATCGGCGTGAACAAAATAAAGAATATTTCCTGTTGCAGCTTTCCCTCCAGCATTCATTTGCTTGGCTCTTCCTTTAGCTGAAGTGATTACTTTTGCGCTAAATTTTTCGGCTACTTCCCTACTTTTATCGGTGCTTCCGCCATCGACAATGATAATTTCCTCTGCGTTATTTTCTTGCAAATACGGAAGCAGTTTTTTAAGATTTTCTTCTTCGTTAATTACAGGAATTATAATACTTATCATCGCCTAAAAAGCTTTTTATGAACTATAATTATCTAGCGCTAATTCCCAATTATAGTCTAAAAATTCAACCTCAGGATTGGCCGATTTTGGGATGAGTTGATAGCTTTTCAAAATTTTGATCACGCCATCTTTTCCGTCAAAATCTGCCCGAAACCAATCCATCAACCTTGGCACGTAAACCTTATTTTCTTTTTTGTTGAATTTTACTTCTCTTTTTAAATAAGCTTGAGAAGATTTTTCGAGTTGCGCATCTAAAGTTTCAACTTTATAAAATGCAACCGGCGGACAACTTTTGGCTCCGCAATTCAGCGCAAAATGAATACGCCAATCGACTTCAGAAACGCGGAATTTCTTTTCAAATTTAGAAGCAAACGGGTCTTTTACGTGTCCGTAAGAAAGTTTTACGCGAGAATCCCGAATCATTCCGTGTTCCACATCATCTAAACTCATTTCTTCTCCGGCGATCGTGAAACGTTCTTCTTTAAAAAAGTTAGAACGATCGTCGTATAGATTAGGATTTTTCTTCAATAAATATTGAACGTAAGTATTGTAAATATTCAACCAAAAAGCTTTCTTTTTGGTATCGTTGGTTAGTTGTTTTTCTAAAGTTTCTTTAGAAATAGTTGCAAGCTGATCGATATATTTTTCTGCTGAATTTCCTTGTTTTACGGCTTCATAAAAGTCTTTTGAGAGTTGAAATAAATCTACTTTTTCAATAGAAGAACTTAGATTTGAAGTTGTTTTTTTCTCATTCGCACAAGCCGAAAAGCTTATTGAAATACTTAGCACAAGCAAGAACAGTAATTTTCTTTGAATTTGGATTGAAGTTTTCATTTTAATTTTTTCTAAAATATACGAAAAATTGTCGGCTTGGTTTTTTACCACCAAACTACAAAAAAGCGTTCAAAAGTATGTTCATCTTTTTTCATCCAGATCAAAGCTGCTTTTTGATGCTGAAGCAAATACTTCACCTCTTTTAAAATCTCGTGAAACGATTTCCAATCTTGGTGATGTTGAGGTTCTACCGGCCAATCGGGCTTTTTAGGAGAGTAAAATTGAAATTCGCCATATTCGGTTTCAGTAAAATCGTGTTCGTGTAACCAATAACCTAAAATGCAATCATTATTGATAAACTCAAATTGATGTTGAAGCAAAGATTTTGGCACAAATAAATTCGCTAAAAAATAGACTTGCTGCTCAATTTTTTCTAATTCAATTTTTTGTTGTTGAAGTAATGTTGTGCTTTCTTCTCGAAACAATAACGGAAATTGATGCGATTTTAGATGTTCAACTTTTTTGAGCAACGTGTCTTTACGGTTGGGACCGATCCATCGGTCGAGTTCACTATCAAAACTAGGATCGTAGACGTAAAATTTATAGACTAATTCTGTATGAATAAGTTGTTGCGTTGTGTTTTCTTTCAGAAAAAAATCAAATTCCCCCAAAGTTTGCTTTTCGTGAATGAGTTGCAAATTTTGAGCGACGATTTCATACTGAGAAGATTGTTGAATCGCTTCCGCAAAAAAAACTTCCGCACGCTTGCCCAATACTAAATTGGGTGAGATTTCCAATTCGTTTTGAAGTAAAGTGGTTGAAGTTTTAGGAATTTTAAATTGCTTTAAATCGAATAGGTCTTTTCCTTCCCAAAGCGGAAAAGTGTTTAAAAAACCTTGGTATTGAAGTTGGAGTGATGAAATAGAATTTTAAGTTTTTTGTGGTTTGAGAAGGCTTTTCGAATCCGCTCGAAGTGACATTCTATAGTCGTCGTCATTCCGTGCTTAACACGGAATCTCATCTTGTTTGGTAATTAACGTGCTATATAAATAATGTGATGCTGAAACAACACTTCGACTCGGCTCAATGTGACATTTCAGCATGACGATAAGTTTCAAATTAAGATCTCCCTAAAATCTTATTGTATTCGTTCGAGTTATTTAAAATTTCTTTCGCTTTAATGATCTCCGGATTTTCTTCAATATAGTAATCGTATAAGCCTTCTTGGTAGAAATAACGCTTGATAATTTCATCGGTTAATAAACTCACGATTTCCGGTTTTTTTTCGTCTAGATCTTGCGTTTTTGCTTTTTCGATCTCTTTAAGCAATCGCTCGTATTGACTTTTAATTTCATCATTAAAACCTTCTTCTTTAGCTATTTTAAACGTCTCTTTTAGTTCTTTTTCAGTTTTGGTGGTATAATCAAAATCTGAAGAACTCAAGTATTTTTTAAAATCTTCGTAATCGGCATCGGTAAACTCAAAGGCTTCCGGTTGTGTTAATTGATGGTTGTAGTAATAGTTGGTCGCATAATCGAAAATGGCATTTTTCTCCATTAAAGCTTGCGTAACACCGCTGTATTTAGAAGTTTCTAGTTGCACATCAGGTAAAATTCCGCCGCCGTCGTACACTTTTCTTCCGTTACGCGTGGTAAATTCGTTATAATCTTCAGCTTTCGTTCTTACCGCTTTACCTTCTTCATCACGATTCCAATAATCTAAGGCTTGTATACATCTTCCGCTAGGCGTGTAATAACGAGAAATGGTCACCTTCATTTGTGTATTGTAGGTGAGTTTTTTTGGGCGTTGTACCAAACCTTTTCCAAAACTTCTGGCACCGATCACCACACCGCGATCTAGATCTTGTAAACCACCCGAAACAATCTCGCTGGCAGAAGCACTTCTACCATTGATCAACACCGCTAACGGAATTTCTTTATCCATCGGGTCACGCTGAGTTTTATACGTTTTATTATACTTGTCAATGACCGATTTTGTAGTGGTGATCACCTCATCTTTATCGACAAAAATATTGGTGGTATTTACGGCTTCGGTTAATAAACCACCGGGATTACCACGCAGGTCTAAAATAATTTTTTTAGCGCCTTGTTCTTTCAACTCTTTTAAAGCAGTAGCAACTTCTGAAGAAGCTTTTCTGTTGAATTTAGAAAGCACGATGTACCCAATATCACCATCGATTAATTTTGAATAAGGAACGGCGTGCAACTCTACCGATTCTCTTTTTAGTTGTGTGGTTTTAGTTTTGCCTTGACGTTTAAAGGTAAGTTGAACAGAAGTTCCTGCAGAACCTTTTAGCAATTCTCCCGCATCATTTTCAAATTGTGATAAATCTACATCGCCAATTTTTATAATTTCATCTCCGGCTTTTAAACCGGCTTTATCGGCCGGATAACCTTTGTAAGGCTCGATAATGGTAATTTTATGGTCTTTGGTTTGTACCGATGCACCAATACCGGTGTATTCTCCCGAATTCTGAATTCTCGCTTGCTCCACTTCCTGCTCGTTCCAATAAACCGTGTAAGGATCTAGGTCTGCCAACATCGCCGTGATCGCCGTATCCATTAAATCTGCCGGATTGGTTTCATCGACATAATTCATATTGATTTCTTTGAAAAGCGTCGTGAAAATTTCAATTTGCTTCGCGATCTCAAAAAAATCTGATTTATAAGAAGTGGTCGTTAAAAAAATAACCACGGCAGTGATCGGTAATATAATACGTTTCTTCATCTTCATTCGGTTTGTTCTTGCTCCCTAAATTTAGTCAATATTTTTTGAATGGATTTTTCTAACTCCGGTAAACTGAATTTCTTTCGACCTAAGTAAATAAACATCAGCGCATAGCGATGTTCTTCTTCGGCCAAGATCGTTTTATTTTTTCGGTAAGCCTCGCGCATTAATCGCTTTAAACGATTGCGATCTACCGCTAATTTAAAGCTGCGTTTAGGTACCGAAAATGCCGCTTGATGTTGCGTAGCATTATTGGTTAAGCGTAAATACACCAATTTAAACGGAAAACTTTTTACGCTTCTGCCCTCTTCAAACAAGGTCGAAATAACGATTTTGCTTTTGAGTTTTTCGGTTTTTCCTAAGGTTTGCTTCATTGTTTACTATTCGATTCTAGCACTTCATGTGATGCTGAATCAACTTCAGCAAAATGCTTGCAAAAAATATTCCTGATTAATTATTAATCAAAAAAAAACCTTTCAACTTACAATTGAAAGGTTTTTGTCATGTTTTTTGGGTGTTTCCCTTCGGGTCGGGCTATTCGTTACAATTCCTCATTTCGCTTTGCTCCATTGCGGGATTTTCACTGCTATCCCTAACACAAAATTACTTTTCCCAAACATTATTGCTACGATCAACATCTGCCATATGCTGACTCGCATCGATCTCTATTTTTTTAATTCCGGTTTTTTCAATTTCAAAAGAATAGGTTGGGTGTCCCCAATCCCAATCTTCCAATTGGTTGCCGTTATTTTTTTGCTCCCAACGCATTAGCGCTAACGGAATGTAATAGTTTTGCGTAGAATCATCGTCAAAAGTTACTTCCACTTCAATGGGCATCGGCATTTGTCCGATTCTTTCTAAAACTATTTCTGATCCATTTTCGGCTGCTTCAACAGATTTAATGCTGTAATCTACCGTGTTGGTTGTTCTCGTCCAATCATTTAGGTACCAGCTTAATTCTGCTCCGCTTACTTTTTCAGCTACGCGAATAAAATCGTTTGGCGTTGGGTGTTTAAATTTCCACTCTTGGTAATAACGCTTTAAGGTTTTTGCCAGGTTTTCTTCACCAATCACATAACCTAATTGCGCTAAGAAAACTGAACCTTTGCTATAAGCACCGATCCCGTAACCCATATTGGTTTGGTAACGATCGGCGTGTGTAGAAAGCGGTTGTTCTTGCCCAGAGTTGGCTAAATAATTATAACCACGGTAGGAACCACTTAACGGGTTATCGTTGTTTTTGTTTAAAATTTCATTTTCAGCTAAACTAGAAATGTAGGTGGTAAAACCTTCATCCATCCATTCGTGTTGAGATTCGTTGGTCGCCAAAATAAACTGGAACCAAGAATGTGCAAATTCGTGAGCGGTAACGCCTACTAAACTTTCGTAGCTTCTTTCACCGGTAATTAACGTACACATTCCATATTCCATACCACCGTCACCACCTTGGATCACAGAGTATTGATCATAAGGATATGGGCCGATATGCTCATTGTAATACGCTAATAACTCAGCAGTTTTTGGCTGAAGTTTCTTCCAGTTCTCTTTAATTTCATCATTATCTTTATATAAGAAATGAAGCATTGTACCGTCTTCTGCCTTTAATTTATCGTGAATAAAGTCTGGATCGGCAGCCCACGTAAAATCGTGTACGTTTGGTGCATTAAAATGCCAAGTAATCTTTTTGCCTTTACGTTTTACTTTTTGACCTTCTACTTCGTAACCGTAACCAATTTCTTGCGGATTTTGTAAGTAACCGGTTCCGCCAAGAATATAATCTTTATCGATGGTAATTTTCACATCAAAATCTCCCCAAACGCCATGAAATTCACGACCAATGTAAGGATCCGCGTGCCAACCTTCAAAATCGTATTCCGCTAATTTTGGGTACCATTGCGTCATGGAAAGTGCTACGCCTTCCGCATTGTTTCTACCAGAACGTCTTATTTGTACCGGTACTTGACCTTCAAACTCCATTTCGAAAGTGGTAGATTTTCCCGGAAGTAAAGCTTCGTGTAATTCAACCTCTAAAATCGTTCCTACGGTTTCATACTTTAATTTATTACCATCTTGTTCTAAAGATTTTACCTTTAGATAGCCAATTTCATCTTCATTAAGCTTGCTAATTCTACTTTCAAATTCAGGATTTTCACGTGTTCCTAAATTATTCACCATTCTGCCATCGGGATCTTGTATGCTTTGTAAACGAGCGTCCATTTGACTTCCCGGCTGAAAAGCATTAAAAAACATATGATAAAATACTTTGGTTAAGGTATCTGGAGAATTATTGGTATAAGTAAGTTCTTGTTCCCCATCGTATTGGTAGTTTTTTACATTCATTTCTACCTCCATCTTATAATCTACCTTTTGTTGCCAATAGCCAGATCGTTGTTGTGCGGTAATTGCTCCCGTCACTAAAAGAGAAAACAATAAACTTTGAAGTTTAAATTTCATAGAATTTTAAATTTTAAGTTAAAAATAAAGGGCGTTCACTTTGCTAAGATAAGCCAGTTCACGCCCTTATACCAATTTCACCTTAAGATGTTATCTATAATTATATAAATTTTCCCATTTTCTGCGTTAAAAAGCCTCGCTGTAGCTAATGCTATAGCTGCGTTTTTTGCCTAAAAACTGAAAAAATTTAAAATAAATCCAATTTAACATCTCAAAGAAAAATTGATATTAAAAAATTCATCCTAAAAAGGATTACATTTTGCTCGCCATAATTAAGGCGTTATACATATTTACCATTCTTCCTGAAACAGAAAGTTCTGCAAATGGTCGAATATCGTCTGAGTTACCACCCACCATTACTTCTTGTGGTGAAGCTAAACCACTCTTCATTAATATTTCTTTTACTTCTGCAGCACTTAGTTTTGGATATAACGAACGAATCATAGCTGCAACTCCTGCAACTGCCGGAGAAGCCATTGATGTTCCTTGTAAAAATTCGTATTCGTCGTTTGGCGTAGTTGACCAAATTTTAGTACCCGGTGCAAAAACATCTACGTTGGTTTGCCCGTAGTTAGAAAATCTCGCTACTAGATCTGAACCATAATCGAAATTAGAAGCACCAACCGTTAAGAAGTTATCTGCAATTTCTTCATTATTTTCTGGTGTTTGATCGTTAGGATAAATACGCGTATCATCCATATCTAAGGCATCGTTACCGGCTGCATTTACGATTAAAACATCTTTTTTAGCGGCATATTTAATGGCATCGATCACCCATTCTGGATGTGTAGAATAATATTTACCAAAGCTCGTATTAATTACTTTTGCTCCGTTATCTACTGCATAGCGAATACCTAAAGCGATGTCTTTATCGTACTCATCACCATCGGGTACCGCACGAACTGCCATAATTTTTATGTTTCTAGCAACACCATTCATCCCGATACCGTTGTTGCGTTCTGCTGCAATAATCCCGGCAACGTGTGTACCATGTTTTGCATCTGCTTTTTTAGGATCTGGACCGTCTACATCATTGTTACCATAATTAGTATCGGTAAGATCATCTGGGTTGTCTCCTGTTTTTCTTCCTTCTAATTCTAAATTAAGATGAGAATCTAATCTTCCTTGATAATAATCGATACCACCTTGAATTTGAGAAGCAACATCATCTAAATCTTCACCCCCTTTGTTCATAATATTTAGAAGTAGCCCTTTTTGTTGCTGAAGAGAAGTTTCTTCAGCTTCCATGGCCATTAATTCTTCTTTAGTGAAATCTTCTTTTCCTAGTTTTTCTGAAACAGCTGCTCTCGCTGAAGCTATTTGTTGACTAAGCTGATTGTAATAGTTTACGTTTCTTGAGATTTCGCTATACTCTTCATCATATTCTTTTTGAGCTTTTTCGTAAAGTGCGAATTCTTCTTTATTGGCTTCAGCAATATCTGAAGCATCTTTACCATCGTATTTAGGTTTTAGATTTTTCAGAATTCTAACGTATTCTAAATTTTCTTCGATGGTATTTCCTAAGAAATTCCAACCGTGAATATCATCTACATAACCATTTTTATCGTCGTCGATGCCGTTACCCGGAATTTCATCTTCATTGGTCCAAATTACGTTTTTAAGGTCTTCGTGTTCAATATCTACACCACTATCGACTACACCAACGATAACCGTTTCTCCTTGAAAATCTTTAATAATTTCATCGTAAGCTTTTTGTACGCTCATACCAGGAATGGTATCGGTCACTAAATCTGCACCCGCCCAAGCTTTTAATTGATCTTCATTTAAATCTGAAGTTTTTAGGGGTTGCTGATCTATATTTTCTATAGGGGTTGAAGTAATTGTTGGCCCTGTAGTACCACAACTTGCGGCAAATACTGCAGCTAGGGCTGCTGCTAAAGTAGGTTTAATAAATGCTCTTTTCATTTAGGATTAATTATGAATTAAATAATTCGTTAAAAGTATAGGTTTGGTCTAATCGAACTCCTTTTTCAGTTCTTTTAACCGTAATAATTTCGTGATGTGCATCGTGTTCTAAAAACAGATAAAAACCTTCATCGGCTGCTTTTTCTAAAAAGGCTTCTTTTTCGCCTAAAGTTAATAGCGGTCGGGTATCGTAACCCATTACATAAGGTAATGGAATATGACCAACGGTTGGCAGCAAGTCTGCCATAAAAACTAAGGTTTTATCTTGATAGGTAATATGCGGTATCATTTGTTTATCGGTATGACCATCTACAAATAAAACGCCAAAATTTAAATGCTCGTAAAAGTGTGAACCTTTATCGCGATCTAAAAAATGTAATTGACCGCTTTCTTCCATCGGTAATAAATTTTCTTTTAAGAAAGAAGCTTTTTCTCGTGGATTAGGATTTACAGCCCAATCCCAATGTTCTTTATTGGTCCAGAATTTTGCATTTTTAAAGGCCGGTTCGTATCCGGTTCTGTCTTTATTCCATTTTATGCTTCCGCCGCAATGATCAAAATGAAGATGCGTTAAAAAAACATCGGTAATATCGTCTGTGTGAAAACCTAATTTTTTTAACGATGAATCTAAACTGAAATCTCCCCATTGATGATAGTGACTAAAAAACTTTTCACTTTGCTTATCTCCTAAGCCATTATCGATGAGGGTGAGCTGGTTACCATCTTCAATAAGTAGGCATCGTGCGCCAATATCGATCATATTATTTTGATCGGCAGGATTGGTTCTGCTCCATAAAGTTTTAGGAACAACACCAAACATAGCTCCGCCATCTAATTTAAAATTTCCGGCTTCAACAGGATATAATTTCATAAAATGATGAATTTTTTATAAAAACGACTCGCAAAATAAGAAATTACTAGTTTCTAAGCTAAGTATTGCATTGGTTTTAACGAATTTCATAAATCAAAGAACTTCAAAAAACTAAATTTGGAAGAGGTGTTTTTTATCGTTAAAAATCTTATTTTGCAGAAAAATTGATTGAATGTTAGAATTAGCAGGAATAATAATATTAGGAATCTTAGCTCAATGGGTTGCTTGGAAATTTAAAATCCCTGCAATTTTACCATTAATTTTAATAGGTCTTGCTGTTGGACCTTTAGCTACTTTTTATACTGAAGATGGTGGAAAGCTTATCGAACCTATTTGGAATGGAAGCTCCGGTTTATTTCCCGGTGAAAGTTTATTCTATTTTGTATCGCTAGCCATTAGTATTATTTTATTTGAAGGAGGTTTAACCTTACGACGAGGAGAAGTTTTAAATGTTGGGCCGGTAATTGTGAAGTTAATTACCATTGCAGTAGTCGTTACCTTTTTTGGAGCGGGAATCGCAGCGCATTTTATCTTCGATCTTTCTTGGCAGATTTCCTTTTTATTTGCAGCATTAATTATTGTAACCGGACCTACGGTAATTACTCCGATCTTAAGAAACATTCCGTTGAAGAAAGATGTTTCAGCAATATTAAAATGGGAAGGTATCTTAATTGACCCTATCGGCGCCTTAGTTGCCGTTTTGGTTTTTGAATTTATTAGCGCCGGAGAAGGACACGAATTTACACAGACCGCCTTAGCAGAATTTGGTAAAATTGTATTATTCGGTTTTACGTTTGGTTTTACGTTTGCACACGCACTGGGCTTTTGTATTAAGAAAAATATTATTCCGCATTATTTGTTGAACGTCTTTACGCTAGCTACCGTGTTAGGTGTTTTTGTATTGGCAGATCTTTTTGCGCACGAAAGTGGTTTATTAGCTGTCGTGGTAATGGGAATGGTTTTGGGGAATATTAACCTTCCAAACATTAAAGAACTACTCTATTTTAAAGAATCGCTGAGTGTTTTATTAATTTCAATTTTATTCATTTTACTTTCAGCTAATATTAATATTGAAGATCTTTTATTGATCTATAACTGGAATGCTCTATTACTTTTTGCAGCGGTAGTTTTCTTAGTAAGACCGTTGGGCGTTTTTATAAGTAGTATTAATTCATCTTTAAAATTTAATGAAAAATTATTTATAAGTTGGGTGGGCCCGCGTGGTATTGTGGCCGCCGGTATTGCTTCGCTTTTTGGATTAAAATTAGCAAGTCAAGGTATTGAAGGAGCTCAATATATTACTCCACTTGTATTTATGATCGTATTAGGTACGGTTTTATTAAATGCAACGACAGCCAGAAGTTTTGCGCAATTAGTTGGCGTATTTTTAACCAATTCTGAAGGAATTTTAATTATTGGCGCTTCATCGATTTCTCGCTTGATCGGAACGTATTTAAAGAAAAATAACCGTCACGTGGTGTTGGTTGATAATAACCGAACCAATATTCGGAAAGCAAAAGAATTAGGCTTAGAAGCTATTGAAGGAAGTGTATATTCTGACGATCTAGGAAATAATATTGAATTGAACGATGTGGGATATTTAATGGCATTAACCGGAAACTCTGAAATTAACAGAACTGCGATTTCTAAATTTCAGAAACACTTTGGAGAGAACGGTTCGTTTAGAGTGGTTTCTGCCGATGAAATGTCTGACCCAGAAAACAATCCGCAGGAAGGTCTATTCTCGCATACCGACGATTTTATAAAACTTACGGAAGTTGCTCGTAAATACCCAAAAATACAGGAAATACAATTAAATTCTCAAGAACACTATAGTGGTTTAATTGAAATCACGAAAACCGATGACGATATTATTCCGTTATTTGTGAAAGACAATGAAGGTGATTTAAGTATTATCCCGTCAAACAGTCAAGAAGTTACCATTGAAGAAGGAAATATGCTGGTTTACCTTGGAAAGACTATAGAAATAGAAAAACCAAAGGAGAGCACAGACCTAGAAGAAACGGTTTCTACAGATGAAGAAGAGAAAGATTAATCTTCTTCTAAAGCTTCTGCTAATTCATCAGTCATTTCTAAATTGTAGAAAACGTTTTGTACATCATCGTCTTCTTCAAATTTATCGACAAGTTTCATAATTTTTTTAGCGTCTTCCAAAGGTAATTCATTAGTATTGATAGGAATTCGCTGCAATTCTGAATTTTTTACTTCGATGTTGAGGTTTTCTAAGGTTTCTGCCATTTTTCCGAAGTTGGTAAAATCGGTATAGATCGTGATAAACTCATCACTTTCTTCAAAATCTTCAGCTCCACCTTCAATAAGCTGAAGTTCTAGTTCTTCTAAAGGCATTTCGAACTTTTCTCTTTCGATAGTGAATACTCCTTTTCTATCGAACAAAAACTCTAGTGAACCGTTTGTACCTAAACTTCCGCCGTTTTTGGAAAATATAGATCGTACCGAAGCGACGGTTCTGTTGGTATTATCGGTTGTACATTCAATAAAGAAAGCAATTCCGTTAGGTCCATAGCCTTCAAAAGTTACAGTTTCATAATTATCTGCATCGGCACCACTTGCTTTTTTAATCGCTCGCTCGATGGTGTCTTTAGGCATATTTACACCTTTTGCATTGGCGATTGCATTTCTTAAACCGGGATTAGCTTCCGGATCTGGTCCGCTACCTTCTTTTACCGCAACGGTAATGTCTTTAATTGCTCGAGTAAACTGTTTTGCTCGTTTTTTATCTTGAGCGCCTTTACGGTGTTTAATATTTGCCCATTTACTATGTCCTGCCATTTTTCTTTTTCATTTTAAATTCTAACTATAATTTATAATAATTATTGAAAATTCAAAATGGAAGCTTGAAATCTACATATTATTCTGAATTACTTTTTTGTATAAAATTAATGTTAACTATATTTTAATTTGATATTAATTTAAAATATATTGCGTCTATTACTAATAAAATTTACAACTATTATGAAAAAAATTACATTTTTATGTTTTTTAATGATCTCTTTTATGTTTATTTCTTGTGATGAAGAAGAAGACGATACCGATGAGGTAAATAATCCGGGAGTAGAAGAAAGTGCAAGCATTGTTGGAGCTTGGGAACCAACCAACTTATTTTACGAAGGTTCGCAAACTTTAGAATTTCAAGGACAATCTATCGAAATGGATTTTTCAGCTCAATCTGTTTCTTTTGATAATTTTGTAGTAAATATTTACGAAAATAATACTTATGACAGTTCTGGCTCTTATACAGTTAATATGAGTGTTGAATCTATGGGACAAGAAACTACTGAAGAAGTGACTTTAGAAAATTTCTTTGGTACTGGAACTTGGTCTCAAGATGGAACTACTTTTATTACTACAGATGATGAAACTGGAGTTTCCGGCGATGTCACTATAGAAATTTTAAATGAAACAACATTAAAATTAGTAAGAACTAATTACGAATTAGATTTATCTAATGCTGAAACTCCTGAAGGAGTACCGCCGTTGATAGGAACTTCAATAGTAGATTACGAAATGACTCTTACTAGAATTGACTAAGCATTACATTATTTAAAATATATTAAAAAGCCTCTGAATTTTCAGAGGCTTTTTGTTTTTTAATCGTTCAATTTAAGAACGGCCATAAAGGCTTCTTGTGGGATTTCTACGTTACCAACGGCACGCATTCGTTTTTTCCCTTTTTCTGTTTTTCTAATAGTTTACGTTTACGAGAGATATCTCCTCCGTAACACTTTGCAGTTACGTCTTTACGTAAAGCTTTTACGGTTTCACGAGCAATAATTTTAGCTCCGATCGCTGCTTGGATTGGAATATCGAATTGTTGACGCGGAATTAACTCTTTCAGTTTTTCACACATTTTTTTCCCAATATCATACGCATTATCTACGTGTAATAGAGCAGAAAGTGCATCTACGGTACTTCCGTTAAGTAATACATCTACTTTTACCAATTTAGAAGCTTTTAAACCAATTGGTGTATAATCGAAAGAAGCGTAACCTTTAGAAACCGTTTTTAAACGATCGTAAAAATCGAAAACAATTTCAGCTAAAGGCATATTAAAGGTTAATTCAACACGCTCAGGAGTTAAGTAAGTTTGGTTAACGATTTCTCCACGTTTTTCAATACATAGCGACATTACCGGACCAACAAAGTCTGCTTTGGTAATAATCGTTGCTTTAATAAATGGTTCTTCTACGCGATCTAATTTAGAAGGTTCTGGTAAATCTGACGGGTTATTTACTAAAATAACTTCATCAGGTTCTTTATTGGTATACGCGTGGTAAGATACGTTAGGAACGGTCGTAATTACCGTCATATCAAACTCACGCTCTAATCGTTCTTGAATAATCTCTAAGTGAAGCATTCCTAAGAAACCACAACGAAAACCAAAACCTAAAGCGGCAGAACTTTCCGGCTGAAATACCAATGAAGCATCATTTAATTGAAGCTTTTCCATACAAGAACGTAACTCTTCATAATCTTCGGTATCTACCGGATAAATACCGGCAAAAACCATAGGTTTTACATCTTCGAAACCGGCAACGGCTTCTGTGGTAGGGTTAGCAGCATCGGTAATCGTATCCCCTACTTTTACTTCTCGAGCATCTTTAATACCGGTAATGAGGTAACCTACGTCTCCGGTTTTTATTTCTTTCTGCGGAAATTGTTTCAGTTTTAACGTACCTACTTCATCTGCAGAATAGTTCTTATTCGTATTTACGAATTTAATTTGTTGTCCTTTTTTGATGCTTCCGTTAATTACACGAAAGAAGGTTTCAACTCCACGAAATGGGTTATAAACCGAATCGAAAATAAGGGCACGAAGCGGTGCATCTACTTTTCCGACAGGAGCCGGTACACGATCAATAATTGCGGTAAGAATTTCTTCAATACCAAGACCTGTTTTTGCACTGGCAGGAATTACTTCCGAAGGATCGCAACCTAATAGATCAACAATATCATCGGTTACTTCTTCTGGATTGGCACTCGGTAAATCTACTTTGTTAAGCACCGGAATAATTTCTAAATCGTTCTCTAGCGCTAAATATAGGTTAGAAATAGTTTGTGCTTGTATACTTTGCGCAGCATCGACCACCAATAAAGCACCTTCACAAGCGGCGATCGATCTAGAAACCTCGTAAGAAAAATCTACGTGTCCCGGAGTATCGATCAAATTTAAAACATACTCTTCGCCGTTATGGATATAATTCATCTGAATTGCGTGACTTTTTATGGTGATCCCACGTTCACGTTCCAAATCCATACTATCAAGAAGTTGCTCTTGTTTTTCTCTTTCTGTTACAGAGCCGGTAAAGTCTAACAATCTGTCTGCTAGTGTACTTTTACCGTGATCAATATGGGCGATGATACAAAAATTTCTAATGTGCTTCATAAATCTTTTTCAATAGTTGGTATTGATATTTAACATTTTAAACCTCTTAAAAAAAGAAAATTTATTAGCTTTGGACATCAATACATTTTTGCAAATATAGTTTTTTTGAAAACGAAAACAGAAGTATCTAAAACTATATATATTTATCTCTAGAAACTTAGTATAAAATAATCCTATTCTATTGAAGTTTAACCTCATTTATCTTCTACTTTTTCTTATACCTACAATTACCTTTAGTCAATATTCTGTTGAAGGTGAAGTGGTTAATGCTAAGAATGAACAACTACCTTATGCTAACGTAGCATTTTACAAGCAGGCAGATTCTACATTTGTAGAAGGTACGATCACAGAAGAGAATGGTAAATTTTTATTTAATGATATTTTTGAAGGCTTATATATACTAGAAGTTAGTTTTATAGGTTATCAGACTTCTAAGCAAAATATTAAGATAAATACAAACACTAAATTAGCTAAAATAAAGCTTCAGCAAGACTCTGAAAATTTAGATGAAGTTAATATATCTACAAAAAAACCTTCCGTTAGAAAAGTAACAGACCGATTAATTTTTGATATTGAAAATACGAGTATTTCAAGCGGAACGACTTGGGACGCGATAAAAATAGCTCCGGGAGTTGTAAGTATTGGTGATGATCTAAAAATTAGAAACACCACAGCTACAATCTATATCAACGAAAAAAAAGTTGACCTAACCGCAGAGGAATTAAAACAGTTGCTAGAAGGCTTTTCTGCAGAAAATGTAAAGCAAATCGAAGTTTTAAGAAATCCTTCAGCTAAATATGATGCCGGTGACGGGCCAATTATCAATATTGTAACGAGCAAAGTATTGGTGCCGGGCTATAAAGGAAGCATTCATAAGAGTTACACTCAGGCTATTTATGCGAAATACAATTTAGGTACAAGCCATTATTATAAAAATGACAAGCTAAATATTTTCGCTAATTATAATTTTAATCCTTCTAAGCGTTTTAAGCAGGATGAAAGTTATGTGAATTATATTCAGAATGAAGATGAAGTTTTTCAGCGTTGGAGAACCGATTTCGATAGAACGACAAGAGAAAAAAGTCATCAAGCAAACATTATTTTAGATTATCAGCTTTCAGAAAAAAATAGTGTAAGCTTTAGTAGTAATGGTATTTATTCACCTAATAAAACCTATAAAAACAGAGGAACAACTAATATTTATAATGAAGGTTTTGAATTAGATTCGTTATTTAATACCAAAAGTAATTTAGAGAATGATCTTGTAAATATAGGCTACGATCTTAGTTTTAGTCATCAATTTAAACCACAAACTTCTATCGTGGCTAATGTACATTCTACATATTACGACGATCAAACACAACAATTTTTGGCGACAAATTATGAAGATGCTAATAACAATTTGCTAAACGAAAATAGTTTTTCTACACAAGCAGCACAAAAAACGAATATTTATACCGGTCAATTAGATTTTGAAACAGTTTTTGGGAAATTTGCATTTTCCAGCGGAATAAAGCTTTCTGATATCAACACAACGAGTGAGCTTCAATTTTTAGAAGTAAACAGTAATGCCCCGGCTTTCGAAGATAACTACCTTTCAGATAAATTTAATTATGATGAGAATGTTTATGCTGCATATTCTTCAGTAAACCGTGATTGGGATAAATTTAGCGCTCAATTAGGTTTACGGGTAGAACATACCGATAGAACAGGAAAATCTTTCAGTTTAAATCAAATAAATAGTAGAAAATATACCGAATTATTTCCTTCAGTATATTTAAATTATAAAGCATCAGAAAATCATGGTTTTGGTTTCGATTACGGCCGTAAGATTCACCGACCTAAATATGAAAGCCTAAACCCTTTTCGGTATTTTATCACAGAAAATAGCTACCAATCGGGTAACCCTAATTTACGAGCGGTAATTAGCAATGAGTTTAATTTAAATTATACTTATAAAAATAAATACTCCATCGATCTATATTATCGAGATAATGGTCGCAACGTAGCCAATCTAATTTTTCAGGATAATGAGAACTTATTCTTACGTTTATTACAAACCAATGTTGTAGAAAGTAAATCTTGTGGTATCGATTTCTTTCACGGCCGTTCATTAAAATCTTGGTGGTATGCACAAGCTGTATTATCAGCTTTTCACGAAGAAGAGACCTTTTTAGCCTTAGAAAGTAACTTTGCACAAGTAACCAATGATGTAAATGGTTTTTATGCCTCTATTTATAATGCAATTACATTATCTAAAGAAAACTCGTTAACCGGTCATGTAAACATTCTTTATATATCAGATTTTATACAAGGCTCTTATCAAGTTGGAGACCAATTTAACCTCTCTTTCGGGTTAAGAAAAAAAATCTGGAAAAGTAAAGGAGAATTATCTTTATATGTTTCAGATGTTTTTAACGAATATGCACCACAGCTCAACTCAACTTACCTTAACCAAGACAATGGCTACTATGCTTTGCCGGAAAATAGATTTGTAAGAATAGGTTTTAAATATAATTTTGGTAATAGCGGCTTAAGAGACAATAATCGTTCTATCGATGTAGAAGAGCGCGACCGGCTGTAGATCTTTTAATTTCTAAAAATCATTTGGGCAAAGCCTGCGGCCCGGGCTATCCATTACCATCTTTTTTTGCCATATATCAAAGCAAAAAAAGGATGTTCATTACTATCCCTTTTGCGAGAATTTCAGGGAAACTTCAGCTTAAAAAATGAGCAGTTCGTACTTATTTATTAATTTTGCCGATTCAAACACCTAAATAACATTCAGTTTTGGCAAAGATAGGCGATATAGATGTAGGAGAATTTCCGTTGTTTTTTACCTCTGCGATCGGTTTCCAATCGGCTTCACCTTT
>DTTX01000043.1:12572-19591 GCA_012964435.1 Mesonia sp. | reverse complement strand
ATCGATATCTTTTAAAATTCCGGCGCCGATGTGGTGTATACTGAATTTATTTCTTCAGAAGGACTCATTCGTGACGCTGCAAAAAGCGTCATGAAACTCGATATTTATGAAAAAGAACGTCCCGTAGGGATTCAAATATTTGGTGCGAATTTAGAATCGATGTTAGAGTCGGTAGAAATTGTCGAAAAATCAGGTCCCGATATTATTGATATTAATTTTGGTTGCCCGGTTAAAAAAGTAGTTTCTAAAGGTGCCGGCGCCGGAATTTTAAAAGATATCGATTTGATGGTTTCGCTAACAGAAGCGATGGTAAAACATACCAAACTACCGGTAACGGTAAAAACACGTTTAGGTTGGGATCACGATTCTATCAAAATCGTTGAGGTTGCCGAGCGTTTACAAGATGTGGGCTGCAAAGCCATTTCTATTCACGGGAGAACGCGTGCCCAAATGTATAAAGGTGAAGCCGATTGGAAACCGATCGCAGAGGTAAAAAACAATCCCCGAATGCATATTCCTGTTTTTGGTAATGGTGATGTAGATTCTCCAGAAAAAGCAGTAAAAATGCGCGATGAGTTTGGGTTAGACGGAGCGATGATCGGTCGTGCCAGCATTGGTTACCCGTGGTTTTTTAGAGAAGTAAAACATTATTTTGAAACCGGCGAGCATTTAGATCCGCCAACAATGGCCGAGCGTTTAGATGCTGCAAGAAGGCATTTGCAAATGGCGATCGATTGGAAGGGCGATCGTTTAGGCGTTTTTGAAACTCGTCGTCACTATACCAATTATTTTAAGGGAATTCCACATTTTAAAGAACACCGAATGAAAATGGTGACCAGCGATGAACCTGAAGATGTGTTTAAAGCTTTTGATGAGGCAGAAAAAGAATTTGGAGATTTTCAGTTTACACGATAAAAATTTTTCTAGATCTTTAAATAGTTCTTCATCCTGAAGTTGATTCAGGATTTTATTTCCTATTATTCAATTTCTTATCTGAAAAATAAAAAGTTAAGGGTTAATCTCTATCACTTTTTTTATTCGGGTAGAACCTATATAAGAGGCTAGAAGCCCTAAAGACATAATGGTTAAGAAAACGATCATTAAGTTTTTAGCTTCAAACAAAACGGGATAAGGCAAGCTTGGGGTGATCATTACCAAGCTAAATTGCTGCTGAAGTAAGATAATAATACAAGCAATAGCCAAACCTAAAATACCACCAAAAAAGGTAAGTAAAGTTCCTTGTAAAAAGAAAACTCTTCTAATTTGATGAATGTTGGCTCCTAAATTATATAGTGTTTTAATATTTTGTTGTTTATCTAGAATAGCCATCACGATCGCACCACCCACGTTAAACAATGCTATGATCAATATTAGCGTAAAAATTAGATAAACCGCTAAGTTTTCTGTATTCAGCATTTTATAGAGTTTATCATTAAGCTGAATGCGGTCTTTGATAATTACATTTTGCTGAAATACATTTTGGATAGCTTCTCGAACATCATCTTCATTTGCCTCTGGAGTTAAGCTTATTTCAATAGCAGAAATTTCATTTTCCTTTAACTCTAATAAATTTTGAGCTAAATTAAATGGTGCATAAACATACTTATTGTCGAGTTCTTCATTAATACTGTAAATACCAATTACCGTTCCAGATGTCGTATTAAAAGCATCATTTGGGTTGGTCACTTGACCTTTTCCCGGTTTGGGAACAAAGATTTTTAAGAGATCTCCATATCCTGCAACACCAATCGATAACCTTCTAGAAATACCGTTACCGATCACTATTTGCCGCTCATCTTGATGCAACCAAACTCCGGCAAGTAAAGCACTATCTACAGGATTGACATTTAGGTAATTTTCATCGACTCCTTTTATATAAGATGAAGGAATGTTTTTATTATTGAAATTAAGTAAAACACGCTCTTCAATAATTTTTGAAGAAACCTTAATGCCATTTATTTGTTGAAATTTTTCTTGTTGTTCTTCAGAATAAGTAAAATACTTTCCGGTTTTTGGAAGAATTTTTAGATCGGGATCATATTTATTAGAAAATGAAAGGCTAAACTCTTTAAGTCCCGAAAAACCTGATAAAACAATAAATAAAGCTAACGCACCGGCAAAAACACCAACACTTGCAATAATCGTAATAATATTGATAGCATTGTTTTTACTTTTAGTAAATAAGTAGCGCTTAGCGATGTAATAAGAAAAATTCAACCTAAGATTTTTTACGTTTATCTAATAAGTCAGGATTTTCGATTGGATTTTCTTCTCCTTTTACAGCTTTTTCGATGCTTTCAATATATTCTAAAGAATCGTCGAGGTAAAAATTAAGTTCCGGCATTTTTCTTAACTGGTTTTTAGTGCGCTGTGCAAGCTCATGTTTCAATTTAGATTTAATAGCTTTCAACTCATTTAATAAACCTTGAGCATCTTTTGCCGGAAAAATACTCACATAAGCCTTAGCGATCGATAAATCTGTCGTCACTTTAACTTTAGAAACCGAAACAATGATCCCGGTTACATTATTTCTTTTTAATTCTTGCTGAATCACATCGGCAAGATCACGTTGTAAAACGCCTCCAATTTTTTTCTGTCTATTTGTTTCTTCCATTCTACAAAAATAGTTTATTTAAAAGGATTTGTTATTTTGCTTACCTAAAAATAATTAAAATGAAAAAAATCGAACATATTGGTATAGCGGTAAAAAACTTAGCTGAAGCCAATCAGTTATATTCTACTTTATTAAACACAAAACCTTACAAGGAAGAAGCTGTAGAAAGTGAAGGAGTAACAACCTCTTTTTTTGAAGTAGGAGAAAGCAAAATTGAATTGTTGGCAGCAACACGAGAAGATAGCGCAATTGCAAAATACATAGAAAAACGCGGCGAGGGGATCCATCATATTGCTTTTTACGTAGATAACATCGAAAATGAAATTAAAAGACTTCAACAAGAAGGTTTCGTATTATTAAATGATCAACCAAAAATTGGAGCAGATAATAAAAAGATCGCTTTTTTACACCCAAAGTCTGCTAATGGTGTTCTGGTAGAGCTTTGTGAAGATATAAACAATTAAACAAAATAAATTTGTTTGGTAAAATTGTATTACATATTTTTGCCCACTGTTTAGGACCCATAGCTCAGCTGGTTAGAGCACCTGACTCATAATCAGGGGGTCGATGGTTCGAGCCCATCTGGGTCCACTTTTTTTTGAAATTTTAGAGGTCATATTTTATTGTAAAAATTGTTTTATAAATATTTAGCTTTTAATTAATAATTTTTTAAGATAAACGGGGCTTTTGGTTAGGTTTTAATTTTTAATTTAGCACCTCTTATGAATAGAACAAAAAAAATATTATTAGTATTGATGGTAGCTTTTGCTACTATCCCGGCGTTTTCTTTTCAAGGTAGACCTGAACCAGGAGATGATCCTACACCACCGCCACCAGGTTTTCCAATTGATGGTTTTGTTTCTGTATTTATAGCAGCTGGAGCTGTGATGGGAATAAGATCTATTAACAAAAAGAAATAAACCCTCCCTTTAAAGTTTATAGAGTCTCTTGGCATATTTACCAATAACGTCAAATTCTAAATTTACTCTATTATTAACTTTTAGTTGGTTAAAAGTCGTGTGTTCTAAAGTATATGGTATAATCGCGACACTAAATCTATCGTCTTTACTGTTTACAACTGTTAAACTAACACCATTTACAGTAATTGACCCTTTTTCGATCGTTACATTTCCTAAATTTTCGTCATACTTAAAGGTAAAAATATGACTTCCGTTTTGTGAGGTTTTCTCAATGCAGATCCCAGTTTGATCTACGTGACCTTGAACCAAATGCCCATCAAGTCGTTCTCCCAAAATCATCCCTCTTTCAAGGTTAACAGAATCACCAACTTTTAGATTCCCTAAATTTGTTTTGTCTAAAGTTTCTTTAATAGCAGTTACTTTAAATAAATCATTATTAATTTCAACAACGGTTAAACAAACTCCGTTATGCGCAACGCTTTGATCTATTTTTAGTTCTGAAGTAAAATTTGCTTTGATCGTGAGGTGCAGATTATCATTTTCTTTTTCTAAATGATGTACCGTAGCGACCTCTTCTATAATTCCGGTGAACATATTTGAAGATTATTTAGTTACCTTTGTTCAACGCAAAAGTAGTCATTATTTATATGAAAAAAGCACAAAAAGTAAGAATAGGAATAAGCATAGGAGATTTAAACGGAATAGGAAGTGAGATTATTCTAAAAACTTTTCAGGATCCTAGAATGTTAGAATTCTGTACACCTGTAATCTTTGCGAACACTAAATTACTTTCCTTTTATAAAAAACATTTTAAGCTAAATGTAAATTTTCAAGGCATAGAGAATGCCTCGAAAGTGATCGATGGAAAAATTAATGTGGTTAATGTTTGGAAGGAAAACACAAAGATCAATTTTGGTAAAGAAGATAAATTTCTAGGCAAGTTTACAGTGAAATCTCTTGAAGCTGCTACCGAAGCGCTTATTAAAAAAGAAATAGACACCTTAGTTACTGCGCCAATAAATAAAAATGTAATTCAGTCTGAAGAATTTAATTTTCCCGGACATACCGATTATTTAGCAAAAGCGATGAAAGGCGACAGTCTCATGCTTATGATCTGTAAAAACTTAAGAATAGGTTTACTCACCGATCATGTAGCGGTTAAAGATGTTGCTGAAAAAATTACTCCGGAATTAATTCAGAAAAAAGTAGCCATTATTCACGATACGCTAAAGAAAGATTTTAGAATTCAGAAACCTAAAATTGCCGTTTTAGGTATTAATCCGCATAGTGGTGATAACGGAGTTATTGGCAAGGAAGATGAAGAAGTTTTAAAACCAACTATTTTAAAAATTAACGAAAAAGGAACCTTAGTTTATGGTCCATATTCAGCAGATAGCTTCTTCGGAACTAAAAATTATCAAAATTTTGATGCTGTAATTGCTGCTTATCACGATCAAGGTTTAATTCCATTTAAAACACTTTCGTTTGGTAGAGGTGTAAATTACACGGCGGGACTTTCGAGAATTAGAACTTCCCCAGACCACGGCACTGCTTACGAAATTGCCGGAAAAGGTGAAGCAGATTTTACCTCTTTTAAAGAAGCAGTCTTTGCTTCTATAGAAATTTTTAAATGCAGAAAAGAGTATTTAAAGCTCACTAAAAATCAGCTTCAGAAGCAATCGAAAAAATTATAAACATTTTTTTGTTGATAAAGATAGCTAATTAATTATATTTTATATATTTGCACGCCCGAAAAGGATGATGAGATGAAGAAGTTAAAAGAGTTTACAATCCAATTTGTAGGATTAAAAACAGGGAGGCATCATTACGATTATCAAATTGATGATCAGTTCTTTGAACATTTTGAGTACGACGATTTTAATCATGTCGATGTTAAAGTAAATCTAGAGTTAGAGAAAAAACCTAATATGTTAGATTTGCGCTTTTCTATTGAAGGAAAAGTAAATATTAACTGCGATGTGACTAACGAGCCTTTCGATCAGCCGGTTGAAAATACGTTAGAATTGGTGGTAAAGTTTGGTGAAGAGTATAACGATGAAAATGAAGACTTGTTAATCTTACCACACGGTGAATACCAATTAGAAATTCAGCAATACATTTATGAGGCAATTGTTTTAGCAATACCTTATAAAAGGGTTCATCCCGGTGTTGAAGACGGAACTTTAGAATCTGAAGTACTCGACAAACTAGAAGAACTTCAACCTAAACAAAAAGAAACAAAGAAAGAAGAAGAGGAAATAGATCCTCGTTGGAATAAATTAAAAAATTTACTGAACGATAATAAATAATATTTTGAGTTATGGCACATCCTAAGAGAAAAATATCTAAAACAAGAAGAGATAAAAGAAGAACTCATTATAAAGCTACAGCGCCTCAAATCGCTAAAGATCCTACTACAGGAGAAGCTCACTTATACCACAGAGCTCACTGGCACGAAGGAAAACTTTACTACAGAGGTCAAGTTTTAATTGACAATACAGAAGAAGTAGAAGCTTAAATAATTGCTTCTTAAAAAGATAACATTCCCACACCGGTAATCCGGTAGTGGGTTTTGTTTTTTGTGAAAATTAAGTTTACAAATTACCAAATTCATAAAAATTTGAAGCACTTTTTTGAATTCAAAAAGCCAATTCCTTCAAAAATTTATGATATATCGAACGTAATTTGTAGGTTTACAATATTTTTGTGATATAAACCCTATTATATGAACAAAGTTAGCGCGGCAATAACCGCTGTAGGATCTTATGTTCCAGACCATGTACTAACCAATAAAATGTTAGAAAGCATGGTAGATACCAATGATGAATGGATTACTACCCGAACAGGTATAAAAGAAAGAAGAATTCTTAATGATCCCGATAAGGGAACTTCATTTTTAGGAATTCAAGCAGCTAAAAATTTAATAGAGAAAAATAACATTAATCCAGAAGAGATTGATCTAGTTATTTTTTCTACCGCAACGCCAGATATGCCGGTAGCTTCAACAGCAGCATTTACAGCTTCTTCAATAGGAGCAACCAATGCATTTTCGTTCGATCTACAGGCCGCTTGTTCTAGCTTTCTATATGGTATGTCTACCGCAGCGAGCTATATTGAATCTGGTCGCTATAAAAAAATACTTTTAATTGGAGCCGATAAGATGTCTTCAATTATCGATTATACAGACAGGGCAACCTGCATTATCTTTGGTGATGGTGCAGGTGCCGTGCTTTTTGAGCCTAACCAAGAAGGTTTAGGCTTGCAAGATGAGTACTTAAGAAGTGATGGTATCGGAAGAAATTTCTTGAAGATCGATGCCGGTGGTTCTTTACTTCCTGCAAATGAAGAAACAGTTGCCAACAGGCAACATTTCGTACATCAAGACGGTAAAAGCGTATTTAAATTTGCAGTATCCAATATGGCAGATGTAAGCGCTAAGATTATGGAAAGAAATAATCTTACCGACGAAGATGTAAATTGGTTAG
>DTTX01000043.1:0-12511 GCA_012964435.1 Mesonia sp. | reverse complement strand
GCGATACGGAAACACTACTTCTGCAACACTACCTTTATTGTTAAGCGATTTTGAAAGCAAACTTAAGAAAGGAGATAATTTAGTTTTTGCCGCATTTGGTGGAGGATTCACTTGGGGTTCTATCTATCTAAAATGGGCATATAACTCTTAACTATTAAAATGAAAAAAACCTTATAATTATGGAATTAAAGGAAATACAAAATTTAATAAAATTTGTTGCCAAATCTGGAGCAAGTGAAGTTAAGTTAGAAATGGATGATGTAAAGATCACCATAAAAACTTCTTCAGAAGAGAAAGAAACTACAATTGTGCAGCAAATCCCAATGGGAGGTATGCAGCAAGCACCACAAATGCAACAACCAATGCAGCAAGCTCCTCAAGCACCAGCTGCGTCGGCAACTCCAGAAGTGGCTCCAGCCAAAGAAGAAGACGATGCCAAATACATTACTGTAAAATCTCCAATCATCGGTACTTTTTACCGTAAACCATCTCCAGACAAACCTGTATTTGCAGAAGTAGGAGACAGCGTAAAAGAAGGTGATGTAGTTTGTGTGATCGAAGCAATGAAACTTTTCAACGAAATTGAAAGTGAAGTAAGCGGTAAAATCGTAAAAGTATTGGTAGACGATGCTTCACCAGTAGAGTTCGACCAGCCACTATTTTTAATAGACCCATCTTAAGAAGTTTTAAATACAAATTTTGAATGTAGCCCCGCTTCATTTAAAATCATTTAAAATTCAGAATTCAACATTTAAAATTTCAAGCGATGTTTAAAAAAATATTAATTGCTAATAGAGGAGAGATTGCTTTACGAGTAATTAGAACTTGTAAAGAAATGGGCATCAAAACTGTTGCTGTTTATTCTAAAGCAGATGCAGACAGTTTACATGTTCGTTTTGCAGATGAAGCCGTTTGTATTGGTCCTGCTCCTAGTAACGAATCTTATCTAAAAATACCAAATATTATTTCTGCAGCAGAAATCACGAATGCAGATGCAATACATCCTGGTTACGGTTTTTTATCTGAAAATGCTAAATTCTCTAAAATCTGTGAAGAGCACGATATTAAATTTATTGGAGCTTCTGCAGAAATGATCGAGAAAATGGGAGATAAGGCTACCGCAAAAGCAACCATGAAAGCTGCGGGAGTACCTTGTGTACCAGGATCTGAAGGAATTTTAGAAGATTATGACGATTGTTTAAAAGTAGCTAAAGGTATGGGCTTCCCGGTAATGCTTAAAGCTACTGCCGGTGGTGGAGGTAAAGGGATGCGTGCCGTTTGGAAAGAAGAAGACCTTGAAGCTGCTTGGAATTCTGCTCGCCAAGAAGCAGGAGCTGCTTTTGGTAACGATGGTATGTATATGGAAAAGCTTATTGAAGAGCCTCGCCACATCGAAATACAAATTGTAGGAGATAGCAGAGGTAAAGCTTGCCATTTATCTGAAAGAGACTGTTCTGTACAAAGACGTCATCAAAAATTAACAGAAGAAACGCCTTCACCGTTTATGACTGATGATCTTCGTGATAAAATGGGAAAAGCTGCTGTGAAGGCTGCTGAATTTATCAAATATGAAGGTGCAGGAACGGTTGAGTTTTTAGTAGATAAGCATCGTAATTTCTACTTTATGGAGATGAATACCCGTATTCAAGTAGAACACCCAATTACAGAACAAGTAATTGATTACGATTTAATTAGAGAACAAATTTTAGTAGCTGCAGGAGTGCCAATTTCTGGGAAAGATTATTACCCAAAATTACATTCGATCGAATGTCGTATTAATGCTGAAGATCCTTATAATGGTTTTAGACCATCACCGGGTGTAATTACTAACTTACATGCACCGGGAGGTCACGGAGTACGTATCGATACACACGTTTATAGTGGTTATGCAATTCCGCCAAACTACGATTCTATGATTGCTAAATTAATTACCACTGCTCAAACCAGAGAAGAGGCAATTAATAAAATGAAGCGTGCTTTAGATGAATTTGTAATCGAAGGTATTAAAACCACCATCCCTTTCCATAGACAATTAATGGAAGAACAAGCCTATATTTCTGGTAATTACACCACAAAATTTATGGAAGACTTTGTGATGGATGAACAATATAAAGATGAATAATAAAAATAAAGTTTATTTTCTTTGAATAAAAAAACCTCGATAAATCTTATCGAGGTTTTTTTATAAAAACGCATTAGCATAAAATTGCCAGTCATTAGGACTTTTAATTTCGAGCTTTTTTATCAATGATTTTCGATGAGTAGCAATCGTATATTCAGAAATGTTTAAAGCAGAGGCAATCTCTTTATTGGTCATCCCAAAACTTATCGATTTAAATATCTCAAGCTCTCTTAAGGTCAGTTTATCAAAATAACATTGATGCTCTGCTCTAAATTTTAATTGGTGATTTAGCCTATTTAAATGTTTAATTGTATGAGGTAATTGCTTATGATCTACTTCGAGATAAATTCTTGTGTTGTTCTTGCTTCTATCAAAAACGTAAGTGATCTCAGAGAAAAACTCCTTTTTAGCCTCTTCTGCTTTTAAAAATTCTAATGCTTTTTCTTTTGTAAGAAAATACTTCGGCTCTAATACAGAACTTACTTCGTTAAATGAGTTTATGATAGATAAATGTGCGTATTGTTCTTTTGGAACTGTAAAAGCCAAATTTCTTAATCCGGCTTTGTACTGAGGTTCAAGAATATGTTTCTGTATCCACTCATAAATATTATCCGGTATCTCTAAATCAAAATTTTCTTGTAACCATAAAATACTTGAAGGCCTTTCTTTTTTAAATACTTCTAAAAAATTAAGGAGTTCTTTTTGAAAATGTTGAGTAGTTAAGGGGATTTTTGTCCACTTTTGGATTAAAATATCTTGATCTTTATAAATTTTAATATAATCTGAACAGTATATATTTTCCATTAAGAACTTAAATTAGAAATATTGTAAATTCTAACTTGCTAGACATTGAGTATATTTAATCTTTATTAATTACAAGAATATAACGTCTAAAGATAAAACTTTTCAAATGAATTTATCTTATTGGGAAAAAGAAACCTGGTTAAAGCAAGTAGATTTTACAATTATTGGCAGTGGTATAACAGGTTTAAACTGTGCATTACAACTTAAAAAAGATTATCCTGCTGCAAAAATATTGATTTTAGAGCGTGGCACTTTACCATATGGGGCAAGTACAAAAAATGCAGGCTTTGCTTGTTTCGGAAGTGTTTCAGAAATATTAGATGATTTAAAATCACTATCTGAGCAAGAAGTCTTCAATCTAATCGAAAAGCGAATCAAAGGATTAAAGTTTCTAAGAGAAAACTTAGGAGATCATCACATCGATTTCAAAAATTATGGAGGATATGAGCTTTTTATGAAGGAAGATGAAACGCTATATCAAAATTGTTTAGAGAACATTTTATATATTAATCAACTTTTATCTCCATTAAACGGTAAGCAAACCTTTAAAACATTAGAAAATAAATTTTCTTTTCATAAAGTTCAGCCTCTTTATATCTTCAATAATTATGAAGGTCAAATTGATACCGGTAAAATGATGATATCACTTTTAAATAAAGTTCAACAAGCCGGAATAAAAATTTTAAATGGAGTGGCTTTAAAGAGTTATGTAGATAGCGGCAATAAAGTTTACCTTCAAACAAATCGTTTCGAATTTAACACTCGTAAACTATTTATAGCTACTAACGCCTTTTCTAAAGAACTTGGTATTTCTAAAGTGAAACCCGGGCGAGCACAAGTGTTAATTACCAAACCTATAAACAATCTATCGATAAAAGGCACTTTTCATTTAGATCGTGGTTATTATTATTTTAGAAACATAAATAACAGAATTTTGTTAGGCGGCGGAAGAAACCTGGATATAAATGGTGAAGAAACAAGTAGTTTTGGAGAAACAGATCTAATTCAGGATAAACTAGAAAATATCTTAAAAGAGATTATATTTCCTAAAACTTCTGTTGAAGTTGAGCATCGTTGGAGCGGAATAATGGGATTAGGAAGTAATAAATTACCCATTTTAAAAACAATGTCTAATAATGTATTTGCAGGAGTTCGATTAGGAGGTATGGGTGTAGCCATAGGAAGCCTTGTTGGAAAAGAATTAGCAGATCTCTTAAAAAACGAATAATGAAAAGACTCTTCAAATTTATCTTTAAAGTTATTCTTTGGTTTTTTGCCATTTCAATTATTTCGGTCGTCATTTTTAGATGGGTTCCCGTTCCGACGACTCCGTTAATGCTTATTCGTTATTTCGAGGCTCCTTCTGCAGAAAGAACAATGTGGCAACACGATTGGGAACCGCTTGAAAATATTTCTGTAAATCTACAAAAAGCGGTGATCTGTAGTGAAGATCAAAATTTTGTAAAGCACAATGGTTTTGATATCGAAGCTATAGAAAAAGCTATCGAGAATAATAAAAAAGGAAAACGCATTCGTGGTGCTAGTACGATTAGCCAGCAAACCGCAAAAAATGTTTTTTTATGGCCTGGCAGAAATTATGTAAGAAAAGGCTTAGAAGTGTATTTTACCTTTTTAATTGAAACTATTTGGAGCAAAGAACGGATTCTTGAAGTTTACTTAAATAGTATTGAAATGGGCAACGGAGTTTACGGTGCCGAAGCCGCCGCCAACTATTGGTTTAAAAAATCGGCTTCACAATTAAGCGCTAACGAAGCGGCAGCCATTGCAGCTATTTTACCTAACCCAATGCAATATCGAGCAAATCCTGCTTCAGCTTATATTCAATCTAGAAAAGCCTGGATCACTAAACAAATGAACTATTACGGACCTTTAGAATTAAAACCGACTGCAGAAAAGAAAAAATGATGAGAGAAAAATTGTTAGCAAAATGTGCCGATTATGTTGAAGAACGCGTGAGTAGGTTACAAAGCTCAATAAAAGATCTGGAGCACGATTTAGGTAACGAAACTAAAAGTAGCGCCGGCGATAAATATGAAACGTCGCGTGAAATGATAAATACTGAAATTAATAAGCTACAAAACCAATTGCAGAGTTTTAAAAAACTGAAAGAAGTTTTAGCAGTGATCGAAAACCGAAAAGCTTCAACAACGGTTCAATTAGGAAGTATTGTAAAAACCGACGCAGCCAACTATTTTATCTCTATTCCTGTTGGTGAAATTAAGGTTGAAGATGAGAAATTTTACGCCATTGGTTTAAATTCTCCCATCGGCAAATTACTGTTGGGTAAAGAAGAAGGGGTGCAGTTTATTTTTCAGCAAAAAGAATTTTCAATTAAAAAGATTCTTTAGTTTTTACCATTCGTTGTTGAAGCAATTCTTCATCAACCAGAAGTCGAATAGCAGCTGAAGCCTCCAAGAATTCAGTTGAATTAAAATAAATTTTTTGTTTATTTCTGGCTTGGGCTTCTACAAAATAATCAGTTCCGTTAAAGTAAGATTTGATCACTTTTGCGGTTAAATTTCCGTTTTCAGAAAGCTTTATTTCCGTAGGATAAATTAAAACTTTTCCTTCAGCAGAAGCTTCAAAAAGCTCAAGATTTAATTCGTTCACTTCTTTAAAAAGGGAAGCCACATATTTGTTCGGCGGAAAGTTAAATAGTTGTTCAGAAGTGTCGTTAGCCATTAGTTTTCCTTCTTTCATCACCAACGCTTGATCGGCAAAACCTAACATATCGGTGCTGTCGTGCGTTGCAAAAATACAGGTGATTTTCTGCTTTTTTAAATAATTAAAGAGGTTGCGACGCAACTTATTTTTTCTGAAATTATCAATAAAATTAAAAGGTTCGTCCAATAAAAGTAATTCCGGTTCTTTGGCCAAAACCTGAGCTAGAGCAACTCGCTGTTTTTGTCCGCCACTTAAATTTTTCACTTTACTTTTCGCAAAAGGAAGCATATCGATCACCTCTAAAAGCTCTTCGGTACGTTGTGTACTAAACTCTGCCTGTTGGCGGCTCAAATGCTTTTGAATGTTCTCTGCAACGCTCGTGTAAGGCATTAAATGATCTTCTTGCGCGAGATATTTCATTTTATCGTGACCGGGCACCAAATTAAAGGCCGGGCCTAAAACTTGCTCGTCATTCCAATAAATACTGCCTTCATCTAGATCGAGCAACCCAAAAATAGCTTTCAATAAGGTGCTTTTTCCGCATCCGCTTTCACCAATAATGCACGTATGCGTCCCTTTTTCAACAGAAAAATTAATGTTTTGTAAAGTGTTTTTGTCTTGGTAAGCAAACGTAACCTGCGAGACCTTCAGCATAAATTGGGTAATTTTATTCAAAGATAAGCTTTAGAATTTTGAAATATCTTTATGATTTTTGAAAGTATGTATCTTTACTTAAAAAACTAAAATGAAGCTTTTTCTATTCTTACTATTCATGCTTACAACCGGTTTTGCTCAGTCTCAACAAGAAATCACTGAAGCAGAATTGACCCAACATATCGAATTTTTAACTGCGGAAGATTTAAAAGGGCGATACCCGGGAACACCTGAAAATGATAGTGTTGTCAATTACCTAGTCGACAATTTTTCTAAAAATGAAATCTCTGTGTTGGTACAAGAATTTGAAGCCCAAATGAGAAAAGACAGTTCTATCGTGAAAACTTATAACGTATTGGGTTTGGTAGAAGGAAAAGATTCGATTTTTAAAAATGAAGTGATTGTTTTGGGAGCTCATTACGATCATTTAGGGATGAAAGGTGATAGCATTTATCACGGTGCCGACGATAATGCAAGCGGAATTGCTGCTTTATTAGAAATTGCCGAAAAAGTAAAAGCTCACCAAAATGAGCTGCAACGCAGCATTATTTTTATTGCATTTGGTGCAGAAGAACAAGGTTTACTCGGAAGTCAGTTTTTTGTAGAAAACCCAATTATACCCATCGATCAAATTAAATTAATGATGAATATGGATATGTTGGGACATTTAAATACAGAAAAACACCTCTATATGGGCGGCGCCGGAACATTTCCCGGTGGAGTAGAACTGATGAAAAGTTTAGCGAATTCAGATGAATTAAACCCAATCGTTCACGCCGGTGGTGTGGGCGGTTCAGACCATGTTTCATTTTATAGAAAAGGAATTTCGGTACTAGGTTTTCATACCGGTGGTCACGATTATTATCGTCAACCTAGCGACACCATCGAGCATTTAAATATCCCTGGTGAAGTAATAGCTTCCAATTACATTTACCAAGCGCTTATGGAAATTGCTGCTTCAGAAAGAGAATTAGAGTTTATTGAGCAGGATTGAGATTTCAGTTAAATTATAATTAAAAAAGCTCAAACTTTTAAATTTGAGCTTTTCTGATTTTAAGTATTGAGTTAACTACTCTTTAGGTAAATTTTTAAAACCCATATTCCATAAAGTGAAACCGTAGATATCGGCGTATTGCTCGATGGTTTTGCTTACAGGCGTTCCTGCACCGTGACCGGCATTAGTTTCAATTCTAATTAAAACTGGATTGTTACCCGTTTGTTTTTCCTGTAATTCTGCAGCAAATTTAAAACTATGCGCCGGCACTACACGATCATCGTGATCTCCCGTAGTTACCATAGTTGCGGGATATTCAACTCCCTCTTTTACATTATGTACCGGTGAATAGTTATATAAATACTCAAACATTTCTTTAGAATCTTCTGCCGTTCCATAATCGTAAGCCCAACCTGCGCCTGCGGTAAAGGTATGGTAACGTAACATATCTAATACGCCTACGGCCGGTAAAGCGACTTTCATTAAATCTGGTCGCTGCGTCATGGTAGCACCGACCAATAAACCTCCGTTAGAACCACCACGAACCGCTAAAAATTCTTGAGAAGTATATTTATTTTCAATTAAATATTCTGCAGCGTAAATAAAATCGTCAAATACGTTTTGCTTTTTCGTTTTAATACCTGCATCGTGCCACTCTTTACCATATTCACCACCACCACGAAGGTTAGGAACCGCGTAAATACCACCTTGCTCCATCCAAACGGCATTGGTAATACTAAAAGAAGGCGTTAAACTAATGTTGAAACCGCCGTATCCGTAAAGGATGGTTGGGTTTTTACCATTCAGCTCGATCCCTTTTTTGTGGGTAATAATCATCGGAACTTTGGTGCCGTCTTTTGAAGTAAAAAATACTTGTCGGCTTTCATAATCTTCCGCTTTAAAATCGATTTTTGGTTTTCTATAAAGTTCTGAAGTCCCTTCTTCGATATTATATTTATAAATGCTGCCCGGTGTAATGTAATTGGTAAATGAAAAGTATAGTTCTTTTTCTTCTTTTTTACCGCCAAAACCACCAACGCTTCCTAAGCCCGGAAGGTCTACTTCTCGTACTAAATTGCCTTCGTAATCGTATTGTTTTACAGCAGAAACAGCATCTTCCATATATTCAGCAAAAAAATAACCGCCACCGGTAGAAGGGCTCAATACATTTTCTGTCTCCGGAATAAAATCGACCCAATTTTCAGGACTTGGGTTGGCCGTATCGACGGTAACAATTTTCTTGTTTGGTGCATTTTTATTGGTTACTAAATAGAGTTTGCTACCTTCATTTTCGATCACATACGTATCGGTTTCGGTCGTGCCGATAATGGTTTTTAATTCGGCTTCTGGGTTTTCTAAATCTTTTAAGAATAACTTATTCCCAGAGGTAGAAACACTGGCTCTTATGAGTAAATATTTATTGTCTTCGGTTACGCTACCACCTACGTAGCGATGTTTTTCAGCTTCATTTCCGCCAAAAATCAATTCATCTTCTTTTTGCGAAGTTCCTAATTTATGGTAATATAATTTATGCTGATCTGTTTTTGCTGAAAGTTCGCTGCCTTTTGGTTTATCGTAGCTCGAGTAGAAGAAACCTTCGTTGCCTTTCCACGACATTCCGCTAAACTTGATATCGACCAAGGTATCTTCGGTGATCTCTTTGGTTTCAGCGTTCATCACGATCACTTTTCGCCAATCGCTTCCGCCTTCAGAAATAGCATAAGCTAAGGTTTTGCCATCTTCAGAAAAACTCATTCCGCCTAAAGAAGTGGTGCCATCTTCGCTAAATTTATTAGGATCTAAAAATATTTTAGCAGTAGAAGGGTCTTCGCCGGTTTTATAGCGGTAAACCACATATTGATTTTGTAAACCGTTGTTTTTACTGAAATAGGTATAATCGCCTTCTTTGTAAGGAGCGCTTACTTTTTCGTAATTCCAAAGTTTTGAGAGTCGCTCTTTTAGCGAATGACGATAGGGAATTTGGTTAAGGTAATCGAAAGTAACTTTATTTTCGGCTTTTACCCAAGCTTCTGTTTCTTCACTTCGGTCGTCTTCTAACCAACGATACGGGTCTTTTACTTCGGTGCCAAAATAATTGGTTATAGTATCTACTTTTTTGGTTTCAGGATAGTTCAAGGCAATCTCTTTTTGAGTGTTTTCTTCTTTTTCTTTTTTTGAATCGTTACACGCGACTAGCGCTAATGCAATTAAGGGAAATATGATTTTTTTCATCGCTATATGGTTTCTTGATTCTTTTCAAATTTAAGTAAAATATTGGTGATGAATTTAGTAAATAAATAAACCCTCACTAATAGGGTGAGGGTTTGTTTTTATCCTGACAAGATATTTTTATTACTGAATCTCTATATCAAAAGAAACTTGCACATCGGTTTCTCCGCCAACTACTGCGCCATTTGGGTTAGAGGTATCTTTAGACTCTGGTTGATGAATTAAACTAACAATTGCTTCACCATTGCCGGCAGCTCCTGCTACCCACTGTGTTGATAATCCAATTTGAATACCATTGCTATCGGTAGACATTGCTCCATCTGTTCTAGTTAAGCTAATGTCGCTATCTACAAAACCATAGGTTAAAAAGTGATCGTCTCTTTCTTCCATTACCTCTTCTGTAATTACTTCAGGATCGTTTGGATCTGAGTTATTGTAAAAGTTGGTCTCTACTTGATAAGTTTCCCCGCTGGTTAACGATATAGTTGGAGCCACATAATTTTCATCTCTATACTGAGGGTCTGTAAATGTATAGGTAGTTGCGTTGCTGTTAGCATCTGTAAATGTTAACGTTACATCTGTAATCACTTCTTCTTCATTAATAATTTCTGGTGCACTATCGTCGTCACTAGAACATGACGTAACAGAAATTAAGGTGATGAGTAATAAGGTTATAAATTTTAAATTTTTCATTTTACTTATTTTAAGGTTATATATTTCTTTATTTTTTAATAATTGAATTTTATTTGTAACATAAAGTTTCTTCCAAGATTATCGGCGTAATAGCGAAGCCGGTTTAAGTAATCTCGGTAAGAGGTGTTTAAAAGGTTATTGATTCGCAAGCCTACTTGCATACTACCGTGCGAAAATGGTTTAAAAGTAGTGCTTGCATCAAAGCCTAAGAGAAAATATGCCTTTGGTGGTGTACTTACATCGACTAGTGTGTTTGTGTAAGAACCATTCTCGAGCACATCGTAATAAAAATTATTGTCAGGATAATTTTTTTGCTGAGCAACATAATTGCCGGTCAAGCTTAGTTTTAATTGATGCCATTCGTAATTTTGATAGCTAATAGTGTTGCTTAAATTAGCAGGAGGCATATTTATGAGGTAGCTGTTGTTATCTGTTTTTTTACCATTGATGTAGGCAAATTTCCCGAAATAATTAAATCGTTTTGAAATGCCATAACTCCAGTCTAAATCTACGCCAAACATTCTAGCATCGACTTGCTGATATTCCCAAACAGGAAATGCGCCTCTAACCGTAGTTTCTACTCCAGAAGGTTCTATAAGCATAAAATCTGCGATAAAATTATAATACGGCGCCACGTTAAACTTAAAATCGCCTTGCTTTTTATTAAAGTTGAAACTGAATTTGTGTGAAGTTTCAGAATCAAATCGAATATCGCCCAGTTCGATCACCGCAGCAGAATGATGTAAACCGTCTGCAAATAATTCTGAAGGATTTGGTGCTCGATTAGCCAAAGCGTAATTCACATTCAACTGAAACTTGTCGGAATCTCTTCGAATCCCTCCGGAAGCAGAAATATTATGAAAATTGAAATTGGGCTCGGTATAATATTGCGTACTATATTCTTCAACAATAATATCAGAAAAATCTTCATCGTAATTACGTTCGTCCCAACGGCTTTTTAGATAAAATTTTTCAGCTTCTAGATGAGTAAAATCGTAACGTGCCCCAGCTTCAGCCAGCCAATTTTCATTAAATTTATATTCTCCTGTTATAAAAGTTCCAAATTTGTATTGCTTATAATCGGGAATTAATCTTCGAACGCCGGTAGCTGGATCTGGAAAGTTAACCTGATAACTACCATTAGCTCCAACATTTATCTGATAATGATTTCTTGCATCAAACTTAAAATTTGAAGACAGCGTATGAGTTTGTAGCTCTAAATCTACAGAAGGTTTGCCTTTATCATCACCGGTTCTAATATCATATTCTAAACGATTGTTAAGCTGATAATCATATTGAACATTCAATTTTCCTAAGCCTTCAAAACGTTTGTAGAATTTTAATTTAGCCAAATGATGTTCTACCTCTTGTTTGGGTGAATTAATATCGTAAGAAAAATTATTTACTACAACAGGCTCCTCATTATTTATAGCTTTAATTAGATCATTTACATTACCAATATGGGATGATCGAAGTATTCCTATCTTAGTATGATAAAAGCTATAATAAGCAGAAAATCCTGAAGTAAACTTATTTAATCCAAAACCTACAGAGAGATCTTTTTCTTCGTTACCGGTATTGGTGAGTGAATAATCTGGAGATTTATAATCTCCAAACTTTTTAAACGTTCCTTGGATATTACCAAACCAACCGTTTGCATAACTTTTGGTAAGGCTAGATGTTAATGCACCGCCACGACCATTTGTTTCTCCAGAAATTATGGTTTTGCCATACAAAGTATCTTTTACGGGAATACGTTGAGGTTCTACGATAACAGCGCCACCGATAGCATCACCACCATATTGTAAAGCAGAAGCACCTTTTACTACTGTAATGTTTCCGGCAGCATTTAAATCGACATTTGGCGCATGTTCTGCACCCCATTCTTGATCTGCCATACGAACACCTTGATTCATAATTAATATGCGACTACTATGTAAACCTTGTATTACGGGTTTTACAACATTATTTCCGGTGTTTAAGGAAGATACTCCGCTTATTTCTTTAAGAGCATCACCTAGGCTGGCGGCACTATATTTTTCTAGAACTTCAGAATCGAGCGTTTTCTCCTGTCCTGTTTTCGACTTTTCGAGATAGCGATTTGCGGTAACATTCACTTCTCCTAAATCTTCTAAATGATGTTCTAATTTAATAGTTTCAAAAGTATCGCCTTCGATTAGAATAGGGTAGATGAGATCCTGACATTCAGGGTGTGTGATTTTTAATTCAATTTTACCATTTGATAATGGTGAATCTTTTGGATATACTTTACCTTTACTTGGTAAATCTATAACTTCACTTGGAAATTTATTTTCTTGTTTTTCAGCCAT
>DTTX01000042.1 GCA_012964435.1 Mesonia sp. | reverse complement strand
GAGATCTTTTCATCATCTAAAAAATATCATTTAAAATCAATATTCAAAAAAGTTATTTAAAAATTTGAATTTAATTGCTGAGAAATTAACTCTATTTTTGCAGCAAATTATTCTTTATGAAATTATTTGAAGATTTTAAAATAAATAGACAATTGCAATATGCGATTGAAGATCTAGGTTTCGAAAAACCAACGCCAATTCAATCGAAGTCTTTTCCCGTAATTATGAGTGGGAGAGATGTGGTAGGTATTGCTCAAACCGGTACGGGTAAAACCTTTGCTTATATGTTGCCTATTCTGCAAAATTTAAAATTTTCAACACAGAAGCATCCTCGAGTACTTATTATGGTACCTACGCGAGAATTAGTTTTACAGGTTGAAGAAGAAATAAATAAATTCGCAAAATATATTAACGTACGCGTGGCTGCTGTTTACGGAGGTGTAAATATGAATACGCATCATCAACTAGTAGCACAAGGTTGTGATATTGTGGTAGCAACTCCCGGTAGATTGTATGATCTTACACTTAGTAGAGCGCTTCAGCTTAAACAGATCAAGCAATTGGTGATCGATGAAGTAGATGTAATGCTGGATCTCGGTTTTCGATTTCAGCTTACAAATATTCTAGAGTTACTACCGGAAAAGCGTCAAAATATCATGTTCTCTGCAACGATGACCGATGATGTTGATCTATTTATTCAAGACTTTTTTAAGGCTCCTGAAAATATTTCGGTTGCGGTAAGTGGTACGCCTTTAGATAACATTAAGCAAACTTGTTATGCTGTACCAAATTTTTATACAAAAGTAAATTTACTTCAGCATTTATTAAAAGATAAAGACCAATATCAAAAAGTGTTGGTGTTTGTACCTAATAAGAAAAGTGCCGATTTAGTCTTTAATTTATTAGCAGAAAAATTTAATGAAGATGTAGCGGTAATACATTCTAATAAAACTCAAAATTACAGAATACGTTCCATAGAACATTTTAATGAAGGAAATATAAGAATATTAGTTACCAGTGATGTGATGTCTCGAGGTTTAGATCTACACAAAATTACTCACGTCATTAATTTTGATACTCCACTTTTCCCGGAGAACTATATGCACAGAATAGGGAGAACAGGTCGAGCAGAGGAGCAGGGAAGCTCTTTACTTTTTTATACTGAAAAAGAAAAAGAAGCAAAAGAAGCAATTGAAGCACTAATGAATTATGAAATTCCACAACAGACGATCCCTAAAGAAGTTGAAATTTCCACAGAATTAACTCCAGAAGAGCGACCACAACATCGTGAAAAAGACTTTACCAAACACAATAAGAATGATGACGATGTACCGGGACCTGCATTTCATGAAAAGAAAGAAAAGAACAAAAAAGTAAACTTAGGAGGTTCATATCGAAGAGAAATAAAAAAGAAATATAAAAAGCCAAAAACTAGAGGCGATAAAAATTACAATAAACGGAATAAAAAGAAGTAAGTTTCTAAAAACAGCGTTTTTTGGTAGTTGATTTTCAGTTTTTTATTAGAAATAGCTTTCAGAACAGGTGTTAAAAAACATGTTTATAGATTTAACTATCTAAAAATGAATGATTTGTAATTAATTGAAAATTAATGAATTAAATAGCTTAAAAACCAATTATTAACCTCACCTTTACCACATATAAATAACAATTTTAATTACATTACAATGAACAAAGGAACAGTAAAATTCTTCAATGAGACTAAAGGATTTGGATTTATCACTGAAGAAGGTGCTAGCAAAGATCATTTTGTGCACATTTCTGGACTAGTTGATGAAGTTCGCGAAGGAGACGAGGTAGAATTTGATTTACAAGAAGGAAACAGAGGTTTAAACGCAGTAAACGTAAAAGTTATCTAATATATATTGGTTAATTTTAATGAATAAAACCCATCTAAAATTAGATGGGTTTTTTGTTTTTTCATCTGTGATCATTTATCAAATATTAGATTAAATGCAAATTTTCAGGATTTACAGAACTAAATGTGTTGTACTTTACGTATATTCAAAGAAAGTTTTCCAATAAAACAACTTAGTTATGAATAACAAGTCCCCTTTAATTTAATTCATTTTAATATTTTTGATTGGTGTTGAGATGAATGCTCAAGTAGGTATCGGCACTACAAGTCCTGATTCGTCTTCAATTTTAGATATATCTTCAACAAATAGTGGAGTTCTAATTCCGAGAATGACTACAGCTCAGCGTTTGGCAATTTCAAATCCTTCAAGTGGTTTATTGGTATTTGATACTGATGTGAACGGATTTTACTTTTATAATACCGATACTTGGTTGCATCTTTCTACAGAAACTGGTTATAGCGATTATACCGGTTGGGCAGATTATGTAGATGGGACTTATATATCTGCAAGCCCTTTAGTATTATCCGGAGGTGTTCAAGTTACCTTACTAAATGATGCATCTACTATACGAGACAGCCAAAAACTAATCGATGTTACAGAATTTTACGATAGTACAACCCAAACAATTACCGGGCGTAATGGTGAGGCTATCAATCTGGTGATAGAGTTTAAAGCCAGACCAACTACAGCATCGGTTACTCGTTTAACTTTATCTATAGATATTGGTGGAGTTGTTGGAGAAATTTATCCGAATACTTTCGTGATGGCTAAAGGTCAAAATCAAGAACATTTTTATTTACAAACGATTAGTTTTTGGCTGTCTCGTATAGTAGATGCATC
>DTTX01000041.1:109302-149946 GCA_012964435.1 Mesonia sp. | reverse complement strand
GTTACATTAACTTTGTCTTGGGCCTTTGCAAAATTGTAGAGGCTTTTTTTATTAACGCAATTTTAACGATTTAGAATTAAACATTTGGAGTCTTTGCTTGTCTTAAAAGCAAAGAACAAACAAATGACCCAAAAACTATTTTTAGTAAAATCTATCATTTTACTATTTACCCTTAGCTTAACCCACTTTGCAAACGCCCAAGACAAAGTTAATGTAACAGGAACCGTTGTCGATAAAGATGCAGCAGTTCCTTTAGAGTATGCCACTGTAACGTTTATAGATAGAACCGGAGAACGATCGCCACAAGGTGGTGTTACCGATTTTGATGGTAACTTCGATATCGAAGTTTATGAAGGTAATTACGATATAAATGTTGAGTTTATTTCTTTTGAAACAAAAACTTTCGAGAACAGAACTTTAAATTCAGATTTAGATCTAGGTACGATCTCTTTAGGTTTAAATTCAGACAGTTTAGATGAAGTTGTTGTAAGAGCAGAAACCACTCAGGTAGAAGTTCGTTTAGATAAAAAGATTTATAATATAGGTAAAGATCTTACCACACGAGGTGGTACCGTGACCGATGCTTTACAAAATATTCCTTCGGTTTCTGTAGATGTTGAGGGCGCAATAAGCCTTCGAGGTAATGAGAATGTTAGAATTCTTATTAACGGGAAACCATCAGCAATGGCTGGTTTTGACGATACTACTATTTTTCAACAATTACCGGCAGATGCTATTGAGCGAGTTGAGGTAATTACAAGTCCGTCGGCTCGATATGATGCTGAAGGTACCGCCGGTATTTTGAATATCATTCTTAAAAAGGAGAAAACCTTAGGTTTAAATGGTTCAATTTCTACAACCTTGGGATATCCTACAAATAATTCAGTTTCTACCACGCTTAATTTAAGAACAGACAAATTCAATATCTTTAACAATACAGGTATTTACTACAGAAACTCTCCCGGTAATGCAGAATTTGATAACAATTATTTTTCGGGTACCTATGATAGAATTTATGAAGAACGTGAATATGACCGCTTAAGAAAAGGCTTGAACACCAACTTAGGAATGGAATATTATCTTTCAGAAAATTCATCAATAACCGGTACTTTTTTTGGTAGATGGGGAGATGATGAAGATGAAACAAATGCTTATAGTAACCGATACATCGATGGTGGTTTTGACAGTTCAACTTCAAGAAATCAAATTGAAGGTGAAAAAGAAGAAACTTACCAAGGAGCAATTAATTACATCAATAACTTTAATGATGAAGGCCATAAATTAACTGCCGATCTTCAATATTCTTACGATAATGAAGATAAACCAAACAACATTATTGAAACACAAGACCTACCTGTTGAAGAACTTTTAGATCGCCAACGTATTTTTGAGAACGAACGCCAAAATGAATTTTTACTTCAAGCAGATTACGTATTACCAAAAGGCGATGCACAATTTGAAGCAGGAATTAGAATTAATACCGAAGCTCAAAAAACAGCTTATACTTTAGAAGACTTCGATTTAGAAACACAAGAGTTTTTTATTAACGAAGGTCAATCTTATAACTTTGATTATGATGAGAATGTTTATGCAGCTTACTCTCAATACGGAAATAAATTAGGTGAAAAGTTTTCCTTTTTACTTGGTCTTCGTTTAGAACATACTCAACTAAAAGGAGATGCCTATTCAGATTATCTAACACAAGAAGAATTAGTTGAAGAGATCGGGATAGAATTTGATCCTACTTTCGAGAAGAATTATTTAGGTCTATTCCCTACCGTAAATTTAATTTATGAAATTACTGAAGATGAAAATATCACTTTAGGTTATAATCGAAGAATAAACAGACCAAGGGGTTGGTTCATTAATCCGTTTCCTTCAAGATCTAGTAGAACAAATGTCTTTCAAGGAAATCCTGACTTAAATCCTGCATTTTCTAATACGTTCGATTTAGGTTATCTTAAAAAATGGGATAAGCTTACTTTTAATACATCTGTTTATTATCAAAGAGAAACAGACGCATTTGAGCGTATTCAGCAAGAAACCGGACAGACAACTAGCGACGGAGTAAATATTATTAGAAATTTACCTATTAACTTAGCTACCGAGCAAAGAATTGGTGGTGAGATCGGTGCCATTTACAATCCATCTAGAAAATTAAGATTCAATGGTAGTTTTAACTTTTTTAGATTTGAAACTGAAGGTTTTTATCAAGACGTAGATTACGGGACAGAAAGTACCAGTTGGTTTGGTAGATTTAGTGCTAAATACACTTTACCTGCAGAAATAGATATACAAACCAACGGTTTTTATATGGGTCCACGCCAAAATGCTCAGACAGAAAACGAAGGGATTTTCTCTTTAGACTTGGCATTAAGTAAAGAAGTGATCAAAGATAAACTTACCGCAACTTTTAATGTTAGAGATGCATTTAACTCAAGAAAAAGAAGATCTTATACAGTAAGTGAAAACTTTACTTCAGATAGTGAATTTCAATGGAGACAACGCCAGTTCACTGTATCTTTGATCTACCGATTCAACCAATCTAGAGAAGACAGAATGAGAGAAAGAGGCCAACAAGGCGGTGGCGGAATGGACGAAGAAGGTGAATTCTAATAAATACAACTTAAAACGCTTCAGACCTTTAAAGTTTGAAGCGTTCAACTTTTTGCATACCCTCGATTTTTATTAAGACAAGCCCCACAGAAAATTCTAAATGTTATTTAGAATTACCCCACAAAAAAAGGAAGCTAAATTAGCTTCCTTTTTTTATAAGTTATATTGAAAATTATGAGTTGAGCGCTTCTCTCTTTTTGCGTTTCTCTTCTTTCTTTTCTTTAATCATTTCCATAATAGAACCACCGATCCAGTAAGGCACAACGAAACTAATTAAAAATATCATTAACCAAAATCCGATAGTTGCGATGGTTAAAAATGCTAAAAAGCCAAGGTATTGATCAAACTCAAACATAATTTCTAGATTTCAAGAATTTGCTTCAAAAATAAAACTTCTATCTGAAATATCACAACTAAACCTCGAAAAATATTAACATTTCTAATATTTTTTAAATTGAAAAGATAATTCATCTAAAAACCTGCGTTTTACTTCCTGAACAACTCGTCTAAAAAAAACTAAATCATTAAATTTGTTGAGCTTAAAAAATTAATCAACAAATGGAATATAGAATAGAAAAAGATACGATGGGCGAGGTTAAAGTACCTGCCGATAAATTATGGGGTGCTCAAACCGAGCGTTCTAGAAATAACTTCAAAATTGGTCCGGCAGCTTCGATGCCTTTAGAAATTATATATGGTTTTGCCTATTTAAAAAAAGCAGCGGCTTATACCAACGAAAAATTAGGTGTTCTTGCTACCGAAAAGAGAGATTATATCGCTCAGGTTTGTGATGAAATTCTTGCCGGAAAGCACGACGATCAATTTCCGTTAGTAATTTGGCAAACCGGTTCTGGTACGCAAAGTAATATGAATGTAAACGAAGTTGTAGCCAACCGCGCACACCAAATTGCAGGAAAAACTGTTGGTGAAGGAGAAAAAACACTTCAGCCTAACGACGATGTAAACAAATCTCAATCGTCTAACGATACCTTCCCTACCGGAATGCACATTGCAGCTTATAAAAAAGTGGTTGAAGTAACCATTCCCGGAGTAAAACAATTAAGAGATACGCTTCATAAAAAATCTGAAGAATTTAAAAATGTCGTAAAAATTGGTCGTACGCATTTTATGGATGCTACTCCCCTAACCCTTGGTCAAGAATTTAGCGGTTATGTATCGCAGTTAGATCACGGTTTAAAAGCTTTAGAAAATACGCTTCCGCATTTAGGTGAATTAGCTTTAGGTGGTACTGCCGTAGGAACTGGTTTAAACACGCCAAAAGGTTATGCAGAAACGGTTGCTGAATTTATTGCAGAATTTACAGAACTGCCTTTTACTTCCGCAGAAAATAAATTTGAAGCCTTAGCGGCACACGATGCTTTAGTTGAAACACACGCAGCTTTAAAACAGATCGCGGTTTCATTAAATAAAATCGGAAACGATATAAGAATGTTAGCTTCCGGACCAAGAAGTGGTATTGGCGAAATTATTATTCCGGCTAACGAACCGGGTTCTTCTATTATGCCGGGTAAAGTAAATCCAACGCAATGTGAGGCATTAACTATGGTTTGCGCGCAAGTAGTGGGTAACGATGTTGCTGCTACAGTTGGTGGTTTACAAGGTCAATTTGAACTGAATGTGTTTAAGCCGGTAATGGCAGCTAACTTATTACAAAGTGCTCAATTAATTGGTGATGCTTGTGTTTCTTTTGAAGAGCATTGTGCTAGCGGAATCGAGCCGAACCAAGAGCGTATCGATGAGTTACTAAAAAACAGTTTAATGTTAGTAACAGCTTTAAATACCAAAATTGGATATTACAAAGCTGCTGAAATTGCGAACACCGCACATAAAAACGGAACTACATTAAAAGAAGAAGCCGTAAACTTAGGGTATACTACTGCTGAAGAATTTGACGAGTGGGTAAAACCTGAAGATATGGTGGGTGAAATGAAGTAATTTTTCACTTCTAAAATTTAATAAAAAAAGCACTTCAAAATGAGAAGTGCTTTTTTTATTAACTCGCTTTTTTAAACTTCGGAAAAGGTCGGTAAGCATAATAATTCAATACGATCTCCAAAGCTTTTTCGATGGCTTTATTTACCGGCAAAACCTGATTTCCCCAATAAAAATCTATCTGCAAAAGCTTTTTATAATAATCTGAAAAGATAGGAACTTCACCTCCTTTTTTAAGTAGTTCAACAGCTTTGGTGTAATGATCTACTTGCTGTTCTTTTATAATTTTGCAAGTAATTAAGCGCAGCTCTCCCAATTTATCTTTGGCCGCAGCATAACCAAATAATCTACAAATTAGTCCGCGGTAAACATAGTGTTCGCAACTCCCTTTCGTTAAATTTTCAATTGAAGAAGTGTAAAGCGAACAAATAGAAGTTGAATTTTGCTGTAATACTTGCAGTTTAACTTCTGCTTCGTGATTTAGAAACCAATGAAATGCTAAGGGTAAAAATTCTAACGGACTCGCTTCTATATCTGCTTTATTACAACATTTACCGCAACCCGCTAAACAATGAATTTGAGAAGCTTGTTGAAAAGTTTCAATCTCTTTACTGAGGCCGTCGTATATCCGTTCAACCGCTCTCACTTTACGTATAATTGACATAAAAAAATCAGCACGAATGTACTGATTTTTGATATTGATTTTACATCAATGATTATTTTAAAAGAAAAATTTCTAATCTTACTTCTTCAAATATTTATCATACTTTCTTTTCGCAAAATGCCCGATAATTAACCAAGCTACAAAAGAACCGATGATAAATTGGTAACTAATAATTTGATCTCCGCTAGCGTAAGAATGTAAACCGGTAAGGTAAAAATTCACTCCAAAATAGGTCATTAAAATCGAAGCAAAAGCAAAAACTGAAGCCCAATTAAAGGCAAAACGACCACGTAAACCAGGTACCAAACGCATATGGATTACAAAAGCGTAAACCATAATACTAATTAATGCCCAGGTTTCCTTAGGATCCCAGCCCCAATATCTACCCCAACTTTCATTTGCCCATTGACCTCCTAAAAAGTTACCAATGGTAAGCATGACTAAACCTACGGTTAGTGAAAGCTCTGTAATAATGGTGAGTTCTTGTATGTTTAAACTCATTTTCTTTCGGTTCTTCTCGTTAGTTAAGATCATTAAGATCAACGAAACTAAACCAAGAATCATCCCTAAAGTAAACGGACCGTAACTGGCAACAATTACCGCTACGTGAATCATTAACCAATAAGAATCTAATACCGGTACCAAATTAGCGATCGAAGGATCCATCCAGTTCCAATGGGCGACCATTAAGATCATAGAAGATACAAATGCTGTTGATGCAAACGTTAAATCACTTTTACGACCAAAAGCTAATCCAAAGAACATTGTAGCCCAAGCCACATAGATCATACTCTCATAAGCATCACTCCACGGTGCGTGACCAGAAATATACCAACGCGCAATTAATCCTGCGGTATGCAATGCAAACAATACAATAATGGCGACTTTACTTATCGTCACTACAGCTTTTAATCCTTTTTTATCGTAAAAGATTTGAAGAATTACAAAAATGAACATGAGCGATCCTGCTAACATATATTGCCAGAATAAACCACGAAAAACATCGTATTTATTGTACATGATTTCCAAATCGACTTTGCGATCTGATGGCATCACTTGCTCCCCATATTTTTTCTGAAAGCCTTTAATACTTTCTAAAACTTCATTAGCTTTTTTGTAACCACCCGTACCTTTTGCCGTTTGAATAGTTTGCATATAAAGTGGCAACACTTGAGTTACATAAAGCGAATCTACTCCGGTAAATTTACCTTCAGACTCCATTACTTCAGGGTATGAAAGCCATTTGTTATTAGAATCGTTGGGTATTGGGAAGATCTTTAAAACCTTTCCTTCTAAAGCGCTGTAAAGCAAATTCACTTTTTTATCGGCAGAAATAAAATCTTTTTGAAATTGATTTTTCACCTCCGCTCGGTAAGCTTCTTCTAAATATGGAGAAAGTTTATACATTCCTGTCTGATCGAAAAAGCTTGCTAACGGAATATGTTTAGCACCTTTTTCAACTCCTAAAATGTTATGTAAGCTATCATTTTTTCGCTTTACATAAATTAACGGAACATTGTACCAAAGCGTAGGATTTTCAAACATCGAGAATAATACTTGATCGCTGCTTAAACCTTCGTAACTATCGCTTTTACTTATTTTTCTTAATAATTCTGAAGAATAAGTGTTGGCAGGTTTCATTCTTCCGCCGGCATCCTGAATAATTAATCGGCCAAACTTTGAGGCGTGTTCATCAGAAATTGCATTATTAGTCACCATCTCGTCTACCTTTTCTTTTGAAAGATTAGTAGGCATTTGTGTTTGATGATTGTGATTTTCTACGGAATCATCGTGAGCGCCTTCAGCATCTTCTGTTACTTCGTGCGTATGATCATGTTCTTCTGTAGTAAGATCTTGTTGATGAACGTGATCTTCTTCATTAATTTTGCCTGAAGTTACATCTTGTTGTGCAAAACCATTAAAACTTAATAAAATTGCCACAACTCCTAACATTTTGGCTTTCTTGGCTTTTACTTTCTCTAATTTTGCTTTCAACTCTCCAAAACGAGAACCTTTGTCAAATAAAATCCACATTAAACCAATATATAGCAAGAAATAACCAATGTAAGTTACCCAAGTTCCCCACCAGTCGTGGTTAACAGATAAAACAGTTCCTTTTTCATCGGTATCAAAAGAAGACTGAAAGAAACGATAACCTTTATGATCTAAGACGTGATTCATATAAATATCGTAAGGTTTCGATTCACCATCATCGACCAACTCTACTCTACTTTTAAATGCTGAATAACTTGGTGTTGGATTATTTTCTGTTCCCGGATATTTTTCAGCAATAAAATCGTTTAACTTCAGTGCAAATGGTAATTCGTATTCTTTACTTCCGTAGCGTGCATAGATCTCGAAATCTCCTACTTCAACTTCTTTCAGATCATTTACAATTCCTTTAGCACCTAAAAGTTTTAATTGTTTGGTTTCGCCACTTGTCGTGATTTGTAGAACCACTCCATCGGCTTGCCCTTTTTGTTTAGGTTCTGAAGGCACCATATCGTAACGACCTTTTACCACAGGATCTGGAATTACAAATTGCATACCTGCTACATTGTAAAGTGAACGTAAGTTTAAATTTTGAAGCGTATCTGCTAAAACCGCCCCTTTTTTCTGATCGGCCATTCGCATGTAATCCCCTTCAAACGGAGTAGAAACTTTGTATTCTCCATTTTCTACGATAAAATTGATCGCACCTTCTGTTTCTTTATTAAAGGCGAATAAAATATTATGAATACTCGCTACTTCTCCTTCTTTTAAATAATGATCGTGACGTTGGCCACCACCGGCTTCAACGATTTTTAAAAAGTTTTCTCCGTTTTCATCTTCTACTAGACCTTCTTCAGCACCATCTATAAACTCAATTACTTCAAATTTAATTTCTTGTCCTTTAAAATCTGTTGTTACGGTTTTATGATTATCGATACCGGGAGCTAGATTTAAGGGCAATTCTACCGAGCGTCGTAAAGGTTCGCCATTAAATTCACCATCTATTTTTAGCGACAAATAGGTTTTTTCTGAAAGCATTACGTTAGATACTTCGCCTTCACGAATAGGCATTACGCCTTCGTAACCAATATATCGTGTAATCGCAGCGCCAATAATAATTAAGAAAAACGCTAAGTGTAAGATTAACGTACTGGCTTTTTTCCAACTCCAAAGACGGTAACGCTTGATATTCCCTAAAAAGTTGATGGCAAAAACAAGCATAATCGCTTCGAACCACCAGGTATTATAAATCCATTCACGAGCGGTTGCTGTGGTATAAGAATTTTCGACAAAAGTTCCTACGGCCATTGCTAAGGCAAAAACAATAAATAATATGGCCATTAATCGCGTAGAGAATAGAATATTCGCAATCTTTTTTTGAATCATGAGGAGTGCTTTAAAAACGCTGCAAATTTACCCATTTTATACCGATTAGCCTTCAATATTTCTTTCAAAATCTCAATTAAATGTTAATTTTAAGAAGCTTAAAGAATTTAATATTTTAGCCGAATGATAAAAGTTGTAATTCTTGGCGCAGGAAATGTTGCTACACATTTTTTCAAAGCTTTTAAAAAGGCTAAAAATGTTGAAGTAATTCAGGTGTATAACCGTAGCGAAGCATCACTTGAAGTGTTTAAAAGTAACACACAAACTACAAGCGATTTAGCACAATTAAAAAACGCCGATGTATTTCTAGTTTGCATAAAAGATGATGCGATCGAAGCCCTAATTTCTAAACTTTCTCAACTTTCACATCTTGATGGAATCGTTGCACATTCTTCGGGAAGTGTTCCGCTTTCTGCTTCCGCAAAAAGAAATGCCGTGTTTTATCCGCTGCAAACTTTTTCAAAACAGACCGAAGTAAATTTTAAAGAGATACCGATTTGCATAGAAACTTCAGCAGCTAAAGATTTTCCGGTTTTAAAACAATTAGCCCATTCAATTTCAGAAAAAGTATTTGAAATTTCTTCTGAACAACGCAAAAAATTACACCTTGCAGCCGTTTTTGCTTGTAACTTCAGCAATTATATGTATTCGATCGCAGAAGACCTGTGCAATCAAAATGAAGTTCCTTTTGAAGTTTTAAGTGCTCTAATTAAAGAGACCGCACAAAAAGCTACGCTTCATTCTCCAAAAAGTGTGCAAACCGGACCAGCAAAAAGAAACGACCAAGCCACCATAAAACAGCATTTAGCGCAATTAAATAATGCCGATTATAAGGAAATTTATAAATTGCTCACCCAATCAATAATTCAGCAAGATGGAAAGAAATTATAAAGAAATACTCAACGATATTACCACTTTTGTTTTCGATGTAGACGGCGTTCTTACCAATGGTTCTGTATTGGTTTCTACCGATGGAGAAATGCTAAGATCTATGAACGTAAAAGATGGTTACGCGATGAAAAAAGCTTTAAAAAACGGCTATACGGTTTGTATTATTTCCGGCGGAAAAAATGAAGGCGTACGCAAGCGTTTACGTGGTTTAGGCATTACCGATATTCATTTAGGCGTAGAAGATAAAGTAGAATGTTTAGATGAGTTTTTTGATATCTATAATATTAATGCTGAAAATGTAGCTTATATGGGCGATGATATTCCCGATACCTTCGCCATGAAATTAATCGGCCTACCGGCTTGCCCTCAAGATGCTGTTGCTGAAGTGAAAGGGATCTCAAGCTATATTTCTCACAAAAAAGGTGGTGAAGGTTGCGTTCGTGATCTTATTGAGCAAGTGATGAAAGTTCAAGGAAAATGGGTAGATGAAGTAATGAGCAACGAATAATTAGGTGTTAGTAACAAAAAACTGCTAACTGAATACTGTCAACTGTCAACTAAATAAAACTGTAACCCAACTCCATGAAATACCTCCAACTTATACGATTTCCAAATTTATTAATGATCATTCTTACGCAAGTACTTATTAAATATTACTTGTTTGAGCCTTTTGGGATCGCTATTACCTTAAATAGTTTTGGTTTCGCTTTATTGGTTATTGCTACCGTTTGTTTAGCAGCCGCAGGAAATGTGATCAATGATATTTTTGATGTAGAAGCCGATCTTATTAATAAACCTAATAAAGTGATCGTTGGTAAGAAAGTTTCAGAAAAAGCAGCTTACAATTTATATTTTGGCTTAACGATTATTGGAGTTCTTCTTGGTTTTTATCTATCGAATATGATTCAGAAACCATCGTTTACAGCTATTTTTATTTTAACTTCTGCTTTGCTCTATTTATACGCTAAATCTCTAAAAAGTTACTTAGTTCTCAGCAATATTCTCATTAGTCTTTTAGTAGCGATGACGATAATTATTGTTGGGCTTTACGATTTAATGCCGGCGATCACTACGCAAAATAAAGTCTCTCAACAAACCATATTTTCAATTTTAATCGATTATGCTGTTTTCGCTTTTTTACTGAATTGGGTTCGAGAAATGGTAAAAGATCAACAAGATATTAATGGCGACCACAAAGCAGGTATTCATACGTTACCTATTGCGTTAGGTCAAGATCGCACCAACAAAATAATCTTTGCAGTTGCGGTATTACCTTTAGTTGCCGTTTTATATTATTTATATGAATATTTATACCATCACACCTATTCGTTAATGTATGCGTTGGTCTTAATCGTGGCTCCACTACTCTACGTGATGGTTAAAATTTGGGCTGCAACCGATAAAAAACACTATAAACATCTAAGTTTTGTACTGAAGCTAATTATGTTTTTCGGACTTATTTCTATTGGCTTATACCAATTTATTCTTTTATAATTTTTTGAGATGCTGAAAGAAAAACTTACGCAAAAGAAAATCTTACTCGCCTCTGGTTCTCCACGCCGACAACAATTTTTAAAAGATCTCGACTTAGATGTTGAGATTAGATTAAAACCGGTGGAAGAGATTTATCCAGATGAATTAAAAGGGGAAGAAATCGCTCTATTTTTAGCCGAATTAAAAGCAAAAGCTTTTGAAAATGATTTAGCTGAAAATGAAATTTTAATCACCGGCGATACTATTGTTTGCATCGACGATCAAGCTTTAGGAAAACCAAAAGATAAAACTGAAGCTACAAAAATGCTTCAGAATTTATCAGGAAGAACCCACGAAGTAATTTCTTCTGTTTGTTTAAAATCGACTCAAAAAACAAAAACTTTCTGCGACAAAACAGTAGTTTACTTTAAAGAACTCTCTTCTGAAGAAATTGAACATTACATTGAAAATCATCAACCTTTCGATAAAGCCGGCGCCTACGGAATACAAGAATGGATCGGTCAAATCGGGGTTCAAAAAATTGAAGGTTCTTACTTTACCGTCATGGGAATGCCCACTCATTTACTCTACGACGAATTATTGAAATTTTAACCGAACTTACAGAATTTTCAATGCGGCAAACGTATATATTTGTATGAAAATCCGAATATATGTCAGCGCTTTTCGATAAGTTTCACGATGAGTTTATTTATACGCTTGCGGCGTTTATTTTTTTAATTGTTTTTCGTTTTATACTAACTACAGCAGCCAATAAAGTAGGAAAGCGATCGAATATTAATTTGGCGCGCGTACAATTAATGGTAAGGTACATTAACTTCTTGGTGTTCTTTCTGGCAATTTTTGTTTTGCTCTTGGTTTGGGGCGTTCAAGTTCGAGATGTAACTTTAGTATTTTCATCGGTTTTTGCAGTGATCGGGATTGGTCTTTTTGCAGTTTGGTCGATTCTTAGCAATATTACTTCGGGAGTGATTATGTTCTTTTCTTTTCCTTATAAAATAGGAGACGAAATTAAGATTCACGATAAAGATTTTCCGGTGATCGCCATTATTGAAGATATTAAGGCTTTTCAAATTCATTTAAGAACTTCAGAAGGCGAGTTAATTACTTACCCGAATAATTTAATTCTTCAAAAAGCAGTTTCATTAGTAAAAAAAGATGCCTTTATCGATTCTCCAGATGAAGGGAAAGATGCATTGTAATTTTTAGTATCTTTATAGTTTAAACTCAAAGAAAAAGCTAATCAAAACGCTTCACTTTACACTTACTGCATTTATTGCTATTGTTTGGTTAATTAATGGTTTAGTATGTAAAATTTTAAATTTTGTACCTAGGCATACTGAAATTGTTGCTGAAATTTTAGGTGATGAATATTCAAGAACTTTAACAATTTTAATAGGTATTTTAGAAGTCATAATGGCTTTATGGGTAATTTCTAAATTTAAGTCTAGGCTAAATGCGATTATTCAAATAACAGCTGTTATGGCAATGAATGTTTTAGAATTTATTTTAGTGCCTAACTTATTATTATGGGGAAAGTTTAATTTTCTCTTCGCACTCCTATTTGTATTCATAATATATCTAAATGAATTTAAGCTGAATAAAAAAATTGAATCTATATGAATTTTTTAAAAAATCACCCATTTGCTGTCGATGCTTTTTTCAAAAGTTCTATAGTCTTGACTTTTGCAGTTCCCAAAGAAGAGCTTGAAGATTTAATACCAGATCATCTTGAATTAGACACCTATGATAATAAATGGGCATTTGTTGCAATTGCAATGGTGCAGACCAAGAATCTTCGACCTAAAAACTTTCCTGAATTTATGGGAAATGATTTTTTTCTGATTGGTTTTAGAATCTTTGTGAAATACAGAAATAAAGCGGGTAAAAGACTAAGAGGTTTATATATTATTAAATCTGAAACCAATAAAAAGAAGATGCAGTTTTTCGGCAATATCTTTACACATTACAATTATACCACAACCGATATTAGTCAAACAGAAAATGCAAAAAATAAAATAATATCTTCAAAGAAATCAGATTTCAAATTAGTTATAGATAAAAGCGTAGACGATATACAACTACCTACAAAATCTCCATTTAAAGATTGGAAGGATGCTCGAAAATTTGCCGGTCCTTTACCACACACGTTTACATTTAATAAAAAAGAAAATAGTGTTTTAATCATTTTAGGAGTCAGAAAAAACTGGAAACCTAAACCCTTAGCAGTTTCTGAATATCATTTTAGCTTTTTGAATTCTTTACAATTAAAAGGTGCTGTTTTAGCTAACGCCTTTGAGATTGAAAATGTACCTTATCACTGGAAAAAAGGAAAATTAGAAAAATGGAATTAAAAAGAAGAAAATTTCAAGGTGTTCTAAATATTTTAAGCTTTAATAGACATTTTTATGTCATCGGAATCTTAGTTTGGATTGCTTTAATTTTAATCATATATCTCTTAGACTTTCCGAGCATTTGGTATTGGATTATAAGTATCGCTTTTACCTATGGTTTACTTATGCCACTAATAATCTCTGCATATGTTTATGATTTTTCTGGTTACTACAACTTTAATTGGTTAAAGAAACTATCTCTTGATAAGTCTAAACCAAAACAAATCGTGAATATTAATGCTGGTTTTGATGAAACAAGTTTTATTCTGAAAGATAAATTTCCCGATGCAGACTTGAAAGTTTTCGATTTTTACGATCAAAAGAAACATACAGAACCTGCAATAATAAGAGCTAGAAAAGTAAGTTTGGTTTACCCTAATACTAAAGATATAAAATCGAATAAAATTCCTTTAGAAGATAATTCAACAGACTTAGTTTTTCTTCTTTCTGCCGCTCACGAAATAAGAGAAGAAAAAGAAAGAGTAGCTTTTTTAAAAGAATGTAACAGAATTTGTAAATCAAATGGCAAAATCATTACGGTAGAACATTTAAGGGACATTCCTAATTTCTTTGCTTTTTCAGTTGGCTTCACTCACTTCTTTTCAAGAAAGACTTGGAAACAAGCTTTCACTAACGCGGGCCTTCTTTCATTCAAAGAAAGAAAATTCACTCCATTTATGTCAATTTTTGAAAGTTCTAAATAATGAATAAATGGTAATTCATTTAAAAATTATTGGAGTATTATTTATTTTACTCGCATTGATTCACCTTATATTCCCTAGATACTTCAATTGGAAGATAGAATTGAAATCACTTAGTCTAGTTAATAGACAAATGATGAGTATTCATACATTTTTTGTAGCACTTATTGTATTGCTTATGGGATTGTTATGTTTAACTTCTGCAATAGAATTAACAACAACAAAACTCGGCAAAACTATAAGTCTAGGACTTGCAATATTCTGGAGCTTACGACTTTTTATACAGTTTTTCGGATATTCAAACCAATTATGGAAAGGAAAAACATTTGAAACTTTCGTTCATATTTTCTTTGTTGTACTTTGGTTATATGTGAGTGTTTTATTTTGGGTGGCTTATTTCTATTAAAACAATAGAAGAAGTTATCAATTCTAATTTCTACAGCATTTCTAAACTTCTTATATTTGGGAGATTTCTAAAAAAGACGCTCCCAGATGAAAAAAATCATTCTGTTATTTTTACTTATTACCTATCAATTTTCAAACGCACAAAATCCCGAAAAACTTAACAGTTCAGAAATTTTTGAAAGCATACAAAAACTCAACTTCTTAGGTTCGGTTTTATATTTTGCAGCACATCCCGATGACGAAAATACCCGACTCATCTCCTATTTTTCTAACAAAGTTCACGCAAGAACAGCATACCTTTCGCTAACACGTGGTGATGGCGGTCAAAACTTAATCGGACCCGAAATTAGAGAGTTACTCGGTGTAATTCGTACCGAAGAATTATTAGCTGCTCGTAAAATAGACGGTGGTGAGCAATTTTTCTCGAGAGCCAACGATTTTGGTTATTCTAAAACGCCAAAAGAAACTTTAGCGATCTGGAATGAAGATGAAGTCATGCGTGATGTGATCAAGACTATTCGAAAATTTCAGCCTGATATTATAATTAACAGATTCGACCATCGTACGCCGGGCAGCACGCACGGGCATCACACGACTTCTGCTATGTTAAGTGTAGAAGCTTTTGACAAAGCTGCTAATAAAAATGTTTATCCGGAACAATTAGAAAACTTTTCTACTTGGCAACCTAAACGCTTATTTTTCAACACTTCGTGGTGGTTTTACGGTAGTCAAGAAAAATTTGAAGCTGCCGATAAATCTAACTTTCTCAAATACGATATTGGCACGTATTACCCAACTCGCGGAATGTCTAATTCTGAAATCGCTTCCCTAAGTCGAAGTGAACATAAATCTCAAGGATTCGGGAATACTTCTGAACGTGGTAAATCGACTGAATATATCGAATTAATCAAAGGAGATTTCCCCGAAAACGGAGATATTTTTGCAGGCATTAATACCACTTGGTCCCGTGTAAAAGGAGGCAAAAAGATCAGTAAGATCTTAGCTGAAGTTGAAGAAAACTACAATTTTGAAAATCCTTCAGAAAGTCTTCCGCAGTTAATGGAAGCTTACCAACTCATTCAGCAATTAGAAAATAAGCATTGGCGAGTCATTAAAACTGAAGAAATCACTCATATTATTACCGCTTGCGCCGGTTTATATCTAGAGGCAAACACTTCCACTGAATTTGCTACGAAAAATTCAGTCCTAAAAATTAATCTGGAAGCCACTAATAGAAGTTCGGCGAAAATTCAACTTGAAAAAATTTCATTTTCACATTTAAAGGAAGAGGTTCAAATTAATTCAACATTAACCAATAACGAGCCTTTTTATAAAAGTATTTCAGCCAAAATTCCTTCCTCGATCAATTACACCAATCCTTATTGGTTAAACGCACCGAGTAGTTTAGGAATGTATGCTGTGGAAGACGAATCTTTAATCGGTTTACCAGAAACACCGGCACCAATTCAAGCGGAATTTGTGTTGAAAATTGACGGAAAAAACATCAGTTTCACTAGAGATTTGGTTTATAAAACCAACGATCCTGTAGATGGTGAAGTGTGTGAACCTTTGGCAATTGTTCCTGAAGTTTCTGTAGCTTTAGAAAATTCAACCTTAATATTTAAAGACAATAAACCCAAACAGGTAAATGTAAAAGTGACCGCTTATAAAAACGATCTAGGTGGAAAATTATCGCTAGATCTTCCTGAAAATTGGCAAGTGAGTCCGCAATCTATGGAAGTGAATTTAGCTCAAAAAGGAGCTTCTCAAACCTTTACTTTCACTTTAACTCCACCGGAAAATGATGATGAAGCATTCATACAACCCGTTTTTCAAGACGGCGAAGAGCTGTTTAGCAAAGAAGTAAATGTAATTAGTTATGATCATATTCCTCAGCAAACGGTAATGTTACCCGCAAAAACAAAAGTGATCAAACTAAATATTCAGAAAAAAGGAAATAAGATCGCTTACATTCAAGGTGCCGGCGATGTGGTTCCTGAGAGTTTACGCGCCATTGGTTATGATGTAGAATTGCTAAAACCTTCAGAAATCACGACTGCAAAACTTCAAGATTTTGATGCGGTTGTTGTTGGCATTCGCGCATACAATACGCAAGATGAATTAGCTTTTAAGCAACAAACGTTGTTCGATTATGTAAAAAATGGCGGAACGATGGTGGTTCAATACAACAAACATCGAGGTTTAATTACCGAAAATATTGCTCCTTACTCGCTTCAGCTTTCTTACGATCGCGTAACAGATGAATTTTCTAAAGTGAATTTCTTAGCGAAAGATCATCCGGTTTTAAATACGCCTAACAAAATCACAAAAAAAGATTTTGAAGGTTGGGTGCAAGAACGTGGATTGTATTTTCCTGATAAATGGAGTGAAGAGTTTACCCCTATTTTAGGAATGAAAGACGAAGGTGAAGAAGAATTAAAAGGAAGTTTATTGGTTGCCAATTACGGTAAAGGACATTATGTATATACCGGTTTAAGCTTTTTTAGAGAATTTCCGGCAGGAGTTTCAGGAGCTTATAAATTATTTGCAAACCTTTTATCGCTTGGGAAATAATGCAAGAAAAACCTGAAAAATATCACTGGAAAAAATCTTACGGCTGGCTTTTAATAGCCAATGCGATTTATGTGGTTTTGTTCTATGTATTTATGAATTTATTTTTGTAAAACCATTATAAATGCACATTTTAGATAGTATTGTTTTAGTCGCTACGCTTGCATTTATTGTGATTTTTGGGTATTACCAAACTCGCGGAAGTAAAAATGTGAGTGATTTTTTAAAAGGCGGTAACGAAGCTCGCTGGTGGACGGTCGGTTTATCGGTAATGGCAACGCAAGCCAGTGCAATTACTTTCTTATCGGCTCCCGGGCAAGCTTTTCACAGCGGGATGGGTTTTGTGCAATTTTACTTGGGTGTTCCCATTGCGATGATCGTGATCTGTATGTTTTTTATCCCTATTTATCATCGCTTAAAAGTATATACTGCTTACGAATATTTAGAAAGTAGATTCGATTTAAAAACCAGAACCTTAACGGCTTTACTATTTTTAATTCAGCGTGGTTTAGCGGCGGGAATTACCATTTTTGCGCCATCCATTATTCTTTCAGCAGTTTTAGGGTGGAATTTGATCACCCTCAATATCATCATTGGTAGTTTAGTTGTAATTTACACCGTTTCCGGCGGAACAAAAGCGGTTAGCGTTACCCAAAAACAACAAATGGGAATCATTTTTCTTGGTCTAATTATCGCATTTGTATTAATTGTTAACGATCTTCCGCAGGATATCACTTTTTCAAATGCTTTAGAAATTGCAGCAGCTAATGATAAATTGAATGTGCTCGATTTCTCGTTCGAGTGGGATAATCGTTATACGTTTTGGAGCGGACTCATTGGCGGGACGTTTCTTGCCCTCTCCTATTTTGGTACCGATCAAAGTCAGGTACAGCGCTATCTTTCGGCTAGTTCTTTAAAAGAAAGCCAAATGGGACTTATTTTTAACGGTTTTCTAAAAGTACCCATGCAATTTTTCATATTGCTTATAGGCGTAATGATGTTTGTGTTTTATCAGTTTAACGCTTCTCCGCTCAACTTTAATCCGGCCGGAGAAAAGGAAGTTCTAAATTCTGAATACGCAGATGAATACCGACAACTTCAACAAGAATTAGAAAACAATCGTCAAGAAAAAGTTCAGTTGAATTATGCATTGATCAATACCGAAGAAAAAGCACCAATTCAACAAGAAATTCGAAGTTTAAATAAGAAAGAAGAAAATTTACGAGCCGAAGGTGTAAAACTTATTGATAAAACAGAAAAAGATGTAGAAACCAACGATAAAGATTATGTTTTTATTCATTTTATTCTGAATAATTTACCCAAAGGTTTAATTGGCTTGTTGTTGGCGGTTATTCTTTCTGCAGCCATGTCTTCCACCGCTTCAGAATTAAATTCTTTAGCTTCAACTACGACCATCGATCTTTATAAACGTAATGTTTCTTCAGATAAAAGTGATCAGCATTTTCTCAATGCTTCTCGCTTTTTTACACTCATTTGGGGGATTTTGGCGGTGATCATTGCCTGTACGGCAGACTTGTTTGACAATTTAATTCAGTTGGTCAATATTATTGGTTCTATTTTCTACGGAAATGTATTAGGGATTTTCTTACTCGCCTTTTTCGTGAAGTTTGTAAGAAGTAATTCAACATTTATGGCAGCCATTATTACACAAATTATCGTCCTAATTGGTTGGTGGGACGATTGGATGCCTTATTTATGGTTAAATATGTTTGGTTGCGCTTTAGTGATGTCGATCGCTATTTTAATTGAAGTGCTTTCAAATTCAAAAAACTACGCAAAAAGTTAAACTGTTTTTATATACTGAAATAACAAATTGGTTTGACTGTAATCATCAACTATTATTTCGACTGAACTTTCAGACTACAAAATCTTGATTTTTATGAAAACGAATTACAATTGGGGAATTTTAGGTTTAGGGAAGATCGCTAAAAAATTCGCTACCGATTTACAAAGTGTTGAAGGCGCAAACCTAAAAGCTGTTGCCAGTCGATCTTTGCTAAAAGCAGAAGAATTTGCAGAAGATTTTCACGCAGAAAATTACTACGGAAGTTATACTGAATTGATCGAAGATCCGGAAATTGATGTAATTTATATCGCCACGCCTCACGTTTTTCATAAAGAGTTAACCATTGCTTGCCTCAAAGCAAAAAAAGCGGTGCTTTGCGAAAAAGCCTTTGGAATAAATAAAACCGAAGTGGAAGAAATGATTTCAACTGCAAAAGCTGAAAATGTGTTCTTAATGGAAGCTCTGTGGACGCATTTTGTACCCCATTATCAATACGTTTTAGAGATAATTCAACAGAAAAAATACGGAGAAATAAAATCGCTAACAGCAGATTTTGGTTTTAAAGCTCCATATGATTTAGATAAACGTCTTTTCAACAAAAATTTAGGTGGTGGCAGTTTATTAGATATTGGTATCTATCCTGTTTTTGCTGCGATGACACTTATCGGAATTCCGCAAAACATTGAAGCTTCTGCAAAATTTAGTGAAACTGGAGTCGATGAAGAATGCACAATAACTTTTAGCTACGCAAACAACGTAAAAGCCCATCTAAAAAGTACGTTGCTTGGAAAAACACCCACCGAATGTGTGATTGAATTGGAAGAAGCAACCGTAAAACTTACCAGTCGTTTTCACGAACCACCAAGCTCGGTCGAGATCACAACTAAAGATGGTAAAAAAGAACTCATTGAATTTCCTGTAGCTACCTTAGGTTATAATTATGAAGCTGCTCACGTACAAGAAATGCTTAGCGAAAATAAAACCGAAAGTACAGTTATGACTTTCGAAAAAAGCTTACACCTAATTTCTCTACTCGATCAAATTCGTGAGAAAATTGGGTTGGAGTATTAAATAAAAAAACGGTGCTTTTCTAAAAGCACCGTTTTTTTATAAGTTTATATAGAAGAGAGAAATTTACTTAGCTTCCCACTCTTTTAAAGAATCTTCGTTCATTTTTACGTAATCATCATTTCCGGCAGCTTCTGCAGCTTTTAAAGAAGCTTTAGCCGTTTTAATGGCATCTTTCTTCTTTCCTAATTTTGCTTCAATTAGAGACTTTTTACGTAACATCCAGAAAGTAGCATTATCTTCCGTAGCTTTATTGATCCATTCTAAAGCTTGCTCAAGATCTTTACCGCTTGAGTAATAATAATCGGCAGCAGCATAATAATCTCTAGCGGTTGGTCCATTTAAAGCAGCTTCAATACTTTCCATTGTTTTAGCATCAGTTGGCACCTCAAAAGTGAAAGAAACTACAGTATCTTCCCATAACAAATTAAATACCGCTGAATCATTTTTTAATTCATCAATAACAATGGTAAAGGTTTCAAACTTAAAAGGCATTTTGGTTACTTGTGCTTTTGTAGATAAAGCTACTTGAGCATTATCCCAGGCTTGTGGTAAACCCCAGTTATCTGTTTTTTTGTAAAACATGATCTCCCAAGAGTTTTTCCCCGGTACCGAGTAAATCGCATACGTGCCTTTTGTCAGCGTTTCTCCGTCGATAGTGACATCGTCAGAAAAAGAGATAGTTGTATTCTCGTTGGCTCCGGTTCTCCATTTTTTATCAAATGGTACTAAATCACCAAAAATATCACGCCCGCGCATTGAAGGTCTAGAATATTCTACTGTTACTTCGGTTAAACCTACAGTTTGCCAGATTTTAGCGTGCGGACTTGGTTGTGGAGCTTGTACTTGAGCTTGCATAGTGATTGCCGCAAGCATAAATAAAAAGAAAGAAAGTGTTTTTTTCATGATTAGTTAATCTGTTTTAATTTTTGGTAAAGTTAAGCGTTTTTCATTTCTAAAATAAGAAACTAAACTATAACTTTTGTTTAACTATTAAATTTAAATATTAAACAAAATATACTGTAATTTAGTTTTATGAAAATTTATAAACTTCACAAAACGCAAAAACTTCCTATAAGTAAAGCTAAAGCTTGGGAGTTTCTATCAGATCCGGCTAATTTAAAAACGATCACTCCCGATTATATGGGGTTTGATATTATTGATGGAGCCGACCGTAAAATGTATCAAGGTCAAGTTATACAATATATTGTAACGCCCGTCGCCGGTATTAAAACCAAATGGGTAACTGAAATTACTCACGTAAAAGATAACGAGTTTTTTGTTGATGAACAACGTTTTGGCCCTTATAAACTTTGGCATCACAAACATTTTATTAAAGAAATTGAAGGCGGTGTTGAAATGGAAGATATTATTCACTACAAGCTTCCATTTGGCTTTTTAGGGCAATTGGTACATCCTTTTATCGTGAAGAATAAATTGGAAGAAATTTTTAGCTATAGACAGCAAAAGTTAGAAGAATTATTCGGAAAATATTAAACACTGTAACATGAAAAATATTCTACTTATTGGCGGAAGCAAAGGTATTGGTCTAGCTACTGCAAAACTTTTAGCAGAAGATCATCACGTCATTGTCGCCTCACGCAGCAATGAAAATTTAAGCGATCTAGATGTGAAACATTTAGAATTTGATGTGTTAGGAGATAAAATTGAAGAACTTGACCTGCCTGAAAAAATTGATGGTCTCGCCTACTTTCCGGGAAGCATTAATTTAAAGCCTTTTAAGATGTTGAAACCGAAAGATTTTGAGCATGAAATTCAGCTGAATTTTATTTCATTAGTAAAAGTGATCAACGGACTTTTACCTAAACTCAAAAATGCGGAACACGCCAGTTTGGTTTTTTACAGTACGGTTGCCGCAAAGGTTGGAATGCCTTTTCATACCAGCGTAGCTGCTGCAAAAGGTGCTATTGAAGGTTTTGCAAAATCGTTAGCCGCAGAATATGCTCCAAGTCTTCGTGTAAATGTGATCGCTCCTTCCCTAACCGATACACAGCTTGCTGAAAAATTGCTCAATAAAGAAGAAAAGAAAAAGAAAATGGCAGAAAGACATCCGATGAAACGTGTAGGAACACCGGAAGATATTGCTCAAATGACCGCTTTTTTAATGAGTGACAAAAGTAGCTGGATGACCGGACAGATTTTAGGAGTCGACGGCGGACTTTCGAATTTAAATTTAAGCTAATGAGTCAAGAGAAATATACTATTTTTTGGTTTCGACGCGATTTGCGATTAGATGATAATATTGGTTTTTATCGTGCTTTACAAAGTGACTATCCTGTCTTACCCATTTTTATTTTTGATACTGAAATTTTAAAAGATCTACCTGATGATGATGCTCGGGTAACTTTTATTTTTCAGCAATTACAAACTATGCGAAAAGAACTTCAGGAAAATTACGATAGTTCTATTGCGATGTATGAAGGAAAACCGGAAAAAGTATTCCAACAACTTATAAAAGATTATTCTATTGCTGAAGTAATCACGAACCGTGATTACGAACCTTATGCGAAAGAGCGTGATGAAAAAATTTCCTCTTTATTGGAAGATAAAGACATAAAATTCACCACGTATAAAGATCAGGTGATTTTTGAAAAAGATGAAGTCGTTAAAAAAGACGGCGATCCTTATTTGGTGTACACACCTTATATGAAAACCTGGAAAAGTAATTTCAGTGAAGACAACTTACGTATTTTTTATACCAATGATTATTTAGACAATCTGATTAAAAATACACGTTTACCCAATCTCTCATTAAGTGATATTGGTTTTAAAAAATCATCGATTGAAGTTCCTGATTACATCGTAACTAAAACGATGATGAATGAATATGACGATAAAAGAAATTTGCCGGCCAAAGATGCTACTTCACATTTGAGTACACATTTAAGATTCGGAACAGTAAGTGTTCGAAAAATGGTAAAAAAGGCAATTCAAGTGAAAGATGAAACTTTTTTTGAAGAACTCATTTGGCGTGAATTTTTTATGCAAATTCTCTATCATTTCCCAGAAACGGTCACCGATGCTTTCAAAAAGAAATACGATCGTATCGAATGGCGAAACAATAAGAGTGAATTTAAAAAATGGAAAGAAGGAAAAACCGGTTATCCTTTAGTTGATGCTGGGATGCGACAGTTAAATGAGTCCGGTTTTATGCATAATCGCGTTCGAATGGTCGTAGGAAGTTTTCTTTGTAAACATTTATTAATCGATTGGCGTTGGGGCGAAGCCTATTTTGCTGAAAAGTTGTTGGATTACGAAATGTCTTCTAACGTAGGAAACTGGCAATGGGTTGCCGGAAGCGGCGTCGATGCAGTTCCCTATTTTAGAATTTTTAACCCCATGTCTCAAAAAGAAAAGTTCGATAAAGAAGAAAAATACATCAAAAAATGGGTTCCGGAATATGGAACAAAAAACTATCCCGAACCTATGGTTGACCATAAAGAAGCTCGGGAACGTTGTCTAAAAGTTTATAAAAGTGCGGTGAGTAATTAACTAACTTACATTTTTAAATAGAGCTCACGCATTTTTTTTGGTGTCATAATTTCTCTCCAGTTTTTACCTAAAGCATTTTCCCAAAGCGGATCCATTTGTAGAGAAACCTCTATCATTGTATTTAAATCCTTTTCTGGTAAATCCTTACAAAGACCTTGTGGTAATTTGATACCGTGCTTTTCTTTCATTTGTTTAAATATCTTAACCCCTTCAGGATAAAATTCTTCTAAATGATCGAAAACTATACAATTTCCTATTCCGTGTTTTGTACCGAGAACATAGGCTAAGCCATAACTCATCGCGTGAGCAACACCTACTTGAGAATAAGCAATGCTCATCCCGCCGTGCCAAGAAGCCATCATTAATTTAGCTCTCATTTGTTCGTCTGAAAGATGATCTCCCAAGAAAATCTCTAAACATAATTCTTCAGCCTTTTGACCATAACTTTCACTAAATGTATTTAAGTAAGTTCCATTTAAAGATTCTATACAATGAATATAACAGTCCATCCCTGTATAAAACCATTGATCTTTAGGAACTCCAAGAGTAAGATCGTAATCTAGGATTACTTGATCAAACGGAGTAAAATCTGAGTTTATACCTAGTTTTTTGTTAGGTCCTGTTAGCACGGTAGTTCTAGAAACTTCTGCTCCTGTACCGGAAACTGTAGGAACACCAACATGATAAATTGCTTTTTTAGAAACTAGATCCCAACCTTGATAATCTTCAGCTAAACCAGTATTTTTAAGTAAAATAGATACAGCCTTAGCTAAGTCCATTAAAGTTCCACCTCCAATTCCTATAATTCCGCTGGGTAATAATTGGAACTCGGTTTTAATTTTTTCAACTAATACATCTACTTGATTGGTTTTAGGCTCATATTCAGCAGAGACAAAGAATATTTTATCATTTCCCTTAAGTTTTATTCTTTCAATAAATGATTTATTATTTTCAAAAACATCATCTACCAAATAAATAAATGGTGCTCCAATAGAACGTTTTTCATTTAGAATTTCAGGTAATTGATCAAAACAACCTTTACCGAATAAAACTCGAGGAACCATCGGGAAATTTTTATGTTTTGGTTTTGAAATTGAAAGATCATTATCTTCTGATAATAGTTTTCTTTCTTGAGAAGATAGTAGTTGTTTAGCAGCTTCAAGATCTTCCGGAGTATCTATTTCTACTCCTACTACTTCGCTTTCTATCATTTTAATATTCTTACCGTACTCCAAATAACGTAAGCATTCAATTTTTTCTGAAGCTTCAATACTTTTCATAGGTAAATTATAGAAATCCATCAAAGCACTTTTACGAAATGCGTAGATGCCTTTATGTTTAAAGTAAGTCGTAAAAACATCTTGATCTCTTGGGTATGGTATTGGTGACCTTGAAAAATATAAGGCAAAGTTATTTTGATCTACAATTACTTTTACTGTATTAGGATCGGTAATTTCATCATTTATCTTTATAGGAGTCATCAAAGACGCTAAATCTATTTGATCTGCATCTTCACTGTAGAAAACATCTAATACTTTTTTTAAACTTTCTTGAGCTGTAAATGGCTCATCACCTTGAACGTTTACTACAATATCAACATCCATATCTTCCACGGCTTCAGCAATACGATCACTTCCGCACTCGTGCGCTTTCTTGCTTAAAATTGCCTTACCACCGTTAGCTGTAATTTCATTAAAAATTATATCGCTATCGGTAACAACATATACTTCTTGAAATAGATTTGTACTTAAAGCAGCCTCATAGGTTCTTAAGATAACAGATTTACCATTAAGATCTTGCATTAGCTTGCCTGGGAATCTCGTTGCGGCATATCGAGCCGGAATCATCGCGATTACCTTTAATTTATTTTTATCCAAGTAATTTTACTTTTATATGATTTCTCAAATTTAAATTTTTAGACCAAATCTAAAAACCTTATTTATAATTTATAACGGTTTAGCTATTGAAAAAATTATCTTTAAAACCTATGAGATACAATTTTTCTTTTGCTCGCGTACAGGCTGTATATAACCAGCGCAAGTAATCTTCATTTACTCCATCTTTTAAATACGGTTGTTCTACAAAAACATTGTCCCATTGCCCGCCTTGAGACTTGTGGCAAGTCATAGCATAACTAAACTTTACCTGTAAAGCATTAAAGTACTTATTGTTTTTTACTTTCTGAAACTTCTTATATTTTGAAGTTTCATTTGCATAATCTTTTTGAACTTCTTGATATAATTCGTTGGATTGCTCATAAGTTAAAGATGGTGCATTTACCGTAAGCGTATCTAGAATCAATACCGTTTCAAAAGGATTCATTTTTGGGTAATCGACCATTTGTACTTTTACTTCAGCAAAACGAAAGCCATAAAGATCGATTATTTCAAATATTTCTAGTATTTCAATAATATCTCCGTTAGCAATAAAACCTGCATCAGAACTAGGTTTTACCCAGAAATAATTATTTTTTACCACCATTAAAAAGTCTCCCGCTGCAATTTCGTTTTCCTGAAAGAGAATTCGGCTTCTAATTTGTTCATTATAGATATTTGCCCGCTTGTTAGACCTTACTACGATGGCAGTTTCTTCGTAACCTCCAGAACTGTAAGAATCGTTAATGGCATCCATAATTTCATAACCATCAACAAGACGCACAAAATCGTCGGCAATATTTAATTCAAATTTAAAATCTTCAAAAAACTGATTTTTAATCGCCTCTCGAATTAAAGTAGCATTATGCAAAATTCCACTTTCTTGTTGTTGTCGAACAACTTCATTCAACTCAATATGGTCGACATCTTTTTGATAACTTAAACTTAACTTATCTTGATCTAAAGCCGGACTCAAATCTAACTTTACCGGTGGTAACTGGGCGGTATCACCAATAAAAATAAGTTTACAATTTCTACCGGAATATACATAATCGATTAAATCGTCTAAAAGCGATCCGTTTTCAAATAGTTTAGCATCACCACCAAAATCTGAGATCATCGAAGCTTCATCTATAATAAAAACGGTATTCTTATGCTTATTTTTTTGAAGCACAAATTGCATTTTACCCCCACTAGATTTTTTAGGGTAATAAATTTTTCGGTGAATGGTTTGTGCTTGATAACCCGAGTAATTACTCATCACTTTTGCAGCTCTACCGGTAGGTGCGGCAAGTACCGGACTCATCGTTACCTTCCATAAATTTTTAACAATCGTACCAATTATTGAAGTTTTACCCGTTCCGGCATAACCTTTGAGGATAAAAAGTTGATCGGTTTTTTCTGATAAAATAAAAGCAGACAATTTTTGAAGTGCTACATCTTGTTGTGTAGTAACCGTAAAAGGAAAATCTGAGATTAAAAGTTTATAAAATTCTGTGGAAGTCATTAATTTGATAAGCTTTCTAAAAAATCAAATATAATCAGGCTTTTTTGACTTGGAAACTTTTACGAATAAAAAAAAATTGTAGATTTGCGTACAACAATATTTAAACAAAATTAAATTCATTAAATATGAAAATTGTTATTCAATTACTATTATGGGTCGTTATTGGATTTTTAGGTTACCTAACTTTTAATGCAGTTTACGAGCCAATTCAATTCAACAAAGTAAGAGATGCCAGATATCCTAAAGTAATTGATAAATTAAAAGATATACGTAAAGCTCAATTAGCTCATAAACAAGTTGTGGGTAAATATAGTGGCGATTGGGATAGTTTAGTGCAATTTATCGATACAGCAGAATTTGTAGTTACTCAACGTAGAGATACTACTGTATTAGATGAAGAGTATAAAGCAACTTACGGTGTAGATGAGTATAAATCTGAAACGATTATCGATACACTTGGTTACACTGCTGTTAAAGATTCTTTATTCAAAAAATCTGATCGTTACAAAACGATGATGAATGTACCTTACACCGATGGAAAGAAATTTGAAATCGAAGCAGGTAAAATCTATAAAAACGATAGTTATATTCCTGTTTTTGAAGTAAAAATTGATAAAGCCGACGTTTTAGCAGATCAAGATGAGCATTTATTAAATCAAGAAAAACAAATGCTTACAGTAGATAACGTAAGAGGAGAATATATTCAGTTAGGTTCTATGACAGAGGTTAATACCAATGGTAACTGGCCAAGAAAATATGGTGACAACGACAAATAGTCTACAACATAAAGATTTAAAATTGTCCATCTTGATTTCTCAAGATGGACTTTCTTTTTGTACCCTAAATCAAAAAGAGAATACTGTTGAATATTTTTATTCTAAAGATTTTATCGACTCTTTAGATCCTGAAAAGATATTAGATGAATTAAAAATCGCTTTCAAATTTCATCTTGAAGAAAATATTGAGGTTAGAATTAAAGATGTAGATGTACTTTTTGCCAATAACCTATACAGTTTAGTGCCTCAAGTATATTTTTCTGAAGATCAACTCACCGATTACTTAAAGTTTAATACTAAGATTTTAAAAACTGATTTTATTGCTTTTGATGAGTTGACTAAGCTTTCTGCCAATAATGTTTATATTCCTTACACGAACATAAATAATTATCTATTTGAAAAGTTCGGTACGTTCAATTACAAGCATTCCTCTACTCTATTTATAGATCTTTGCCTAGATCAAGCTGAAAAAATTGATGCTAGCGAAATAGTATTTATTCATCTTCAAACTAAAAGATTTGATATTTGTTGTGTAAGAGATAAACAGCTAATACTTGCAAATTCTTTTGAATATTATACATCTCAAGATTTTATATATTTTGTGCTATTTACTTTAGAACAATTAAAATTTAATACCGAAGAACTTCAGCTTTTAGTTAGTGGAAATGTTTCTGAAATTGATGATACTTACCAATATTTATATACATATATTAAAAACATTAGTTTTTTAAACACCTCATTTCTAACTGAAAAAATCAGTAATTTATCTCAAAAAGTAATTAACCCAAAACATAATCTATTTTTACTAAGTAATCTTCTATGAGAATTATATCCGGAAAATTTAAAGGCAAACGATTAATAGCTCCTAAAAATTTACCCGTAAGGCCTACAACCGATATGGCTAAAGAAGCCTTATTCAACATTCTTAATTTTCAAATTGATTTTAACGAAACTATCCTACTAGATCTTTTTGCAGGAACCGGGAATATCTCTTACGAATTTGCCTCTAGAGGAACTTCACAAATCACAGCGGTAGATCAGCATTATGGCTGCGTAAAATTTATCAACAAAACCGCAAAAGAATTAGAAGTAGATATCCACACTGTAAAAAGCGATGTATTTAAATATTTAGAAAAGGTAAGATCATCATCCGATATAATATTTGCCGATCCACCTTACGATTTTGAACTTGCAGATTTTCAAAAAATTCCTTATTATATATTCGAAAATTCATTATTAAATGAAGATGGAGTGTTAATCATCGAACATTCTAAATTTACCGATCTATCTGAAACCAATCATTTTTCAGAAAGTAGAAAATACGGTAACTCTGTATTTTCATTTTTTAAGAAGTAAATCTAACTGAGTGGAGCCATTTAAGATTATAGACGAAGATATTGCTTATGTAGAGTTATATGATGATTTTATTATTTCATCTATAAAAGACGACATTGTGTTCGATATTGAAGAGCTCAACTGGTTCTTAATGATCTTCGATAAATATTATCCCGATAAAAAATTTGGTTATATAGGTAACAGGATCTTTAATTATAACTTAAATCCAACCACCTACCTAACTTCTTCTTTTCACGATAGGTTAAGCGCAATGGCAATTGTCTATTATAGTGAAATTGGTAGAGAAACTGCCCTTTATGAAAAAAGTTTTTTTAAAAAACCTTTTTCTGTTTTCGATAATATTGAAGAAGCTAAAAGCTGGATTTACGAAATACTAAAAAAATAGCAGGCCTATAAGCCGGATTCTGTCCTCGAAAAACGAGTCCTTATCATTTATCTGGAATTTTTGTTACCAAAAATCTCTAGCTACCTACCCTCCGGCATCGATCGGGCAATCTTAAACGCCGGTATACATGGTATTGCACCGCATAGAGTTTACCTGGTTTCACTACAGCATTACCTGTACATTCTTTCTGTTGCACTTGTCCTAACCTTTCGGCTGATGGCTGTTAACCACTATGCTTCCCTACGGTGTCCGGACTTTCCTCTGAATAAAACTATTCAGCGATAAGGCGGCCTGCATTCTGCAAATATAGCAGATTATACAAGCTGAAAAATTATAACTCACAAATTGTGAATAATTATTTCGAAAAAACTGCTTTGCTCAATCACAAATATCCCGAGTATTTCTATTTTTGTTCCAATGGAACATTTTGTTGTCTCTGCCAGAAAATATAGGCCCGAAACTTTTGAAGACGTAGTTGGTCAAAAAGCAATTACCAATACGTTATTAAACGCTATTGAAAATAATCATTTAGCGCAAGCTTTACTATTTACGGGACCTCGTGGTGTAGGTAAAACAACTTGTGCCAGAATTCTGGCTAAGAAAATTAACCAACAAGCTACAGAAAATAAAGACGAAGATTATGCATTTAATATTTTTGAATTAGATGCGGCTTCTAACAACTCTGTAGACGATATTCGTAACCTTATCGATCAAGTACGAATTCCGCCACAGGTAGGAAAGTATAAAGTATATATTATCGATGAGGTTCATATGCTTTCTTCTTCAGCTTTTAATGCCTTTTTAAAGACTTTAGAAGAGCCACCAAAACACGCTATTTTTATTTTAGCCACTACAGAAAAGCATAAAATTATCCCTACAATTCTTTCTCGTTGTCAGATTTTCGACTTTAAAAGAATTACGGTAACCGATGCTAAAGAATATCTTGCTAAGATTGCTGAAAATGAAGGTGTAAATGCAGAAGATGATGCATTACACATCATTGCTCAAAAAGCAGATGGAGCGATGCGTGATGCCCTTTCAATTTACGATCGTGTAGTCAGTTTTAGCGGTAATAACTTAACGCGTGAAGCCGTAACCGAGAATTTAAATGTTCTCGATTACGAGACCTATTTTAAATCGACCGATTTTATTCTGAAAAATGACATTCCCGGTTTACTGGTTCAATACAATGAAATTCTGGCAAAAGGTTTTGACGGTCATCATTACATTGCCGGTTTAGCTTCGCATTTTAGAGATTTATTGGTTTGTAAAAACCAAGCTACTATAAGTTTATTAGAAGTTGGTGAGCAAGTTAAAACGCTTTATTTCAAACAATCACAAGAAGCACCGCAAGAATTTTTAATGCAAGCGATCGATCTGGCTAATGAATGTGATCTAAAATACAAAACCAGTCGAAACCCGCGATTACTTGTTGAACTTTGCTTAATGCAATTGGCCTCTATCACTTTTGATGGAGAAAAAAAAAATTCTAAGCGATTCATAATTCCTGCGGAAAATTTTATTTCTACTGAAAAAATTCCTGCAAAAAAGATAGATTCGCAAGCGAAAGAGGTTATCCAAACCAATGAGCATCCTGAACCGCAAAAAGCGACAGCGGTTAAAGCGAAACTTCCTTCAGAAGAAAAAGAAAGCACAACAACTGTTCAACCCGAAAAAAATTCGGTTAAGGTCGATCTCTCACAACGAAAAAGACCTTCAGGATTATCGCTTAAAAGTATTGGTCAAAAAAAAGAACACGAGCAAAAGCAAAAAGAGAAACAAGCCTTACCAACTGAAGAATTAACCGAAGCTTTTACAGAAGAGCAAATACAAGAAGCTTGGGCAGAATATGTTGAAAAATTAAGTAAAAGAGGTAAAAAAATATTGGCCTCGATAGTCGATACCGATAAACCAACACTTGTTGGCAAAACAATTCATATAGAATTACCAAACGATACGATGAAGATCGAGCTGAAAAAAGCTCAAGGTAATTTGATGAATTTTATAAAAAAGAGAATTCAAAATACCACCATCAAACTTGAAATTGACGTAAATGAAAAAGCTACTAAAAAATACGCTTTTACCACACGTGATAAGTTTGAAAAATTGAAAGAGAAAAATCCGCTCATCGATAAATTAAGAACAACTTTCGATCTAGATATATAATTATGATGCTTGGTTTAAAACTTCCTACCGATCCAAGGTGGGCAAATATTGCAGAAAAAAATATCGACGATATTTTAATCGATCACGCTTGGTGTGAACAAAAAGCTGCTTCCACAGCAATTTCTCTCATCATCAATTACCCTGAATATCCTGAATTGGTACAAGCCATGATCGAATTAACCGAGGAAGAAATGAGTCATTTTAAAATGGTTCACGATAAAATTCTAGAAAGAGGTTTTCAGTTAGGTTGGTACAAACCCGATCCTTACGTACAAGAATTAATGAAGTTTTTTCCGAAAGGCGGCAGTCGTTTAGATCAACTCATTCACCGTTTGCTTTACGCCGGTTTAATTGAAGCAAGAAGTTGCGAACGTTTTAAATTGCTTACCGAACAATTAGAAGATAAAGAGCTAAAATTATTCTATAAAAAATTAATGATCAGTGAAGCCAATCATTACACTATGTTCTTAAACTTTGCCAGAAAATATGGCGATCGAGAGCAAGTTGATGAGAAATGGCAATCGCTTCTAGATTACGAAGCAAAGATCATTAATAGTTTTAGTGCCGGTAAAAATATTCACGGTTAATCTAAAACCATTTCTTCTTTTTTAGCGTCGTTATATAGCGATTTTATAATTCCGTCGGCAAGACCGATTTTTGGTACGTGAACACTTTTAGATCGACTCCATTTCATCGCTGAAAGGTAAATTTTTGTAGCCGGAATAATTACATCGGCACGATCGGTATTCATCCCTAACTGAGAAATACGGTCTTCGTAAGTTAATGAGTTAAGTAACTGATAATAAGAACTTAAATATAAGTAACTTAAAGGTTTACCTAACTTCTTTCCGCTGCTTTTAAAAATATTATTAATATTTCCACCTGAACCAATTAAAGCGATTTTTGTGTAGGGTTTGGTTTTTGCTTTTATCCAAGCTTCAACTTCTTGCCAAAGCGAATCGTCTACCATTTCATTCAGCAATCTTACCGTTCCTAATTTAAAACTTCGAGAGGCAATAGTTTCCCCACCAGAATATAAAGTGAATTCAGTACTCCCACCACCAACATCGACATATAAATAGGTTTTATCGTCTTGAATAAGTTCGTGTAAATCTGTGGCGGCGATGATGGCAGCTTCGTGTTCACCATCGATAATTTCAATATCGATACCGCAATCCTCTAAAACCTGACTTGCTAATTCTTCTCCATTGCTAGCATCACGCATCGCAGAAGTGGCACAGGCTTTATATTTTTCAATTTTATGAGACTTCATCAATAAACTATACGCACGCATCGTGTCTTTCATCCGGATCATATTTTCTTCAGAAATTTTTCCGTTTACAAAAACATCGGCTCCTAAACGAATTGGCACACGAACCAAAGATGTTTTTTTGAAAGTGGTTTCTTTATTTTCTGGTTCTGTGATCGTAGAAACTAAAAGTCTTACGGCGTTTGAACCTATATCGATGGCGGCGTATTTTCTTATTTTTAACACGTATAGTTTTCTTTTAAGTTTTTAAAATGTCGCTTATTTCTAAATATAGAATATTTTGAAAGAAACATTTAATGTTATCATTCTGAAATAAATTCAGAATTAAATCTTATTCTTTACTAGCCAGCTTTTCTAAGTAATAGTCGTACGTAGCAAACTGACTCCTAACTTTTGCCTGGTTGTCGGTTTTATATGCGTTTTCTTCAATTGCTGAAAAATCTCTGGCTTTTACATTATCGCTCCAGCAAATATTAAAGGTATCTAATAATTCTTGCTGAATATCTTTTTGATAGATCGGACAAGAAATTTCTACACGATTATCAAGGTTTCTCGTCATCCAATCGGCAGAAGAAATATAGGTTTTGGGTTCTCCGCCATTTTCAAAAATATACAAACGCGGATGCTCTAAATATTTATCGATAATACTGATGGCTTCAATATTTTCACTCATTCCTTCAACCCCGGGAATTAAACTGCAAATACCTCTAACGATAAGTTTAATCTTCACTCCGGCGCGACTTGCTTCATACAATTTATCAATCATTTTGTAATCTGACAAACTATTCAGCTTGATTTTTATTCCGCTTGGTTTTCCTAGTTTAGCGTTGGTAATTTCTTTATCGATCAAGCGTTCGAATGTGGTTCTGGAATAATGTGGAGAAACAATAAGGTGCTTGTATTTATTTACCTTATAATTGATCTCGAAGAAATTGAAAACCTTCGAAATATCTTTTAAAATCGATTGATCTGCAGTAAATAAGGTATAATCGGTATAAACTTTTGCCGTTGCTTCGTTAAAATTACCGGTGCTTATAAAACCGTAACGTTTTACTTTTTTATGTTCTAAACGCTCAATCACACAAGCTTTACAATGCACTTTTAAACCGGGAACTCCAAAAATAAGTTTTACGCCTTCGCGCTGCATTTGCTCGGCATAGCGAATGTTATTTGCTTCATCAAAACGAGCACGTAATTCGATAGAAACCGTTACTTGCTTTCCATTCTTTACGGCGTTGATTAACGAACTGGCAATGTGAGAAATTTCAGCTAAACGATAGATGGTAATACTTATCGCTTTTACTTTTGGATCTAAAGCAGCTTCTCTTAAAAATTTTACTGTATAAGAAAAAGTATGATACGGCGTGTACTGCAAAAAATCTTTATGGGCGATTTTCTCTAATAAACTTCCTTGTAATGTAAGTCCTTTAATTGGTAACGCGGCATATTTTTTATACAAAAGATCTGAAGCCCCTAAACTCGGGAACTTCATATAATCACGACGATTATGGTAACGCCCACCGGGAATTAAACTATCGGAATCATCGATGCCCATTTTAGAAAGCAAGAAGCCTAAAGTATCTTCCCCAATATTTTTATCGTACACAAAACGAACCGGTTCCCCTTCAATCCTATCTTTAATACTCGACAATAACTTATCGATATAACTTTTGGTTAAATCTCCCGCCATATCTAACTCAGCATCACGAGTGATCTTGATCATATGTGCCGAAATACTTTCGTAATTAAATATGCTGAAAAGACTTTTTAAATTGAAGCGAATTAAATCGTCAAGAAGAATAATGTATTTTTTTCCGTCTTCGGAAGGAATCTCAACAAAGCGATCGATACCACGCGGAATTTCAATAAGAATATATTTTTTTTCTTTTTTTCCATCTTCATCTAAAATCATTCGAACCGCCAAATAAGCAGCGCTGTCTTTTAAACGAGGTAATTCTTCCAGATCGTTTAAAATAATAGTAACCAGAGCCGGACTCACTTTCTGAAGGAAATAATCCTGCACAAACTGCGCTTGTTGCTCGGTTACTTCATCTTCTTTGATCATACAGATCTTGTGCTTTTCAAGCTCACCGCGAATTTGATCTAGAATTTCTAAACTCGTAGATTGTTGCTCGATCACGATCTGTGTGATTTCTTTTAATAAATCTGAAGCAGTAACGCCACCCAAGGCTTTTTTACCACCTTTACCGGCTTGTTCGATACGTTTTACCGTAGCATAACGCACCTTAAAAAATTCGTCTAAATTATTAGAGAAAATACCAATAAAACGAAGACGCTCAATTAACGGAACACTCTCATCTGCAGCTTCCTGAAGCACTCTTGCATTAAATTGAAGCCAACTTAATTCTCGATTGATATATTGATTTTTTTCTCTCATTTACTTGAACATTTTTGGGAAAAGCGTCACTAAAGTTATTCCGTTATTAATGTTTTTCCAATGATCAACTTCAAAATCGATCACCACCAATCCGGTTGTCGGTAAGTTATCAATATTTTCATCTCCTAGAAAATTCACCAATTGCGTCATCGCAGGATTATGTCCGAAAACCATAAGTTTATCATCTTCATCTGATTGGCTTTTAATAACTTCTAACAATTCTGAAACATCAAATGTGTAAAGATCTGCGTTCACTTCAAAATAATCATCGCTCACTTCTAAACCTTCTTTAAACATTTCTGCTGTAGTTAAGGCACGTTTTGCCGAGCTGCTTAACATTTTTACCGGCTGCTGAAAATAGGTTTTAAAAGCTTTAATCACTAATTGTGCATCGTTATAACCACGCTTTTTTAGCGGTCGATCGTGATCGGCTAAGTCAGGATTTTTCCAAGAAGATTTACCGTGTCTTACCACTATGAGTTTCTTCATAAAATTAGTTTTAGTTGGTTGTTGGGGTGTTTATGGAGCAAGCCTTACAGGCTCTTCCCAAGATTTTTTGTTTGAAAGTTGATAAACAAATCTATCGTGCAAACGGTTAGGACGACCTTGCCAAAATTCAAAAGAGAATGGTTTTACTACATAACCTCCCCAATAGGCAGGTTTTTCAATTTCTTTATCTTGGTACTCTTTTTCTAATTCCGTTAGTTTTTCTTCTAAATAATCACGATTTGGTACCGGAGAACTTTGATGAGAAACGATCGCGCCTAAACGGCTTCCGGCAGGTCGAGAGTTAAAATAAGATGTAGATTCTTCTTCACTTACTTTTTCGACTTCACCTTTAATAATCACTTGGCGTTCTAAAGCCGGCCAGAAAAATGATAAACATACTTTTGGATTTTTTTCTAAAGCTTGCCCTTTTTCGCTATCGTAATTGGTATAAAAAACAAAGCCTTCTTCCTTTATTTTTTTAAGTAATACTACTCTACTCTTTGGGTAGCCGTCTAAACCAATCGTGCTCAACGTCATCGCATTAGGTTCATCGACAAGCTGAGATTCTTCTGCTTCGTTGAACCATTTTTGAAAAAATGCTAACGGATTTTCTAAAAGATTTTCTTCTTTTAATTCTGATTTATCGTAGGATTTTCGATAATTTTCTAAATTCTTTTCCATACCTGCAATTTAACAGAAATGCCGCTAAAGGAAAAGTGTTTAGTGAAAGTTTACAAAATATTAATTGAAGTGTTTTATAGTTGAATTTTTGATAAATTAATTTAGGTCTTTCTAATTTATTATATCTTCTGTTCTTGATATCGAATTCTAAGAAGCTAGGGAGTTTTAAATACAAGAATGTGATTCTGAATCAAATTCAGGATGGACACATCATTTTATAATTAACTATCCAAAAGAGATGATCTTCCCGTCTTCTGCTAAAATCACATTATCAAAAACAGTTTCAGCTTCTTCTTTGAAGACTTCGATGTTCCCGTAACGCGTAGAATAATGACCTAAAATTAATTGTTTTGCTTGAGCTGCTTTGGCAATTTGTGCAGCTTCTTTGGCGGTAGAATGTTTGGTTTTTTCACACAAATGCTGATGTTGTTCTAAAAAAGTAGATTCGTGATATAAACCGGTAACTTCCTGAATTTGTTCAGCAATTTCAGGTTTGTAAACGGTATCGCTGCAAAACGCATAGCTTTTGGGAGTTTCCGGCGGAAGCGTTAATTTTTCATTAGCGATTACACTTCCATCTTCTAAAATTACATCTTTACCTTTTTTAATGCTTCGGTAATAAGCAACATCAATGTCGTAGTTTTGCACTTCATTGATGAGCAATTTTCGATCGCCTTCTTTTTCTTTGAAGAAAAAACCATTGGCATAAACGCGATGCTCTAATGGAATAGTTTCTACCGTAACTTTTTCATCTTTAAAAATAAGCTCCGGAGTAGTTTTATCGAGTTCATGAAAATATAACTGAAAACCCGTCCAAGATTTTGAAAGCTTCAACTGAAGTAATATAATCTCCTTAATCCCTTTTGGGCCGTATATATGAAGCTCTGTTTTTCTATCTAATAACCCGAAAGTAGAAATGAGTCCGACAAGTCCAAAAAAATGATCGCCGTGCAAATGACTTATAAAAATATGTTTGATACGGGCGAATTTTATTTTTCTTCTTCGAAGTTGCACCTGCGTACCTTCACCACAATCAATTAAAAATAAATGATTATTAATCTCTAAAACTTGCGAAGTGGGATTATTGAAGGTTCTGGGTGTGGCTGAATAACAACCGAGAATAGTAACTTCCATAGAAGGGTTTTAAAATTTCTGAGGAAGATATTTAAAATTCATCTAAACCACCAAGTTCTCGCTGAATTTCATCCATCTGAATTACATCACCGGCTTCTAATAAGGTCGGTACCACCATTAACTCTTCCGGAACTTGATCGATATTTATCGTATCGTTTACAATGACAAACGAATGATTGTTGGCTCGATGCTGATTAGATAATTGCAAAAAAGAAAGTAATTCTTCTAACGATAATTCGCCATATTTTAAAATATCGACCACTACATTTTTTGCTTTGATCTCGTCGTAAGCGTGATTTTCTAAATAATTAGAAAAACCTAGTACATCATTTTTATCGTCTTCAACTACAATATAATTTTCTCTCTCGGTAATTTTCATCGCTTATTGCTTAATTTTTGACGCTAACAAATAGATCACTGCCATTCTTACTGCTACTCCGTTTTGTACTTGGTCTAGAATAATCGCGTGGTCAGAATCTGCCACATCACTGGTAATCTCAACTCCGCGGTTAATTGGTCCAGGGTGCATAATCGTGATTTCTTTATCTAAAGAATCAAGTAAGTTTTTATTCAGTCCAAACTGTTGAACATATTCACGCGTTGTTGGAAAGTAGCTAATATCCATACGTTCGTTTTGTACACGAAGCATATTGGCTACATCACACCATTCTAGCGCTTTTCTTAAATTGGTTTCTACCTCAACCCCTAATTTTTCAATATGTTTCGGGATTAAAGTTTTTGGGCCACAAACTTTTACGTTAGCTCCTTGTAATTTTAAAGCGAAGATATTGCTCAACGCCACACGGCTATGCAAAATATCACCTACGATCACTACATTTTTACCGGCTACTTCTCCTAATTTTTCTCGAATAGAATAAGAATCTAGTAAAGCTTGGGTTGGGTGTTCGTGCGCTCCATCACCGGCATTTACTATACTGGCATTGACGTGTTGCGAAAGAAAAACGCCCGCACCGGGATTGGGATGTCGCATGACTACCATGTCGACCTTCATCGATAAAATATTGTTGACCGTATCGATAAGGGTTTCTCCTTTTTTCACCGAAGAAGATGCTGCAGAAAAGTTCACCACATCGGCGCTTAAACGCTTTTCTGCCAACTCGAAAGAAAGTCGAGTTCTGGTACTATTTTCAAAAAATAAATTGGCAATGGTAATATCCCGAAGCGATGGTACTTTTTTAATCGGCCTATTGATCACTTCTTTAAAATGATCTGCCGTTTCAAAAATTAAATCGACATCTTCTTTGGTAATATACTTGATGCCCAGTAAGTGGTTGACACTTAATTCACCCATTGATTTTTTTATTTATTTACAAGATAAACACAATCTTCACCTGCGTTTTCTACCCAGTTTACCTTTACTTTTTCTTCATTAATTGCATCTACCTGTCTGCCGTTGTAGTCGGGTTGTATAGGTAAATGTCTGCTAAAACGTCTATCGATCAAGGTTAATAATTCAATTTCTTTAGGTCGCCCAAAAGATTGAATTGCCGTTAATGCAGAACGTATACTTCGACCGGTATATAAAACATCATCTATAAAAACCACTCGTTTGTCTTCTACTAAAAAATCGATTTTAGTTTTGTTGGCTTCTAATGGCTTCTCGCTTCTTCTAAAATCATCTCTATAAAAAGTAATATCTAATCTTCCTGTTTTTACTTCAGGAATTTTATATTCATTCTGAAGAATTTGCTGAATGCGTTCTGCCAAAAATATACCTCTCGGCTGAATACCAACAAGTACTGTTTCTTCAAAATTCTGATGATTTTCGATAAGTTGACAAGCCAGACGATGAAGTATAATTTCTATTTCTTTAGCACTGAGTAAAATTTTTTGGCTCATCTGTAGAAGTGTTCTTTTTCTGAAAAACAAAAGTAAAGAAAATATTGTTTTTGGAGAATATAAGTTCACGAAAGCTTGTCACAAAAATTTTATTCTTGTAAAATTGAAAGACTAAACCTCGTGATTATTAAAACATTTTTTCAGAAAAGTATTTTTAAAAACCTAGGTCCCGGCTTTTTACTGGCCGGTGCTGCTATTGGCGTTTCTCATTTGGTGCAAGCTACTCGTGCCGGTGCAGAATTTGGTTTTTCGTTAATTTGGGTATTACTCCTCGCTTGTCTTTCTAAGTATCCGTTTTTAGAATTTGGTCCTCGATTTACTGCCTCAACCGGTAAAGACTTAATTAGTGGTTACAAAAAATTAGGTAAGTTTTCTTATCACACTTACATTTTTATCACTTTCGGAACAATGTTCGTTATTCAAGCATCGGTCACGATCGTTACTGCAGGTTTAGCAGAGCAATTATTTCAGCTGGGTTGGTCGCCATTTGTTTGGAGCGCAATTATTTTAGGCTTTTGTATTGCTCTTTTATGGATAGGAAAATACAGCGGACTCGATTTAAGCATGAAAATAATTGTGACTTTACTCACTTTAGTCACGCTAATTTCTGTGCTTTTTGCCTTTAATGCCGGTACATTAGAAAATGCTTTAGTAACTCCCGCTCCTTCTTATTGGAATTTAGGCGGAATGGGTTTTTTGATCGCTTTTATGGGTTGGATGCCTATCCCATTAGATGCTTCGGTATGGCATTCGATGTGGACGCGAGAAAAAGCGAAAAACAAAAACAAACAACTATCGGTAAAAAATAGTTTTATCGATTTTAATGTCGGTTACCTCTCTGCTTCTTTTATTGGTTTGTTGTTCTTGCTTTTAGGAGCTTTGGTGATGTTTGGTCGCGGTGAAAGTTTTTCTAAAAATAGCGTTGGTTTTGCAACGCAACTTATTGAATTATACCAATATTTATTAGGTAATTGGAGTTATTTGTTAGTTTCTATCGCTGCCTTGATCACGATGTTAAGTACCACACTTACCGTTGCCGATGCTTACCCAAGAGTACTTTCAGAAATTATGGTTCCGCAAGAGAGAGAAACCGAAATTTCTCTTCAGAAGAAATCAAATTTATATCGAATTGGTTTAATTGTTATTCCTATTCTATCGTTAGCTATCCTTTATTTTTCCGATAAAAATTTTACGTACTTGGCCGATTTTGCTAGCGGACTTTCATTTTTATCGGCGCCCATATTAGGATATTTCAATTTTAGATTGGTAAAGAATTATATTACAGAAAAAGATCGTC
>DTTX01000041.1:101269-109292 GCA_012964435.1 Mesonia sp. | reverse complement strand
AGACAGGTAGATGCAATTAATGAAGAAAAAGATCGTCCCAGTAAAAATTATCAAGTTTTTAGTTGGATTTGCTTAGCGATTCTTATTCTCTTCGGAATTGGCTATCTCTATATTCAATTCAACTAAATTATTCAGAAAAAAGCTATGAAAATTACAGATATTCACGGAAAAATCACCCTTTCAAACGGAGTTAAAATGCCTTATTTAGGTTTAGGCGTTTATAAATCGAAAGACGGTGAAGAAGTAAAAAATGCAATTAATTACGCGTTCGATGCCGGTTATCGACTTATTGATACGGCAAGTTTTTACGATAATGAAGAAGGCGTTGGCGAAGCGATTAAAAACAGTAGTATTCATCGGGAAGAATTATTTATAACTACAAAAGTTTGGAACGACGATCAAGGTTATGAAAATACACTAAAAGCTTTTGAAATTTCAAGGCAAAAGTTGAATTTAGATTATATTGATCTATACCTGATTCACTGGCCGGTTCCCGAGGTTTTAGAAGAAACTTGGCAAGCTTTAGAAAAACTCTATAAAGACGGAAAAGTAAGAGCCATTGGCGTTTGTAATTGTTTACAGCACCAACTAGAAACAATCAAAAAAAATGGATCGATCATGCCGATGGTTTTGCAAAATGAATTTCACCCTAAACTGGTTCAGCAAGAATTAATTGACTATTGCAGGAAAGAAAATATTCAATATCAAGCTTGGTCTCCTTTAATGCGCGGAAGAATTTTAGAAAATGAAACTATCGCTAAAATTGCTGAGAAACATCATAAAACTATTGCTCAAGTAATTATCCGATGGGATTTACAAAAAGGTGTATTAACTATTCCTAAAAGTGTGCATCAAAAACGAATTATAGAAAATGCCAATATTTTTGATTTTGAATTAAATGTAGAAGAAATAAAAACCATCGATGCTTTACATAACGATGAACGAACCGGCGCTCACCCTGATCATTTTATGGAACATTTTGCTAATAAATCTTAAGCATAAAAAAAGCCGCTTTTTTCAAAGCGGCTTTTTTAAGTTATTTTAAATAAGTTAGACTTGCGATAAGGTGAGGGTTTTGCTTCGATAAAAATACAATAAAGAGTTTTAATTCCTCAAGTTCATAAGGTAGTAAGCGGCTGATGGCTTTTTGTACTTCTTTACAAAATAAAGTTACATCAAAACTTACTTTAGTTAAAATTTCTTTAGTGTACTCAAACATCGCTCTTGCCATAAATTTGAACAGTTTAAAGTTAGTTTAAGTAAAGTTTTTAAATAAGCTCCATTTTAAAATTCTTGACTAATTTAAAAAATAAATAAATATTCAGCAATAAAAAGAACTAAAATTATCAAATTATCATTTTCATAACATATTCTATATACTGTTTTAAATTATTAATAATTTATTTATTTGATTTTTACCGTCCACATAAAATTAAATTCACTTACCACTACTCCTTCGTTATTTTTTCCAACAGATTTCATCCAGCAGGTTTGCCCCTCTTTTGTTAGAATAGTTTCTTGAATAGCTTCAGCAATTAAATGTCCGTCAAGACATTCAAAAGTTATTTTTCCTTTTGCTTTTTTAGAAAAACTAGCATTGTTTTCTGCTACGAGCATCGATATTTTATGATCTGCTTCTTGTATGGCCTGCATGACTAAAGCTCCGGTAGATAGTTCTGCTGCCATCGCTTGTACAGCAAAGTACATAGAGTTAAATGGGTTTTGATTGATCCACCGATGTTTTACACTTACACTGGCTTTTTCAGTAGAAATACTTTTTAATCGAACTCCGCAAAACCATGCTGAGGGTAACTTCATCATGGTAAACAGGTTTATCTTTTTTGGTGTTAATTTCATTTTATCAAAAAAATTTTTACTCTTTTTTAAAGTTAGTAAATTAATTAAGATCATCACTTAATTGCCTATAAATACTACATTTTATTTTCCACTTAATTGAAAATTAAGAATAATTCGCCAACACATAAATGTTAAATTTTAGTACTTTGTATTGCATAATACCTTTTTTTAGATATATATTTGCATAAGAAATTAGTTTACTATGCAATCTATCAATCAAAAATCAATCAGTTCTGTTGCTCACTTAGGAGCATTTAGTAAGTACTTTATTCCTTTCGGAAATTTTTTAGTCCCTATTTTTATTTGGGTTTTACACAAAGACAAAGCTTTTGTAAGTGCAAATGCCAAAAAAAGTTTAAACTTTCAGATTAGTTTATTTCTCTACGCAAGTGTCTTAGTTACAATCGCTGTTTTTGGACTTGTAATTTTAGGAATTAACTTAGGTAATCTTGATCAATTTTATTTTTCTGCCGGTAACGATTTGGTGATCAGTAATCATTCACCACTATTCACTACCCCATTTATTTTATTTATTGGTATCGTTTCAATTTTAGCCTTATCACTTTTCTTTTTAGAAATTTTATGTGTAATCAATGCCACAGTAAGAGCCGGTGAAGGCAAAATTTACAATTACCCGTTAACCATCAATTTTTTAAAACTAACTCCAGAAGAGGAAGAAGAACTTAAAGAAGAAAATTTACAACCAGCCATCTAAAACCAATCATTATGAATATTTTACTTTCACTCTTAGCTGCTTTTATTCTTTCTCAATCTCCAGAAAAACCAATTAAAAGAAATGAGCAAAATAGCTTCTTTAAATTTTTTATAGAGTCGCCTCATCAGCAAAAAGATTCTATCACAAAGCCAATCACTAATTGCCAGCTTCATCAACTGGAAAATGATTGTGACAAATAATTTTTCATTCATCAAAAATTCAATCAAAAAATGAACAGTTTAACGCATATAAAACAAATGCCTTATGAAAATTGAAAACACCAAAGCGCAAATGCGTAAAGGCGTTTTAGAGTATTGCATTCTATCTATTTTAGATGAAAACGATGCCTACGTAGCAGAAATTTTAGATACGCTAAAAGACGCAAAACTATTGGTCGTAGAAGGTACTATTTACCCACTTCTTACCCGACTTAAAAATGCAGGATTACTTAGCTATCGTTGGGAAGAGTCGACCAGCGGACCGCCACGAAAATATTACGGACTTACCGATACCGGCAAACATTTTTTATCAGAACTAACCGATACTTGGAACAATTTACAAAACGCAGTTTCTATCGTAACCAAGACTAAAAACTAATCAAGATGAACAAGACAGTTAATATAAACCTAGCAGGCATATTTTTTCATATCGATGAAGATGCTTTTTTAAAGCTAAAAAACTATCTCGATGCCATCAAACATTCGTTTACCGACTCTCAAGGTCGTGACGAAATTATACAAGATATAGAAGCGCGTATTGCTGAACTTTTTGCTGAAAAACGCGAAACAGATAAGCAAGTGATTGGGATGAGAGAAGTTGATGCTGTGATAGAAATTATGGGGCAACCCGAAGACTACAAAGTAGACGACGATATTTTTGAAGATGAAGAAGCTTCACAATCTTCTCATACCCACAATAAACATACAGAAGCGAAAACCGAGAAACGAAATAAAAAATTATACCGCGATCCCGATAATTCTTACATCTCTGGGGTAAGCTCCGGTTTAGGACATTATTTTAATATCGATCCGGTTTGGGTACGCGTTTTATTTATAATCTCTACAATTCTTACCAGCGGTACTTTTTTACTGGTTTATATCATATTTTGGATCGTAATGCCGGAAGCAGTTACCACAGCAGAAAAATTAGAAATGCGTGGCGAGCCCATTAATATTAGCAACATCGAACGTAAAGTAAAGGAAGGTTTTGATTCTGTTGCCGATAAAATGAAAGACGTTGACTATCAAAAATATGGTAAAAAGGTTAATAACGGTGCTACCAACTTTTTTAAAGGTTTAGGTAATGCAATCGTAACATTATTAAAAGTGTTCGTAAAATTTATAGGTATTCTTATTATTCTATTTGCAGGTTCTGCACTAATCGCACTGCTATTTAGTTTATTAAGTGTAGGAACTTTCGGACTTTTTGATGCACCTTGGTTAGATTATGTAGAAATGGCCAATATTGGGATCCCATTTTGGTTAGGTAGCTTACTAATTTTCTTTGCAGCCGGTATTCCTATATTTTTCTTATTCATTCTTGGCTTAAAGATTTTAGTAACTAACCTGAAATCGATTGGTATGCCTGTAAAATTAGGACTTTTAGGTTTATGGTTAATCTCGATATTTGTAATTGCTTTTCTTGGGGTAAGACAAGCTACCGAGCGCGCTTTTGAAGGTGAAGTTGTCGAAACTCAAACCTTACCCATTTCTTCTACAGACACCCTATTTTTAACTATGAAAGGTGATAATTTCTACGGAAATGAATTAAATCGTGATAGTGATATAGAAATTAAATACGACGAAAATTCAGATAAAATACTGTATTCAAGAGATGTTCGTCTAATTATCAAATCTACCAGAGATTCGATCGCTAAAATTGAAATTAAAAAAGGTGCAGAAGGTAAAAGCTATCAAGTAGCTAAAGAACGAGCGGCTGCGATCGATTATTCAACAGAATTTAGTAATAACACATTAAGTTTAAATGGATATTTTACTACACCGGCAGCAGCAATGTTTAGTGATCAAGAAATTACTGTAACTTTATATTTGCCGGAAGGCACTACTCTTTTTGCTGAAGAAAATACAAGTTCTTATCATTTAAATTATAGCTACAATGGCGATATTTTACTAAGAGGTCAAGAAGGTCATTTTTTAAAGATCGCTCATAAAGAAATTATATGTGAAACTTGTCCGGTTGAAAATGAAGATGACGATGATCATTTCTTTGAAGAGAAATCAGGCGATCATTATAAAGATGATGAAGAACCGACTCAATACGAAACCGATGATGATTGGTATCAAGAAGAGGAAAAAAACTCTTCAACACAAGAAAAAATAAATCAAACTGAAGTTGACTCAACAACCACAAAATAATTCAACTAAAAATAGAAATCATGAAAACTAAAATCAACAAAATCTTACTGCTATTTCTAGCCTCTTCGATGGTAGTAGCTTGTAAATTCGATATCTCAGGAATTAGAGGTAAAGGCGAAGTTGTTACTAAAGATATTATGCTGAATGAAAGTTTTACCGAAGTTAAAACCGAAAGTGGCTGGAAAGTACAACTTGTTAAGAGCAATGAGAATAAAATTGTTGTTCGAGCTAACGAAAATTTAATCGAGCAATTAGATTATTACATTAATAACGAGCGTCTCACCTTGGGAAGTAAAAATAATATTCAATCGGGTACAAGAGAATTAACGCTTTATTATACTGAAGATTTAAACCTCATCAAATCTAGTAGTGGTTCGAGTGTAGATTCTGAAGATGTTTTAGAGCAAGAACATATAATTGTTGATGCGAGTAGTGGTTCGTCTATAGAACTTCAATTAAAAGTAAAGAAAACTACTGTCGATGTTTCTAGTGGAGCAAAGGTAGAATTGGAGGGAACTTCAATTTATTTTGATGGCGATGCAAGTAGCGGTTCAAGAATTAAGGCTAAAAATTTAAAAACTAAAGAATGTATCGTCGATGCCAGTTCTGGAGGTAACATTGATATTTACAACGAAGGTTCTTTAAAAGCAAATGCTTCTTCCGGCGGAAATATTGATTACTACGGAAATCCTGAAAAAGTTTCTACCAACGAAAGTATTTCTGGCGGTAATATCGATCACGAAGAAGATTAGCAAATCTTTAAGATTTAATTGATTACTTTTATTCTTCAAACCAAAATGAAATTTGAAATGAAAAAATTAAAATTTATAGCGTTAGCATTATCTTTTAGTCTTGCATTAATTTCTTGTCGTGATGAAGAAAAAAAAGAAACTATCGAGGTTGAAGGTGTAGAAGTTGAAGAAGATGCAAATGTAGAAGTAAGTGATGACGGTTCCAAAATCGAGATCGAAGACAGCGAAAAAGAAGTAAAAATCAAAAAAGACGAGAACGGAAACATCGAAAAGAAAAAAATTGAATATAAAGACAATTAAATTCTATAAGATTTTAAAGCAAAAAGCCCCTGAAAATTCAGGGGCTTTTTTTTGAAACACAAAATGAAAAACTAGTTTTCTTTCACAAAAAAACTTTCTTCTAGATCATTGATCAATAATTTAAACTCACCGGCCTCTAAAATACTTTTGCCATCTTGATCGGCATATTTTAAATCGTCTGTTGAAATTGTAAAGTCAACCGTTTCAGAAGCGCCAGGCGCTAATTCGATCTTCGTAAATCTTCTAAGTCGCTTAACATCCGGAGTTATTTTACTTGCATACAAGTCTGAAGTATACAATTCAACAACCTCTTTTCCTTTTCTATCTCCGGTATTCGTCACTTTTACTGAAACTTGCAGCTTCTCTCCTGCTCCAATTTCAGTTGTATTAATTTTTAGATCTGAATACTTAAAAGTCGTATAACTTAATCCATCACCAAATCGGTATTGCGGATTGTAATCGGCTTCATAATTATAAACGCCTTCGGCTTTCTTTTGCTCTTCAGAAGGTTTATGAATGTAACCGATCGTCGCATTGGGATATCTTGGATACGTGTAAGGTAACTTCCCGGAAGGATTTACTTCTCCAAATAAAATATCGGCCAGCGCATCACCTCCAAAGTTCCCCGGTAAGTAAGTTTGTACAACCGCTTTCATTTTTGGTTCGATCTGACTAATAATTCTTGGTCGACCTTCATTTAATACTAAAATTACCGGTGTTCCCGTGGCAGCAATTTTTTGAGCTAATTCAACCTGATGTTCATTTAAATACAGATCGTTTAAATCTCCCGGTTTTTCAGTGTAGGTATTTTCGCCTAAACATAAAATCACCACATCTGCTTTTTTAGCTTCTGAAACTGCTTTCTCTAGTTGGTCCGGAGCTTGCTCATAATATTTCCCATCCATTTTATAGCTCACTCCGGGAACGTAAGTCACGTTCTTTTTCTTTCCTTTTTGCTGAAGTGCTTCCAGAATTGTGTTATAATCTTGCGCATATTCAGGAGTTTTTTCACCTTGCCAAGAGTACGTCCACGCTCCATTTAACGTTCGCATATTATTAGCGTTGGGACCGGTCACTAAAATCTTTGTATTCTTTTTTAATGGAAGAATATTTTCTTCATTTTTTAATAAAGTAATCGACTCTGCTGCGGTGTTATAAGCTGCATTTTCAAAATCTTTACTTCCAAACTCAGGATAATCTTTTGGGTTGGTGGTAGGATGTTCAAATAAATTCAACGCAAATTTCACACGTAAAATTCTTCTTACCGCATCATCGATTCGCTCTTCTTTTACCTTTCCTTCTTTTACCAATTCTACCAAACTATTGTAAAAAACTTCGTATTTATAAGGAACCATCGACATATCGATACCGGCATTAATGGCCATCATCACTGCTTCTTTATCGTCTTTAGCAACGCGATCACGACGGTGAAGATTTTCTATATCTGCCCAATCGGTTACCACTAAACCTTTAAAGTTTAATTCTTCTTTTAATAAACCGGTCAATAAATTTTTATTGGCGTGAACAGGAATTCCGTTGATAATTCCGCTATTGATCATAATCGTGTGCGCTCCGGCTTCGATAGCAGCTTTAAAAGACGGCAAATGATATTCGCGTAATGCTGAATTAGGAATGTAAGAAGGTGTTCTATCTTTTCCTGAAGTAGCCGCGTGGTAACCTAAAAAGTGTTTTAAAGAACTGGCAACGTGTTCCGGATTCGAAAGGTCATTATCATCACCTTCGTAACCATCGATCATTTCTACGCCTAATTCTGAAATTAAATAAGGGTCTTCACCAAAAGATTCCCAAATTCTAGGAAATCGAGGATCCATTCCTAAGTCTAATACCGGAGAAAAATTCCAAGAAATACTGCTCGCTCTCGTTTCGTAAGCTGTAATTTCTGCCCCTCTTTTTACTAAGTCGCGATTTCTGGTTGCCGCCTGACCAATTTGCTGTGGAAACATCGTAGCTCCCACCGTATATGTCGTTAATCAATAAAATGACAATTAAAGAAAAAGTCGGAC
>DTTX01000041.1:43694-101259 GCA_012964435.1 Mesonia sp. | reverse complement strand
CCATAAATTACCGGAATTTCTAATCGATCCTTTAATGCAGTTTCCTGAATTTGGCTAATTAAAGAATACCATTTTTGGGGCGTTAATGCACGGTTGTTCGCCGTATTCAACACCGAACCAATATGATGATCGATCAAAGCTTTGTTTAACGAATCTTGATCTAGCTCAAAAGGCTCGTAACTCGAATAAATATCGTCTCCTTTGGTGATCACATCGAGCGTGATCTGCGTCATTTGTCCGACTTTTTCTTTAATTGTCATTTTATTGATTAACGACTCGATCTCTTGATCGTGCGCAGTACTATTTAATTGCGCCTGAGCAAAATTTCCGAAGAGCAAAAACACTCCCAGAAATAGTGAATATAATTTCATAAAGTTTATAGTTTTTGGGGATTTTTAAATTACATAAGTACCAACCGATTCTGCCGGTAATTTCACTTCAAGTGTTTCATTTTCTAATTGAAGTTGAAATGATTGCGCTTTTTTATTTTTATTCTGAACGATCACTACAATTTTACCTTCAGGAGTTTTAAAAGCAACATTTGGTAATTCTTCCAGTAAATTAGATTCGATTCTAACAGAACCGGGCATTACAAATTTTGAAGCTTGCGCAATAATATAATATGCAGGTTCTCTAGTAACCTCGTCTCCATTAATGGTTATTGCGCCCAAACAACGATCACAACCACCACGATCGGTATGCGGTTGTTGATTTTCGTCTGCAGCAACATTCCACTCTAAAACTGTTTTACACCAATTTCTAGTCGCACCGATTATTAAATTTTCGGTATGCCAGTTCATTTCTTTAGCAAAATTGCCTGGAGCTCCTACCCATTGTTCTGTAAAATATAGGTTTTTATCGGGATGCGCTTCGTGAACTTTTGAAATTGCATCTACCTCGCCTCCATATAAATGAAATGCAGAACCATCAATATATTTTGCTGCTACAGAATCGTTTAAGATCGTGATAGGATAATCGGGACGATCGGCATTGTGATCGTACACAATGATCTTGGTTTCGATATTATTTTCTTTGAAAATTGGTCCTAAATGATTTTTTACAAATCCCTTTTGTTGTTCAGCTTCCATCAATAAACTTGGATTGTTACCGGGATGCAAAGGTTCATTTTGTACGGTAATCGCATCGATCGTAATTCCTTCAGCCTTCATCGCTTCAATATATTTTACAAAGTAATTGGCATAACTATCGTAAAATTCTTCTTTTAAACTTCCGCCGCGGGTATCTTTATTGGTTTTCATCCATTTTGGTGGAGACCAAGGTGAACCTAAAATTTTAATATCAGGTTGAATTTTAATGATCTCTTTTAACACCGGAATTAAATAAAGTGTATCATTTGCCAAAGAGAAATGCTCTAAATTTTTATCGGTTTCGCCCTCGGGTAGATCGTTATAAGAAAATGGCGCTGCATCTAGATCTGAAGCACCAACACTTATTCTTAGATAACTTACGCCAATGCTATTGGTATCTCGCCCAAATAATTCTTGTAATAAATCTTGACGAGCTTTATCTGACATTTGGTGAATGTGCATTGCGCTACCACCGGTTAAAGTATAACCAAAACCATCCATCGTTTGGTAGGTTTTTTCAGCATTTATTTTAATAACCGGTAAGTGTTCAGCATTTTGAGTTTCAGAATTTGTGATCTCACTTTCAGCTAAAAGTTGTTTTTCATTAAAAGTGGTAATATAAACATTGCCCAGGCTTTTATTTTTTTCTGCGGAAGGATTCGCTTTAGAATCATCAATACAAGAGCTAAACGATGTTAGCACTGCAAGACCTAAAGAAATACCTACGCATTTTTGAAATAATTTATTCATTCTGTTTAGAAAATACCTAAGCAGATGATTGGCTAAGATCATCTGCTTAGAAAAGTTTAGTAAAATATGATTTATTGTGCTACGAACTCAAATGTTGCATTTGTATAAGTTGCATCTACGGTTAAATTCGCTTCGTAGCTTCCTGATTGTGTGATAGGATTTAAATCGCCACCACCATTAATTAAAGCTCCGCTCATTAGTGAGTTATCACCACCATCTGGTGTACCAAACTGTACATCCCAAGGTGAGTTGAATTTAAGGTTATAACCTGCCTCTAAATTTTGAGTTGTGGTAAATTGCATCGGGTGAACATAAGTCATTAAAAACTCATTACGATCTTCCCAATTTTGCCAATGAAATAATTTGATGTTGTAGTATTGCCAACTACCACTTCCGGTTGCAAAATTAAAGCTTAGCTTATAGGCTTGATCGTGATCTACGCTAAACTCTCCTTCACCCTCTACAAAAGAAATTCCAGAAGCTACACTATCACCATCTGGGCTATCGGTTGCTCCTATAATATTTGAAGTAAAATAAGAAGTACCAGAACCATCTTGAGCACTATTTAAAGAATAACTCATTCCTGCTTGTAATGGTAAATATTCTGAAGTGAAAGTATCCTGATCTAAAGAAAATTCAGCAATCGAAGTTCCGTTTTCTAATAAGAATAAACTTGAAGGCGTCTCTGAAGGAGCGCTTAAATTACTCTCTAAATTATAGGTATAAGTATCTCCCGATAAATCTAAAGTCACCGTAAATTCTCCTGAATTATTTAACGGAATATCTTCAATATCAATACCAGCATCACCGGCTTGAGATTCCATATAAACTTCATTCGAAGTACCTTGAATTCTTTTTAATAAATAGCCCCAATCATGGTTAGCTCTAAATAAAAATCCACCGTTTTCTCCATTTGGTACCGTTAAAAACATTGTTTTTTCCCAAATACCGTTACCAATATACTCCAAAGGTTCGTCACCACCCCAACCATTCGGGATAATGTTACCCACAATACTCCAGTTTTCAATTTTCCAAAGTGAATAAGTATGATCATTTAAGTTTACGGTAATTCGATATTGCCCACTTTCTTCAACAGCAATTGCAGATCCATTCTTCTCAATTACACCTTCGCCACCACCGTATTGATGAGCCGGAAGTTCTTGTTTACTATATAATTTAAAAGTTTGTCCGGCTTCTAATGAAGTATATACTTCAAAAATGTAAGTAGCTTCTCCAGAGGCATTTTCTAAATGACGCATCGGGATGGCCATTGCGATATCTGTTCCTGCTTCTGTAGCTGTACCCGATAAAAATAATTGCGACGGCACATATTCATTTTCAAAACGCATGACATTGAATGTTCTGGTAGCGTAAGTTCTTGTATCTTGACAAATTGCTACCACCGTCCATTCTAATTCTGAAGATTCGTTAGCTGAATAACCTGCGTAAGACAAAGCTAGATCTAGATCTGAAGCCTGAATGCTTGCAGTAGTAGCTTTACCATTATTATCAGATTTCATACTAATAATAGGAGAATCATGATTTTCGCTACCTAAGGTATCGATCTGAAGTTCGTAGCGAACTTGAAAACCTGCCGTTGAGACTGCTTTTTCCCATTCGAAATAAAAGGTTTCGTTAGCACGATCTTCTTGTAGTAAAATTTCTTCTCCATCATCTGGTGAAATTAGTGATGGTTCTGAAAGCTCCCAGTTACCTACCGGAGCTAAATTATCGTCGTTTTCACAGCTTATAAGTCCAAAAACCGTAAAACAAATAAGTATATAACTATAATATTTTTTCATTTTAAAAAGTTTTAATGTTATTGCCAAGTGATCGTGGCTACACTTTCTTGTGCGATGGTACCATCAAATCTATTTTCACCCATTATTGCTGAAAATGTTTTTGAAGAAGGCGTTTCATTCAACACAATTAATACTTTGCTCCCATCCGGATTTTGAAAGGCAACCCCAGAAAGACCTGAATTATCCGGAAAATTAGAAGAGCCAATTCGATACGCACCCGGTCTTACAAATTTTGAAAAATGAGCGATGGCATAATATTCTTCATTCTTTTCTATTTCTCCGGAAGAATTTATTGTAACAACACCTCTACAATCTTGACATCCGTTATTTGTAGGTCCGTGATTTTCATCTAAAGCAAGATTCCAAAACAAAGCAGTTTTAGACCAGTTTTTGGTAGTCCCGATCAAAATATTCTGGGTATACCAGCGTAGGTTGCTCGAAAAATCTGTACTCCATTCTCCTCCAGATATCTCGGTAAAATAAAGTCCTTTGTCTGGATATGCATTATGTACTTGAGACATAGCGCTTACTTGACCCGCATAGGCGTGAAAAGCACTACCTGAAACATATTGATTCGCATCTGCATCATCTAAAACCGTCATCGGGTAACCCGGCTCATCAAAATTATGATCGTAAGCAATAATTTTTGTTGAAATATTCTCTTCAGCAAAAGCAGGTCCTAAGGCATTTTTAATAAAATCTGCCTGCTCATCTGCTTCCATGCGCATTGTAGGGTAACCTGCGGTATGCAAAGGTTCGTTTTGCGGAGTAACAGCATCTATCGTGATCCCATTCGTTTGGTAAGCTTGTATGTACTTCACAAAATAATTAGCATAGGTTTCGTACCACTGTGATACTAATTTCCCACCGTATAAACTTTCGTTTGTTTTCATCCAAGCAGGAGCACTCCAAGGACTTCCCATAAACTTAACTTCAGGATTAATCGATAGAATACTATTGGCTACCGGAATTACGTGTGCTTCATCTTGAGCTATCGAGAAGTTTGCTAACGTAGCATCTTCTTGGCCTTGTGGTAGATCGTTATACGTAAAATCGCCTAACGAAAAATCTGAAGCTCCCATAGTTAATCTTAAATAACTCATTCCTGCTCCACTTTCAACATTAAATAAATCTGAGAGTAAACTGTTCTTTTGAGCTGCATTTAAGTTATTGATCAAATATGCTGAAGAACCGGTTAAGGCCGCACCAAAACCTTCAATTTCTTGCATTTGCTCACTCTCATTAATGCTAATTGAAGGATATGTAGTTTCATTATTATCGATTATACTTAAATTATCTTGGGCAGAAAGTAAGCGACTTTGATCGCCACTTGTTACCCAAATTTGTGCTGTTCCTACCTCGTTACCGCTTCCGCCGGTAGTTGGCGGCGGATAGCTTTTGGTATCATCGTCTGAACAGGCAATTAAAGTTGCTGCAATAGCAATACTTAAAAATATCTTCTTCATTTTAGTATCCGGGGTTTTGGGTTAGGTTAGGATTTCTATCAATTTCATTCTGCGGAATAGGAAGTAATAAATCGGTTTCAGTAACATTATAGTTTACCGATTGACCGGTACTCAAATCGATATCGTCGACACTGTTCATTACTTCTATCGCTTTGTCGTATCTTATTAAATCGTCCCAACGTTTAGCTTCTTGAGCAAGTTCTAATCGACGCTCTTTTAAGATCGCCTCTCGCAATGCAGTTTGAGATGCAGTTGCTTCTGCAGTTAATGCCTCCAATTCTGCTCGATCTCTAATTATGTTTACAACTTCTGCAGCTTGAGCTGTTTGCCCTAACTCATTTAATGCTTCGGCTTTTAATAGCATAATATCGGCTAGACGAAGTAAGTATTCGTTATCTGCACTTGCCCAAGCACTGGCATTTTTCCATTTGTAAGCAAAAGCCACGCTACTATTGGGTGCATTGCCCCAATATTCATCGATCCACGGTACATTTTCAAAAAGTACGGTTGCGTTTTTACGTACCACATCTCCTTCAGCATCAAAAGCATCTACTAGATCTTTAGATGGAGTTACAAATTTTCTCCAGCTGTCACCACTTACTGACGGTGGTAAATGCATTTGTGGCGCCCAGTTACCTTCATCTCCTCCTAAAAACTGAATTTCTAAGATCGACTCAGAATTATTGTAGTGATTCCCATCAAATAATTCAGCATAATTAGAAAGTAAAGTATAACCCGCCGGGCTATTGATCACCGCATTAGAATGTTCTAAAACCTTATTATAATCTGGAGTTGGCATTTGCGCATAAACTTTAGCAAATAATGCATTTGCAGCACCTTTAGTTGCTCTGGCTTTATTTACACTTGCATCGTTACCATAATCATCCGGCAGCCTTAATAATGCTTCCTCTAGATCTGCTAAAATTTGTGTATAAACTTCATTTACATCGGCTCTAGGTAATCTTGTTACACTTGGGTCTGGAGTACTTATAAATTCTAAGTATAAAGGAACATCTCCAAAATTCTTCACCAATGTAAAATAATGATAAGCGCGTAAGAAATATGCTTGACCAATAACTTGCTCTCGCTCTTCGTCTGTTATCTTATCTTCTACTAAGGGAGCTTTTTCTAATACAATATTTGCTTTAGAAATTGCATTGTAAATATTTCCCCACATTCCGTAGACACGACCATTAGTTGGAGTAACATCTACTCTATCAAACTGAAAGATCTCCGGGTTATCACCACCTGCATAGTGATTATCTGATCTTACATCTTGATAAATTAAACGATCCCATATATAATAATCTGAAGATTGAAAAGACTCATAAACACCTGTAAGCGCTGCTTGAATCTGAGGTCCTGTTGAATAAGCCGAAGCGGCTGTTTCTTCAGAAATTGGTTCAATCTCTAATTCGTCGTTACAAGAAAAAGCAATTCCTGCTAACATTGAATAAACTATGTATTTTTTAAAGTTTCTCATATTCATAATCAATTTAAAATCTAACATTCATTCCTAAAATTACATTTCTGGTTTGCGGGTACGTACCAAAATCTACTCCCTGCACTGCAGTATTACCTCCAAAAGCATTTACTTCAGGATCAAAACCAGAATAATCGGTAATGGTAATTAAGTTCTCTCCGGTTAAATAAAGCTTTAGATTATTTAAGTGAATTTTTTCTAAAGCTGCTTGCGGTAAGTTATAACTTAAAGTCACTGCTTTAAATCTTAAATAAGAACCGTCTTCTACATAACGGGTTGAAAGTCGAGAGTTTTTAGTATCACCTTCTAAAGCTCTAGGAATATTGGTAATATCTCCGGGTTGTCTCCATCGATCATTTACAGTAGCTAATTGGTTTTTAGAATCTACCATTGCTTCCATCTGTAAACGTGTAGCATTAAACACATCGTTACCTTGTGAACCTTGTAAGAAAATATTCAAGCTAAAATCCTTATAGGTAAATGTATTTCCTAAACTATAAATAAAATCTGGATTTGGATCTCCAATAATTTTTCTATCATCTGCAGTTGGATCGAAAGTACTTTCTCCATTTTGATCGATGTAGTAAACATCTCCCGTTTGCGGATCTACGCCGCCCCATTGGTAACCAAAGAAAGTACCTAAAGCTTCGCCTTCTTCAATTAAACTTACATTACCACGACTAGCTACACCACCTCGAGTAATTACTTGACCTACAATATATTTTGCTTCATTTCTATTTAAAGAAAGATTAGCTGAAGTACTCCAAGAAAAATTATCTGTAGTTAGGTTAATTGTATTTAGTTGAAATTCTAAACCTTTATTTTGAATTTCACCAATATTTTGTACTGCAGAACTAAAACCGGTACCTACCGGAAGAGGATTATTCAATAATAAATCGTAATTCTTTTTTAAATAAGCGTCAGCAGAAAAAACAATTTTATCATCAAATAAACCTAAGTCTACTCCTATATTGGTTTGTTCTGATTCTTCCCATTTTAAATCGTCATTAGCGATTGTAGCAGGATAAGTACCCGGCATTGTTTGCCCGCCAATTGGATAGTTACCACCACTACCTACACGAGCTAAATATGCATAACCTCCGGTATCGTTACCTACAATACCCCAACCTGCTCTCAGTTTTAATTCTGATAAATTATCTACATTTTCTAAAAATGATTCTCTAGAAATTCTCCAACCTACAGAAAATGAAGGAAAGTATCCCCATTTATTATTCGGTCCGAAAGAACTAGAACCATCTGCTCTAAAATTTGCAGTTAATAAATATCTATTCTTAAAATCGTAATTTACTCTTGAAATAAATGAAGCATTTGTTTTTTCACTTTTACCGGCATTGGCACTGATAATTTCTGAACCGGCTCCCGGAGTAGTAATTTCTGCACTTGCAAAATTTCTTCTTTCGATACTACTATTTTCCCATCTATTTTTTTGATAAACGCTACCCACTAAACCTTCAATTTTGTGTTCACCAAAAGTATTTTTGTAGCGTAACGTATTATCCCAAATAAAATAGTTATTAATATTTGTATTGTAACGACCAATACCATTAGTCGCACGGCCGTAGCTTGTAGTAAACGGATCTAAGAAGTAATCGTAACGATCTGCATTAAAGTCTATACCGAAATTAGAACGTAATGTAAAATGCTTTAAAAATTCAATCTCTGTAAAAACATTACCTAATAAACGCTGGTTTTTATAACCTCTATCTGCAGCATCTGTGCTTGAAATTGGGTTTTCCCAATCTTGAAATGGGTTACTGGTATATGTTCCATCTTCATTATATACGCCAATATTTGGTGGTGTTGCTAGAACACCTAATAAAACTCCACCTTGATTTACTGCAGCATTATCGGTAACATCTACATCTGAATAATGGGTATAATTAATATTAGTACCTATTTTAAGCCAATCGTTTACTTCTTTAGAAAGATTAGTTTTAAAGCTATAACGCTCCATCTCTGCACTTCTTACTGCTCCTTCTTGACTTAAATAGCCTCCTGAGATATAGTATTGAGTTCCGTTATTTTTTCCTGAAACAGATATTTGATAGTTATGTGATAAAGCATTTCTAAAAACTTTGTCTTGCCAATCTGTGTTTTGATCGTATTGGCTCCAATCGGTATCTTTACCTAACTCAGTCATTAAGTCCCGATATTGTTCTGCATTTAAAACTTCTAGAGTTTTCCATACTTGAGCAACTCCTACATAAGAATCAAATTGAAATTGAGCCTTATCTGACTTACCTTGTTTTGTAGTAATTAAAACCACTCCATTTGCTCCCTGCGCTCCATAGATTGCTGCAGAAGAAGCATCTTTTAAAATAGAGATACTTTCAATATCTGAAGGGTTTAACGATCGAGTATCTTGAGTAGGAACTCCATCGATCACATATAATGGTTCACTATTACCATCGATAGAACTTGTACCTCTTACTCGAATATTAAATCCGGCTGAAGGTTTACCGGAACTTTTTAAAACCTGAACTCCGGCCGCTTGCCCTTGTATTAGAGATCCTAAATCGTTATTAGGCCTTTCTTCAAAAGTTTCTGCAGCATCAATCACCCCAACAGCTCCCGTAATATCTTCTCTTTTTTGAGCACCGTAACCAACAACCACTATTTCTGATAATGATTCAGCATTTTCAGAAAGACTTACATTAATCGTATTTTTATTACCCACCGCAATTTCTTGACTAGAAAAGCCAACGTAAGAAAATACTAATGTATCTTGCGCAGTAGCATTAATTGTATAATTACCATCAAAATCGGTTACTACACCATTACTAGTTCCTTTTACAATGACATTCACCCCAGGAATAGGCATTTCTGTACCAGCTTCGATAACTTGACCGTTACGTTCTGATTGTGACCAAGCCATAAAACCTATAAAGGAAAAACAATAAATCAAATAGTTTTTTAATCCCATATTTTAAATTTTAAATAATCTTTTCAATCGTTATCGTAACTTTACAAATGATAGAATTCTAATCTCAAAGCTTTGATATTCGTAAGATTCGAAAACGATTTCGGTTCGTGTTAAAAATTTTCAGAAAATTAGAAATTGACGAGCTTAAAACCGGAAAAATCAATACACTTCAATTACTTCACAATTAATTAACAATACGTCATTACTACTTCAATATCTATAAATAATTATATTTTAGTAGTTTATAAACATTAAATATTATAAATTTGACACTCATTTTGATCTGAAACATTTAAAATCCATTAAAATTAGATTGAATTATCCTCATTTTATAAAGATGAATTCACTAAATATTTATTTTTTTAAACAATTAAATAGCAAATTGTTAGTCAGAGTCCTATTGTTTTTTGTTTTTATTTTGAATTTCAATGTACTTTTTTCACAGGAAAATAGTGATTTTTCTACGCTTATCAATCAGGCTCAAAATCCTAGCATTCAACATTACACCCAACAAGATTTTGATGCCGATGCTCAATTTTGGAGTGTTACTGAAGATGAACGTGGAGTAATGTATTTTGGTAATAATGATGGTATTCTAATTTATGACGGAAGTACTTGGAAAAAAATAAAATTACCTAACTCTTCATCAGTTAGGAGTTTAGCAAAAGACCAAGAGGGGACTATTTACGCCGGCGGTTATAATGATCTAGGTAAAATAATTAGGGATGATTTTGGAAACTATCAATTTAAATCATTAAAAGATACGCTACAATTAGCAAACGTATCTTTTGAAAATATTTGGCAAATAAATGTTCTTGATGATAATGTGATCTTCAGAAGTTTTAAAAAACTATTTCTATTGAAAAATGGAAATATTACTCAAATTCCTTCGAGAAATTCATTTATCGAAAGTTTTATAGTGAATGGACGATATTTTGTACAAGATGCTAATGAGGGAATTTATGAAGTTAATCTAAAAACCAGTCAGATTAAAAAATTTATTGATGCTTCAGCGTTCAATAATGAGTCGGTTATTTATATAAGTTACGATTTTGAATTTTTCACTAACACCGGAAAAATCTTCAGAAAAAAAGGTAACGGTTCAATTGTAACTCAGTCACTATTTTCAAACTCAAACGATCAAATAATTTCTGCATTAAAATATCGTGATCAAATTTTATTAGGTACGCTTAGTCAAGGTCTTATCATTCTTAGCAAAAAAAACAATCAATTTAGGATTAATGCTATTGATAATTTAAAAGGACAGACGGTTTTAAATTTATTTCAAACTCAAAAAGATAACGTTTGGGCTTTGTTAGATAATGGTTTAGAATTTTTAAATTACAACAGTCCGAGAATCACTTTATTTAATTTAGCATCTGTTTACGATGCACAAGTTTCGAATCAAAACTTTTTAATAGCAACAAATAAAGGTGTCTATTATTCATCTCTAGCCAATAATACCATAAATTCTAAGAATTTTGACAAACTAAATTCGATACAAGGACAAGCTTGGAGTTTCTCTGTTCTCAATAAAGATTTATTTGTTAATCACGATAAAGGATTATATAAGATCAATAAAGATCTAGCAGTAACTCGAATTGGCAATATCGATGGAATTTGGAAAACAATTCCTTTAAAAGAAAAAGAAAATACTTACCTCATTTGCACATATAGTGGTATTTATACATTAGAGCAGCAAAATAAAGATTGGAAAATAATTAATAAAATTGAAGGCTTCGATGAATCTTCTAGAGATATCTTACCTAGTAATGAAGCCTACACTTATTGGGTTTGCCACGGTTATAAAGGTGTTTATAAAATAACTTTTAGTGAAGATCTAGATAGAACTATTGCTATAGACCATTATACAGATAAGAATGGACTCCCCTCTCCTTTTAACATAAATGTATTTAAATGGAAAAATGAAATTGTTTTTTCTACTAATAAAGGTGCTTATATTTTTAATGATGAAACAAAGAAATTTGAGCCTTTTAATAAATTAAATAACATCATAGACACCGAAAGAAACCCAAGAAAGATTTTACAAAAAGGAGATAAAACCTGGATCGTGCAAGATGATGAATTAGGTTATTTTGAAACAAACTCAAAAAACCCATTAATTGAAAAGGATATTTTTTTACAAACCAAAGGGACTTTTAACCGAGGGATGGAAAGTATAATCCCTATTTCTAATAACAATGTACTTGTAGGAACACATACCGGGTTGTATTTATATAACCTTCAAAAGCAAAAGGAGCTCGTAGATATTTCAACAGACATAACTGGAATTAGCTATTCTCATCAAAATGAAACTTATTTACTTCCCATTTCGAGTGATTCTATTGTTGAACTACCTAACAATTTCAATTCTATAAAATTTTCATTTGCGGCACCCAATATGCCTAATAACTTAAATAACACTTTTAGTTATCAATTAGAAGGCATCGATAATAGTTGGTCTAACTGGCAAAAACTAAGTTTTAAAGAATATAGTTTGCTAAAACCCGGTTCTTATACTTTTAAAGTTAGAAGTAAGAATGTTTTAGGTAATCAATCAAAACCTGCTGAATTTAACTTTTATGTTCAACCTAAATGGTATGAAACTAATTCTGCAATGGTCATTTATGTTATATTATTTATTGGTCTTTTTATATTAAGTTGGCATCTCGTTAAAAGAAAAATAACACGTGAAAAGGAGAAATCGATACTTAAGGAGCAGCGTACAAATAAATTGCTTCAATTAGAAATTGACCAGCTCAAGCTTCAGAAGGATAAAGAAAAAATTGAAAAAGATAAAGAGCATCTAGAACAAGATATACTTTTAAAAAGTAAAGAACTTGCTAATTACACGATGTTATTAGTAAATAAAAAGAACTTCTTCTCTACCCTTCAAGAAGATCTAAAGGAGCTTAAGAATATTGTAAAGAGTAAACAGTCTAATCAAAAGATTCTTGAAATTTTCAAGAAAATGCATCAAAACAAAATTGATGAAGAATACTTAGCTGTTTTTGATAGTAATTTTGAAAATGTTCATCAAGACTTCTTTAGAAATTTGAAAAATGTTGTTCCTAACCTTACTAAGAAAGAACTACGCCTTTCAGCATTTATCAAAATGGGATTATCAAATAAAGATATAGCTCCACTTTTGGGTATTTCTGTAAGAGGTGTAGAAACCGCAAGATATCGTTTCAGAAAAAAACTAAATCTCGATCACGACGATAAATTAGTTGAATTTTTTGAAAGCCTTTCAAACTAAAAAAATCCCCTGCAACTGCAAAGGATTTTTAGGTTTGAAATGTTTTCTACTGTAAAACTTCAAAAACTTTTGCTACGGCTTCTGCTCCCGGATCTGGAATATCTTTTAAAGATTTTTCAGATAAATAAGAAGATCGGCCAAAATCTGTATGAGTAATTTCTTTGGTTTTGTTGGCTCCTTCCCTAGCCTTTGTTGCCGCTTCTTCGATCGTTCCATTTTCTGATAAAACTCTAAATGCCGGTTGTAATGCGTCGATCATCGTACGCTGTCCTTCTTCGGCACCACCAAATTCTTTCATTTTTTGCAAGCCTTCGTTTAAAGCTTTCCCTAAATGCTGATGTTCTTTGTAAGCATTTCCCGCACGCGTAAACATAATAGAAAGTAAAACTCCGCTAGAACCTCCGGTTTCCCGAGCTAAAATTCTTCCGATAGTAATGAGTAATTCAGCGTCATTATTAAAGGGTAATTTATCATGTAATTCTTGTAATTTCTTCGCCCCTGTAGCAAATGTTGAGCCTGCGTCGCCATCACCAACTTTTTCATCAATCGCGTTGAGTTCTTTTTCTAAACTGATCAATTCATTGGTAATTTTTTGCAATGATTCTTCTTTAGCTGAATTTGATGAAGCTTCAAATGGAAGTGTCTCCGGTAATTGCGGACTTTCAACTGAACTTATTTTACCAAATTCTCTAATGAACCAAGAAACGGGTGTTGCTTCTGCAGTTAAGGCTTTTTTAATTTCTTCATCTATTACTAACATCGAAATTGAAAAACCATTCATATTTAAGGAAGTCATCAATTGTGAAGGCCCAACAATTAATTTCACTCGTTCTGCCAGCTCTGATTTTTGAAATGCGTAGAGTAAAATATTCATTTCGATTGGAGTGACACTTCCGAGGTTATTCAGCATTAAGGCATATTCTTTTTCTTTAGAAGGAAGATATTCTTTTAATTTCTGAATTGCTTTTTGCATTAGACTTTCTGCGTTATCCATCGAAATGGTTTCTACGCCGGGTTCACCGTGAATACCTAAACCGAGTTCAGCTTCCGATTGATCTAAACGAGAACTTTCAGGGTTTTGAAACTTTTGTCCTTCTTCTAAGGAAAGTCCGATAGAAAAGGTTTGCTTGGCAACATTTTTCGCCATTTTAGTAACTTCAGCTAAACTTTTACCTTCTTCAGCTAAATAGCCAGCAGCTTTGTGAACAAATAAAGTTCCTGCTAAACCGCGCTGCTCAACATCTTCACCTAACGCAATATCGTCACCTACAATAACGGTTTCAACTTTGTAACCCATATCGCGAGCTTGCTCTGCGGCCAGACCAAAATTGAGTCGGTCGCCGGTATAGTTTTTAATAATGAGTAAGCAACCTTTTTCTCCCGTCGTGGCAACGATGGCAGACAAAACTGCATCGACAGATGGTGAAGCAAAAATATCGCCACAAACGGCAGCAGTTAGCATTCCTTTGCCTACAAAACCAGCGTGCGCAGGCTCGTGACCCGAGCCGCCGCCAGAAATGACAGCTACTTTATTTTTATCGATGTCTTTACGAAGAACGACTCGAACTTCTGGAAAGTTATCTAGTTTGGTAAGATTAGGATCGGTGAGTAAACCTTCAATCCCTTCATCTACGACTTGTTGAGGATTATTTATAAAAAATTTCATTGGAATATAGTTTTCTAATAAAGGTAAAGAAAACGTATTCGTTTGAGGTTTAAAGAAAAGTTAAGCTTGGGCATAAAAAAAACCGGATTTAAATAAAATCCGGTGAATTGATTGATTGATGAATTTTTATATGGAATCCTATATTTCTACTTTTACTTCGATACTGTCTTTTGTTTTCTTAGACTTTTCGTTTAACTCTTTACCAAAGCCTTCTAAAACATCTAAATTCACATCGACATCGCCTTTTGCAGCAGATCGCATTAACTTCATAATGGCAGCAAAATTCATATCGTCACCTAATAATCGAGCTACCGCAAAACCTTTGGTATCGTCGTTAGCATAGACAATTACTTCGTCGATGGCATCTTCTTCACCTAAATACATCACTTTTACATTTTTTCCTGAAGACCCAAAACGCATCAAGACTTTGTATTTTTCATCTTTCAGAATAGTTTCCATCGTAGCCTTTTCTTCTTGATAAATATCTTGGTTGTTATTGTTTACCGGTAAGACTAACACATTGGCTTTTCTTATAGACCGAATTACTTTTTGATCTTCTTCTGAAAGGCCGGAATTATCTCCTAAAAATAAACTCGAAGGAACATCTAAGACTACAAAATTCTCGTTTTCTTGATTTTCTACATAATATTTTTGTAGTGAAGGCTCACCGCTACAAGCTACCGCAACCACTGCGATAACAAGTAACAAAATTTGATTTATCTTTTTCATAGCAATTTTATTATTGATCTTTAACTTTTTCTAATTGGTCTGCACCGGGAACTTCTAAATCTTGTGCCAGTTTAGACACTTCTTTTAAATCGATATCACCTGTTATTGATAAAATAACAGTAATTGGTTCGCCATCTTCCATTCCTTTTAAGAACATAAAAAGTTGACTTACTGCTCCTTTTTTACTGCCTGGTTTTGAGTAAAAGTCCACTTCTTTACCATCATCTTTAAAGCTCATCAGTTTACTCATTGAAGCAGAACTTAAATAAGAATTAACATCGGCTTCCATCTTTTTTGAAATTGAAGCATCTTGCGTGGTTAAGACTTTAATGTCTTCTAGATTTTCAATAAGTTGAATGTAACGTTTTACTTCTGGATCGGTACTTTCAAAATCGATATCGGCTAGAAGTTTAAACATCTCGCTGGTCATCACCATCGAGCTTACACCTTTCATATCTGCATAATCGCTAAACGACTGAGCTTGACTTAAAAATGGTAATACACTTAATGCAATAATTAATACTAACTTTTTCATAGGACTATTTGTTTATTAATTGATTTTTGGTTTGATTGATTTCTTTTAAATAGGTTAACTGCTTTTTACCGCTAGAAACCGCATCGGTCATCATTAACAGTAAGTCTTGCGTGTTTTGCATCGCCAGTTCATATTCTACTGGTTCTTGATTGGTAACGGTATTTTTTTGTTGTTGGCTGAATATAAAAACCGAAACTAAAATGGCTACACTTGCCGCAATACCAGACCATTTGTAAATTAATGATCGGTTAGATCGTTTTTCTTCAACTTCAAAAGGCATTTTAAATTCTATTTCTTCTGAAGTTTCGAGGCTTCGTTCGTTTTCAAAAAAGTTGAATAACGGAATGTACTCTTGCAATTCTGGAGCTACGTGATCTGAAAGAAAATAAGTTTCTAAAACTTTTTCTTCAGCTAGCGTAGTTTCTGCCTCTAGATATTTATCGAGTAGGGTTTTGATGTTAGACAGTTCCATAGTGATGTTTTTTAATAATTTCTTTTCTAATTTTTTTTCTGGCACGAGATAAAGCTACTCGTATGGCGGTAGACTTCATCCCGGTAATTTCTATAATCTCTTCATATTCTAATTGCTCAATATCTCGAAGCTGAATTAAGGTTTGTTCCTGTTCTGATAGATCTTTAATAATTTCAGCAACAATTTCTAATTCGTTTTTTGCTTCTAAATGTTTCTGAAGCGATTTACTTTCATCTTCATAATTACTATGAACAATTCTCAGGTTATTATTTTTCTTCAGTTTTAGTTGATCGAGACAATGATTTTTGGTCACCGTCATCGCGAAAGCGTGTGCATTATCGTATTTTTTTAAAGTGTCTCTTTTATTCCACAATTTCACAAATACTTCTTGAACCGCATCTTGCGCTGCTTCTTTAGAAACCAACAAGCGTACCGAAAGTCTGTACATCTTATCTTTAATGGGTTCTATAAAAACTAAAAATTCTTGTTGGTTCATTTCTTTTTGCTTTCGCTCTACACTATGGTGACGAACGGGTTTAAATTTTGTTACAATATATTTTCAATTTATAATATTGTGAGTATTTTAGAGTTATACTTTTAAATTGCAATGATGAAAAATAAAATTACCTCTTTACTACTTTTACTAGTAGTAAGTACTACATTTATCGCCTGTTTTGAAGATCGAGATGATGAGATTAATCCGGCCTCTACTTTAGAAATTCAAGATTTTGTATGGCGTGGCTTAAACATTTTTTACCTCTACAAAGATCAAATACCGGCGTTAGATGAAAATAATTATGCTACTACAGCCGAATTAGAAAATTTTCTAGATAATTATGCGACTCCCGAAGATTTGTTTGATGCCCTTATTTATAGTGAAGATCGATTTAGTTTTATCGTCTCCGACTACCGAGTTCTAGAAGATGCATTAGCAGGAATTTCAAAAAGCAACGGAATGAAATTCGGATTAGTTCAATTACAATCTACCGGAGAAATTTTTGGTTACGTACGTTATGTATTACCAAATACTTCTGCCGAAAATGAAGGTGTATCTCGAGGGATGATCTTTAATCGCGTTGATGGCACTACTCTAACCCTAGAAAATTATAATTCGCTATTAGCTGCAGATACTTATTCGATTGGTTTGGCAGAGTTTAGTAACGGGGAACTTACAGAATTAGATCAAACTATTACATTGACAAAAAATGAATATACCGAAAATCCGGTTTATATTACCAATACTATTGAGTTGGAAGATAAAACCGTTGGATATTTAATGTACAATGCCTTCAATAATAATTTTGATGATGTTTTAAATAATGCTATTTCAGAATTTCAAGCAGATAATATTACCGATTTAGTGATCGATCTACGTTACAATGGCGGCGGAAGTATTGAAACAAGCAACGATCTTGCCAGTATGGTTACCGGACAGTTTAACGGACAGTTATTTACAACTCAAGTTTATAATGAGAATTTTGAAAATCAAGAACGTTATTTTAATAACGAGATAAGTACCGGAGCTTCCATTAATAATTTAAACCTTAATAAAGTTTATGTTTTAACTACAGGAAGCACTGCTTCGGCTAGTGAATTATTAATAAGTTCATTATTGCCTTATATAGAAGTTGTTCAGATTGGCACAACGACTACAGGAAAATTTCAAGGATCGGTAACACTATACGATTCACCTGACTTTTCTCGCGCCGGTGCAAACATTAATCACCGTTATGCTATGCAACCCTTGATCTTAAAATCGGTAAACGCCAATGGTTTTACAGATTATACAGATGGCTTGACTCCAGATATAATTATTGAAGAAGATTATGCCAATTTAGGTGAATTAGGAAATCCTAACGAACCATTACTTGCCGCTGCTCTTAATGAAGTTAGCTTTGGAAGAATGGCGCCTACTCAAAAAAGTACGCTTCAATTTAAAGAAATTGCAGAAAGCGAAATGAATCAGCCTAACTTTCAGCGTATGTATATTGAAACTTTTGAATAATTTTTCAGTACCCTATAAAATACAAAACTCCCGAATTATCATCGGGAGTTTTTTTGTGCTTAACTCAAAAGCACCTATTTACTTCAAAGTATTAGTCATTAAAATAAAAACCATTAGGCCCCACTCCAACGGTAATATTATTTAATAAATTACCTTGAAGGTCATAAACTTCTACAAAACTATCTGATGCAAAATCGCCACCATCGGCAATGTAAATACGGTTATCTTCCACCTCAAAACCATACATTACTCCATAAGCAGAATTTGAGTTATAAGTTAAAACTGCATCTTCCGGAGCTTCTTCAGCATTTATTCCCATAGTGTAAACTGAATTTGAAACTGTAAAGTAAATTTGATCATCTTCAATATCTAAATTAGCAGCAGAAAGTGGATTTTCTTGTGTACCAAAACTAAAATCTACCGCACTAATCATTTCTAATGAATTTATATTGTAACGCTGTATAGAGTTTGCGCTTAATGCATAAATGATCCCGTCTTCGATCTCAAAAGAATTTAATTGATCGGCAGTAGTTAACGTATTTTCAACCTGATTTGTAGTCGGGTTAAATACAGAAATATGATTTCCTGTTCCATAAGTTGCATTCTGAATATAAAGTAAACCGTCTTCTTCTTCAATAAATTCTACAGCATCCCCAATAACGACAGTTTGTTCAACTTCTAAACTTTGTAAATTGATAACGGCAACATAATCGTCTTCGTTAGTTGAAAAATCTGCTTGATTAGTTACATAAGCTTTTCCGTTTTCTACAACTCCGTAACGCGGTACATTTAAACCACTATCAACAATCCCAACTAATTCAAACGTATAACGATTTACTACGGTAATTAAGTTAGAACCGTTAGAAATAATATACGCAAGATCGTCATCAAAAAAGATCGATTGCGCGTAAGCTCCAATATCGTCACCACTATTTACAGCTTGATAAATAGCTTGTTCACTCGTTTGTAAATCTTCGCTGATGTAAGTTACGGTTCCTGTTCCTCCTTCGTTCAGAACTAAAAATCCGTTATCGTAAGCACCAAGTGGCTCGTTTACTTCTTCTGTAAAATGATCATCATCGCTACAAGCGCTTAATAAAATTGAACCAATAAAGGCTCCCATTAAAAATTTGGTTAGTTTCATGTTTTAAAAATTAAGGGTTAAATAAATAGTATAATTAGTTCCCGGCATTCGCCGGTCTTCTACATTTTGATAATCGCTATTAAGCAGGTTTCTCACCTTCCCGCCAAGCGTAAAATTTTTTGAAATATGATAGCCTAAACCGGCATTCCAAAGCCAATAAGCATCTAAATTATAGCGCGGATTGTTATCACTTCTCGTAAAAACTTCTCCATTATACAAAGCTTGCGTTTCTATAAACAGATCTTGAAATGCGTAATAAACAGATCCCGTGACTTTATGATAAGGCACGTAGATCAATTGTTTTTCGGTAATTTTATTTTCTGAAACGGTGTATGAATAAGTTCCATTTACTGCTAAAAGATGACGATCGAATTGTTTTTTATAATTCAGTAGAAATTCTGCACCGTAAGTTGCTACTTCATCAATATTTCTGGGTGTCCAATAACCGTTATTCCCGGGAACCCAATTGATCATTTGCTGAATATCGTTGTAGTAACCGGTCAGCGTCATTTTAAAATTACTGAATTGAATTTCATTACCTAATTCATATTGCATCGCTTCTTCTGCAGCTAGATCGGGATTTCCGCCAGTCGCCCAATACAGATCGTTATAAGTTGGAATTCTAAAATTTTTAGAGACATTCAGCTTTAATTTGTAGAAATCGGTAAAGCTGTAACCGGTACCAAAACTAAATAGCAACGGACTTTCATAATCGTTCGTCAACTCTTTTCTGGCAGCGATTTCATATGCCCATTTCTCATTCACCAAATGCTTCAACAATAAAGCTCCAGAAGAAATATTACGCTCATTCTGCGGAATACTCGAACCTTCACCATCGGTATATTCGTGCGAAAGAATGGCATTTAGTTTTATTTTTTTTGAAAATTGATAACTAAAATCATATTTCCCGATCACCGTATTTGCTTCGCCAAAAGTGAAAGATTCAGTTTCAATGTTTGGGAAATATTTATATTCTTCTTTTAAATAAGCTACCCGAGCGATTGAAGTAATTTTTTTACCGCTTACTTCCCACTCCAACAAGTTTTTCAGACTTACGTCTTCATATTTCGTTCTATTTTCCGAAGGTCGAATGAGTGAAAAATGGCGTTCGCTTTCAAACACTTCGCTGTAAAATTTCAACGTGTTATTTTTATGAAATTGATAACCGAAAACTGCATTTAAACTGTTGTTATAAAAGTCTCCATTTAAGTTTTTTCGATCAGCATCGATATACTCAAAATCGTTGTCTGATTGATTTCTACTGAAAGAGATTTTGGTGCTCCAATTTTTCTCGGCTGCAGTTAATTGATAGCGCGCATCGTAAGTATTAAAACTGCCATAACTTAAATAAATACGATTTTTAAACTGTTTTTCAAATTCAATATTATTCGACAAATGCACCGTTCCACCAATGGCTCCGGTACCGTAGATCACACTTCCGCCACCGCCACGAATATTGATCGCATCGTAACTTCCGGTATTTATTGTATTAAAATCGGTTTGCCCGTTAAAACGAGAATTTATGTTAATTCCGTTCCATAACACGGCGGTTTGTGAAGCATTGGTTCCTCTAAAAGACGGCGAAGCCACCATTCCCAAACCATTTTCTTTAAAATAGATGGGCATATTAAAATTTAAGGCAGAAATTAACGAAGGCTTGTTTTGAAGCAACAACGAATCTTGCAAACTTGTCAAAGTTTGTCCGGTTGAAAATTCTTTCAACTTCGTCGGGATCACCAAAACTTCTTCCAAAACAGTGATTGAATCTGTTTGGGAGAATGCCGAGTTTAACACCCCTAAAAATAAAATGTAGCGTATAAAATGTTTCATTCACCAGAGACCTTTTACCCGAAAGTCTTTAGATTTTAGTTACAAACTGGCAGGTCTCCTGGCTCGCGTCTTGTGGTCTTCCTTCCCATCTTTCGACAGTGGATTTTTTGAAGTTTTACCACAAGCATCTTTTCAGACGAAGCTTACAGTTGCGGGAACAGCTCAGGTTTTTTCACAAAGAATCACCTGATTCCCTTTTAATGATGACTGAAATATTTTCAGCAATCAACCAATTTCGCTGCGAAAATAAACATTTCTTCAGCATTTTCTAACTTTAATTGAAATAATCTTACTTTTGTGCGCGAAAACCAATTTTTATACCAATGAAAAAAATAGGCTTCCTTTTCGCTTTAATTTTACTGTATAATTGTAAAGAACAACCGAAAAACACCTCTTCTAAAACTTCAACTCATGCTAAGGCTGAAACTGTTGAAATCTCTTACGCAGAAGGTTTTAGCATCACCAACTTTGAAGATTTTAAAATTGTAAAAGTCAACTCTCCTTGGCCAAAAGCTGAAAAAGAATTCACTTATGTTTTGGCTGAAAAAAATGTAACACTTCCCGACACACTTCAATTCGATCAAAAAGTAACGATTCCTATCAAAAAAATTGTGGTGACTTCGACCACGCACATCCCATCTTTAGAGAGTTTAGGACAAGAAAACACCTTAATTGGTTTTCCGCATCTCGATTATATTTCATCTAAAAAAACGAGAGATTTAATTCAAAAAGGAAAAGTGGAAGAAATCGGCGAAAACGAGCATACCAATACGGAAGTATTACTGAATCTAAATCCTGATGTGGTGATCGGTTTTGCTGTAGAAGGCGGCAATAAAACTTTCGAAACCGTTAACAAAAGTGGAATTCCGGTGGTTTACAATGGCGATTGGACAGAAACTGATCCGCTAGGAAAAGCTGAATGGATCAAATTTTTTGGAGCATTTTATAACCAAGAACAAAAAGCTGAAGAAATTTTTACTGAGATTGAACAAGAATATCTTTCCGCAAAAAAATTAGCGCAACAAGCCGAAAACCAGCCTAGCGTTTTAGCGGGATCGATGTACAAAGATGTTTGGTATTTACCCTACGGAAATTCTTGGCAAGCTCAATTTATAAAAGATGCGAAAGCCAATTATCTTTACGCTGAAACCAACGGAAATGGTAGTATTTCTGCCGCTTTTGAAAGTGTGCTTGATAAAGCTCAAAATGCCGATTTTTGGATCGCTCCGGGAAGTTTTACCAGTTACGAGCAAATGCAAAATGCTTCTGAACATTATCAAGAATTCAACGCTTTTCAGCAACAAAAAATTTACAGTTTTGCCGGTGTTAAAGGAGAAACCGGTGGTGTTTTGTATTACGAATTAGCTCCGCAGCGCCCAGATCTTGTTTTAAAAGATCTCATTAAAATCTTTCATCCGGAATTACTAACCAATTACGAAACCACTTTTTTTAAAGCTTTGGAGTAAGTTCTTTGTCACCCTGAACTTGATTAACTCCGTATGACCAAATTCAAAATTATTACGATTTACAAACAATAAACTCTAAAATATTTACCTTCGCTAAATGCAAAAAACATCGCTATATCTTTTAAGTGGTTTACTGCTACTGCTGGTTTTACTAATGCTCAATATTAGTTTAGGTTCAGTGACGATCCCGTTAAAAGATATTCTAGCAAGTTTTTTTAATGCGGAAGTTGAAAAAGGAACTTGGCGATACATAATTCTCGATTATCGTTTACCAAAAGCCATCACTGCTGTTTTAGTAGGTTCTGGTTTGGCCTTAAGCGGATTGTTAATGCAAACTTTATTTCGCAATCCGTTAGCAGGACCTTATGTATTAGGTTTAAGCAGTGGCGCAAGTTTGGGTGTTGCGATCGTCATTTTAGGCGGAGCGGTTTTTGGTGGCGTTTTCTCTACTTTATTTCTTTCGAAATTTACCTTGGTAATCGCAGCAAGTTTAGGTAGCATATTAGTTTTACTGGCAGTTTTAGCAACTTCATTTCGAGTAAAAGACACGATGGCGTTATTAATTATCGGACTTATGTTTGCAAGTCTAACATCAGCCGTAGTAAGCGTACTCTCCTATTTTAGTCCGTCAGAATCTTTACAGAAATATATTTTTTGGTCGTTTGGCAGCTTAGGTAATTTAGCTTGGCAAGAAGTTTTCATTCTCGCTATTTTTTGGTTAACGGGAGTGATCATTTCAATTTTCTGTATCAAAAACCTAAACGCACTTCTTTTAGGTGAAAAATATGCCAAAAGTTTAGGAACCAATTTAAAACAAAATAGAATTTTGGTGATTCTCGCTACCGGATTATTGGCCGGAAGCATCACTGCTTTTGCCGGACCGATCGCTTTTATTGGTTTGGCGGTTCCGCATTTGGTTCGACAGGTCATTACCAAGAGTAATCATTTAGTGTTGTTTCCGGCGGTCGCTTTAGGCGGAGCAATTTTAATGCTTATTTGCGACAGTATTGCGCAACTTCCGGGAAGTAATCTTACTTTGCCCATCAACGCGATTACCTCTTTAATCGGCGCTCCGGTAGTAATTTGGTTATTAGTGAGAAAAAAGAAATTGTATTTTTAAACCTTTCCGCCTTTGGCACCTTTCCTTAATTAGAAAAGGAACTTTTAAAAAGATGATATGATAAAAGAAACTGAAATAAAACCAATTCTTCAAGCACAAGAACTCGCTATTGGTTATGCCGATAAAATTGTGGCTGAAGAAATTTCAGTTGAAATAAATGCTGCGGAATTGGTGGCTGTTATCGGAATTAATGGTTCAGGAAAATCGACACTTCTAAAAACATTGACCGGAAATTTAGATCCGCTTTCAGGGAAAGTTTCGATCCAGCAAAAAAGCTTAAAAGATATTGCTGTGCAAGAACTTTCTGAACTTATTAGCATTGTACTTACCGAAACGCATTTCTCTCAAAACCTTTCGGTGGAAGAATTAGTTGCACTAGGAAGACAACCTTATACCAATTGGTTAGGACAATTATCTTCGGAAGATAAAAAAGCCGTTCAAAAAGCTTTAGAACTATTAGAAATAACCGATAAATCCCAACGCAAGTGCGGAAGTTTAAGCGACGGACAGTTACAAAAAGTATTTCTAGCTAGAGCAATTGCGCAAGAAACTCCGCTCATTTTTTTAGATGAACCTACGACACATTTAGATTTATATCATAAAATTTTTGTGCTTCAACTTTTGAAAAAACTTACTCGAAAAACCAAAAAAGCGATTGTGTTTGCTACGCACGAAATTAATCTGGCGCTGCAATTATGTGATCAAATTATTTTAGTGAATCAAGGAAAGATCATTCAAAAAACTCCGGAAGAATTAATTAAAAGCAATCTGCTTCAAGAACTTTTCCCAAAAGATTTAGTTGAATTTGATGCTGCCAGTAAAAGTTTTAGGGTTTTGTAGAATATTATCCAAATGTCACACTGAGCTTGTCGAAGTGTTGATTAACTGCGTTGAATCTTCGATTTCAGCATCGCATCATCCTTTTTCGTACTTTAATATAATGAAAAAATTCCGTGTCAAGCACGGAATGACGCAGCGAACTATAAGTTCGTTAGAATAAATCTCTCCTTTGCTGAAGTAATTTTATGTACATTTGAAAAAAGACTTTTATGACAGAATACATCATTTTCGGAGTCATTGCAGTAGTGATGCTTTTCATTGGGATTTTTATTGGAAAAAGTCTCGGAAAATTAAAGCAGCAAGCACTACAAAAAAGCTTAGAAAGTGAAGTCTCAAGTTACCAACTTCAGTGGGAAACTTCAGAAAAAAATCTACAAGAAGTGAAAACTGAACGCGATTCGCTTCGGAATGAAAAAGACTTTTTTAAAGACGAACTCACGCGGAAAAATGTAGAGTTTGAAAACCTTCAGCAACGCAACCAAGAGCAAAAACAAGAAGTTGAACAGTTGCAAGAAAAGTTTCAGAAAGAGTTTGAAAATTTAGCGCATAAAATTTTCGATCAGAATTCAGAAAAATTCTCGAATCAGAATAAAGAGAATATCCAGCATATTTTGAATCCGCTTCAGGAAAAAATTAAAGTTTTTGAAGAAAAAGTAGAGAAAAACAGTATGAATTCGGTAAAGATCAATGCCGAATTAAGTAAACAGCTACAATTTTTAAATGAGCAAAATCTAAAAATTAGCGAAGAAGCGACCAACCTCACCAAAGCTTTAAAAGGCGATACCAAAATGCAAGGAAATTGGGGTGAAATTGTCTTAGAGCGCGTTTTAGAACGTAGCGGTCTACAGAAAAATAGTGAGTATTTTGTTCAGCAAAATTTTAGAACAGAAGAAGGCAAACGTGTAATGCCCGATGTAATTATTGAACTTCCGGGCGATAAAAAAATGATTATCGACTCAAAAGTTTCGCTCAATGCTTACGAACGTTATGTAAACGAAACTGAAGAAACGCAGAAACCACTTCATCTTAAAAATCATCTTGTTTCTGTTAAAAATCGTGTGGAAGAGTTGAGTAAGAAAAATTACCATCAGTTATACGATATGGAAAGTCCCGATTTTGTGTTGCTATTTATTCCTATTGAAGCAGCTTTTGCAGTGGCTTCTAACGAATATCCGCAACTTTACGGCGATGCTTTCGATAAAAATATTATTTTGGTAACGCCAACCACTTTATTGGCGGTTTTAAAAACCATCGATAGTATGTGGCAAAATGAAAAGCAAAAACAAAACGCTATTGAAATTGCTACGCAAGCCGGCGCTTTATACGATTCGTTTGTGAATCTGACCGAAGAATTTAAAAAAGTTGGTAATCAAATTGGCACCGTGCAAAATAGTTACGATAAAGCGATGAAAAAGCTTACCGGAAAAGGAAATCTGGTAAGACGCGTAGAAAAATTAAAACAACTTGGTGCCAAAGCCAGCAAACAAATAGACCCGAAATTAATCGACCAATCTATTAACGAAATTGACTCATGAAAAAAATATTAGCTTACGTTTTATTGGGTATTGCAGCGATTGCCATCGCCTATTATGCATTTATCTATTTTGTGCCTTATAGTGAAGGAACTCGCGCAGGAGAATTGATAAAATTTAGTAATCGTGGTGTGATGGTAAAAACCTGGGAAGGACAAATAAGCCAAGGGATTAGCGGTGCTCAGATTTTTAGTTTTTCGGTTTTAGATCAAGATGATGAAGTGATCGAAAAATTAAAAGAATACCAAGGTGAATACGTGAAACTTACTTACATCGAACGTTTTGGAACTTTTATTTTTTGGGGAGACACCAAGTATTTTGTGACCGATGTTGAACTTTCGCAATCTCCACATTTTAGAAGGTAGCGAGTCGATTGTAGATTTTAGGTCGTAGGTTGTAGGTTGTAGGTTGTAGGTTGTAGGTTGTAGAATATAGAAAAATTGGGTTCTTTTTTAACGGAAAACTAATTTTATAGATTTTTGTTCCAGATTAAAGATTTACACTTCGATAAGCTCAGTGCGACCAATAAAATCTTGATCATACAATTTTTATTTTCTATCTAGATTTTTCTTGTTTCAGCTTTCAAACTTCTATTTTTAACTTGCGCAAGGGATTGCAGCGGCATCCTTTTTTTGCTTTCGCAAATGGCAAAAAAAAGATATAGCGAAAAGCCCGACCCGCTAGGGTTGCGCCCAAAACCAACTAAAACTAATTTATGAGTAAAGAATTTAAACACGTTTCTGAATCTGAAGTGGTCATTTCTGAATTGATGCTTCCTTCCCATTCTAATTTCAACGGAAAAATTCACGGAGGTTATATTTTATCGTTATTAGATCAAATCGCGTTTGCTTGTGCTTCAAAACATAGCGGGCAATATTGTGTAACGGCTAGCGTCGATACGGTCGATTTTTTAAGACCTATTGAAATTGGCGAGTTGGTAACGATGAAGGCTTCGGTAAATTATGTGGGAACCAGCTCGATGGTGATCGGGATTCGTGTGGAAGCAGAAAATATACAAACCGGCGAAAGTAAACATTGTAACTCGTCTTACATTACGATGGTTGCCAAAGATAAAAGCGGAAATAGTATGAAGGTTCCCGGCTTAATTTTATCGCGCCGAAAAAGTGTTCTTCGCTTTTTAAAAAGTATGAAACGTACGCAATTAAAGCGTAAACGTGATGAAGAATTTCATCATATCGATTTCTCATCTGCAGAATTTCAAAATGATCTACAGCAATATCGTGTACAGGTAGAATTGAACGATTAAAAGTTAAATCTCTGCAAAAACAAGGGTTTACAAGCAATTAAAGTTGTTTTTTTGTCTAAAAATAAATTTAGTTATGAAAAGCAAATTTTTACTTTTAGTCGCAATTATTTCTTTAGCGAGTTGTTCGCCAAATATCGTAAACACCTGGAATATTGATAAATATGAAGTGGTAAACGATAAAGGTCAAAATACAACTTCGCAAAATATCGGGACGATCACTTTTAAGAAAAACGGAAAAGGAACTAAGGATATTCATTACAACGTTTTACAAAATGACTACTTAGATAAATCTGAATTTACTTATGAGTTACACGAAGATTATATTGTGATTAAAAGCACTAAAAAGAAAGATAAATCTGCGCTTAATAAAACTTGGATCATCGTGAGCGACAAATCTAAAAGTCAGGTTTGGAAATCGACCGACGGCAATCAAAGCGTTCAGGTACTTGAGTTGAGTAGATAAGTTTAAATATTTTATATAAAAAAAGCTCCGATTAATAATTTTAATTGGAGCTTTTTTTATGGCGTAACCTTACAGGTCGGGCTCTTCATTATATCTTTTTTTGCCATTTATCAAAGCAAAAAAAGGATGCCATTTCGATCCCTTACGCACCCAAATAAAATCCGTAATCTAAGAAAACGACCAACATTAAAATCCACCCGATGATGAGTGAAAGTCCGCCGAGCGGAGTTATCGGTCCTAAAATTTTAATTTTCTTACCTCTGCTAGAAGAAATACATAAACCGTAAATACTAAACGAAAAGAGAATTACTCCGGCGATCACAAAAAATACCATAAAATGTTCGATCGTATTTACCAAGGGAAAATTTAAACCGATCACCAACAGGAGAATGGCGTGATACATTTGGTATTTTACGCCGGTTTCAAAACTTGATAATTGCTCTTCAGTAAAAGTTTTTTTTAAAGCATGGGCGCCAAAAGCACCTAAAACAATGGCTAAAATCCCGAAAACAGCTCCGGAAATTAGGGTAATTTCTTTGATCATTATTTAAATAATTTGATAAGTTGAAAAGACTTCATTAAGTGATAAAGTCCCGGTAAAATAATAGCGCCACCAATAAGTAATGCAATCCCTAACACTTGAATCACACTATCTGGAGCAACACCATCTAAAATACTTATTTCTTTAGTTGAAGTAATAATAACATCTGGAAAATGCGCTAACATCGCCGCAGAAACTACTAATAAAACTTGTACCCCGGCTAAAATTCTGGCCCAAGCTTTTCGCTTCAGTTTAATCATTTTCCACAATGGAATTAAAACAATTCCTGAAATCGCTACAGCAATGATAGAATATTTATTCTCAATAAAATCGATTACAAAATCAATTTCATTAAAATAACCATAAGCTAAAATCACTAAACCTATGAAAACTAAAATGATGGTAGAATAACTTGCTTTTTTTCGATATAAATTTAATTCATCTTCATCATCTGCTTCGCCAATTAAAAAATTAGAAGCGATAAATGCACAAAGCGCGATATAAAAAACACCGATCAATACTGAAAAAACATTAAACCAACCGTCGATATAAATTTCTTTAAAACTAAGGTTATGGTTTTCCGAAAATAAATTAATGTTCCCTCCTACTAAACCACCAAAGATCACTCCTAAAAACAGCGGACTCAAAATACTTCCTAATTTAAATAACGCATTGTAAGAACCTTGCGAACGCCCTTTTACAGCATCGTAATGTCTAAAAATAAATGCTAAACCACGAATGGTAATTCCCAGTAACATTAAGGTAATCGGAATATGTAAATAAACCACAAAAATGTTGAAATACTGCGGAAAACCTATCCATAAGATCACGATTAAAATAATGATCCAAATGTGGTTGGCTTCCCAAATGGGTCCCATTACACGATAAATGGTTTGCTTGGTTTTCTCTTGATTTTTAGGAGAAGAAAATAATTCGATAATTCCGCCGCCAAAATCTGCTCCAGCTAGTAATACATAGAGAAACAACGAGAAAAATAGAAAGAATAAAACTACGGTTAACATACTAATCTTCGTTTTGGTTCAATACTTTAATTTGTCTTGCCAACAGCCAACTTACCACGCAGGTAAGTACAATATACATCCCGGTATAGGTAATTAAGCTGTAAAAAATTCCAGGCATTGGCGTGACCGCATCTTTTGTTTTCATTACTTGATAAATGATCCAAGGTTGTCGACCAACTTCTGTAACGATCCAACCGGCTTCTAAAGCAATATATCCTAAAGGCGCCATTAAGGTAAATAGTAGCCAGAATTTGCGATGGTTTTGCCACTTTTTCCATTTTAAACTTAAAAGATAGAATAAACCGACAATCGCTAACAGTGTACCGATACCCACCATAATTTGAAAAGCGTAATGAACAATCGCTACCGGAGGTTGTTCATCTTCAGGAAAATCATTCAAACCTTTTACTTCCGCATCAAAATCGCCAAAAGCCAAGAAAGAAAGTGCTTTTGGGATTTCAATTTTATGAGTTACTTCTTGCTTTTCTTCATCTACAATTCCGCCGATATAAAGCGGAGCGCCTTTTTCTGTTTCATAATGTGCTTCTAAAGCAGCGAGTTTTGCAGGTTGTCGTTCTGCTACATCTTTTGCTGAAATATCTCCGCTAATAGGTTGTAATAAAGCTGCAACCGCGGCAAAAATGATGGCAATGCGGAATGCTTTTTTGTGCAATTCTACATTTTTTCCTTTGTAAACTTGATAGGCATGAATTCCTGCAACGGCAAAACCAGTCGCTACAAAAGCTGCCAGCGTCATATGTAAAGCTTGCGTAAACCAAGCGCCATTCAACATCGCTTCTATCGGATTAATATCTGAAAATACTCCGTTTTCATAGGTAAAACCTGAAGGCGAATTCATCCAACCATTGGCGGCAACGACCAAAATACCCGACATCACTCCCGAAATACCAATAATAACTCCGGTAAACCAATGAAATTTCTCGGGTAATTTCTTCCACCCGTATAAATAAAAACCAAGTGCGATCGCTTCTACAAAAAAGGCGGCTCCTTCTAACGAAAACGGCATCCCGATAATGGGTCCGGCGTGTTTCATAAATTCCGGCCAGAGTAAACCTAATTCAAACGAAAGTGCAGTCCCGGAAACAGCTCCAGTAACAAAGAAAATTGCTACGCCACGTTGCCAAGCTTTGGTAAGTTTTAAATAAATTTCTTTTCGGGTTTTTAACCATTTATAGTGCGAGATCACCATAAAAAAAGGCATCACCATCCCAATACAGGCAAATACAATGTGGAAAATGAGTGTGATTGCCATTTGAAGTCTTGCGGCCTCTAGATTTTCCATAGAAAAAGCGAAGTTTAGTTCTTCTACAAATTTACTTCATCCTAATTTAAATAGCGTGACTATGGTTACCTAGTTTTAAGGTTTAACACTTTTTAATTTCGGCTAAAATTTATAAGAATTCAATGGCTAAATTATCGCCTTTTTGAACGATATTTGGTGCTATCACCTTTAGAAACGATAAATCGTATTATCGTTTTTTAAAACGATATTTGCATTTATCGTGTTTTTAAACGATATTTGAAGTATGACAAGTGTAATTACAGGAGATATTATTAATTCTCAATCGGTCAACTTGCCCGAAGCTTACCTAGAACAGATGCGTGCGACGCTTCAAGTTTTGGGTAAAGAGCAAAAAGATTGGGAAATTTTTAGAGGCGATAGTTTTCAGGTAGAAATAAAATCACCGTTAGAAGTTTTTTGGCAATGTGTGTACATCAAAGCCGCTTTAAAAACAATGAAAGAACTCGATGCCAGAATGGCGATAGGTTTAGGTGAAAAAAGCTATGATGCAGCAACAATTTCTGAAGCTAACGGAAGTGCTTTTATTAGATCTGGCGAAGTGTTTGAAAAATTGAAACGTGAAAAAACCAATCTACTCATCAATACCGGAAACTTAAAACTCGACCAAGAACTGAATGTATATTTTCAATTGGCACTTTTAACTATGGATCATTGGACGCCAAATTCTGCTGAAATTGTTAAATTGAGTTTAGAAAATCCGGAAATGAATCAGCAACAATTGGGAGAATTAATCGGCATTAAACAAAACACGGTGAGTGAACGCCAAAAACGTGCAGGATTGAGTCAGTTAACCGATTTCAATAAAATCTTTCAACAGAAAATAAAGTCGATATTATGATGCTATTAATTCAACTTATTTTAGCGCATTTGGTGGGCGATTTTCTGTTGCAACCTTATTCTTGGGTAAAAGAAAAAGAAAGTAAAAAATTAGCTTCGAATAAGCTCTATTTTCACGTAGGGATTCATTTATTGTTGAATTTTCTTTTCCTATGGAATTTAAAACTTTGGTACATTCCATTAATTATTGCCATTACTCATTTGGCCATCGACGCTTGGAAGCTTAGTTTTCAAAATGAAAAAAATCGACGTTTACTATTTTTTCTCGACCAGATATTTCATTTCAGTATAATTTTCGGATTGTATTTTTTAATCGAGCGGGAGAATATTCACTTTAACCTCTCGCCTATTTTGCTGTGTTACCTTACCGGAGCCTTCTTTTTGACCACGCCGGCATCGATTATGATTAAAACCCTAATTTCTATTTACAAACCCAATACCGAGATCGAAAAAGACGAATCGCTCGAAAACGCCGGAAAATATATCGGGATCTTAGAACGTTTACTCGTATTTGTTTTTATTGCGTCGCAGCATTGGGAAGGTGTTGGTTTTCTAATTGCCGCCAAGTCTATATTTAGATTTAGCGACCTCACCGAATCTAAAGACCGCAAGCTTACCGAGTACATTCTCATAGGTACGTTGCTCAGTTTTGGGCTCGCCATTATTGTGGCACTTTTGTGTAATTATAGTTTGTCATATCTTTAAAATTTAGGGCGTTCCCCTATCGGGTCGGGTTTTCGGCAGTCGCTTTTTCAAATTCCTGCGTGGGCAGGAATCTCAAAAGAGCTCCAACAAAGCCTCAACCTCTAACGCAAATAACCTCAACTAACAAATGAAAACAGAAAAAGAAAAAATGCTGGCAGGAGAATATTTTAATCCGCTAGATAAAGAGTTAAGTGAAGAGCGATTAGCTGCCAGAAAACTATTGCATGAGCTCAATCATAACCCGCCGGAAAATCTTCAGCAGCAAAAAGAAATTACCCGAAAGTTATTACCTAATTCCCATAAAGCGACTTTTATTCAGCCTCCATTTTATTGTGATTATGGTTATAATATTAGAACAGGTAAAGGCGTATTTTTCAATTTTAATTGTACACTTTTAGATCTAGCCGTGATAGAAATTGGCGAACAAACTATGTTTGGCCCGAATGTGCAAATTTATACCGCGGTGCATCCTACTAATGCAGAAAAACGAGCCACACATATTGAAAAAGGTAAACCTATACATATTGGTAAAAACGTTTGGATTGGCGGCAATGTAACTATTTGCCCCGGTGTAAGAATTGGAGATAAAAGCATTATTGGTGCCGGCAGTGTGGTGACCAAAGACATTCCCGCCAACGTGATGGCCGCCGGGAATCCGTGTAAAGTGATTAAAGAATTAGGATAATTCAACAATATGAAATCTGAATTTAGAGAACATTATTGGCTATCGATCAAAGCAACCATTATCGGGATGCTTATAGTTATTATTTTTCTTTTCTATATGGCTAAAGATGAAATGGGAAATTTTGATGTAAGACACGCCTTTTTTTGGTTAGGATGTGTTTTGGTAATTACACTAATTGGTGTACTTTATCAAAAAGCCAGGCACGATATTAAAACTATCGAAATCACTTCAAAAAATGTAATATTCAAATACCTAATTACGGGCAAAATAGAAAAGATAACTTATAAAGATATCGCCTATATAGCTACGGTTAGAAAGAAAAATGGCAAGGTTAATTCTCAAACATTTACCACCTATTATGTCACCGAAATTCATTTATTAAATAATACGTATATCGAAATAATTCACGGAGATTATAAAAACACTAAAGAAGTGCTAACCGAATTAAAAAAACATTACAAAGAACATCGAAATTTGTTTAGTTCTAAAACTCTTTGATCATTTCTTTTCGGTGATTTATTCCCCAATCGGCAATGACATTGGTAAGCTCTTTTAGAGATCTTCCGTAGTCAGAAATTTCATAACTCACGCTAACCGGTTTCGTGTCTAATACTTTACGGTGAATAAGGTTATTCATCTCTAGATCTTTTAATTCACGACTTAGCATTTTACCCGATATTCCTTCCACTTCTCTTAAGATTTCAGAATAACGCATGGGTTGGAAGCATAAACAGGCAATAATAGAGACTTTCCATTTACCGCTTAACACATCCATCGTGTCGTGTATGGCTCTAATTTTTTCTGAACAAGTGATTAACGCTGATTTTTTTTCTATTGCTTCCATAAATATCGTGGTTACTCGAATGTCACTATTACTTTTTGTCACAAAGTTACTCAACTAAAGTAGTACTCCTTAACTTTGTATAAAAATTTTTTAATGATGAGTTTACTTAATGATTTACAGTGGCGCTACGCTACCAAAAAAATGAACGGCAAAAAAGTGCCGCAAGATAAATTAGATTACATTTTAGAAGCGGCTCGTTTAGCGCCTTCTTCATCGGGTTTACAGCCTTATAAAATTATCGTGATCTCTGATGAAGCTTTGCTAACTAAGATCAAAGATCTAGCGTGGAACCAAAACCAAGTGATCGATTGTTCACATTTATTAGTTTTTGCTGCTTGGGATAAATATACCGAAGAGCGCATCACAGAAGTATTTAATTACACTATGGATGAGCGTGATCTGCCTCACAGCACGATGGATGATTATAAAAGTAACCTTTGGGGAATGTATTCTCAATTGAGTGAAGAGTGGCACGCACATCACGCCTCTAAACAAAGTTACATTGCATTTTCAATGGCAATTGCTGCTGCTGCAGAGCAAAAAGTTGATGCCACACCTATGGAAGGTTTTTTACCTGAAAAATTAGATGAACTTTTAAAATTAGAAGGTTCCGGTTATAAAAGTACATTGTTATTGCCTTTAGGTTATCGTGAAAATGAAAACGATTGGCTGGTGAATATGAAAAAAGTACGTACGCCAAAAGAAGATTTTATTACAGAAATGACCATCGATGATGCCGCAAATATGGAAACAGAACCGATGGAAAAAACAATTGGCAATCCTAAAAAATAATTGCTGATTTAAATTTTCATTTTAATAATAAAATAAAAAAAAGCCTTATCGAATCGATAAGGCTTTTTTTTTACGCATTGTATTATATAAAAATGTTTTATTATTGATTTCACTTAGAAGAATGTATACATTTGAAGAATAAGCAAATTTTATGAAAAACGATTTATATAAAATTTTGGTAGAACTCTCGCCAAACTATAAAAAGAATTATTTGCCAAGTATCTCTATAGATTGCGTAGTTTTTGGTTTTCATGATGCGAGCCTTAAAGTTTTATTGCTTCAACTGAAAAATACTACCAAATGGGGTTTACCTGGTGGTTATCTTAAAAGAGATGAAGATTTAAATGCCGGTGCTAATAGAATTTTAAAAGAGCGTACCGGTGCAGAAAATATATTTTTGAATCAATTTAAAACCTTCGGAAAGAAAAATAGATCTGAAGAATTTTTCAGCGATTTTCCCGATGATCTTTGGCACAAACAGCGCTACATTTCTATTGCGCATTATGCGCTTATTAATTTTGAAATTGTAAATCCGGTGATCGATCAATTTTCTGAAGCTTGTGAGTGGAAAGAAATAAGTGAGCTTCCAGAATTAATGATGGATCATGAAGACATTTTTAATGAGGCACTACTCCAACTTCGAAGAGATTTAAATTATAAGCCTGTTGGCCTTAATTTACTACCTGAAAAATTTACCATGCCCGAGTTACAGAAACTCTATGAAATTATTCTCGATAAAAAACTTAATCGTGGTAACTTTTACCGAAAAATGACGCGTTACGAAATTTTAGAAAAATTAAATGAAACCCGTAAAGGCGGTGCGCATAAGGCTCCAGACTTATATAAGTTCGATGAAAAAAAATATAAAGCTGCTTTAAAAACTGGCTTGCAAGAAAGTTGGTAATTTTTAAAAGTTAGAAAGAAATATCCCATTGTACTCGAAAACGCCATTCGTTTTCGACATTGGCTTGTGGAGTTTCATAATCAAAATTTGAAACTTCCATTGAGAGTTTATTACGATGTTGTTTAAAGTACCAATTAAAGGCTAAAGAAGCTTCTTCTAAATTATAATCTGAAACTTCACTTGGGTCGTAATGAGCATATCTTGCCGCAATCTCTAAAGGTTCTGGCCACCAATTAATGGATTGATGTGCTAAATAACCGGCTTGTAAATAGTATCCTTTTAAAGTATTTGTCTGATTATTATTAAAATGATCTACAATTTCTTTGGTATGAAACTCTGATTGCCAACTTAAACCTTTATACATCAAAGCAGTTTCTAAGTTCAACTGGTTTGTACGATATTGACCGGGATTCTGCTCTTCGAAACCGGTAAGAATGCCTCCTCCTGCGCTTGAAAAACGCGTAAAAGAACTTCTATTGGTTACTCCGGCAATGGCAATGATTGCAGCCGGCTTTTCGTGTATTTCAAAATCTACGCTTTTAAAACCAAGGTCATCTTCAAGAAAGTTCCATTGTAATCTTCCGAAGTACATTAAATTTTTATCGTCGTTATCTCGAGCTCCGCGTCCTGTTCCTGTAAAAACTCCAGCCCAATAACTAAAATCTAGTGCTCCTTTATCTCTTAATCGACCATATAACTCAACACCTTGTTGACGATCAACGGTAAAATTTCGATTTAAAATAGAACGATCTACCAATTGTTGACCGCCACTACTTATTCTACGTTCACGAGAAAATTCTACTTTCCATTGGCCCAATTTTAAATTTAACCATTCCCATTTTTCGATCATTACTCGAAAATCGAGCAAATTAGATCGACCTAATTCATACTCCCAATAATATTTTAGCCAAGGTTTATATGCGTGACCACCAACTTTAATTCGAGATCTATTAATTTTAAAAACACTATTTTCTTGATTATTGAAATCGTTGAAAGTAACCGGATCATTATCACTCGGCGTTGCAAATCTAAATTGTAACCTGCTCTGTATTTGTAAAAGATAATTATTGTCTGAAGATCTGAACTCGAAACCATTAGAGCCGTAATTAATTTTCCAATTAGGTATAGAATCTTGTCGAGTTTCTTGCGAGTGGCTAAAGAATAAAAAAAAGAAAAAACTAAAGGTTAGGACAATAGTTTTAGAAAATAGACCCTTCATAAAAATTTAATTACTTAGGCCTACAAAAATAATAATATTAAACAATTACATAACTTTAAATTAAAGTTTTAGAAACATTAATTTAACTTAAATAAAATGATTAAAAAAAGCCAGAAAGTAAATTTTCAGGCTTTTTTTTTTGAAATTATATGTATTATCTAGTTAAGTACATTTTACGTCTTGCGTAAAGCTCGTAAAAATCGTCATCTTTTAGATCTTTGATAAACAAGATACTTTCTCCTGTACTCTTCATCTCTGGTCCTAATTGCTTATTTACTTTCGGGAACTTGTTAAAAGAGAATACCGGTTGTTTGATCGCATAACCCTCTAATTGCGGATTAAAATCGAAATCTTTGATCTTTTTATCGCCTAACATTACTTTGGTTGCATAATTTACATAAGGCTCACCATAAGCTTTTGCAATAAACGGAACAGTTCTCGATGCTCTTGGATTGGCTTCGATAATGTAAACTTTGTCGTCTTTAATTGCAAACTGAATATTGATTAAACCAACTGTATCTAATGCTAACGCAATTTTACGCGTATGATCTTTTATTTGCTGAAGTACTAAATCTCCTAAGTTAAACGGAGGAAGCAATGCGTTTGAATCTCCCGAGTGAATTCCGCAAGGTTCAATATGCTCCATAATACCAATAATATAAACGTCTTCTCCATCGCAGATCGCATCTGCTTCAGCTTCGATAGCGCCATCTAAATAATGGTCTAACAGTAACTTATTGTTTGGTATTTTTCTTAATAAATCTACGACATGCGCTTCTAATTCTTTTTTATTGATCACGATCTTCATTCCTTGACCTCCTAATACATAAGAAGGACGCACTAAAATTGGGAAGTCTAACTCATCTGCTAAAGCTAAGGCTTCATCTGCAGTTTCTGCTGTACCAAAATCTGGGTAAGGAATGTTGTTATCTTGTAATAATTTAGAGAAACTACCACGATCTTCAGCTAAATCTAAAGCTTGGTAGCTGGTTCCCATAATTTTTATTCCGTAGCGGTCTAATTTTTCAGCTAATTTAAGTGCAGTTTGCCCTCCTAACTGAACGATCACTCCTTCCGGCTTTTCGTGTTTAATGATATCGTAAATATGCTCCCAGAAAACCGGTTCGAAATAAAGTTTATCTGCCACATCAAAATCGGTAGAAACCGTTTCTGGATTACAGTTAATCATAATGGTTTCGTAACCCGCTTCAGAAGCTGCTAAAACTCCGTGAACACAACAGTAATCAAACTCGATCCCTTGACCAATTCGGTTAGGACCAGAACCTAAAACTACGATCTTTTTACGGTCTGAAACTTCACTTTCGTTTTCAACGTATTTTGTACCATCGGCAGTTTCAACTTCACTTTCAAAAGTTGAATAATAATAAGGTGTTTGTGCTTCAAACTCTGCCGCACACGTATCTACTAATTTATAAACGCGATTAATATTTAATTCTTCACGTTTTTTATGAACTTCACTCTCTAAACATTTCAGCATAAAAGCGATCTGGCGATCACCATAACCTTTTTGTTTTGCTTCGAGTAAAATTTCTTTATTAATGGTATCGATCGTGTATTTAGAAGAAATCTCTTTTTCTAAGTGGTAAAGCTCTTCATATTGTTTTAAGAACCACATATCGATCTTCGTGATCTCGTGAATTCTACTTAACGGAATACCTAATTGTATTGCATCATAAATCACAAATACGCGATCCCAGCTAGCGTGAGTTAATTTATCGATAATGGTATCGTAATCGGTGTAACCTTTACCATCTGCGCCTAAACCATTACGTTTAATCTCTAAAGATTGTGTGGCTTTATGAAGCGCTTCTTGGAAAGAACGACCAATACCCATCACTTCTCCTACGGCTTTCATCTGTAAACCTAAGGTTCTGTCTGATCCTTCAAATTTATCGAAGTTCCAACGTGGTATTTTTACGATGACGTAATCTAATGTTGGCTCGAATAATGCTGAAGTAGTTTTGGTGATCTGGTTATCTAATTCATCTAAGGTATAACCTAATGCTAATTTTGAAGCGATTTTTGCGATCGGATATCCTGTTGCTTTTGAAGCTAATGCTGAAGATCGAGATACACGCGGATTAATTTCTATAGCGATAATATCTTCTTTATCGTCTGGGCTTACCGCAAATTGTACATTACAACCTCCTGAGAAATCACCGATACTACGCATCATTTTAATGGCCATATCACGCATTTTCTGGAAAGTTGTATCACTAAGCGTCATTGCCGGCGCTACAGTGATCGAATCTCCTGTATGAATACCCATTGGATCCATATTCTCGATGGTACAAATAATAACAACGTTATCATTTTTATCGCGAAGAAGTTCTAGCTCATATTCTTTCCAACCCATCATCGCCTTATCGATCATCACTTCGTGAATAGGCGAAACTTCTAGACCTCTGGTTAACATTTCGTCGAAGTCTTCTTCTTTGTAAACAATTCCGGCTCCTGCTCCTCCTAAAGTATAGGAAGCTCTAATTACTAACGGAAAACCAAAATCTTGTGCAATTTCTTTTCCTCTTAAAAAAGATGTTGCTGTTGCTTGCGGAGCCATCGGGACACCAATTTTGCCCATTAACTCTCTAAATTGTTCTCTATCTTCAGTAATATTAATAGCGCTAATATCTACCCCGATAAGCTTAACATTAAAATCTTCCCAAATACCTTTTTCATCTGCCTCGATACAAAGATTTAATGCGGTTTGCCCACCCATCGTTGGTAAAACAGCATCGATCTGCGGATGCTCTTTTAAAATTTCGATAATCGATTTGGTGGTAAGCGGTTTTAAATAGACGTGATCTGCCATCGACGGATCTGTCATAATCGTTGCGGGGTTAGAATTTATTAAAATAGTTTCTATCCCGTCTTCTCGCAAAGAACGTAGGGCTTGTGTACCAGAATAATCAAATTCACAAGCTTGGCCAATAATAATTGGTCCCGATCCAATAATTAAAATACTTTTGAGGTCTTTGTTTTTAGGCATCTGAAAAAATATATTAGTTTGGGTTACAAAGTTAAGATACGAATAGGTATAAAAAAAGGCGTTACGATAAGTAACACCTTAATATTTTAAATCACTAATAAATCATATTAGTGTTTGTGTCTGTTTTCTGAAGATACAGAAAGTTTCTTTCTTCCTTTTGCTCTTCTACGTGCAAGCACTTTTCTTCCGTTAACGCTACTCATGCGCTCTCTAAATCCGTGCTTATTTTTTCTTTTTCTCTTTGAGGGTTGAAACGTTCTTTTCATTTTAAAATATCTTTAAATCTTCTTAAGTATCTTCGTTGTTTTGTATAAGAGAATCTCTTTTTTAAAACTGCGGGCAAATATACAATATCTTTTAACTCTTCCAAACTGATTTTTAAATAATTTTCTAATTGTTTTTTTTTACCTTTGCGGCTCCAAAAAAATAAGATTCATGTTCAATAAAAATATAAAATTAGTTTTAGCGGCAGCAAGTATAGGTTACGGTATTTATCAATTTATAGAAAATAATATTGGTAATGGTATATTACTTATTCTATTAGCAGCAGTTTTTATCTTTTTATACTTTAAAAACGAGTTAATTTTATTAGCCTTTTTAAGATTAAGAAAACAAGATTTTCCAGGAGCTAAAAAATGGTTAGATAAAATTTCTAATCCAGAGTCTGCCTTGGTGCAAAAACAGCAAGGTTATTACTACTACCTTCACGGACTTATGGTTTCTCAAACCAATATCACTCAAGCTGAAAAATTCTTTAAAAAAGCGATAAAACTTGGTTTATCGATGAGTCAAGACCTTGCCATGGCAAAGCTTAATTTAGCAGGTATTGCGATGACTAAACGACGTAAACGAGAAGCACAATTGTTGCTTAAAGAAGCTAAAACGCTTGATAAACACGGGATGCTAAACGAGCAAATTAGAATGATGAAGCAGCAAATGAAGAAAATCTAATTTTTTGCATTTGTTAGTTTAGAAGATAGTAATTTGACTAATTATTAAAAAAATAGATATATTTTAGTATATTTATATTAGTTTTTTAGATGCTTGGCGTATGATTAGACTAATACCCATTATCTTATTTTTACTTTCTCTCTCTTTTGTTCACGCTCAAGACGATAAAACTTATTTTTCTGAAGCGATAGGCTTAAACATAAAGTCCTACAAGAAAAAAGTAAGTGATGCTTATCGTTATAAAGATATTGAACGAGCAGAATTCCTTTTTGATTCTTTAGTAAACCACTGTCTCAAAGGGTCTTACATTGACAATTTTAGTATAAATTGTTTAAACAAAAACAAGAATTGTTTTAACGATTACGAGAAACCAATATTTCTTTTAACCTATGCTTCGTGGTGCGTTCCCGGTAAAGGTGAAATACCTGCTTTAAACGAAGTTTCTAAAAAATACAAAGATCAAATAGATTTTATTGTCTTATTTTGGGATAAAAAGAGTAAAGTTAGAAAAGTTGCAAGAGAATATAATAACTCTATCGACATAGTTTATGTAGATGAATTAGAAAATCGTGATGCATATATAGTGAAAACCATGAAACATTCACTTGGTTTCCCAACCACATTCTTCATTGGTTCTGATAAGCAAATCGTAGATATTAGTAGAACCGTGATTTTACCATATAATTCTCCTTACGAAAAATCGTATACACTTAATTATCAAAATGTTTCTGAAGGAGTTTCTCAAATTTTAGAACACGAAGAAGAGTTACTTAATCAAGTAGAGTTTACGATTAAATAGTTTTATTAAAGTAGCGGTGCCCAAAGTCTGCTAAAAGATTCTTTAACTTTCTCCCAAAAGGCACGATCTTCCCAATCTTCTATATCTACTTTTTCACAATGTTCAACGTCTTCTTCAAAAATTTCTTTCATTTTTTTGCTAATTCCTTCATTATAGAAAATAGCTGTAATCTCGAAGTTAATTTCAAAACTACGATAATCCATATTTGAAGTTCCTATAGTTGAAAGTAAACCATCGACCACCATTGTTTTGGCGTGAACCATACCTTTGCAATAATGGTAAACTTTTATGCCCGACTCTAATAATTCTTGGATATAAGAATTTGTAGCATACTTTGCAGCCCAAGAATCTCCTTCTTTAGGTATTAAAATTTCTATATCGACTCCTCTCCTACTCGCTGTTTTCAAAGCCGTAAGCATTTGATCGTTAGGTATAAAATAGGGCGTGGTAATTCTTATGTAATCTTCAGCTCCGTTAATGGCTGTAAAAATAGCTTCCATAATGTGCGGATAGTCTGAATCTGGACCACTCGCAGCAATTTGCACAGGGATATCACCACATTTTTCTTCAACATTAGGAAAAAAATCGTCGGTAATTTCGATTTCTTGTTCAGAAACAAAATTCCAATTCAACAAAAAATGAGATTGAATCGATTTTACAATATTTCCTTTTAATCTAGAGTGTGTATCTCGCCAATACCCGGTGTTGTTAGGGTTCACATATTCATCTGAAACATTTACTCCGCCAACATAACCAATAATCCCGTCGATCACTACAATCTTTCGATGATTTCTATAATTGAGTTTTCGGGTTAAATTAGGAAACCAAACCGGCATAAACGGGAAAATCTCTATCCCGGCTTCTTTCATTTGTTTGATGGTTTTATTGGTAATCCCACTCGCTACATAATCGTAATTTACACGAACATCGATGCCATCTTTTGCTCTTTTAATAAGTGCTTCTATAAATTTAGAACCAATTTTATCGTCGTTAAACATGTAATATTCAACATGAATATGGTTTTTAGCTTCTTCTAGATCTTTAAAAAGTGATTCAAACTTCTTTTCGCCATTAATAAGGATCTTCACATCGTTACCAAAGATGAGTGGTTTTCTTTGATTATTTTGAAGCAGTTTAACAACGTTCACTTTGTTATGAAGAAAATCTGATTGATAATTCTCTAACCGATAATCATTCAGCATTAATTTCTTTTCCCATTTTTTAACCGTTTCATTATCAAACACCTTTTTACGCTTAAACATTTTATCTTTTCGGTATTCTTGACCAAAAAAGTAGTAAATCAAAAGGCCTAAAAACGGCAAAACGACCAATGCCAAAATATAAGACACGGTCGTTATGGGATTTCTATTATTCAGTATAATAAATATTGCCGTACCAATGGCAATTACATAGTTGATAATAATTAAGGTTAAAAAAATATTATTCTGTACAAATTCTAACATTATGGTTGGTAAGTGTAAACTCCTTTTTCCGGAATTTTAATTTCGTACAACTTACGAGATTTATTGTTAAGATGTGCTTCTCTTAACCAAGGATTATGAATTTTTAAGATTTTATAATTAATACCGAAGTCTTTAGCAAAACGCGCAAAGTCTGTAACGGCGGTATCTACTTTAACATTTTGAGTAGAAATTGGTTGGTAAAGGTGTTTTTCTTCAAAATTGAAACCGTACTTCTCCGGATTGCTTAAAATTTCTTTTAAAGCCAAAATTCTAAACACATACCTTCCGGTTTCTTCCCCTAAAAGTAAATCGTAATAATCGTTTACATCTTGACGTTCTTGTTGTTTGCTAATTCCATAATTTCCTGCGTTGTAAGCTGCTGCTGCGAGCGTCCACGAACCAAAACGTTCTTTAGATTCTTGTAAATATTCGCAAGCGGCTTGGGTTGCTTTTTCTATATGGTAACGTTCGTCTACATTATCGTTAACTTCTAAACCGTGCTCTTCTGCAGTCGCTTCCATTAACTGCCAAAAACCCGTTGCACCGGCTGGTGAAACAATTTGTGTAAGTCCGCTTTCGGCAATCGCCAAATATTTAAAATCGTCCGGAATTCCGTTTTTCTTTAAAATTGGCTCGATGATCGGGAAGTATTTATGCGCTCTTTTAATGAGTAATAATCCATTAGATTGCCAATAGGTATTTACTAACAATTCGCGATCCATACGTTCATGAATATCGGGGTTTTCAACAGGCACCACTTCCCCAGCAAAATTTAAATTTTCTGGCAGCGATAAGGCATAAACGTTATAATCTTTAGTTGCTTTATCGTTTGTTTTTTTTGTTTCTACTTCTTTAAAATCTTCAACAGGCAATTGTGTACTCACGGCTTGAATACCTAATCCTGCAATAGCCACTACGCCAATAATCATTAATCCGTTCTTTATTTTCTTCATCTTCAATTTTTTTCAATATTAATTCTCTACTAACGCTCCATCTTCTATTAATGAAACTAAATGTTGATTAAACCATCTAAATCGGTTAATAATCATAATATGTGTACCACCCTCAACAATTATGCAATTCTCTATATTTTTTATAGGAAATACCAAATCTGAATCTCCATGAATGTGAATCGTATTTTCTAATGGTGCTTCTTGATCCCAACATACCATTTTCTGTATAGCCCAATCTAAATACTGTTTATCGCTAACCGAAAGGTATTGTTTGTATAGATGAGCGCGTTTTCGGGTAAACTCTCCAACGGGTAGTTTTTCTAGATCGCCAATTCTACCGGCTAAACTGGTTGGTAAAATTTTATATAAGCCGGTTTTACGTGCTAACTTCATTCTTGCCGGTAATTCGTGTTTCGATTTTACGGTAGATACTAAAATTAGTCGCTTTACCGAAATTAATTTTGCCATTTCTTGCACGATCACTCCTCCAAAAGAAACTCCAATTAAAACGGGATTTGTATGTACAACATCTTCTAACATTCTAGTAATGTAAGAATGCATACATTCATTATGATAAGGTATTTTCCATTTTAACCAATGAATTTTATAATTATCAGGCAGATTGATATGTTCAAAAATACTTGGATTGGCTGCCATTCCCGGCATAAAGTAAACATGTGTTATGGGTTCTGTACCTTCCATTTTAACAGCGATATAACAGTAAAACTGATATTAAAAAACTAAATTTACAATTCAAAAATAATAGTTCTTTCGCTATTTGATCTTATAAAATATTTAAAATGAAAAAAGTTTTTCATTCTGCTGCAACAAGAGGATCTGCAGACTTCGGATGGTTAAAAGCCAGCTATTCATTCAGTTTCGCTAATTACTTCAACCCTAATCGTTTACAATTTGGTGCATTACGTGTTTTAAACGATGATTTTATTGACGGCGGAATGGGTTTTGGAACGCACCCGCATCAAAATATGGAAATTATCACCATTCCGTTATCAGGAGCGCTTCAGCATAAAGACTCTATGGGTAACGAAGGTATCATTCACGAAGGTGAAGTACAAGTAATGAGTGCCGGAAGCGGAGTACAACACAGCGAGTTTAACGGTAGCAAAACCGAAATGGCTAATACCTTACAAATTTGGGTGTTTACAGAAACTGAAAATGTAGAACCTCGTTACGACCAGAAAAAATATACTCCAGAAGATCGACATAATAAATTGCTAACCGTTGTTTCACCTAAAGATGATAATGATGGTAACGCGCTTTGGGTTCACCAACAAACCTATTTTAATTTAGGAAACATCGATGCCGGTAAAAAAGTGAGTTACCAAGTACATCGAGAAAACCATGGGATGTATATTTTCTTGATCTCCGGTAAGATAAAAATCGATGATCAAACGCTTGAAAAAAGAGATGCGTTGGGTATTTGGGAAGCAAATGGTACAGAAATTGAAGTAATAGAGGATGCACGCATACTTTTAATTGAAGTGCCGATGGAATAATTAAAAACAAATGTTATGGAAGATTTTGAAATTAAAAACAACGATTTTTTAAGACAGTTTGAAGCTGAAATTGATGGAGATCTCATCAAGTTAGAATATTCTGAACAGGAACGTAAAATTTTTCTTTCGAAATTGGAAATATCAGAAAAACTTCAAGAGCAAGGTTATCAAGAAAAATTTCTAACCAAGATCTTTGATTATATTGAAGAAAAAGGAAGAATTAGAATTGTACCCACGAGTAAAGAAGTAAAAAAATTCTTTCGGGCTAATAAATCGAAATATTCAGATTTATTACCGGTTGGGATGAATATTTAAAATGAAAGACTTTCTCAACGATATTTTTGAATACCATTATTTTTATAATCAAAAGTTGGTTGCTGAATTTGAAACTCACCAAGAAAAAATTCCTCAGTCAACTTTTAATTTGTTTTGCCATTGCCTAAATGCTCATCAAATTTGGAATGCTCGAATTTTAAAGGAAGAAAAATTTGAAGTTCATCAACTTCACCATTTAAAAGATTTACCTCAATTAATTGATAAAAATCACGCTAAAACGCTTCAGATCATTAAAGAGTTTGATTTAGCTCAAGTAATCCCCTATCAAAATTCAAAAGGAAAAAGCTTCAGCAATTCGATAAGAGATATTCTTTATCATATCGCCAATCACTACACGCATCATAAAGGGCAAATCGTTGCCGACTTCCGAAGAAATAAAATAGAACCTTTAGTTACCGATTATATTTTTTATAAACGGGATAACTAAACTGCGACGTTCGAATTCGACTCCACTAAATCGAAACGTACTAAGCCGTCTTCATCGATCTCAGTTAGAGTTACTTCATGTAGTGTATTTACAAATTCCGGATTCCACGGCATTTTCACTTTCACGTAATTTTGCGTAAATCCGTGAATGTAACCTTCTTTATTTTCACCTTCAAAAAGTACGGTAAGCGTATTTCCGAGCTGACTTTCATAATACGCTCTTCGCTTTTTAGCTGAAAGACCACGTAACATTTTACTACGCTTTTTTCTCACCTTTAACGGTACAACATCTTCCATTTCTGCAGCGATGGTATTATCTCTTTCAGAATATGTAAAAACGTGTAAGTACGAAATATCGAGGTCGTTCAAGAAGTTATAAGTTTCTAAAAACAACTCGTCGGTTTCACCGGGAAAACCGACAATTACATCAACACCAATACAAGCGTTTGGCATTGTTTCTTTAATTTGCTCAACACGATCTACATACAATTCTCGACGGTAACGACGACGCATTAAGCCTAACAATTTATTGCTTCCGCTCTGCAACGGAATATGAAAATGTGGCACAAACGTATTGCTTTGCGCAACAAAATCGATGGTTTCGTTTTTTAATAAATTAGGTTCAATAGAAGAAATTCTTAAACGCTCGATCCCTTCTACTTCATCTAAAGCTTTTACCAACTCTAAAAAAGTATGCTCGTGCTTTTTATTGCCAAATTCACCTTTTCCGTAATCACCAATATTTACACCAGTCAATACTATTTCTTTTATATCTTGATCAGAAATTTCTTTGGCATTTTTCAGCACATTTTCTAAGGTATCGCTTCGAGAAATTCCGCGTGCTAGAGGAATGGTACAATAAGTACATTTATAATCACAACCATCTTGCACTTTTAAAAATGCGCGCGTTCGATCACCAATCGAATAAGAACCTACGTAAAAATCGGCTTCATCAATTTCACAAGAATGGATTTGAGCGGTGCGAGTTTCAGCAGGCTGACTCAGTAATTCATTTAAATAACTGGTAATATTAAATTTTTCGGTAGCTCCTAATACTAAATCTACTCCTTCAACATCGGCCAACTCCTCTGGCTTTAATTGCGCGTAACAACCAATGGCGATCACAAATGCGTTTTCATTAAGTTTTTGAGCTTGCTTTACGATAGTTTTAAAACGTTTATCGGCATTTTCGGTAACGCTACACGTATTGATCACATAGATTTCTGCTTTTTCGGTAAACTCTACACGATTAAAACCTTCATTTTCAAATGAACGGGCAATCGTTGAAGTTTCAGAAAAATTAAGCTTACAACCTAGCGTGTAAAATGCTACATTTTTATTTGTATCTATCATAACAGCTCCTTTCCTAATCTTTTAGTATTATTGTGATGAATAACTTAGGCGATAAGCCTTGTTACTCCTTACAAAAACGCGTGCAAATATAGTAATGAATTATGAGTTTTGCAGCAGGATTACCATTTTTTACAATTAAGACATCTGTCTAAATTTTAATGATTTAGGTTCTGGAAGTTTGAAGCTAGAAGTTGGAAGACAATTATTTCTTAAATTAGAATTTTAAACATTACAAATGAGTTTTAAATTTGAAAAACTTAAAATTTGGAAAATCTCAATGGAATTAGGAGAAGAAATTAATTTCATTTCAGATAATTTTCCTAAAAAAGAAATGTATAATCTTTCTTCACAAATTCGTAGAGCCGCAGATTCTGTGGCATTAAACATTACCGAAGGTTCAATCTTACAAACTAGTGCAGAAAACAGAAAGTTTTTAGGTTATTCAATAAGGTCTTTAGCAGAAGTCGTTACTTGTCTATACAAAGCAAAATATAGAAACTATGTAAGTGAAGAAACATTTAATGAAAAATATCACAAATGCTTCAATCTAATGAATATGATTATTGCTTTTAGAAACTCCATAAATTAAAACTTCGTGCTTCCAACTTCCCGCTTCCATTTCTATAAGATATTAGTTTTTGTATTTACTTTATCTCTAATTTCCTGTCAAAATACAAGTAATAACGATCGAGATCATTTGGTTTTTCGTTATAATGAACATGCAAATATTACTTCTTTAGATCCTGCTTTTGCTAAAGACCAACGAAATATTTGGCCTTGTAATCAGCTTTACAATAGCTTGGTTCAATTAGATGACAGCTTAAATATTCAACCTGATTTAGCCAAAAGCTGGACGATTTCTGAAGACGCTAAAACCTATACATTTTCTCTGCGGAAGAAAGTCTATTTTCACAAACACGAAATTTTCGGAAAAGACTCGACCAGAACTGTAACTGCAAAAGATGTGGTTTATAGTTTGAAGCGTTTAACCAATCCTGAACTCGCTTCTCCGGGAAGTTGGGTGATGCAATATGTAAAAACCATTACTGCTGAAAATGATTCTACCGTGAAAATTAAGCTTCAACAACCGTTTCCTGCCTTTTTAGGCTTGCTATCGATGAAGTTTTGCTCAGTCATTCCCACGGAAATGGAAACGCTTGATTTTAGAAAAAATCCAATTGGTACCGGTCCGTTTAAATTTAAACGTTGGGAAGCTAACGAAAAACTGGTTTTTAGAAAGAATAACCTTTATTTTGAAAAAGATAAAAACGGTGAACAACTCCCCTATTTGGAAGCTGTCGCCATTACTTTTTTGCCCGATAAGCAAAGTGAATTTTTACAATTTGCGCAAGGAAATATCGATTTTCTAAGCGGATTAGATCCTTCTTATAAAGATGAATTACTTTCTTCGGTTGGAAAACTGAAAGAAAAATACGCTAATCGGGTTGAAATGCTTTCAGCTCCTTATTTGAATACCGAATATTTAGGAATTTACTTGGATAGCGAAACACCAGAAATTAACGCTCGCCAATTACGCCAAGCCATCAATTATGGTTTTAATCGCGAAACGATGATTACCTATTTACGAAACGGAATTGGTACGCCGGCAGAAAACGGATTTATCCCAAAAGGTTTACCCGGTTTTGCTGGAGAAAAATATTATGAATACAATCCGCAAAAAGCGAAAGAATTGTTAGCCGCTTATCAAGAAGAAACCGGTAATACTTCTCCGGAAGTTACTATAAGCACTAACTCTTCCTATTTAGATTTAGTAGAATATATTCAGCGAGAATTACAGAAAATCGGAATACAAGTGAATATCAATGTGATGCCGCCTTCTACCCTTCGGCAGCAACGTTCGGCAGGTAAATTAGCTATTTTTAGAGCGAGCTGGATCGCCGATTACCCAGACGCTGAAAATTATTTATCGTTATTTTATTCTGAAAATTTTTCACCCAACGGACCTAATTACACGCATTTTAAATCGGCCACCTTCGATCGTTTATACGAAAAAGCTATCAATACTTCTGAAGCAAAAAACAGAATCCAGCTCTACCAACAAATGGATTCGATCGTAATGAAAGAAGCTACAGTTGTCCCATTATATTATGATCAAGTAGTTCGCTTTACGCAGAAAAACGTAAAAGGTTTAGGCATTAACCCAATCAATTTATTGGATTTAAAACGAGTGAAGAAGGTTCGAGAATAACCTCTCATTTTGCGTTAGGGATTGCAACGGAAATCCTTTTTACGAGAAACGAGTAAAAAGATTGTAGTGTAAAGCCCGACCCGTTAGGGTAACGCCCAAAAACTATCGATTAATTCCCATTTTATTGATCCAACGTACGTAAGCTTGTCGGTTATTATTGTGTTGGCGTAAGGTTTTCGCAAATTTATGATAACCCGGTTTTTCGGGATTCGCCACAAAATAATAATAGTCGTGATCTTCGTAAGTTAATACCGCATCGATCGCAGAAATATCGGGCATAGCAATTGGTCCCGGCGGCAAACCTGCGTATTTATAAGTATTGTAAGGAGAATCGGTTTCTAGATCTTTGTACAAGACGCGTTTGATCACGGTATCAAAATCGTTATTTTTCTTTTTAACAGCATAAATTACCGTAGGATCGGCGTCAAGTTTAATTCCGCGGTTATAACGATTCATATAAACACCGGCCACACGTCTGCGCTCATCAACTTTGGCCGTTTCTTTCTGAACGATAGCAGCTAACGTATAAACTTCGTTGGGCGTTAGATCGATTTCTTTTGCTTTTGCCATTCGGTCTTCGTTCCAAAAACGCTGGTATTCCTTCAGCATTCGGTTTCTAAAAGTTTCTGCGGAAGTATTCCAATACACTTGATATTGATTGGGGATATACATCGCCAAAGCAGTTTCAGTCTTAAAATTATTTTCGGCTAAAAAAGTGGAATCTTGCATCGACTCTATTAACGAAAGACTATCGGCTTCGATCTGGGCAGCAATTCTGCCGGCAAGATCTTCTAAACGTTCTTGATTATTAAAAACCAAAGAAACCGGTTGGTTTTGGCTTCGCAACGTATTGATCATTTCGTTATTATTCATTCCTTTTTTCAGAATGAATCTTCCCGGTTTTAAATTGTTGGCGTAACCTTTTTTTCTGGCGATTGCATCAAAACTTTCGATATCTTTTACTAGCGGACGCAGTTGCTGAATCACCTCTCTATATTCTGCATCGGTTTTAACAAAAACCTCTTCTGTTGCTGAAGTAAAATTGGTATTGGTAGAAAAAATTGAGTCGTAAATAAAATAACTAAATATCCCCAAAGCCACCACTCCTAAAAGTGAAATGACTAATATTATTTTTTTAATATACATTATTCAATAGTTGATATAAAAATTCGTCTTTATAATTTCCGTTTACGAGATTCCAGTCTTTTTTTACGCCGATTTTTTCAAAACCTCGCTGTGTAAAAAGTTTCTGACTTTTTAAATTATCTGCCGCTACATTTGCGTAAATCTGATGTAGTTTTAGACGCTCGAAAGCATAATCGCAAAGTAAATGCAAAGCTTCTGCTCCAAAACCTTTACCCCTATTTTCTTGATCTACAATTAAAATACCGATCGCCGCTCTGCGATGTTGTGGGTCAAAATCGAAAATATCGATCAAGCCTAAACTTTCACCTTCTTTACTTTCGATCACTAAGCGCAATTGCTTTACTTCATAAATATCGCGATGCGCATTCTCTAAATATTGCTGAATAAGAAATCTAGAATAAGGCGTTTGCGTCGAGCTTAACTCCCACAGATCTTCGTTATTTTCGATATCGTAAATAAAATCGAGATCTTCCGGTTCTAGCGGACGCAAGTTAATATGTTTTCCCGATAATGTTAGCATTCGATCACACCTTCAAAAACCTGTTCTGCCGGTCCGCTTAACCAAACATCGGTAAATTGATTTCCGTTTTGTTTGAAACTGATCTCTAAATTTCCGCCGGGTGTTTGTATTTTTACCGGTAAACTATTGTATTTTTTAGCGTAAGTTGAAGCGATAGCTACAGCTGTAACTCCGGTTCCGCAAGAAAGCGTTTCATCTTCTACGCCACGTTCGTAGGTTCTTACCTGAAGAACTTCATCTTGTGGTTCCACAAAATTCACATTGGTTCCTTCAGCTTTATAAACTTCATTGTAACGAATGGCAGCACCTTCTTTTTTCACGTCTAGCTGATGAATTTCAGGCTTAAAAACAATATGATGTGGCGAGCCGGTATTTAAAAAATATTCTGTTCCTAACTCTTTTACTTCAGCAACATCTTGCATTTGTAAATGAATTTTATCGGCTTCAATTTTTGCGTGATGTTTACCGTCGATCGCTGTAAAAATCGCGGTTTTTTCAGCAATATTTAAAAACTCTGCAAAACGAACTAAGCATCTTCCGCCGTTACCACACATCGTACTTTGGTTTCCGTCACTATTAAAATAAACCATTTTAAAATCGTCTTCAGGATCTTCAGAATTTTCTAAAAGTATAAGTCCGTCAGCTCCTATGCCAAATTTTCGGTCACATAAATGCTGAATTACTTTGGTATCATTTTTGAAAATTCTTTCTCGGTTATCGATCATCACAAAATCGTTACCTGTTCCTTGATACTTATAAAATTTTATGGTCATTTTTTCGTTTTAAAAGTGCGCAAATATACAATATTCACTTTGAAATTGTGGTGCCGTTAAAAAACAGTTAAGCCAATAATATGAAGAAACAAAAGTTTATAATTTTAGAATTAAAACCAACAACCCTATGAAAAAGTTATCCAGTTTATTACTTGTTTCGATCTTGGGTGGAGCAATAACCCTAGGAAGCTACAAGCTTTTTATTGAAGATGAAAGTCTTAACCCAGTTTTAGAAACACAAGAAGAGAACCAAAAAGAAGCCGCTACCTTTATTTCTAATAAATATAGTAAAGGTAATGCGATGGAAACCGATTTTACCGAAGCTGCCGATAAAACCGTACATGCAGTGGTTCACGTTAAAAATGTAGCGATTGGCAGACAACCTAGAACTTTACAAGAATATATGAGCGGTATGCGCGGTGGTAGAGCCATACAAGGCGCCGGTTCTGGTGTAATTATAACTCCCGATGGTTATATTGTTACCAATAATCACGTGATCGATGGCGCAAGTGAATTAGAAGTGACTTTAAATAATAACCTGACTTATAAAGCTGAAGTGATCGGTACCGATCCACAATCTGATATTGCTTTAATAAAGGTTGATGCACAAGATTTAGATTATATTCCGTTTGCCGATAGCGAAAACGTTCAAATTGGAGATTGGGCTTTAGCTGTGGGGAATCCTTTCAACTTAACATCTACCGTAACGGCAGGAATTATTAGTGCTAAAGGAAGAGATTTAAATGAAGGAGACTCTAAGATGCAATCATTTATACAAACCGATGCAGCCATCAACCCGGGAAATAGCGGTGGTGCTTTAGTAAATATTAACGGAGAATTAATAGGTATTAACACGGCGATCACCTCGCAAACCGGAAGTTACATTGGTTATGGTTTTGCCGTACCTAGTAACAATGCACGCAAAATTGTAGAAGATATTTTAGAGTATGGTGATGTGCAGCAAGCTGTTTTAGGAATTACCGGCGGAACTTTAAACCCGGAAGCTGCTAAGCAAAATGATCTTGCGATTTCTCAAGGGGTTTATGTAAGTTCGGTAAGTGAGGGTGCACTTAAAGCAGGTCTTAAAAAAGGTGATCTAATTACCGAGATCGACGGAGTAAATATTAGAAAATTTTCAGATTTAACTTCATACATCAGAACTAAAAGACCCGGTAATGCGGTAAATGTTAACTTCTTTAGAAATAGTGAAGAGAAACAAACCAAAATTACGTTGAGTAAATATGAAACTTACAATCTAGAGATCGCGGGCGTAGAAATTACCAATGCCGATCAAGATTATCTAAATAATTTTAAAATAGACTACGGAGTTAGAATCGTTAGACCACTCTCCCAACGTATCGAAATTCCGCAAGACAAATACATTATTGTTGAAATCGATAATAAAGAAATTCAAAATATAGACGATGTTAAAAAAATAATGAATAATAAGTCTGAAAGCGAAAACACTAAGATTACTTTTAGAAATCAAAACGGACAACAAGAAAGTTACACATTTAGAAACTAAACCTTGAATTATTCATAAAAAATCCTCTTGAAGTATCAAGAGGATTTTTTTATTTTTTTGTTACGAAAACGTTTGAAATATGTATTTTTGCCCCGACTTAAAATTTTTTATTCACAAACACAACACAGAAAAATGAGTCAGAACGAGGCATACGAAAAAGAACTTGCTTTCCAAGCAGACCGTAGAAAAGCAACGGTAGAGTTCATTAAAATTGTTAGCGATTTATGGTACGATAAATCGATAGAATTAGTTCTTTTTAGAAATCAGCTTATCGATAAAAACGTAAGCGAGATTTTAAACCTTCACGAATACGCTGCAAAATTTGTACAGAAACCAATCTCTATTTTTGATTCTGTAGAAATTGCAAAAGCGATTCAGACCTTAGACCTTCCACCGGCAAAATTAGACATTGGTAAACTTACTTATGAGTACCAATTAGAAGATGCCAAACACAATGCAACCGCATTTGTTTCAACTAAACTTTCAAAAGCAAAATCTTATAAAAACATCGATCCTAAAGATGTAGTTTTATATGGTTTTGGACGTATTGGTCGTTTATTGGCTAGAGAATTAATGACGAAAACCGGTAAAGGTAGCCAGTTAAGACTTCGTGCGATCGTTACTCGTGGTAAAGTAGATGCTACAGTTTTAGAAAAAAGAGCATCACTTTTACAAAGTGATTCAGTACATAGCGACTTTTCGGGTACAGTAAGTATCGATGAAAAGAAAAATGCATTGATCATTAATGGTACTACTGTTCATATTATTTCTGCCAATCAACCGGAAGATATCGATTATACCAAATACGGCATTAACGATGCTTTAATTATCGACAACACCGGTGCTTTTAGAGATGAAGAAGCCTTAAAGCGTCATTTAAAAGCAAAAGGTGCGAGTAAAGTTTTATTAACTGCACCGGGTAAAGGAATCCCGAATATTGTTCATGGAGTTAATCATAAAGACCACGATCCCGATAAAGTTTCAATTTTTTCAGTAGCATCTTGTACCACTAACGCGATTACACCTATTTTAAAAGCTGTTGAAGATTCTTTAGGAGTACAACACGGACACTTAGAAACCATTCACGCATATACTAACGATCAAAACTTGGTCGATAATATGCACAGCAAATACCGTAGAGGTCGCGCTGCTGCATTAAATATGGTGATTACAGAAACCGGAGCCGGTAAAGCGGTAGCAAAAGCATTACCTGTTTTAGAAGGTAAATTAACTTCTAACGCCATTCGTGTTCCTGTACCTAATGGTTCTTTAGCTATTTTAAATTTAAACCTGAAAAAATCTATTTCTGTTAGCGGTTTAAATACCATTATTAAAAAATATGCTTTAGAAGGAAATTTGGTTGAACAAATTAAATACTCGATCGATAACGAGTTGGTATCTTCAGATATTATTGGTTCTTCTGCTCCTTCAATTTACGATAGTAATGCTACCATCGTTACCGAAGATGGTAAAAATGCGATTTTATATATATGGTATGATAACGAATATGGTTACAGCCATCAAGTAATTCGTCTGGCTAAATATATTGCCAAAGTAAGACGGTTCACTTATTATTAATAGGTAAAAACCGTCGTCTTAAAAACCTACTGCTTGCCCGGTAGGTTTTTTTTATTTTCATTATAAAACTTAAAAGCTTTAATTATCTTTGAAGCTTTATTTAAATCGAAAGATGTTTTTACAATAAAGTGGAATAACAAAAGTTATTTAAGCTGAAAAAAACAAGCAATGATGAAACTTAAACCATTATTTTTATTTCTAACTTTTTTACTTACCGTAAATTTAGTCATAGCACAAGAGGAAGCCGAGCAAGAAGATAATTCGATTAACAGTCAGTTTAACGAAGTGATCGATGGTTCTAATAATTACCAAGATTACAAGGTCGTAAAACAATACAAACTCACTCAACTTCAAAAAAATACCGTACAAAGAATAGAATCTTTAAATGAAGAAATTGCAGCTTCAAACAAAACTATCGAAGAGCAAAAATTAAAGATCGAGAATTTAAAAGCTGAATTAAATAATACCCAAAACAATCTAAACCAAGTTACTGAAGAAAAAGATCAAATTTCTTTCTTCGGAATTGCCACCGATAAAGGTACTTACCAAACCATTATGTGGGTAATTGTTTTTGCGTTAGTTCTAATTTTGGTATTCTTTATCTACAAATACAAACAAAGCAATGTATTAACGAAAGAGGCTAAGAAAAATTTAGCTGAAAATGAAGCTGAATTTGACGAATACCGTAAAAAATCTTTAGAAAAACAACAAAAACTCGGTAGACAGCTACAAGACGAAAAAAACAAACAAAACAAGAATAAACTCTAAGGTTCGTTTATGCGCATCGATATTATTACGGTTGTTCCCGATATATTAAGAAGTCCGTTTGAAGCTTCAATTTTACAACGAGCGATCGATAAAGGTTTAGTAGAAGTACATCTTCATAATTTACGAGATTATACCACCGATAATTACAAACAGATCGACGATTACCAATTTGGCGGCGGTGCAGGAATGGTGATGATGATCGAGCCTATCGATAAATGCATTACTCAACTAAAAGAAGAGCGTGATTACGACGAGGTTATTTATATGACTCCCGATGGTGAAACGCTAAACCAGAAAATTGCGAATCAAATTTCACTTCAAGGAAATATTATTATTCTTTGTGGTCATTATAAGGGTGTCGACCAGCGTGTTCGAGATCATTTTATTACACGAGAAATATCGGTTGGAGATTTTGTACTTTCGGGTGGTGAGTTAGGTGCGGCGATACTTTGTGATGCTGTTATAAGATTAATACCAGGAGTTTTAGGTAATGAGACTTCTGCCCTAACCGATTCTTTTCAAGATAATTTATTAGCGCCACCAATCTACACAAGACCTGCCGAATATAAAGGCTGGAAGGTCCCTGAAATCTTAACCAGTGGTAACTTCCCGAAGATCGAAGCTTGGCGAGAAGAGCAAGCTTACCAACGCACCCAAGAACGCAGACCAGATCTTTTAAAAGATTAAGTTTTAGCTTGCCGGTTTAAAAATAATTATTAGTTTTGCACTCGTTTCTATATCAACCTCTGGCGATAGTCGCGAATGTTGGTTTAGTTTTATCTTTAAATCTATTTAAATAATGGAATCGTTAATTAAATTTGTACAAGACGAATTCGTAACAAAAAAAGAATTCCCAAAGTTTAACGCGGGAGACACAATTACGGTTTACTACGAAATTAAAGAGGGTGCTAAAACTCGTACTCAGTTCTTTAGAGGTGTAGTTATTCAAATTAAAGGTGAAGGATCTTCTCAAACTTTCACTATCCGTAAGATGAGTGGTACTGTTGGTGTTGAGCGTATTTTCCCAATCAACTTACCAGCACTTCAAAAAGTTGAAATTAATAAAAGAGGTAAAGTTCGTCAATCTAGAATTTACTACTTTAGAGAGCTTACCGGTAAAAAAGCAAGAATTAAAGAACGTCGTTTCAAATAATTCAGCACTTTTTAGAACATATTTAAAACCTTCAGTTTTCACTGAAGGTTTTTTTTATGAACAAAAGTTAATAAACCTTGTTCATAAACGGTTAAAAATTAATTACTTATAAAAATTTTGTTTCAAAATAAATATTTCATAATTTTATAGTAGAAGAAATGAGGAAACGACAAAAGGAATTTCCTATTTCAATAAAACATATCTTATCTAATTTTCAGATAAGTCACGATGATGATAGAGTTATACATTTAAATCTATCTCTTCGAAAAGCCATTTCGTTATCTCGCTATAACGGAATGGCTTTTAAATTTTTAAAATTCTTCCGGCTAAAGAGATGTCTTTAGTTTCAAC
>DTTX01000041.1:42764-43684 GCA_012964435.1 Mesonia sp. | reverse complement strand
AATTTCTATTTTCTTAACAGTTTTCTAATTAAATATATACCAAAAAAAAGCCTCTAATTGCTTATATTTGTGATTCTCACACAAAATCTATTTTTATTCAGAATAGATAAAAAATTTATTAACCCAGGATTTTAAATAGTCCACAAAAACTAAATAATACAATTCAAATGGCAGAACAACCAAGAATTATTTATACAAAAACAGACGAAGCTCCGTTTTTAGCAACTCACTCTTTATTACCAATCATAGAATCTTTCACCCAATCTTCAGGGATTAATGTTGAAACTAAAGACATCTCTTTAGCCGGAAGAATTTTAGCAGTTTTCCCAGAAGTTTTAACCGAAGATCAAAAAGTTGCAGATGCCTTAGCAGAATTAGGAGAATTAGCAAAAACTCCAGAGGCTAACATCATTAAATTACCAAACATTAGTGCTTCTATTCCGCAGTTAAAAGCAGCGATCACAGAATTACAAGCACAAGGTTATAAATTACCAAACTACCCAGATGAGCCTAAGACAGATGAAGAAGAGGCTATAAAAAAGAAATATGATACGGTAAAAGGTAGTGCTGTAAACCCAGTGTTAAGAGAAGGAAATTCTGATCGTAGAGCACCAAAAGCAGTTAAAAATTTTGCTAAGAAAAATCCGCACCGTATGGGAGCTTGGAGTTCAGACTCTAAGTCTCACGTAGCAACTATGGAGGCTAATGATTTTCGTGCAAATGAAAAGTCATTAACGATCGATAAAGAAGGTGATGTTAAAATTCAGCTTAAAACAAAAGACGGCGAAACAAAAGTATTAAAAGAAAAAGTACATGTACTTGAAGGTGAAGTGATCGACGGCACGTTTATGAGTACAAAAGCTTTAGTAAAGTTTTTAAAAGATCTGGTCTGCGTTCTTGGGTGCGTTGGTAAGCTTGCT
>DTTX01000041.1:38857-42747 GCA_012964435.1 Mesonia sp. | reverse complement strand
ATATGAAGGCAACGATGATGAAAGTTTCTGACCCAATTATTTTTGGTCACGCAGTGAAAGCTTTCTTCGGAGATGTTTTTGAAAAATACGGAACAGAATTAAAAGAAGCCGGTGCAGATCCTAACAGTGGTTTAGGTGATGTATTAAGTGCAATCGAAAAGCTTCCTGCAGATAAAAAGTCTGCCATTGAAGCCGATATTCAAAAAGATCTAGAAAATGGTCCTGATATTGCAATGGTAAATTCTGATAAAGGAATTACCAACCTTCACGTACCAAGTGATGTAATTATCGATGCTTCTATGCCGGCGATGATTAGAACTTCAGGACAAATGTGGAACAAGAATAACCAAACTCAAGATACCAAAGCGGTCATCCCAGATAGTAGTTACGCTCCACTTTACCAAGCAACCATCGAGTTCTGTAAAGAAAACGGTGCTTTTGATCCTACTACTATGGGAACTGTTCCTAACGTTGGATTAATGGCTCAAAAAGCGGAAGAATATGGTTCTCACGATAAAACTTTTGAAATTTCTGCAGACGGAACTGTTCAAGTTGTCGATGCTGAAGGAAAAGTTTTAATTGAGCACGAAGTTGAAGCTGGCGATATCTGGAGAATGTGTCAAGTAAAAGATGCTCCAATTCAAGACTGGGTGAAATTAGCGGTAAATAGAGCTAAAGATACCGGTTGGCCGGCCGTTTTCTGGTTAGATGAAGACAGAGCTCACGATGCAGAGTTAATTAAAAAAGTAAATACGTACTTAAAAGATCACGATACTGAAGGTTTAGAGATTCACATAATGTCTCCGGCAAAAGCGACTACGTTTACCTTAGCTCGCGTGAAAGCTGGAGAAAATACAATTTCTGTGACTGGTAACGTATTACGTGATTATTTAACAGACCTCTTTCCTATTTTAGAATTAGGAACCAGTGCAAAAATGCTATCGATCGTTCCGTTAATGAATGGTGGTGGTTTATTTGAAACCGGTGCCGGAGGTTCTGCTCCAAAACACGTACAACAATTTGTAGAAGAAGGTCACTTACGTTGGGATTCTTTAGGTGAATTTTTAGCGCTTGCCGTTTCTTTAGAACATTTAGGTAAGAAATACGACAATGCAAAAGCTTTAGTTTTAGCAGATGCTTTAGATGAAGCGACCGATAAATTCTTAGATAACAAAAAATCACCATCACGTAAAGTTAATGAGTTAGATAACCGTGGTAGTCACTTTTATTTAGCAATGTATTGGGCAGAAGCTTTAGCTAATCAAGACAAAGATGCCGACTTAAAAGCTGAATTTTCTGAAATTGCATCTGCAATGAAAGAAAATGAAGACAAAATTGTAAGCGAGTTAAATGCTGCACAAGGAAGTCCGGTAAATATTGATGGTTATTACAAACCAGACGAAGCGCTTGTTTATAAGGAAATGAGAGCGAGTGAAACCTTAAATAACATCATCAATAAGTAATAATCTTAATTACTTATTTTCACACAAAAAAGCCACGCAATTTGCGTGGCTTTTTTTATTGAATTAGCAGAGAATAATTTCCAATTTAAAAAAAGCACAAAAAGATAAAATGTTAATTTTTATATTCAAAAAACACTCAAAAGTTAAAATATTATTAAGAAAATGACTTTAAGCTGTTAAATAGGTTTTTTATCGTTCAGTATCTCATTTCTTTTTTACTAATTGAAGTGGCTAATTCAAATAAATAAATATGAGAACAAAATTTAAAGTGTTTTGCACACTCTTTTGTGTGCTGTTTTCACAAGTCTTGCTCGCGCAAGACAGTGAGATCACAGGAACCGTTACAGACAACAATGAAATGCCTCTTCCCGGTGTAAATGTTGTTATTAAAAACACATCAACAGGTACTCAAACCGATTTTGATGGAAATTATTCTATACAAGCTCAAACTGGTGATGTGCTTGTATTTTCTTATGTAGGATTAAAAACTGTTGAGTATACAGTAGAAAATAATACTACAATTGATGTTATGTTAGAGCCAGACTCTGCACAACTAGACGAAGTTGTTGTTACCGCTTTAGGAATAGAAAGAGAAAAGAAGTCTCTTGGCTATGCAACTCAAGAAGTAGATGGATCTGAAGTTTCTGATGTTCCTCAATCAAACTTTATAAATTCTTTACAAGGTAAAGTTGCTGGTCTTAAGATTAACCCATCTGGAACCATGGGAGGATCATCAAATACAATTATAAGGGGTTTTTCTTCTTTAACAGGTAATAACCAAGCTTTATATGTTATTGATGGAATTATTATTGACAACTCTAATAATAATACTGCAAACCAAACAACTGGTCGAGGTGGTTATGACTACGGTAATGCTGCCACAGATATTAACCCAGAAGATATTAAATCTATAAATGTACTTAAAGGTGCAGCTGCAACAGCACTATACGGTTCTAGAGCTTCTAATGGTGCAATTATTATTGAAACTAAAAAAGGTGAGAAAAGAAAAGGTATTGGTGTATCTGTAAACTCAACTTTTATGGTTTCTAAAGTAAATGATAATACATTACCAATTTACCAAAAAAAGTATGGTGCAGGATATGGCGAATATTATGGTCCAAATGGTGATCAATATTTTAATTCTGCAGATATCGATGGTGATGGAGTTTTAGATCCTGTGGTACCAACAACAGAAGATGCATCTTTCGGAGCAGCTTTTGATGGTCAACCGGTTTATCAATGGAATTCGTTGTATCCGCAGTTAGATACATATCAACAGGCTACTCCTTGGCTAGCGGCAAAAAATGATCCAAATTCTGTATGGGAAACTGGTACAACCGCTATCAATTCGTTTGCGATTAGTGGCGGTGGTGAAGCCAATGCTTTTAGATTAAGTGTTACTAATTTTGATCAAAATGGTAATTTACCTAATAGTAGTATTAAAAGAAATACAATTAAATTTAACGGATCTCAAGATATAACAGATAAGCTTACAGCTTCCACAAATATCAGCTACATCAAGACAGATGGTAAAGGTAGATATGGTACAGGTTATGATACAGAAAACCCAATGCAGGCTTTTAGACAATGGTGGCAAACCAATGTTGATCTAGAAGAACAAAAACAAGCTTATCTTAATACTAGACAAAATGTTACTTGGAATTTACAAGGACCAGGAAATACAACTCCAGTATATACAGATAATTTCTATTGGACTCGTTATGAGAATTTTGAAACAGATACTCGTAATCGTTATTTCGGTAATTTTATTTTAGATTATGAAATTAATGATGTTTTTAGTGTTTTAGGTCGTTTTACGTTCGATACTTATGATGAGTTAAGAGAAGAAAGAAGAAATGTTGGTAGCCAAGGTGTATCTGGATATTCAAGATATAACAATAGACAGTCAGAATACAACTACGATCTTATATTAAACTTCAATAAAGATATTACAGATAATATTAATCTTGATGGTAATGTTGGGTGGAATCTAAGAAGACAAGAATGGAATAACATTTTAGCTAGCACCAATGGTGGTCTAAATGTTCCAGGTCTATATTCTTTATCTAACTCACAATCTCTACTTTTAGCTCCTCAAGAATACGAAGCCGATAAATTAGTTGATGGATTATATGCTAGAGCAAGTTTAGGTTTTTCTAATACTTATTTTTTAGAAGGTACTATAAGAAGAGATAGATCTTCTAGCCTTCCTGCAGACAATAATACTTATTATTATCCATCTATTTCTGGTAGTGTATTATTATCTAACATTATTGATCAAGACTGGTTATCATTTGCAAAAGTTAGAGCAAACTATGCAGAAGTTGGTGCAGATACCAATCCTTATAGAATATTTCAGACTTATAGCCTATTAGACCCTTATGATGGTTCAGCTTTAGCAAGTAACATTGGAAGTATAAATAACTT
>DTTX01000041.1:31211-38847 GCA_012964435.1 Mesonia sp. | reverse complement strand
CTGAACCATCATAAGGGTCTAATAGGCTATAAGTCTGAAATAACAAAATCTTATGAATTCGGAATAGAAAGTAATTTCGTAAATAATAGATTTGGTTTCGATGTAACTTATTACAATAGTACTACTGAAGATCTAATTACCCCTGTAGAGATTTCTAATGCTACCGGTTTCAATAGTTCTATTAGAAATGCCGGTTCGTTAGAAAATAAAGGATGGGAAGTTCAACTTAGAGGAACACCAATAAAAACAGAAAATTTCTCTTGGAATATTTCTGCAAACTGGGCTAGAAACAGAAGTGAAGTTATAGAGCTTGATGAGAGTCTTTCTAATCTACCACTTGCTACATTACAAGGAGGAATTACAATAGATGCAAGTCCGGGACAACCTTACGGTGCGATTAGGGGTACCGACTATGTTTATAACGATCAAGGTCAAAAAATTGTAGATGAGAACGGATATTATCAAATTTCTGAAACAAATAATGAAATTATCGGGAATATTCAACCTGATTGGGTAGGTGGCGTTCAAAATACTTTTAAATATAAAAATGTTAGTTTAGGGTTTTTAATTGATGTGCAAAAAGGAGGAGACATTTTCTCTCTCGATACTTGGTATGGTTTCGCCACAGGATTGTATGATAGAACTGTAGGAACTAACGATTTAGGAAACCCATTAAGAGCACCTCTTACAGATGGAGCAGATAGCGGAGGACTAATATTACCAGGAGTAACCGAAGATGGTCAACCAAATACCACTAGAGTTTCATTTGAAGATTATACAAATCCTTATGGATACTCTAGTGATGCCAATAAAGGGCATATCTATGATGCATCGTATGTAAAATTAAGAGAGGTTACACTTACCTATAATTTTGGCGAAAAAATTATTGGTAACACCCCAATAACTAACGCTTCTTTATCTCTTATCGGAAGAAATTTATGGATAATTCACAAAAATATTCCATACTCAGATCCTGAAGCAGGATTAAGTTCAGGTAATATACAAGGTTATCAATCTGGAGCATATCCGGCATTCAGAGAAGTTGGAGCAAGTCTTAAACTTAACTTTTAAATAAAATAATATGAAAAAATATATAGTAACATTTTTCTCTTTACTACTCTTAATATCTTGTAGTGATGATAAATATGAAAAGATGAATGTTGACCCTAAAAATCCGTCAAGTGTACCTGCAGAATACTTATTTACAAGTGCTTCTAAAGAATTGATGGATCAAGTAACAAATCTAAATGTAAATACAAATATTTTTAGGTTTGTAAGTCAATATCTTACAGCGACGACTTATACACAAGAGCCCAATTACAATTTAACAGATAGAAATATTCCTGAAAGTCATTTTCTTCTCTTGTATAGAAATGTTTTGATAGATCTAAAAGATGCTGAAGAATTTACTAGAGCTAATAATCAATTATTAGAGGAGAGTGAAGTTAATGCGAGATTAGCTCAAATTCAAGTTCTTCAAGTTTACACTTGGCAATATTTGGTAGATACTTTTGGAAATGTACCTTATTCTGAAGCATTAAGTACTTCAAATACAACTCCAATGTATGATGATGCACAAATTATTTACGAAGATCTAATTAATAGATTAATAGAAAACAACAATAATTTTGGAGGTCAAGGTTTCACATCTGGTGAAGATCTAATATTTAATGGTGAAATGAGCAAATGGCAAAAATTCTCAAATTCACTATTACTAAGATTAGGAATGAGATTAACAGAATCTAATCCCGAATTAGCAAATACTGCCGTTCAAGCTGCCGTTTCAAATGGAGTTATGGAGTCTAATGAAGATAATGCCTTATTTCAATATCTAAGTTCTCCACCAAATACAAATCCTCTTTGGGTAGATTTAGTACAAAGTGGAAGAAATGATTATGTAGTAGCAAACACTCTTGTTGATGATCTTAACGAATTAGAGGACCCTCGTAGAACTGTTTATTTTGATGATAACTTAGCATCAGGCTACGAAGGTGGAATTTATGGAGCTAGTAATAGTTATGCAAATTTCACTCACATAGGATCAGAATTTACAGATCCAACGCATCCAGGTATTCTTATGGATTATGCTGAAGTTGAGTTTTTATTAACCGAAGCTGCTGCAAGAGGTGTTGCGGGTGTAAGTAATGCAGAGACACATTATGAAAATGCTGTTACAGCTTCTTTAGAATACTGGTTAGGGAGTGATGCAGATGCTACCTCCTACCTAGCTCAACCAAATGTAGCTTATTCAGCAAATAATTGGGAAGAGGTTGTAGCTCAGCAATTTTGGATTGCAATGTTCGACAATGCATTTCAAGGTTGGTACGTATGGAGAAAATTTGATGCACCAGAATTCAATTTACCGGAAGTATCAGGAAATCCAGTACCATTAAGGTTTACTTACCCTATTAGAGAACAGAACTTAAATGGTGAAAGCTATAGTGAAGCTGCTAGTGCTATTGGTGGAGACACTCAACAAACTGCTTTATTTTGGGATGTTGAATAAATGATAATTAACAAAAGAAATTTCCACTAAACTTTGTCTTTTGTTAATTGAAACCCGGACTAGCCGTCCGGGTTTTTCACACAAAAAAGCCACACAAATTGCGTGGCTTTTTTTGTTATTTTAAAGTTTAATTTTATTTATTAGGTTTTCTACTCATTTTAAAGACTAATTCTCCTCCTTCCATCAATTCTTTAAAAGTAATTACACCGTTTGTAATAGCTTTTCCGTTTAAAGTTACAGATTTCACATACACATTCTTTTCATTTTGGTTCTTTGCTTCGATATGTAGTTGCTTTCCATTAGGAAGTTTTACATCAGCTTTATATACTTTAGGACTACCCAGCATAAATTGACCGGAAGCCGGCGCCATAGGGTAAAAACCTATACTATTGAAAATATACCAAGCACTCATTTGTCCGAAATCATCATTACCACCTAAACCTGCCGGAGATGGATTGTACATTTTATTTAGAATTAAACGTATTTTTTCCTGAGCTTTCCAAGCTTGATCCATATAATTATAGTAATACAAAATATGGTGAGATGGCTCATTCCCATGCACATAGTTTGCAATAATACCATCTCGAGAAATATCTTCAGTATGCTCAAAATATTTATCGGGCAATTCCATCGTAAATAAAGAATCTAAATGTTGTGAGAATTGTTTTTCACCCCCCATTAATTGGATCATTTCTTTGGGTTCGTGAGGTACGTAAAGACTATAATTCCAACTATTGCCTTCAATAAATCCACGCTGACTCGTATTTAGAGGATCAAAATCTTTTAAAAAACTTCCATCGCTCAGTTTAGGTCGCATAAAGCCGATTGATCGATCATAAACATTTCTCCAATTTTCTGAACGCTTTTTAAATTCAGCATAAATTTCATCTTCCCCTAATTTTTTAGCGATTTGCGCAATACAATAATCATCGTAAGCATATTCTAAAGTTTTAGAAACAGAAGCCCCACTTTTATCTTCGGCTACATAACCTAGATCTATATAAGAACCGATTCCATCATAATAACGAGTTCGTGCTGTTTGTACGCAAGCTTCTAAAGCCCTCTCTTCATCAAATTTTGAGGTTTCATTAATAATTGCATCTGCAATTACCGGAACGCTATGATAGCCGATCATACACCAATTCTCGTTAGCATAATGTGACCAGACCGGTAGCATACTATGTACGCTTTGATCGTAATGTGCCAACATCGATTTGATCATATCATTATTACGCTCAGTCTGAATTAAATTAAGCAACGGGTGTTGCGCTCGATAGGTATCCCAAAGTGAAAAACTCGTGTAATTATCAAAACCTTCAGCTTGATGAATATTTTGATCTAAACCTCTATATTTTTCATCTACATCGTCATAAATTGTAGGACCTAAAAAAGAATGATACATTGCCGTGTAGAAATTAGTCATCTCTTTTTCATTGCCGGCTTCAACCGTGATCTTGTGCAACTCTTTATTCCAGTTTTGTTGTGTTTCTTGTTTTAACTTTTCAAAATCCCAATGGGGAACTTCAGCTTTCATATTTTTTATAGCACCTTCTGTACTTACGGGCGATAAAGCAAATTTCACTTTTAGCTTCTCCCCTTTTTGGATATCAAAATCGAACCAGGCTCTTATTTTTTCTCCTGCCATTTCCGGAAAGTTTTTAGTCTGATCAAATTTTCTCCAAAAACCGTTATACGTTTGTTTACCATTCTTTTGATGACCATAATTTTTGATGGGCTTATTAAAACTCATTGCGAAATAGACGGTTCGAGTTCGTGCCCAACCATTAGTTTGTCTAAAACCGGTTACCAATGTGTCGTTTTCAACACGAACAAAGGTCCACACATTTTTACCATCATAATTATAAATTCCGTAAGTGAGGTCGAAAATTAAGTGATTTTCATCGTCTGCATTAAAGGTGTATTGATGCATACCAACTCGTTCTGAAGCTGTAAATTCTGCATTAATATTATAATCTTCCAATTTTACCTGATAATACCCGGCTTCTGCATTTTCGTTTTTATGAGAAAATCGAGAACGATAACCTGCATCAGGATTAGAGGCTGTTCCCGGGTTAAGTTGAAGTTTTCCGGTAGTTGGCATAAGTAAAAAATCTCCTAGATCTGAATGTCCCGTCCCACTAAAATGCGTATGACTAAAACCTACAATGGTAGGATCGTCGTATTGATAGCCGGCACAATATTTATAAACATCGGGATTGTATTTTCCATCAACCGCAAAAGGAATGGTATCTGTATCTGGACTTAATTGCACCATCCCAAAAGGAGCGGTTGCACCGGGATAAGTGTGTCCCATTTTAGCAGTACCAATTAAAGGATCTACAAATTTCACCAAATCTTTTTCTTGAGCTTGGCTATGAACGAATGCCATAACTAAAGCGATGATCAATGAGTTTTTAAGAAAGCATTTCATAAATAATCTATTTCTGAATTTTATAAATTGTGATTAAAAATTTTATTCATTAGAAAGTGAATATGGGTAGGCTTCTGCAGAAGTTCCTCGATCTTTATTAGGAACTGATTGCATTTTAAAATCTAATTGAACTCCTTTCATTAATTCAAAATGATTCAACCAGTTTTTAGTATATACCTCACCGTTCATTTCAAGTTGATTTACATATTTATTTTCTTCTGAATTTTCTTCAGCATCGATAACAATTTCATTTCCGTTTTCTAAATGAATTGTCATTTTCTTAAAATAGGGCGTTCCTAAAACGTACTGTTCTGTTGCAGGACAAACCGGGTAAAACCCCATGGCACTAAATACGTACCAAGCAGAGGTTTGCCCATTATCTTCATCACCGCAATAACCATCGGGTTTTGCAGCATATAACTTATTCATCGTTTCTCTAATCCAATACTGAGTTTTCCAAGGCTGCCCGGCATAATTGTATAAGTAAATCATATGCTGAATAGGCTGATTTCCGTGCGCATATTGTCCCATATTTGCAATTTGCATCTCTCGTATCTCATGAATAACTCCACCGTAATAACTATCGTCAAACACGGGTGGCATGCTAAATACAGAATCTAATTTTTTAGTGAAATTTTCTTTTCCACCCATTAAGTCTGATAAACCTTGAATATCGTGAAAAACCGACCAAGTGTAATGCCAGCTGTTTCCTTCTGTAAAAGCGTCGCCCCACTTAAACGGATTAAAAGGAGATTGAAAAGTACCATCTTCATTTTTACCACGCATTAATCCTGTTTTTTCATCAAAAAGTTTCTGATAGTTTAAGCTTCTTTCTTTATAAAGTTTGATCTCTTTTTTAGGGCGATTTAATTTTTTAGCTAATTGGTAGATCGCAAAATCATCATAAGCGTATTCTAAAGTTCTTGCAGCACTTTCGTTTATACCTACATTGTAAGGCACATAACCTAATTTTGTATAATATGGCGCTCCGGCTCTACCAACAGCGGTCATTGGCCCTTCATTATTTGCCCCATTAAGCAAAGCTTCATAAAGTTTATCGATATCATAACCACGAAGTCCTTTTATATATGCATCGGCAACTACAGAAGCAGAATTATTTCCTACCATAATATTAGCATAACCGGGGCTAGACCATTCGGGTAACCAACCACCTTCTTTATAATCATTTACCAATCCTGCTTGCATTTCTTCATTAATCGAAGGATAAACTAAATTTAGAAAAGGATATAGCGCTCGAAAAGTGTCCCAAAATCCTGTTCCGGCAAACATGTAACCTTTCTCAATTTTTCCGTTATACGGACTCCAATGCACAATTTCATCTGCTTCATTTATTTCATAAAGTTTGTTGGGGAAGAAAAGCGTTCGGTACAAACAAGAATAAAAAGTTCGTTTTTTATCGATATCATTAGATTCAATTTCTATTCGACTTAATTTTTCATTCCACTCATCTCGAGCTTTACGTTTGGTATCTTCAAAAGTATCTGTTCCTAATTCTCTTTCAAGATTTAATTCGGCTTGTTCTAAACTTATAAATGAAGAAGCAACTTTCACATGAACATCCTCTCCTTTTTTCGTTTTAAAACCTACAACAGCTCCTGTATGATTTGCATCTTGCGAAAGTTTTTCACTTAATGTGTCGTTATAAAAAGTCTTTTTTAAATGAAATGGACGATCAAAAATTAAAACAAAATGATTTTTAAAATTTTTTAAGTCTCCTCGTGAATAATTTTTAGTATAGCCGATAATTTTATTTTCTGAAGGAATAATTTTTACAAAAGATCCTTTATCTAACGCATCTAAAACCACAAAAGCACTATCTGTTTCTGGAAATGTAAACTTAAATTGAGCAGCACGCTCAGTTGGTGTTAAGGCTGCGGTTACATCGTGATCTGCCAAATAAACCTGATAAAAATAAGGTGTTGCAACTTCAGCTTTATGCGAAAACCAACTTGCGCGTTCACTTTGCTTAAACTTGAGTTTACCCGTTATTGGCATAATGCTAAACTTCCCGTAATCATTCATCCAAGGGGAAGGTTGATGGGTTTGTTTAAAACCATTAATTTTATCTGCGGAATACTGGTAAGCCCAACCATGATTCATCGGTCCGGTTTGGGGTGTCCAAAGATTCATTCCCCATGGCAGACCGACTGCAGGATAAGTATTCCCGTTAGAAAGGCTCACTTTAGAATCTGTCCCCATTAAAGTATTAACATAATCAACAGATTCTTGAGCTATAAGCAAAGATGTAAATAGGAAAAAAAATAGAAAATGTTTCATAATTTCAAATTTCAGTAAATTTAGTTAAAACGTTTTAGATTAACTTTTAAACATAAAAAAAGCGATGCATTTGCATCGCTTTAAATTAAATTTTCTTAGTGATTATCCTTCTGTACCACCAGTTTGCTTCTTCATCATAATTGCTTGAAGCTTTTGTTGTAAAGCAGCATCAGATTGAATTGCAGCCGCAACTTCTTGATATCTCTGCATAGTTAAACCTTTCTTTTTAATTAAAGCTTCCATTTCAGATTGTAATTCTGGTTGCATCGCCTGGATCTCTGCCATAATTGTTTTATGTGCAGTAAGTTCCTTCTCTGTAGCATCTACTTTTGTATTTGGATCCATTTGTGCTTTTTGAATCTCTTGAAATCTTTCTACTTCTAATCCAGATTCATTGATTA
>DTTX01000041.1:0-31184 GCA_012964435.1 Mesonia sp. | reverse complement strand
GCTTTGTAAGCATCTGCAAATTTATTCAAATCTTGATCGGTAACTTTTTTAGCTTCTGTTTGAGCAGACATACTTAAAGTTCCCAACATGGCTAAAAATAAAAATAAATTGATTTTTACTGATTTTAACATAATTCTTTTTTAAAGTTTTACTTCTTAATTTGGTTGAATGTAGGTATTACTATTTTAATAACAATTTAAATACAAAATCTCCTACACCCTAATTTTCCCAAATGTAATGCCATTAATTTGGAATGCCAAGAAAACGGCTCATCTTAACGTTGTTTAACGATTTAAAAAGTCTTTTAAATTCTCTAAAACTTTGAGCGACAAACGTTCTTGAGTTTCTTTAGACCACCCCGCACTTTTTTCTGAAATAATGACATTTGATCGTTTTTTGAAAGTTGAAGGGAGTGAATTTGTGGCATCTCCATCAAAAATTGCGTAATTATTACTCAACTCTAACCATTTATTAAAAGATTTCTTTTCAAATGGAAAGCCTAAGGAGGTATTTATTAAAATTTTATGATCACCCATTTGTTTAAATTCTTTATCTTTTAAAATCTCTGTATTTTTTGGAAGGTGAATAGAGATTATTTCGCAAGTTGCTAATAAATTCTCTAATTCTAAATATTGAAGTTTCTCATGTTCTAATTCTTTTTTACGAGTTCTACTGAAATAAAAAACCTCTACATTTAAAGCTTCTAAAGCTTTGGCTAATAATTGACCGGTGGTTCCTAAACCTATGATCCCAAATTTTCGACCACTTAATTCTACCGGTTGTTCTTTCCATTGATGCTTACCGAAGCCTTGTAAAAGCTGAATGACTTTAGAAATTACGAATTCAATTACGCCGGGATCTCCATAATCGAATATTCCGGTGACCTTTATATTTTTTTGCTTAGCATAATTAACCGCTACGTTAGCAGACTCTTCATCAAACAACGAACAAGCCATTCCTATGTATTTTAAATTTTTAGCGGTATCTATTATTTCTTCTGAAATTTCTGTTCGCCAAGAAACAATAATTGCTTCGGCATCTTCTACTCTACTTTTTACTTCTTCTTCGGTAGGTTCGTCGTGATAAACCTCAACCTCATCCGCATAATTTTTCAATTCTTCTAAAGCAGATGTATTCATCTTCGTTTCATCAACAACGACAATTTTTTTAAGTTTTTCCATAGCAGGAAAATAAAAAACCGATGAGGAACAACTCACCGGTTTTGGAAAATTTTAGGTTTCATCTATTCTGAAATAGCATAGTTATACTTCGACAAGCTCAGTGTGACATTTTAATTTCAGCTAAATAAATCAGATGTCTTATAAAGGAATATTCCCGTGCTTTCTTACGGGACGTAACACTTTTTTATGCTCTAACATACTGAAACCTTTTAACAGCTTTCTTCTAGTATCGCGTGGCATAATTACTTCATCGATAAATCCACGTTTCGCAGCTTCAAACGGAGTAGCAAACAATTCAGCATATTCCGCTTCTTTTTCTGCTAATTTAGCTTCACTATCATCGGCTTCACTAATTTCTTTTCTAAAGATAATTTCGCTGGCTCCTTTGGCTCCCATTACCGCAATTTCTGCACTTGGCCAAGCAAAATTTAAATCGGCTCCAATGTGTTTTGAATTCATCACATCATAAGCACCTCCATAAGCTTTACGGATAATTACCGTAACTTTTGGTACAGTTGCTTCACTTAACGCGTAAAGTAATTTTGCTCCGTGAAGAATAATTCCATTCCACTCTTGGTCGGTTCCCGGCAAGAATCCCGGAACATCTACCAATACTAATAACGGAATATTGAAACAATCGCAAAAACGAGTAAAACGTGCAGCTTTTTTTGAAGAATCTACATCTAAAACACCTGCCAAACTCATTGGTTGGTTGGCAACGATCCCAATACTTCTTCCGCCTAAACGAGCGAAACCAACAATAATATTTTCAGCATAATCTTTATGAATTTCAAAGAAAGAATCTTCATCGATAATTCCGTTAATTACCTCGTGCATATCGTAAGGTTTATTGGAACTATCGGGAATTAATTCATCTAATTTTGGGCGAAGCTCATCGCCTAACTCATAAGGTAATTTTTCTGGTGCTTGCTGATTGTTTTGTGGCATATAGCCAATCATTTTTTTGATATCTTCTAAACAAGCAATATCGTTAATGGCAACGCGATGCGTAACACCAGATTTGGTGGAATGTGTGCTTGCGCCTCCTAATTCTTCTGAAGTTACTTCTTCATTGGTTACCGTTTTCACGACGTTTGGACCGGTCACGAACATATAACTCGTGTCTTGCACCATTAACGTGAAATCGGTTATTGCCGGAGAATAAACAGCTCCACCGGCGCAAGGTCCCATAATTGCTGAAATCTGTGGAATGACTCCGGAAGATTTTACATTTCGATGAAAAATATCGGCATAACCTCCTAAAGATCGAACTCCTTCTTGAATTCTAGCTCCACCAGAATCGTTTAAACCGATCATTGGTGCGCCAACCTTTACAGCTAAATCCATTACTTTACAGATTTTTTCGGCGTGCGTTTCTGAAAGTGAACCACCGAAAACTGTAAAATCTTGAGCGAAAACGTAGACTAATCTTCCGTTAATAGTTCCGTAGCCGGTGATGACTCCGTCACCATAGATTTTCTGTTTATCCATCCCGAATTCTGTAGTTCGGTGGGTAACTAGAATCCCGATTTCTTCAAAAGAACCTTCATCTAATAAATAATCTACACGTTCTCTGGCTGTTAATTTTTTCTTTTCGTGTTGTTTGGCAATTCGCTTCTCGCCGCCGCCTAAATGGGCGTTTTTGATTTTTTCTTGAAGCTGATCTATATTTTTTTGACTCATTTAATTTATGTTTTTTGAACAGAATAGTTCAGTCTTAATTATCTTCTCGATTAGGCTCGAACTGAAAATTGCATTATTCTGTAATAGGTAAACGTAATTGTTGCTGATCTTTTAAATATTGTCTTAATGCAATGATTGCTGCCAATTTTGATTCTTCTTCAGTTTTGGCGTGAAGTTTTTCAGCGGAATAATATTTCTTTACAAAATGGGTATCGAAATTTCCGCTGCGGAAGGCTTCGTGCTCACAAACAAACTTCCCAAAAGGCAAGGTGGTTGAAACTCCTTCAATTTGATAAGCATCGATCGCTTCGATCATTAATTGAATGGCTTCTTCTCTACTCTTACCGTAAGTCACCAATTTTGCCAACATCGGATCGTAATAAATCGGCACATCCATTCCTTCTTCAAAACCATTATCGAGGCGAATATTTTTACCTTCAGGAATTACATATTTTTCTAAATTACCAACACTTGGTAAGAAATCGTCTAACGGATCTTCAGCATAAACCCTTAATTCTAAGGCGTGACCAGTTATGTTTAGATCTTCTTGTGTAAAACTTAAAGCTTCGCCACGAGCTACTTTAATTTGCTCTTCTACCAAATCTATTCCTGTAATTAATTCGGTTACGGGATGTTCTACTTGTAAACGCGTATTCATTTCTAGGAAATAAAAATTTCTACGTTCATCAAATAAAAATTCAACCGTTCCCGCACCCACGTAATCACAAGCTTTGGCTACACGAACGGCAGCTTCTCCCATTTCTTTGCGTAAAGCTTCATCTAACACCACCGACGGAGCTTCTTCTACTACTTTTTGATGACGACGTTGTACGCTACATTCTCTTTCAAAAAGATGAACGGTATTACCGTGTTCATCGGCTAACACCTGAATTTCGATATGGCGTGGTGAAGCCACATATTTTTCAATAAAAACAGAACCATCGCCGAAAGCAGATTCTGCTTCGCTAATGGCACGCTTCATTTGTTCTTCTAACACCTCTTCACTTTCGACAATGCGCATTCCTTTACCACCACCACCGGCAGAAGCTTTGATAAGAATAGGAAAACCGATTTCTTTAGCAATTTTCTTGGCTTTTTCGGTATCGGTAATGGCTTCATCTATACCGGGAACCATAGGAATGTCGTAAGCTTTCACCGCATCTTTAGCTGCGAGCTTACTTCCCATAATTTCGATGGCGTGAGGTTTTGGACCTATAAATTTAATACCGCTATCGGTTACCGCTTTTGCAAATTGTGCATTTTCACTTAAAAATCCGTAACCGGGATGAATCCCATCTACATCAAGTTTTTTTGCGGTTTCTATAATTTTATCGCCTAGTAAATACGATTGGTTTGACGGAGCTTCTCCTATACAAACGGCTTCGTCTGCAAATTTTACGTGCGGCGCATTTCTATCTGCTGTTGAGTAGATCGCAACGGTTTTGATGCCCATTTTTTGAGCAGACTTCATCACCCGTAAAGCAATTTCTCCTCGATTGGCAACTAATATTTTTTTCATTGGTAATTGTAGTTTTCTTCTCTTTCATCTTGGAATTTTTTCAACCTAAATACTCAGGATGAAATTCCGAAGCAACACTTCGACAAGCTTAGTGTAACGCTCTGAGATTATAAAAGAGTTATTATTCCATTTCAATTAAAAGTTGATTTTTCTCTACGGTTTGTCCTTTTTCGACACTTATCGATTTGATAACCGCATCTCTTGGCGCAGTTAAGGCATTTTCCATTTTCATGGCTTCTAATACTAAAAGGTAATCGCCTTCTTTCACCTCATCGCCTTCTTTTACATTAACTTCGAGAATTAAACCGGGCATCGGCGCTTTAATATCGTTTACCATTTGAGCATTACCCAAAGACAATCCCATTTCTTCAATCAATAAATCGAGCTCGTTAGCGATATCGACTTCGTAAGTGTTTGAATTGATCTTAACGGTATACCTTCTATTTAGAAAATCGCTTTGAACAACTTCTGCTTTGAAAGATTTATTTTCTTTTAATACGTGGTAACGTTGGTGAGAAAGTGGTTGAGCATCGAGGCTTTGAATTTCGTCTAGCTTAAATTCTAACTCAACATCACTATTTACTTTTACTTTATAATTTTTATCCATATTGATAAATAAATAGACTTATTTTTGAATAATTGTAAATATATAAAAATCTAAACTGAATTTTTTTGAGAATTCAATTTTGTTGGTAATTTTCTATAGTTAATAAATTTATATGGATCCAAAAAAATTTCAAACTCCTTATGCTGTAATTTTCACTTCAAAATTAAAAACGAAGTCAAAAGCCTATGAAGAAATGGCTAGTAAAATGTTTAGCCTTGCTCAAGAACAAAAAGGCTTTTTAGGAATTGAAAGTGCCCGAGAAGATATTGGAATTACTGTTTCTTATTGGAAAGATCTAGAAAGTATAAAAACTTGGAAAGAAAATGCAGCACACCAAATAGCTCAAGAATTAGGTAGAAATAAATGGTATGCTGCTTATAAAGTTAGAATTGCCAAAGTAGAAAGGCAATATGATTTTTAATGCGGTAATTTTTTTCTAAGTAAACCGTAAAGAAAAGTACCTAAAATAGCTCCGGCAATAACAATTAAAATTGAAATGTAACCAACTCCGGCTAATGTATACATTGGTCCCGGACAAGCGCCTGCTAAACCCCAACCTAAACCAAAAATGATTCCGCCGAAAAGATATCTTGAAATTCCTTTTTCTTTTGGAGTTAAAGAAAGATCGGTACCATCGATGGCTTTATAATTTTTCTTCTTTAAGAATTGAACCCCGATCATACCAATAACAACGGCAGATCCCATAATGCCATACATATGGAAACTGGCAAAGTTGAACATCTCATATATTCTGAACCACGAAGCAGCCTCAGATTTGTACATAATGATCCCGAAAATCGTTCCGAGAAATAAATAAAGTATTGTTTTCATTTTGATAAATATTTTGATGACCTCTCGACTCCGCTCGAGGTGACATTTTCAAACTGATTTTAAAAAATTAACGGGTAAAATAAATGTACCATTACTAAACCACCAATAAAGAAACCGACAATCGCTATTAACGATGGCAATTGTAAATTGCTCAATCCTGAGATACCGTGACCAGAAGTACAGCCACCGGCATAGCGTGCACCGAAACCAACTAACAAACCACCACCTAATAAAATGAGTAGATTTTTAAGGTTTAGATTTTCTGAAGCAAAAATCTCTGTGGGTAAATAAGCTTCTCCTGTGCTGTTAATTCCATATTCTTGTAATTGCGGAAGCAAACTTTCATTGATCTGCACTGTATTATCTGAAAGATAATTAGCGGCGATAAAACCACCAATTGCTGCACCGATCATAATAGTTAGATTCCAACGTTGGGCTTTCCAGTCGAAATTGAAAAAGTCGGCCACTTTGCCTCCACCTCCAATCGAACATAAAGATCTTAGGTTTGAAGACATTCCAAATTGTTTCCCGATAATTAAGAGCGATAACATAAAAATCGCGATTGCGGGTCCGCCGATATACCACGGCCAGGGTTCTAAAATCCAATTCATAGTCATAAAATTTTATACAAATATGCTCGATAAGAATGAACAAATCTGTAACTCAAGTTACTTAATACTTTTTTAATAAAATTTGTTAAGCTTAAACAAATTCACAAAACCTTAATAACGAGAAGATTATTCTATAGATATCTTAGTTGTAAAAAACCAATAAAATAAATCGTTATGAGAAAATGGATAATTTTAGGTGTCGTAACCTTACTAGCAATATTTGTTGGTCAGGCACAAGAAAATTTTAATAAACTACCAATGAATGCTAAAAAGATCGTTAAAGATTACTACGCAGGACATCAGGTTGAAAAAATTGACGCAGATCCTAATTCTGGAGATGAGAGCTATCAAGTAAAATTTGAGAATGGTACCAAAATAGACTTTGATGAAAATGGTAATGCCACCGAAATTTCAGGTGAAGAAAAAATACCTTCAGCACTTATCCCGAAAAAGATGAGATTATTTTTAGAAAACAGATATGGTGACGATTATGTAACCGATTGGAAAATGGATGATGATGGGCACCAAATTGAAATGAATGGAGGAGCTAAATTAGTTTTTGACCTGGACGGAAATTTTAAACAAAATAAAGATTTATAGCCTTAACCTGCTTTAAATAGAAAAAGCCAAGCAAAATTGAATTGCTTGGCTTTTCTTTTATACTAAGGGTAAATCTGAACTCTAAATCACATAAAATCTTTAATGGCATCGCTTAAATCGAGAACACTCACCTTATTTATATCACGATCTAAAATACTGCTTCCGGCAGCACTTCTGTAACCGGCAGCACAATGTACTACGATTGGTTTATCGGTAGGAACTTCGTTTGCACGCTCTCTCAATTCGTGCAAAGGAATGTTAATAGAACTCTCAAAAGGTTTATTGTCTTCTACCTCAGGTTCGTTTCTTATATCTACGATGGTATAATTTTGCTGATTGTTTTTAAATTCTTCCACATTTACTTTTTCAGAAGAACTTAAATCCCCGGCTAGAGTAATTACTGCTTTTAGTTGCTTTTCATAACCGATTTTAGCCATTCTCGCTAAAGCAGTCTCTATCATTTCTACAGAAGGAACTACCAAATAAAAAGCTTCTTCCGGTTGAACGATGGCTCCTAACCAAGTTTCTAATTTTTGCGGTTCACGAATCCCTTGAATATTAAAACTTCCTTTTAAATGATTTGCTTTAAAATCTTCTTCAGCTCTAATATCGACAATTACCGCGCCAGCTTCTACTTCATTTACATTCAGTAAAACAGGGACTTCACCAATACTTTTTAAGTAATTATCCGGTCCTTTTTTATTCGTATCTACATCGAAACCGAAGTAATGTGGAATCATCGGTTGATCTTTCAATATTTCTTCTATAAACTCTTCTTCGGTTTGTTCTTTAAATGCCCAATTGCCCATTCGCTCATTCCCTAAGGTTGAAGATGAAGCATCGCTCATATTTTTACCGCAAAGCGATCCGGCTCCGTGTGCAGGATAAACCAAAGTTTCATCGGGTAAATGCGTGAATTTATCTTTGATGGTATGGTACATTTGCTTGGCCAACTCTTCGCGCTTGGCTTGCATATTTCCTGCTTTTTCACGTAAATCTGGGCGACCAACATTACCAATGAATAACGTATCGCCGGTAAACATTGCTTTATCGTTACCTTCTTCAGCTAAAACTGTAATACTATCTGGGGAATGACCGGGAGAATTAATGGCAGAAAGTTTTATACTTCCTAACATAAAACTATCGCCATCATCAAAAGTTTGATGAGGATAATCTGCTCCCAACAATTCACTTACATAAATCGTGGCGCCGGTTTCTTTATGAATTTGGTAATGACTACTAATAAAATCTGCGTGCGGATGCGTTTCAAAAACCGCTACAATTTTAGCATTGTTTTCTTCAGCAAATTGATAATACGGCATCGGGTTTCTTGCAGGATCTACTACTGCCATTTTTCCTTCGGAAACGATTGCATAGCTGTAATGGGCTAAAGCTTTATCGTTAAATTGTTTTATATTCATCTCTAAAGATTTTATATTTTACTTCTGTGTTGTTTTTTGTTGATGCTGAAACGGATACATCAACTGTTCTTGAAAGCTTTTCGGGAAATTTTCATCTCCTTCAAAGCCTAATTCTATATTTTTTCCGTTTTCGGGAATATAAGCCGTTCCGAACAAATAATCCCAAATACTTAAACTTAATCCGTAATTCATTCCGTAAGGTCGGTCTTTTGGCAATTCTTTTGAATGGTGCCAAATGTGCATTTTCGGGTTGTTTAAAATATAACCTAACCAACCGTAACTCCACCCTAAATTTGCGTGATTTAAATGCCCGATAAATACCGAGAACATATGCACGACAAAAAATTGCTCGATGCCGAACCCGATCATCGCCAGTGGAATATATTGTACGCTTTTATATACAATAGTTTCCATAAAATGAAAGCGAAACTGCGCGGCAAAACCCATTTGTTTTACGCTGTGATGTACTTTATGAAACTTCCACAGCCAAGGTTGTTTGTGTAATTGCCGGTGAACATTCCATTGAATGAAGTCTGCCACCACAAACATAATTAGCAATTGCGCCCAAACGGGAAAATTTTGCACTTCGATCGCTACAATATTTTTGATACCGAAGAGCGATAGAAAATCGTTAAATAATTCTACCCCAACATTTGAGATCGCATTATAACCTACTAAAGAAAATAGGAAAAAATTAAACAGAATATAAAAACTATCTAACCAAAAGCCTTTTCTAAAAATAGGCTGATTTTTTCGCCACGGAATAAATATCTCTAACGCCCAAACCAATAGCGATAAACCAATAAGCCAGTAGAAATAGTTTGTCCACGACGGATTTGTTATTTCACTTACTAAATAGTTGAAATAACCGGTAAACGAATCGCTTATTATTTTTAAATATTTCTCTAACATTTCGCTATCAATCGGTAACAAAAATACACATTATCTTCACTTTTATAAGTAACCGGTGTTGTATTGGGTATTATATTTATTTTTAAGATCTTAAAAATCTTCATTGTAAAATTTATACGTTTATGTTGTTCGTACTAAAAAAACATTTCTTTATAAAAAATATAGATTCCCATCACTAACACTAGCCAACCGAAAGCTTTTTTAAGTTTGGCTCCATCGATAAATTTATTGAGGTAAATTCCTATAAATATCCCGAAGATGGCAAATGCAGAAAATGAAAGTAGAAAAACCCAATCGATCTCGATTTGCAAAGCATCGCCTAAAAAGCCGATCAACGAATTAATTGCTATGATGAATAAAGAAGTGGCTGCCGCTTTTTTAATAGGAAGTTTTGCCAGAAATATTAAAATTGGGACAATAATAAAACCACCACCAGCACCAACTAAACCGGTAACGATCCCTGTAAGTACTCCTAATAAAATTAAGCTGAAATAATTAGTTGGCTTTTGGTTTTCTGTTTCTACTCCTTCAACCCTTTTCTTTTTATCTAAAATCATCGAAAAAGAAGCTGCTAACATTAAAACGGCGAAAAACACCATAATAGCTACATCTTTGGTAAAAAGTATGGATTGATTTTGAAAAATAACTTCAGGAATGGCGGGAATAATGAATTTTCTAGTTGAAAATACCGCAACTACCGCCGGAATGGCAAAAATGAGTGAAGTTCCAAAACTCACTAAACCTTTCTGTAGGTTTTTAATGGCACCAAACATCGAGGATATACCGACTACAAATAAAGAATAACCGGTAGCCAACACCGGATCGATCCCTAATAAATATACAAATACCGGAACAGTTAAAATAGAACCTCCGCCGCCGGTAAGCCCTAGAACAATCCCGATAATTAATGCTGCTATAAACCCTAAAATGCTAATTAACATTTGCTATTTTTTCAATTCTGTAAACAAAACTAGATAAAAGAAAAGTTAGCTAGCGTGATAAATGTTACACAGCTAATAATTTAATTGAATTTCGATGTAGCTCGATGGCGTGCTGGTTTTCTAATTTTTTTAATAAACGAGAGATCACTACGCGAGATGAATTGAGATCGCGTGCAATTTCTTGATGCGTAATTTCTATAAGATTACTTTTAAAAAGCTTTTTTTTATGTTGCAGGTATTTTATAAGTCGATCGTCTAATTTTGAAAAAGCAATGTTATCGATAGATTGAAGAACTTCCATTAATCGATGATGGTAACTATCGAACACAAAATTTCGCCAGCTTTTATATTTCGAAGACCATTCTTCCATTTTTTGAACAGGAATCATTAATAAAGTGGCATCGGTTTCTGCTACTGCTTTAATTTCACTTTTTTTACTGCCAATACAGCAAGCTAAGGTCATTGCGCAAGTATCGCCTTTTTCTAAAAAATATAGTAGAAGTTCATCACCATTTTCATCTTCACGTAATATTTTGATCGCTCCTGTTAAAATTAACGGCATCGATCTGATGTAATCGCCAACTTTAATAAGCTCTTCACCGGCTTCTACTTCTTTAAAAATGGCCACTTTATTGATCTCTTCTACTAATTCGGGCTGAAATAAACCGCCGTAATTTTGCTGAAGCTCTACTGAATTCATATAAAGGAATTTACTTTTCTATTTGAGAAACTTCTTCCGAAGATACCATTTTTTCTTGTTTATTGCCCCACATGTTCATCGCGTAATTCAACACATCGGCTACTTCTTGGTCTGATAACCCCATTGGTGTCATTACATTGTCGTAGGTTTTTCCGTTTACCGTAATTTCTCCACTTAATCCATATTTAACGGCGTGAATACTTTCTTTCCTTTTCTTTGTGAACCAATCTGATTTTCGAAGCGGCGGATATGAATTTGGGATTCCATTACCGGTCGCTAGATGACACTGTGCACAATTTTTAGCATATACAGATTTTCCTCTAGCTATACTTTCTTGAAGCGGAGTCTTTTTTGTTTCGACTTTTGATGCTTCCGAAACTGAATCGCTATTTGATTTTTTTTCGTTATTACAAGCTACCATTAAAATAGTGGCAAGTGAGATATAAAGTAATTTTTTCATAATAGATTTTTCTAATTACAAAACTAATTATCCAATTTATTCGTAAGTTGAATAATGCTATATTAACATTTTTTTAATAATAAGAATTTAGATATATTCACGACCCAAAAAATCATTTGAAAATGAAAAAATTAACAAGTCTACTTTTTATTATTCTATCTTTTTCAGCTTTTGCACAAAACTCATTCAAAGTTTCAGCTGAAATTGATAAATATCATCAAAACAACTATCGTTTTGAGAATTTTTCTTTTTTTGAAAAAATTAATAATTCATCTTTAATTGAAAAAATTTCTAACGCTGTTAACAACCCTACTATTTTACAAATTGACAGTGATGAAATTAAAAGGATCTATCAAGAAAAACCTTTACTAATAGAATTTTCTATTCCATACAACAATACCTTTATTAATGTTGAATTATATAAAAAAGATATTTTAGAAGATAGCTTTGTTGTTACCAATAATAAAGGTGAAAATCAAAATTATAAAAAAGGTGTTTATTATAGAGGGGTAATTAAAAATTCGACTCAGTCTATCGTTGCTTTCAGCTTTTTTAATAATAGTGCTTATGGTGTAGCTTCATCTGAAGAATTAGGAAACATAAATATAGGAAAGCTCAAAAATGATCTTGAATATGTATCATTTAATGAGAATAATCTTACCGGTCTTAATCCTTTTGTTTGCGGTTTTGATGAAGTTGAAGAAAACTTAGAAAGATCTTATCATCAAACGCAGTCTCCTTCTAATAAATCTAATTCATTAACCACAAACTGCGTGAGAGTATATTATGAAGTTGCTTATCAGCCTTACTTAGAAAATAATTCTGATGTTAACGCTACTGTAAATTGGGTAACTTCTATTCATAATAACATTTCTACACTTTATGCGAATGACGATATCCAAATTGCTTTAAGTGAAATTATGGTTTGGACAGAAGACGATCCCTATGATTACGATTTTAACGGTAATTTAAATTACTTTAGAAATTACAGAACAATATTTAATGGTGATTTAGCGCACTTAATAAATCAACCTTCTACTACAAGTGTCGCATATCTTAATTCACTTTGCGGATCTTATAATTATGCTTACTCAGGTGTTGATCAATTTTTCAATGATGTACCTGCTTACTCTTGGACAATTCTTGCTTCCACTCACGAAATGGGTCACGCATTGGGTTCTCCACACACTCATGGTTGTTACTGGAATGGCGATAATACAGCAATTGATGGTTGCGGTCCTGCAGGTGGAGCAGATGAAGGTTGTGATGGACCTATACCAGCAAACGGTGGCACCATAATGAGTTACTGCCATTTAGTTTCTGTTGGAACTAATCTTTCTAATGGTTTTGGTGTACAACCTTCTCAATTAATTAGAGATGTGGTAGATAGTAAGCCTTGTTTGGGATCTGATTGTATTAATTCTTGTATAGAATCTATAACTGGATTGAGCATAAATAATACCTCTAACACTTCAGTATCAGTTACTATAGAAGATAATATTTACAACGAATGGGAATACAAAATATATCCTTTTTCAAATCAAACTAGCGATTGGATATATACCAACACAAATGTTTTCACAGTTGAAAATTTAACACCGAACACCTACTATATTATTCAAGTTGGGAATTTATGTTCTAATGGAAATCAAGGAGGTACGATTTCTAAATTAATCTTAACAAACGGTAATTATTGCGAAGACGATTTGTTTACTGACACTGGATCTAATACTCAGAACTATGGAAATAATCAATATTTAGTAAAAACCTTTTACCCAACTAATACAGGTGACTACTTAACACTTACTTTTAATAGTTTCGTGACTGAATACGACTACGACTTTATGACGATCTATGACGGAACATCTATTAACGCTCCAATTTTCCCTAATGCTGAAAATCTATCCGGTAATTTAACGCTAGCACCTTTTACAGCTACAAATCCTGACGGGGCAATTACAGTTCGATTTACTTCTGACGGATATTTAACAGAAAGTGGTTGGGAAGCAGAAATCACCTGCAGCTCACTAGCAACATCTTCATTTAACAAAAGCTCGATAAAACTTTACCCTAATCCGGCTAACTCGCACTTTAATATTTCTTCGAAAGAAATGATTTCTAGCATAACAGTTTACGATCTGGCAGGAAGAAGAGTGTTTGAAAACCAAAATATCAAACAGACTCAAACTCAGGTTAACGTTCAGAATTTAAATACCGGAGCTTATTTTGTAAAAGTAAATATAGACGGAGCTACACAAACATTCAAAATTATCAAGGAATAAGCTTATCAAAATATGATATCGAGGCTTTAAAATTTAAAAACCTGCTCAATTAGCAGGTTTTTTTTATACACGATTAATATATCTAACTATTTATTTCAAACAAATAGCTTTCTAGATACTTAGAAATAATTTTATTCAAATAAATGAAATAACTCTAATTAACAATCATTAATTACAAACTGAAGATAATTAATAAATTAATACACTTTGATTCTGAAATAAGAATCAAAATATAGACATTATTATATAAACTCTAAGAGAAAACCCTAAACCCTATTATCCTAAGCCTATAAAAAAATAGACACTAAAAAACCCTTAGAAATAAATCTAAGGGTTTCTCTATATCTTAAAAAGTTAAGAAATTAGTTCTTCTTAAACTTCGCGTATTTATTTTTAAACTTGTCAATACGACCAGCTGAATCGATAAGTTTTGTTTTACCTGTGTAAAAAGGATGAGAAGTTCTAGAAATCTCCAATTTTACTAATGGATACTCTGTTCCTTCAACATCAATAGTTTCTTTTGTATTAACCGTTGACTTAGTAATAAAGATCTCATCGTTAGACATATCTTTAAAAGCTACTAGTCTATAATTTTCTGGATGGATTCCTTGTTTCATCTTCTTTAGCTTTAAACCTTATAATTTTCGAAGTGCAAATTTATACAAAATATCTTTTCTCACAACACTTCTACCAATAATTTTTATATAAATAAAAGTTTTTTTAATCGCAATGTAACCTTTTTCTATATTTGTGTACTAACTAGCCAAACTTTAATCTATCAAAATCATGGAAAAATCAGCTTCAATTAAGTCTATAGCTTACACTTACGGTTTAGCATTAGCAATTTACAGTATATTAGTTCTAGTAGTTATTTATGTTTTAAATATCGATCAAGAAAGTAGTATAAATTATATTTTTACTGCATTAAATATTGTAGTCACTATAATTATTTACTCAATTGCTCTTAAAACATACAAAAAAGAAAATTCTGGTTTTATTAGCTTATCTCAAGCTTTAAAAACAGGAATGGCAGTTGCTGTAATTGCGGGATTAATTTCTGCTGTATATGCTTTTATACATTACTCTTATATTTATCCCGAATTTTTAGATATGATTTCAGAACAACAAAGAGCCGCAATGATAGAAAATGGTCAAATGTCTGATGAACAAATTGAGCAATCATTGGAAATGATGAGTTTCACAAGATCTCCATTTTTTATGTCGACAGCAACTTTAATAATGAATGTGTTTTTTGGTTTTATAATTAGTCTTATTATTGGGTTAATAATTAAAAAGAAAGATCCTTCATTAGTAAGCTAAATTAATCTGAATGCAACTATCCATCGTTATCCCACTTCTTAACGAAGAAAAATCTTTACCAGAGCTTTACAATTGGATTATTGAAGTAATGCAAACCAATAAATATAGCTATGAAATTATTTTCATCGACGATGGCAGTACCGATCATAGCTGGAAAATTATTAAGCAACTTTCAGAAACGAATCCTGCAGTAAAAGCCATTCATTTCAAAAAGAATTATGGTAAATCTCAAGCATTACACGCCGGCTTTTTAGCGGCAAAAGGTGAAGTGATCATTACGATGGATGCCGATTTACAAGACAATCCGGAAGAAATTCCGGATTTATACAATCTTATTCAGAAAGAAAATTACGATCTGGTTTCCGGGTGGAAGCGTAAACGCTATGACAACGTTATCACTAAAAATTTACCTTCTAAATTGTTCAATCTGGCTGCACGCAAAGTTTCCGGATTGCAATTGCACGATTTTAATTGCGGCCTCAAAGCTTACCACAAAGACGTTATTAAACAAGTTGAAGTGTATGGTGAAATGCATCGTTACATTCCGTTACTCGCAAAAAATGCAGGTTTTCATCGCATTGCCGAAAAAGAAGTAAAACATCAAGCCAGAAAATATGGCGAAACTAAATTTGGTTCAGAACGTTTCTTGCACGGTTTACTCGATTTAATCACCATTTGGTTTTTATCAAAATTCGGTAAAAACCCCATGCATCTTTTCGGTGGTTTGGGTATTTTAATGTTTTTTGTAGGTTTTCTATCGGCGCTTTACATTGGTGTTTCAAAATTATACCATCTCTACAATCACGTTCCCGATATTTTGGTTACACAAAATCCTTGGTTTTATATTGCATTAACCGTCATGGTTTTAGGTACTTTACTGTTTTTAGCAGGATTTATTGCTGAACTTATTTTGCGCTCACAACATAAAACCGAACGTTATAAAGTTAGCAAAACCTTAAATCAATAGGGATCCGTCTTTTTTTCGCTATTTTTGTGAATAGCGACTAACTCAAAAAATACAATGGAAGAAATTTTATCTAAAGCCAAATACTGGCTATCTGATGTTTTCGACGAAAATACTCGTAAAAACACACAGCATTTAATAGAGAACGATAAAAAAGAATTAGAAGATAGCTTTTATAAAGATTTAGCTTTTGGTACCGGTGGAATGCGCGGAATTATGGGCGTTGGCACCAACCGAATTAATAAATATACCTTAGGAAAAAACACACAAGGACTTTCTAATTACCTAAAAGAGAAATTTTCTGATCAAGAAATAAAAGTAGCGATTGCTTACGACTGTAGAAATAACAGTAAAGAGCTCGCTAAAATCGTTGCCAATGTTTTTTCTGCTAACGGAATAAAAGTTTTCATCTTTTCAGACCTAAGACCTACACCAGAGCTTAGTTTTGCTGTAAAACATTTAGATTGCCAATGTGGTATTGTGTTAACCGCAAGTCACAATCCGCCGGAGTATAATGGTTACAAAGTGTATTGGGAAGATGGCGGCCAATTAGTACCACCACAAGACAAAGAAATTGTGGATATCATTAACGCGCTAGAATACAGTGAGATCAAATTTGAAGCCAATGAAGATCTTATTGAATATATAGATCAAGAAGTAGATCAAGCATTTGTAGAAGCTTCATTGAAAAATGTAGATTTTGGAGTTTCAAAAAAAGCAAAAGAAGACTTTAAAATTGTTTTCACAAGTTTACACGGAACTTCAATAACTTTAATTCCGCAGGTTTTAGAAAAAGCAGGATTTAGCAATGTCTTTATTGTAGAAGATCAAGCTGAACCTAACGGAAACTTTCCAACGGTAAAATCTCCAAACCCAGAAGAGCCCGATGCTTTAAAAATGGCATTAAAACTTACCGATGAAGAGCAAGCAGATATGGTAATTGGTACCGATCCCGACAGTGACCGTTTAGGGATCGCCGTTCGCGATGATAACGGAGAAATGGTTTTATTAAACGGAAACCAAACCATGATCTTAATGACCGATTTTCTGCTGAAAGAATATAAAGCGAAAAACGGTTTTAACAATGATGAGTTTATTGCTTCAACTGTAGTTTCAACACCAATGATGAGCAAATTAGCAGATCATTACGGTGTAGAATGTAAATTGGGATTAACCGGTTTTAAGTGGATCGCTAAAATGATTAAAGACTATCCGCAGCAAACGTTTGTAGGCGGCGGAGAAGAAAGTTTCGGTTATATGGTAGGCGATTTTGTGCGTGATAAAGATGCAGTAACTTCTACTCTACTCGCTTGTACGATTGGTGCGCAAGCAAAAGAAAAAAATAGCTCTTTTTACCAAGAATTATTAAATCTTTATGTTGAACACGGTTTATTTCAGGAGAAATTAATTTCGTTGGTAAAGAAAGGAATTTCCGGAGCTGAAGAAATTAAAACGATGATGACCAATCTTCGTGAAAATCCGCCAAGAGAATTCAACAATACTAAAGTGGTTTTATTTGAAGATTACCAAACCGGGAAAGCGCAAGACTTTAAAGAAAATTCAACCAAAGAATTAGATTTCCCGAAATCGAATGTATTGATCTTCTACCTAGAAGACGGTACAAAAATTGCAGCGAGACCTAGCGGAACAGAACCTAAAATTAAGTTCTACGTAAGTGTGAATGGCGAATTAGATTCAACTGAAAACTATAAAAAAACCAAAGAACAGCTCGAAAATAAAATTGATTCGGTACTTTCGCACTTTGATTTTTAAGTGTCAATTTTAAATGAAATACATTAAAAAGATTTATCCTTTTGTACTTCCGTATAAGAAGTATGCCTTTTTAAACATATTTGCAAATATTTTTTATGCATTGTTCAGCACCTTATCAATGGTCGCGTTAATACCAATGCTTAAAGTGATGTTTGGTGAAGGAAAACCAATTACAGAAACTCCCAAATTTGAAGGTTTACTTCATTTGGGAGATTTTTTTAACAACTACTCCAATTATTACATTACAACGACTTCCGCAGAAAAAGGAGAAGTTTATACACTTACGATTCTAGTAGTTCTTATCATTAGTTTATTCTTATTAAAAAACCTTTTCAATTATATGGGCTTATTTTACATTGCCTATTTAAGAAACGGAGTTTTAAAAGATTTACGAGATAAGCTTTACAAAAAGATCGTAGAATTACCAATTTCTTTTTACTCTGAAAAGAGAAAAGGAGATATTATTGCCAGAATGACCTCTGATGTGCAAGAGGTTCAAAACTCTTTTTTAGCGGTTTTAGAACTAATCGTAAAAGAACCTTTAACCATCATTTTCACAATTGTGATGATGGTAGTTATAAGTCCGCAATTAACTTTATTCGTTTTTATTTTCATACCAATTTCAGGATATATTATTTCTTTAATCGGGAAACAGTTGAAGAAAAAATCTGATAAAGTACAGCAAGAAAACGGTCATATCCTTTCAAATTTAGAAGAAACGCTTTCCGGATTAAAAATTATTAAAGCGTTTAATTCAGAAAGTAGATTTACCGAAATTTTTCAACAATCAACAAAACGTCATTTTAGATATTCTGTAGATTTAATGCACCGAAAAAATTTAGCATCTCCGGTAAGTGAATTTTTAGGGATTATAGTTATCTCTATATTACTGTTGTATGGTGGTAGAATGGTAATTTTAGACGGTACTTTAGACGGGGCTTCATTTATCGCCTATATGGGATTAGCTTATAACATTTTAACTCCGGCTAAAGCAATTAGTAAAGCTTCTTATGAAGTTAAAAAAGGTAATGCCGCGGCAGAACGTGTAATAAGCGTTTTAGAAACCAAAAACACTATACAAAACAAAGAAAATGCTATCGTAAAAATTGATTTTGAAAATGGGATTTCTATTAAAAACATCTCTTTTCGCTATGACGATTATGATGTCTTAAAAAACTTCAGCATCGAAGTTCCTAAAGGTAAAACCATTGCATTAGTTGGTCAATCCGGTAGTGGAAAATCAACGATTGCCAACCTGGTGACTCGCTTTTACGATATCGAACGTGGTGAAATTTTAATCGATAACACCAATATTAAAGACATTAATAAAGAAAGTCTGCGTAATTTAATGGGAATGGTGACGCAAGATGCTATTTTATTTAACGATACTATCAAAAACAACATTTTGATGGCAAAAGAAGACGCTACCGACCAAGAAATTATCGAAGCGCTAAAAATTGCGAATGCTTGGGAGTTTGTTTCAGACTTACCAAAAGGTATCGATACCAATATTGGCGATAGCGGTAACAAGTTAAGTGGTGGTCAAAAACAACGAATTTCAATAGCTCGTGCGGTTCTTAAAAATCCGCCGATCATGATTTTAGATGAAGCCACTTCTGCCCTAGATACCGAAAGTGAAAAACTTGTACAAAAAGCCTTAGAAAATATGATGAAGAACAGAACTTCTATCGTAATTGCGCATCGACTTTCTACCATTCAAAATGCAGACAATATCATTGTAATGCAACGCGGTGAAATTGTTGAACAAGGTAAACACAACGAATTACTCGCCCTAAACGGAACTTATAAAAACTTAGTTGAAATGCAATCTTTTGAGTAGTTGCAAATTTTTAAAGTATGGCAACCCGGCAAGAAGAAGATATACTGGTAGCACAACTTCAAAAAGGAGAACGCAAAGAAGAGGCATTCTCTAAGCTGGTCGCGCTTTACAAAGAACGTTTATATTGGCATGTGAGAAATATGGTTAAAAACCACGAAGATGCCAACGATGTTTTACAAAACACGTTTATTAAAATTTTTAGATACATTCATAATTTTAAAGGCGATAGCAAGTTATACAGTTGGATGTATCGCATTGCTACTAACGAGAGCATTACTTTTATCAATAAAAAAGCAAAACGACTGCAACTTTCGAGTCAAGAAATGCAAGATTATTTAGTGAATAATCTAGAAAGTGATGTTTATTTTGAAGGCGATAAAATTCAGTTAGCCTTGCATAAAGCTTTAGCAAAATTACCGGAAAAGCAGCGACAGGTTTTTAATATGAAATATTTTCAGGATTTAAAATACAAAGAGATCGCAGAAATTTTAGAGGTTTCTGAAGGCGCTTGTAAATCTAACTACCATCACGCGACTAAGAAAATTGAAGAATATTTAAAAGAGGCTTAAACCTTTTGTTTAAAATGAAGTCTTAACTAAACATGAAAGAGAAAAGAAACATACCAAAACAAACCGGCTTTAAAGTACCCGATAATTATTTCGAGGACTTCAAGCTCGATTTTTCTCGTAATGAAGTTGAAAATTCTTCCACTTTAGAAACTATAAAATCTTCCGGTTTTAAAACTCCGGAAAATTATTTAGAAGATTTTAAAGTTGAAATTCCTTCAGCAGAAAAGAAAACTTCCAAAGTCATTTCTATTAATTTAAATAAAGTATTTACATTTATATCTACCGCTGCAGCTGTTGCTTTATTTATTCTTTTCATTTATAAAGAAGACACAATTGCAACAGAAACTTCAGGATTAAGCAGGTTAGCGATCGAAGAGTATTTAGAACAAAATGAATTTGACTTTGAAAATGAAATAGATTACAATAATTCTAATCTAAGCGATTTTAAAGCACAATTAAATACAGTTGATAATGAGGCTATTTTAGAATATCTAAGTAATAATACAGATATGGCTTCCCTACTCAACGACGAATAAATTATGAAAAAACTATTTATTTACCTCACCGTAATTTTTATTTCTTCTGCAGCTTTTGCTCAGGAAACTGAAGATGAAAAAATAGAGTCTTTAAAAACCGCTTTTATTACCGAAGCACTTTCCTTAACTCCGGAAGAAGCACAAGCTTTTTGGCCTATTTATAATCTTTATGAAGATAAAAAAGAAGCTTTATATGACGCTAAATGGTGTGAAGTTAAAAATGGTTTAGACACGATCGAAGAACTCGACGACGCTAAGGCTGAAAAACTTTTGGCTACTTATTTACAGATGAAAAAAGATCGTCTTAAAATTAGACAAGATTTTGTTGCTGAACTTGAAAAACTAATGTCTCCCAAAAAGATTTTAATGCTCAAAAAAGCAGAACACGACTTTCATAAAATGTTACTCGAGAAATACAAAAAATAGGTTTTAGCTTTTATTCTTCCGCCGGAGTTTTCTCCATAAAAGTTAGCTTACTAATTCTTTTATCGCCCGCAGCATACGCCACAAATTCGTTTACAAAAGCGATTGTATAAAAAGGTTCGTCGCTAAGTTGTTTCCAGGTTTGGCCATAATCGGCGCTGTAAGCAATACCTTCAAAACCAATGGCAACAATTTCTTTACCGCCAGAATTTGGCACAAACTTCACACAACTGCGATAACCCGGTTTTTTGTTTTTAGCGATCACTTCCCAAGTCTCGCCACCATCGTTAGTGAAGATTTTACTATTAAAATTGTATTCAGGTTTGGTATAATCGCCCCCAAAAGCAATCCCTATATTTTGATTGTAAAAATCTAAACTATAAGCTCCGGTAGTTGGTTTTCCCTTTGCTATGGGTAAATTATTAACTTCCCAAGTTTTGCCTTTATTTGAAGAACTGTAAATACGAGATTGTTCTCCGCCAGAAACGAACCAAACTTTGTCGCCAACAATAGAAATATTCGAATTACTTGCCGCAAAAGCCGCTTCCCCTTTTAAAGCTTTTGGTAATTGAGAACAAGGTAATTTTTTCCAGGTTTCGCCGCCATCTTTGGTGATAATTACAGACATACAATCATCGGTAGGATCGCCGATGGCAATACCTTCTTCATTATTCCAAAACGCCATCGCATCATAAAAAACTTTTTCATTCTTTTCTTCGTAAACCAGTTTTCGCTTCCCGAAATAATTCACTTTATAAAGTTGTGCAGGGCTTCCGGCAGAAAGTATAAAATCAGATTCTTCGGTACTTCCAATAGCTCTAAATTCAGTTTCGGTATCTTGCGCTCCTATTCTTCCTAAAAAAGCAACGGAATGATCTGCGGTATTTAAATAACCAAATTGCCCTTGAGAACCGGCATAAAAAATATGATTAGGATTTACATTTAGCGCACGTATACTAACCGGTTTATTAAAAATATCTTCTACCGTAACCGAGCTAAACTCGTGTGCTACATTTTCTTGCTGAGCTACATTTACGCAAGCCGTAAGAAATAGTAAAAGTAGAAGTGCGCTAAATCTTTTCATATATAGATTTTTTTCAAATATAACATTATTCGCATATTAAATTACGTAACTTCGCGCCCTAAAAATTTATAAAGATGCGATTGCACAGAAACTTGGTTTTTGCAGTTATAGACACTTTAAATGCGATATTTAATGAGAACAAATATGCAGATAAAGAAATTGCCAAAGCATTAAAAAGAGATAAACGTTGGGGTTCTAGAGACCGTAGTTTTATTGCTGAAACTACTTACGATATTGTTCGTTGGAAAAGACTTTATGCTGAAATTGCCGATGTAAAGCAACCTTTCTCACGACCTAACCTTTTTAGATTATTCGCCGTTTGGGCCACTTTAAGAGGAATTGAACTTCCGGATTGGAAACAATTAGAAGAAACACCAACACGTAGAATTAAAGGAAGATTCGACGAACTTAACCAAACTAGAAAATACAGAGAATCGATCCCAGATTGGTTAGATGAATTAGGGGTTGAAGAGTTAGGTGAAGAAAAATGGACCAAAGAACTTGCGGCTCTTAACCAGCAAGCACCGGTAGTTTTACGAGCTAACACGCTTAAAAATAATAAAAAATCACTTCAGCAATCTTTATTCGAAGAGCATATCGAAACACATACCATTAAAGGATATACCGATGCTTTAGAATTAGATGAAAGAGCTAATGTATTTTCAACGCAAGCCTTTAAAAACGGACTTTTTGAAGTACAAGATGCCTCTTCACAATTAGTGGCAGAATTTCTTGAGGTTGAACCGGGAATGCGCGTGGTCGATACGTGTGCAGGTGCCGGCGGAAAATCGCTTCACCTTGCCGCTTTAATGGAAAATAAAGGGCAAGTTATTGCACTCGATATTTACGAGAATAAACTTAAAGAATTAAAACGTCGCGCAAAACGCGCCAAAGCTCACAATATCGACACCAGAACTATCGATACGACTAAGGTTGTTAAAAAGCTTTATGGTACGGCAGATCGTGTACTTATTGATGCGCCTTGTAGCGGTTTAGGAGTGTTGAGTAGAAATCCTGATGCCAAATGGAAATTGCAACCCGAGTTTATCGATAACATTCGTAAAACACAGGCAGAGATTTTGGACCGTTATTCAAAAATCGTTAAAGAAGATGGTAAAATGGTTTATGCAACTTGCTCAATTTTACCTTCAGAAAATCAAAAACAGGTAGAAGCTTTTCTTCAACGTGAAGCAGGAAAAGATTTTAGACTGCTGAATCAAAAAATTGTTTTAGCGCACGAAAGTGGTTACGACGGTTTTTATATGGCTTTATTAGAAAAAACAAAATCATAAAATGAAAAAGAGTTTACTTTTATTCGTATTAAGTATTTGCACATTCGCAGTAAAAGCACAAGTGCCTGCAGGCTATTATAATTCTGCGCAAGGCTTATCGGGTTATGCGTTAAAGTCTGAACTAAGTACAATTATAACCAACGGCCATACTGCACAAAGTTATGGAGATCTTTGGGATGCTTACTACACGTCAGATATAGATGATTATTATGAAAATGATGGTACCATATTAGATATTTATTCTGAAAATCCCACAAATTCAGATCCTTATAACTTCACTCTAGGGAGCGATCAATGCGGGAACTATAATGGTGAAGGAAGTTGTTATAACCGTGAGCACCTTTTCCCTAAAAGTTGGTTCGACGATCAATACCCGATGTATACCGATATCCATCATATTTACCCTACCGATGGCTACGTAAATGGTCAACGAGGTAATTTTCCTTTTGGTGAAGTTGGTAATGCTTCTTGGACATCACAAAACGGAACTAAAAAAGGAAATAACATTTACAGTTATCCAAATGCTTACAACGGGACAGTTTTTGAACCGATCGATGAGTTTAAAGGTGACGTTGCACGAGTTTATTTTTATATGGCAACACGCTACGAAAGCCAGATCGATAATTGGGATAGTAATTCTACCAACAGTGATATTGCCTTAAATGGTACCACTACTCAAGTTTACGAAGATTGGTTTTTAGATATGTTATTGCAATGGCACAATGCAGACCCGGTTTCTCAAAAAGAGATCGATAGAAATAATGAGGCTTATATTTTCCAGGGAAATAGAAATCCGTATATCGACAACCCACAATATGTGGCAGAAGTTTGGACTCCAAATTTGAGTACTGAAGATTTAAATACATTAACATACAGCATTTACCCGAATCCATCACAAGGTAGATTTAATATTTCTTTACCCTCAAAAGCTGAATTCTCGTATGCGATCTATGATCTAAACGGAAGATTACTTCAGCAAAAAGAAAAATCTACTTCTCAAATTTCAGTTGAAAATTTAGCTAGCGGACTTTATTTGCTCCGAGTTTCTTCCGCAGGAAAAACCGCGATAAAGAAATTAGTTATCGAATAAAAGTTATTAACGATAACTAGTGAAAAAGCGACAAAATTTTGTCGCTTTTTTTATATCTTAAATTCATCATAAAAAGTTAAATTTGCGTTTTAAAACACAACGCAAATAACCCAATTATGATTCTTTTCTTCGGGAACCCAACAGCTACCGTTTATGCGGTGCAAGTTCAACAAAACTTAACTTCAGAAGACACACAAAAACTCAACTGGCTTTTTGGCAACACTTCTCAAATCGATCAGGAAACTGTAGAAGGAGATTTTGTAGGTCCGCGTGCAGCAATGGTTACTCCTTGGAGTACCAATGCAGTAGAGATTACCCAAAATATGGGCATCGACGGTATTATTCGAATTGAAGAATTTTATAATGTTGCTGAAGATTTTACAGATTTTGACCCGATGTTATCGCAAAAATATCCGGAGCTTAATCAAGATATCTACGATATTCATCTTCAACCTGAAAAAGTAATCGAAATTGAAGATATTGAAGTATACAACCAACAAGAAGGTTTAGCTTTAAATAAAGAAGAAGTGAATTATTTAGAACAACTTTCTGAAAAATTGGGTAGAAAGTTAACCGATTCTGAAGTATTTGGTTTCTCACAAGTAAACTCTGAGCACTGTCGTCACAAAATTTTCAACGGAACCTTTGTGATCGATGGCGAAGAAAAACCAAGTTCACTTTTTAAACTCATCAAAAAAACTTCCGAAGAAAACCCGAACGATATCGTTTCGGCTTATAAAGATAATGTTGCGTTTATCAACGGACCAAAAGTCGAGCAATTTGCTCCAAAATCTGCCGATAAACCAGATTTTTACCAAAATACAGAATTTGATTCGGTTATTTCTTTAAAAGCAGAAACGCACAACTTCCCAACTACTGTAGAACCGTTTAACGGAGCAGCAACCGGTAGCGGTGGTGAAATTAGAGACCGTTTAGCCGGTGGTCAAGGTTCTTTACCGTTGGCAGGAACTGCGGTTTATATGACTTCTTATAGCCGTTTAGAAGAAAGACCTTGGGAAAAAGCAATGCAGGAGCGCAAATGGTTATACCAAACCCCGATGGATATTTTGATTAAAGCTTCAAACGGAGCTTCAGATTTTGGGAATAAATTTGGACAACCGCTAATTTCTGGTTCGGTATTAACTTTTGAACATTCTGAAGATAACCGTGATTTAGGTTACGATAAAGTAATTATGTTAGCCGGTGGTATTGGTTACGGTAAAAAAGACCAAGCGATTAAAGCTACTCCTCAAACCGATGATTCTATCGTGATTTTGGGAGGTGAAAACTATAGAATTGGTATGGGTGGCGCCGCAGTTTCTTCTGCCGATACAGGAGAATTTAGCAGCGGTATCGAATTAAACGCCATTCAACGTTCAAACCCTGAAATGCAAAAACGTGCGGCCAACGCTATTCGCGGAATGGTTGAAGCCGATAAAAATCCGATTGTTTCCATTCATGATCACGGTGCCGGCGGACATTTAAACTGCCTTAGTGAATTGGTAGAAGATACCGGTGGAAAAATTAATTTAGATAAACTTCCGGTAGGCGATCCTACCCTCTCAGCAAAAGAAATTATCGGGAACGAGTCTCAAGAACGAATGGGATTAGTAATTAGCCAAGAGCAAATTGCTACCTTAAAACGTATTGCAGAGCGTGAACGTTCACCAATGTACGAAGTTGGTAAAGTTACCGGCGATCATCAGTTTACATTTAAAAGTGAAACTACTGGTGAAAAACCAATGGATTTAGCACTTTCAGATATGTTTGGAAGTTCGCCTAAAACCATTATGAATGACAAAAAAGTAGATCGTAACTATGCAGATTTAGCTTACGATACTTCTAAAATATACGATTACGTAGCGCAAGTTTTACAATTAGAAGCGGTGGCCAGTAAAGATTGGTTAACCAACAAAGTAGACCGTTGTGTTTCTGGTCGAGTAGCAAAGCAGCAAACTGCCGGACCTTTACAGTTACCATTAAACAATGTGGGTGTAATGGCGCTCGATTATAAAGGTAAAGAAGGAGTTGCCACTTCAATTGGACACTCGCCTATTTCCGCCTTAGTAGATCCTGTTGCGGGTTCTAAAAATTCGGTTGCTGAAGCTTTAACCAATATGGTTTGGGCTCCGCTAAAAGACGGTTTAAAATCGGTTTCGCTTTCTGCCAACTGGATGTGGCCTTGTAATAATGAAGGTGAAGATGCCCGTTTATATGATGCTGTTGAAGGTTTATCGAACTTTGCTGTTGCTTTAGGCGTAAACGTTCCTACAGGAAAAGATTCGCTTTCGATGAAGCAAAAATATCCTGATAAAGAAGTGATCGCTCCGGGAACAGTAATCGTTTCTACAGGCGCTAATTGTAATGATATCAATAAAATTGTTGAACCGGTATTTCAGCAAGAAGGCGGAGCAGTTTACTACATCAATTTCTCTCAAGATGAATTTAAATTAGGAGGTTCTTCTTTTGCGCAGACTCTAAACAGAATCGGTAGCGAAGTACCTACGATTAAGAATGATGAAAAATTTGCGACTTCATTTAATACCATTCAGCAACTTATTAAAGATGATTTAATTCTTGCCGGTCACGATGTGGCTTCCGGCGGATTAATCACCACTCTTTTAGAAATGTGTTTTGCCTATACCAATTTAGGAGCAGAATTAGACCTTTCTAAGTTGAATGAAGAAGATTCAGCTAAAGTATTATTCAACGAAAACAGTGGTATTGTTTTTCAGGCGAAAGACAATTCCGTAGAAAATATTTTAAAAGAAAATGGTGTTGAATTCTTTAAACTTGGTTTAGTCACTAAAACTGCTGAATTAAAGATCGTAAATCACAGCGACAACTTTATTTTCGATATTGAACAATACCGCGATACTTGGTTTAAAACCTCTTACTTATTAGACCAAAAGCAAAGCGGAAAAACCAAAGCAACCGAGCGTTACAACAACTATAAACAACAACCACTTTCTTATAAATTCCCGGAAGATTTTTCAGGAAAACTCCCTAAAATCAATACCGGTAAAGCAAAAATTAAAGCAGCTATTATTCGCGAGAAAGGTTCGAACTCAGAGCGCGAAATGGCTCGTGCGATGCATTTAGCCGGTTTTGATGTAAAAGATGTACATATGACCGATTTAATTACCGGTCGCGAAACTTTAGAAGATATTCAGTTTATTGCTGCCGTTGGTGGTTTCTCTAATTCTGATGTGTTAGGAAGTGCTAAAGGTTGGGCGGGAGCTTTTCTTTATAATGAAAAAGCAAATACCGCTTTAAAGAATTTCTTCGATAGAGAAGATACACTATCGTTGGGAGTTTGTAACGGTTGCCAATTATTTGTAGAATTAGGTTTAATAAATCCTGATCATCAAGAAAAGCCGAAAATGCTACATAACGATTCGCATAAATTTGAATGTAATTTTACTTCCGTAGAAATTCAAGAAAATAATTCTGTAATGCTTTCAAGTTTAGCAGGTAGCAAATTAGGGATTTGGGCAGCTCACGGTGAAGGTAAATTCAGTTTTCCATACGCAGAAGAGAAATATAATATAGTAGGTAAATATGGTTACGATGCGTATCCGGCCAACCCGAACGGATCAGATTTTAATACCGCCATGCTTACAGACGATTCTGGCCGACATTTAGTAATGATGCCGCACTTAGAGCGTTCGACATTCAGCTGGAACTGGGCTTATTACCCGAAAGACAGAAAAGATGATCAAGTAACTCCTTGGTTAGATGCTTTTGTAAATGCTAGAAAATGGCTTGAGAAGTAAATAAAAATTTAACAATAAAAAAACGTTGAAATCTTGAATTTAGATTTTAACGTTTTTTGCTTTATCATAGTTATTTAGAGAGAATTAACTTTAAATAAAACATATACGAATAGTTAATTGAATAATTTTTAGTGCGTTTTTTTATATATTTAATATTAAATAAGCAGTTTATTTTATATTTTGCAGTATATAAATTGACATCTTCCTATGACTGAAATTAAAAGATTATTCGATTTTCCATATTATCAGTTAGAAAAATTCAACCTTAATCAAGCCTTAGTCACTAAATATAATGGCGAATGGATTGGAACTTCTACTGAAGAATATATCGCTAAAGCCAACAAAATTAGTCGGGCTTTACTAAGAATGGGCGTTAATCCTAACGACAAAATCGCGCTTATTTCTACTTCCAACAGAACAGAATGGAATATTATGGATATTGGTATCTTACAAATCGGTGCGCAAGATGTTCCTATTTACCCTACTATTTCTGAAGAAGAATATGCTTACGTGCTTAACCATAGCGAATCTAAATATTGCTTTGTTTCAGATGAAGAGGTTTTAGCCAAGGTGAACAAAATTAAAGACCAAGTTCCTAGTTTACAAGAAGTTTATTCTTTCGACCAAATTATGAACACCAAAAACTGGTCAGAGTTATTAGAATTAGGCGAAGATGAAAGTAATCAAGCCGAAGTAGATCGTATCAAAGACTCCATTTCTGAAGACGATTTAGCAACCATAATTTACACTTCAGGAACTACAGGAAGACCAAAAGGCGTCTTGTTATCTCATAAAAATATTACAAGTAATGCGATTAACAGTGCAACACGCTTGCCTTTAGATAAAGGAAGTAATGTGGCCATTAGTTTTCTACCGGTATGCCACATTTATGAGCGCATGCTACTATACATGTACCAATATGCCGGAGTAAGTATTTATTTTGCTGAATCGATTGATAAAATTAGTGAAAATTTAAAAGAAGTTCGTCCGCACGTGATGTCTGCCGTTCCTCGATTATTAGAAAAGGTATATGATAAAATTATTGCTAAAGGAGCAGATCTTACAGGTGTAAAACATAAACTATTTCATTGGGCAGTTGAGCTCGGTTTAGAGTGGGAACCTTATAAAAGAAATGGTTGGTGGTACGAATTCAAACTAAAAATTGCTCGTAAACTTATCTTTAGTAAATGGCAAGAAGCTTTAGGAGGTAGATTAAAAGTGATTGCTTCAGGAAGTGCTGCTTTACAACCTCGATTAGCAAGAGTGTTTAATGCAGCAGATATTGCGGTGATGGAAGGTTACGGTTTAACAGAAACTTCTCCGGTTATTGCTGTAAACGACATGAGAAATAATGGTTTCAAAGTAGGAACCGTTGGTAAAGCTTTACCAGAAACCAATGTTAAGATTGCTGAAGACGGTGAAATTATGATCCAAGGTCCACAAGTAATGATCGGGTATTATAAAGATGAAGAAAAGACCAAAGAAGTTTTAACCGAAGACAAATATTTCCACACCGGTGATATTGGTGAAATAGATAATGAAGGCTTTATCAAAATTACCGATCGTAAAAAAGAGATGTTCAAAACTTCCGGAGGTAAATATGTTGCGCCACAGATCATCGAAAACGCTTTAAAGCAATCTCGTTTTATAGACCAGATTATGGTTATTGGAGAAGGTCAAAAAATGCCGGCCGCACTAATTCAACCAAATTTTGAATTTGTGCAAGATTGGGCAAAACGAAAAAAAATAAACTTAGGTAGTACGAACGAAGAAATTATAAGAAGAAGTCGATTTTTATAACGAACGTTTTGGTAAATGGGAACGTGTAAAACAGTTTAGACTAACACCAGATGTGTGGCTGGTAGAAAGTGGTCACCTTACTCCTACCATGAAAATGAAACGAAAAGTGATCAAAGAAAAATATCTAGATCTTTATAATGATATTTACGAACTTCACTAAATTCATATTAAGTTATTGTTAAACTCCTCATTCTCGAGGAGTTTTTTTATGAATATGATTAATTTCAAAGAAATATTTTTCAACTTTATTATGCGCGCATAATATTTTTTATTATATTTGAAAGGTATAATAAAGATATGAGAGAAAAGACGATAGATTATGTACTTCGAGCTACGTGGATCGCTGTAGCAAAAATGTACAATGAAGAAGCTGGCAAGCAAGGAAGCACTATGGCAACCGGGTTTGCCCTTTTAAATATAGACCCTGAAGAAGGAACACCATCAACCTCTTTAGGTCCTAAAATGGGAATGGAAGCAACAAGCTTATCTAGAACCTTAAAATCTATGCAAGAAAAAGGATTAATAGAACGTAAAAAAAATCCTGAAGATGGTAGAAGCGTTTTAATAACACTAACAGAATACGGCCGAGAAATGAGAGCTTTTTCAAAAGAAGTTGTCCTTAAGTTTGATGAAGCCGTTAAAGAATCGGTACCAGAAAAGGATATAAAAACATTCATAGATGTGGCCAACACAATTATGGAACTAATCAATAACAAAAAAATTTATAAATCTGAAACCTCAGCAAAGTAATGAATAGAACAATCAATAAAGTTGCTGTCATTGGTTCAGGAATTATGGGTAGCGGTATTGCCTGCCACTTCGCCAATATTGGCGTCGAGGTATTACTGCTCGATATCGTTCCGCGAGAACTCAATGAAAAAGAACAAAAAAAGGGGCTTACTTTAGAAGATAAAGAAGTGCGTAATCGTATCGTTAACGATTCATTGCAAAATTCTTTAAAATCGAAGC
>DTTX01000040.1 GCA_012964435.1 Mesonia sp. | reverse complement strand
TCAGTCTAAAAATGTTTTAAAAGAAGCACTCGCTAATTTTGAAGGAACTTTAATTTTAGTCTCTCACGACCGTGATTTTTTACAAGGTTTAACTAAAACCGTATATGAATTTAAAGATCATCAGATCAAAGAATTTTTAGGAGATATTGATTATTACCTAAAGGAAAGAAGCATTGAAAACCTGCGTGAAGCTGAAAAGAAAACAGTTAAGAAAGAGAATAAACCTGTAGAAAAAACTTCGGCAAAAAAAACTTATAAAGATCAAAAGAAACTAAAATCGCTTAATAATAAGCTAAGTAATATAGAATCGAGTATTAATAAATTAGAACGAAACATTAAAGAAATCGATGTAGAGTTGGCTACTAATTATGATCAAACTGTTGCAGACCCTAAGTTTTTTGATAACTATCAAGCTAAAAAAGATGAGTTGAATACGTTAATGAAAGACTGGGAAAAGATTCAATTAGATATAGAAAAATACAGTTAGATTTAAGATAATGATAGAGCACTTTTTTCAATGTCCGTATTGCTGGGAAGAAATTTCGATGTTGTTAGATCCTTCTGTTAGTCAAACTTATGTTGAAGATTGCGAGGTTTGTTGCAATCCGATGACAATTCATGCAGAATTTGAAGGCGGAGAATTAGTTTCATTTAACGTTGAAAGTTTAGAACAATAAAAAAGAGGCTAAAAAAGCCTCTTTTTTAATAATGTATTTTAAGTTTCTATCTTCTAAATGCTCTAGATAGTAACGAGATTACTAATAGTACAATGAAGATGTAGAAAATAATTTTAGCGATATCTGCTGCTCCTTCAGCAATTCCACCAAATCCAAAAATTGCCGCTACTAAGGCGATAATAAGAAAAATAACGATCCAACGTATCATAATAGTTAATTTTTAAAGGTTAGTATAGTTCTATTTTGATTACCTCTAATTTGTCTGTAAATAGATGAATTCCTATTTTTTGGCATACAAGCAAGAAGCAAAGATTTTAAATTGCGATAATGTACTTCAGCAATTCTAGTATTAGCTACTAAAATTCTTTCGTCTGTAATGTGATTGTTAGATATGCTATATTGTAAAAAAGCGATTTTTCTGTTATAATCTATAACAACATTTTCTGCTTTATAATGTCTTTTTAAGAGGTAACAATATAATTTATCTGAAGTTTTTTTTACTGAAGAAACTTCACGAGTAATAGAATTTCTAATAGTTGAAATTCTTTCACCTTCGTAATAAAACTCTTTTACTTTCATTATCTTTTTTTGTTTTAAAGATAATATGGAAGAGAGTTATAAATATGTTAAGATGAGTAGTTTGGCTTGAGTTTAACAAAGAATGATTCCTGTTCTTAAATTTTTTAAGAATCTTCTAATTCATTTATACTTGTTCTGCCTTGCCTGTATTGGTTTGGAGTAATGTTATACTTTTCTTTAAATACTTTAGAAAAATAACTAGGGTTTGTAAGCCCGATTTTTTCTGTGATCTCTCCAATACTAAAATCAGAATTAATAAGTAGGTCTTTGGCTTTTTCTAATCGTAAAGATTGAATATAGTTATTAACCGTATCATTATATAAGTACTTAAAACCACCTTGAAGCTTATTAATATTTACGCCAATCGAATCTGCTAATTCTTTTACGGTTTTCGATACCGATAGGTCTTTTCTGATGTTTTCGGTTAATTGAACAATTTTTTCAATTTCCCACTTTCTAAGTACCGATTGATTTTTAGTTAACCTTAGATCATCAGCATATTGTTCAATTTGTACGGCAAGAATTTCGAGTGCTTTAGATTCAAGTTTTATAGCTCGAAGAAAGTCTGAAAACAGATCGGTATTCATTTCAGTTATAATATCTGCAGTTTGTAAGCTGTAATTTCCCTGATAATAAAATAACTTAGTAGCTTTTATGTCTCCCAAAAGTGGTTTTAGAGGATGATCTAATTTAGTTAAGCTACAACTGTAATATCTAGTAAATTCTCTTCGATTAATTTCTAAACTATTAATATGAACTTTTTTATTTTTTTCAAAATGAAGTATATGTCCGTTAAATGCGCTGCTGGCAACTAAAACATTTTGGTATTTTTCGATGGTACTTGCTTTTTCAAGTTCCTCAAAACAATGTTTAATACTTCCTTCGCTACAAAAAATAAATTTTAAGGGATGAATTTTACTTATCGAGAAATGTATTTGTAAGTCTTCATTAAATGTACAATTGTATTCAATTACACCGAGGCCTTTTCCAAAATTAATTCCTCTTACAAAACCTTCGCCATATTCTTTAGGGATCTCTAGAACAAATTCATCACAATGTTCAATGATCCCGCAATTAAATTCTTTGGCTAGATCTAAAATTACATCTTTTAAGGGTAGTGATTTTACGTATAAATCTTTCATTTAAGCTTATGAGGTATTAATTATTTGAAATGAGTTAACTAATAAAGCCCAATATTTTGAAATTTGATACCCAATTTACGCAAATTTTAACAAATTAACGATTAGCTTTTTAAAAATGAAGATTGCTTTAATAGGTTCAAGTGAATATCCAATTACTGCCAATGCTACTTCTTACAGAGAAGAATATATATATGAATTAGTAAAAGGTTTAGTGAAAAATAATCACGAGGTAACATACTTTGGATTATATGGTTCTAAATTACCTTGTGAAGTTTATAGTTTAAATTTAGAATCCATTGATTGGAGCTACGATCGAGAAACCACTGACAACGTAAGAAACTACGCAGAAAAGCAACATGCTTATTTTGAAATTTTTAAGTATTTACAAGAAACAGAATTTGATATTATACATAATCTATCAGATCAACAAATACCGGTTTTTACCGCTCAATTTCTAAATATTCCTACTATTACAACTCTTTTTGAAAAACCAAAAGGTCTTTTGCAGAGTTCAGTGAAACTTAATCAAACCCAAAAAAATTATTATGTCGCTTTAAATCACGAGATCGCCAACAGTTGGATGGGGCATAGTAAAATAAATGATATTATCTACAGAGGGATCAATTATAACAATTGGACTTTTAACCCTAAAACTGAAACAAACAGTATTTTTCTTTTTGCAGATATAGAAAGAAGCAAAAAACTATTGAAGGTAATAGAAGCTACTAAAATGAGTGGTTTTCATCTAAAAATTTTTGGAACTCTTAAAGATGAAATATTTTATACTTCTAAACTTAAGCCTTTATTTGATAATAATATTGAATACTGTGGAGAGGCAGAAGCCCACGCTTACAAAGATGAGTTAAATAAAGCATCGATCGCTGTTATTACAAAAGATAAATTTGAATACAGAGAAAATTTTGTATTAGAAGCGTTAAGTAGCGGTACACCAGTGGTAATTCTATCAGAGAATATTAATTCAGATTATTTGCCGGAGATGTGTGGTGTTCAAACAAACTCAGACGATGCTGCAGAACTAAGAAAGACATTTGTGAACACAACTAGAAAATCTCGCAAAGCTTGTAGAGATTATGTAATGGAGAAATTTGATTTTGAAAGAATGACAGTGGATTATATAGATTTCTATTACAAGGTGTTATCAAGAAAATAAAAATTCTTTTAAAAAAACTTGAGATTTTATTTGGTTAGAAATAATAAAATCTCTTATATTTGCAGTCCAAATCGCGGGATAGAGCAGTAGGTAGCTCGTCGGGCTCATAACCCGAAGGTCACTGGTTCGAGTCCAGTTCCCGCTACTAAAAAAAGCCAGCAATTAGCTGGCTTTTTTATTTCATTACCTCTTTCAATTTCACTTTTTTTAACATTAAGGTTTAACGTTTTTGAATAAATGTTAATAGTTGTTATTTCATCCTTAATAAAAGATTAAATAAGATTTCTGTAACAGTATTAGATTTTTAGAATATTAATTTGGCCGCCAAGCTAATTGATTTAAAGCTCTATCACATGAAAAAATTATATACTACTTTATTGTTATTAGGATTTTTATTTATTTCAGCAAGTATCTATGCTCAGCCACCGGGTTTTCCAGATGACGTAGATGATGAAGATGCTCCAGCAGCACCAATTACCGGATTACTGTCAATAGGTATTGCAGCAGGAGCTTGCTTAGGTATAAAAAAACTGAAATAATTTTACGATCATTTGTGTAATTTTGATGAAAATCATTATTAACTAAATGACTTCTGAAAGTTTATATCAAGGTTACTTCGGCATAGGAATTCAAAATGGTAAAACTCCAGAGAATTTGGGTGTTTTATGGCGTTCAGCTCAAAACTTCGGAGCTAGTTTTATATTTACGATAGGTAATCGTTATAAAAAACAAGCCTGCGATACTCATAAAGCCGTCGGAGCTATACCATATTTTCATTATGATAGTTTTGACGACTTTTATAAAAATCTCCCAAAAAGTGCATTGTTAATTGGTGTTGAGCTTACCGACGATGCACAATGGCTGGAGCAATTTGAGCACCCAAGACGGTGCGTTTATTTATTAGGAGCAGAAGATCATGGGTTAACTAACGAAGCTATTTCAAAATGTCATCATATCGTAAAATTTAATACGTCACTTAGTTTAAATGTTTCTGTTGCAGGGAGTATAGTTATGTATGATAGAAATCTCAAAGGCACAGTTATACTTTAAATAATTTCAATAATAATTAGGTTTATGCTATTATTTTTATATATTAAGTAAAAAATAGACATAAATGATGAAGAAAGTATTATTTTTATTAGTTTTTACCATAATTCTGATTGGTTGCTCAAAAGACGATGGTAATCTAGAAGGACAAAATGAAAATTCAGAACAAGAATTTGTTAGCGAAGGAAGTTTTGCACTTCGAGCAACTTTAGAAAACATTAAAGATGTAGAGCAACTTGGTAAAAGTTTACAAAATGACGAACAACTCTGTTTTCAATTTGAATATCCAATTACATTAGAATACAATAATAATACGACAATTTCGGTAGCGTCATATTCAGACTTGTTAGATTTATTATTGAATGAAACCACTACAACGCATATTGTTGCTATAGCATTTCCTTTTGAAGTAAATCAAGAGAATATGATTTCGACGATCAGTAATGAAGCTGAATTTCAAAGCCTAGTGTCAGATTGTGGTTACGATATGTTCTCTTTTGACGATGTAGTTGCAATCACTGATGAGTGTTTTAACGTAAATTATCCAATTTCAGTATTTGTAAATGATGAATCATACACTTTTAATAGTGAATCTGAGGCTCAAAGTTTCTTTTTAAGTTACGATGAAGAAATTGATGCTTTAGGTTTTGATTATCCATTTAGTGTAACCTTAGTAGATGATGGTACAGAAGTTATTATAGATGACGATTATGAATTGGTATATTTAGTAGAAGAGACTTGCGGAATTGAATAAAAATTCTTATATTAAAACGAATCCCTTTTCGAACTTCGGTTTGGAAGGGGATTTTTTTATTATAAAAAAGCCGAAGTTTAAATCTTCGGCTTAGTAATGATCAAAATTTTAATTAATGATTATTGAATTTTCTCTTGAATTTTTTCAATGGCTTCCTGTATGGTTTCGTTAGGTTCTATAATATTATTTTCTCCCCAAAAGTTCATATCGTAAAAGCCGGAAACATCATCGACCATAACAATAGAAGGTCTAATTAGTTTGTTATTAGATTTCCAATTTTCTTCATAAGGCTTTCTGTTAGTCACAATCATTTCACTATTAAAATCGTATCTAGAGTTAAAGAGTTTATTTTTCCAGTTCACAACAAACTTCATATAAGCATTACTATAACTATAATACCATTTGCCATTATTTTCTGTATAATCGATTTGATAAGACGTTTCAATAGGGAAAACTTTAGCGCTGCCGGGTTTCTTTTTAACGAACATTTTTTGTGCAGCTTTTCTATTATCTACATTTAGGCTATAATCAGCTTTAACTAATGTTAGGCTCTTAGCATCGATATAAAGCTTACCAAAATACCAAGGCTCATTGGTGTTTATTTCTTTAAAGTTAATTACATACAAATAGCGACCATCTAATTTAGTGGGATCGTCGAAGTTAAACACAAAGCCTTCCAAAGTGCTCTTGTAAAATAAGAAATCAGGATATTTCATAATATCAACATATAGAGGTCCAAACGGTCCACCTTTTAATTTTACCGCTAACGTATCTAAATTTGTATAATCAGAACTTTTTCTGGCTTTGTATAGAGAAACTCGATCTTCCCGATTAGAATTATAAGGCTGTTTTTCAATATTTACAACAGCTTCAGAAAGCGAGACGTGTTTATTTCGTTGCTGAATGCTTTCTCTGTAAAATGCGGTAAGTAAAGTTGGTTCATTTAAATAGTTGTCACCTTTATTTTCTAAAGTCTGTTTTACAACTTTTTTTGCGTCGATCGCGGTAAAAACTTCAACTGCCGATAATTGCTCACTCTCAGAACTTAAGGTTAATACGGTAAAATTTTTATCGAAGTAATTTAGATGTATACTTTTACTTTTATAACCTAATAAAGTAATTGTTACGACCGCGTCTAATTGACTAGAGGGAACTTTTAAAGAAAACTCACCTTCATTATTGGTAATAGTTGAGATATTAGAATTTTTAATACGAAGATGAGCAGATGGTAAAATAGCCTCGGTTTCAGCATCGATTACCTTTCCTTTATACTCCACAAAATTGTTAGATTCAGATTTGTCTTGAGCGTTTGCTGTGAAATTGAATAGAATAAAAATCAGTACTAAAATTTTTAGGGGAGTTGTGGTATTTTTGTAATTTTTCATAGCTAAAAATTTTAAAATTCGTATTTACAATATACTGAAAATAAGTGGATTATAAAAGTTAAATATTGAGTATATCTGAATAGAAATGCGATTTAATTATTAATTTATTAAAAATTTGAGAAATCAGCCTTCATATTATTCTTATCAAGAAGAAAGATTAAATGTAATATCGCATGCAATAGGTTTCGGTTTAAGCTTGGCAGGATTAATTTTTATTCTAGTTAAATCAATTTCAACTGAAGAAGCCCTAAAAATAATAAGTTCTACTGTTTATGCATTGAGTATGATAATTTTATATGGGGCGTCCACTTTTTATCATTATTCAAAAAGTAGAAGATTAAGATATAAATTAAATATTCTAGATCACGCCGCCATCTATGTTCTTATAGCAGGTACTTATACGCCTTTTACTTTAATCACTTTGAGCGGTAGTACTGGTGTAACTCTATTTATATCTGTATGGTTAATGGCCATAGTGGGAGTGGTTTTAAAATTATTTTATACCGGTAAGTTTAAACTTCTATCCACAATTATGTATGTTTTAATGGGGTGGTTAGTGATCTTTGCTATAAAACCCTTAGTGCAAAATTTAGATATTTCAGGAGTTTATTTGCTTTTTGGTGGTGGGCTTGCTTATACCTTAGGAGCAATTTTATTTATGTTCGATAAAATAAAATTTAATCACGCTATTTTTCACATTTTTGTTTTAGTTGGCTCTTTCTTTCATTTTTTAGCGATCTACTTTTATGTAATTTAAGATAATTGTTCTGCTAATTGATTTTCGATGTTTAAATTAGCTGAAAACTAATATTTCAAATAAATTATATGAATTTTAAAATGAAATCTCTATTCTGTTTGGCCTTGGTTCTTGGTGGACTTTTCAATATCTCTGCTCAAGACGTAAAAGAAAATAATCAATCTCTTTTCGACGACTTTACGTATAGAAGAGGTAACAGTTATCGAACAGCTTCAGGAAAACCGGGTCATGAATATTGGCAGAATCAAGCAGATTATAACTTAGAAGTCGAGTTGGATGATCAACAGCATACGATTACCGGTAATGTTGAGATCACCTATACCAACAATAGTCCGGAAATTTTAGATTTTATCTGGTTGTATGTAGAGCAAAATAGATTTACAGAAACTTCCAGAGGAACTTTAACCACTCCTACCAACGGAAATAGGTACAACGGTGACACCGATGGAGGCTATAATTTGTCAAACATAAAAGTAGATGGTAAAGAAGTTGAATATTTAATATCAGATACCAGAATGCAGATCTTTTTAGATGAAGCATTAGAACCTAAAGGAAATTCAGTAAATATTTCTATCGATTTTAGTTATAAGATTCCGATTGAAGGGATGGATCGCATGGGGAGACTAAAAGTCGAAGATGGTTGGATCTATGCAATGGCGCAATGGTATCCTAGAGTTGCAGTGTTTGATGATGTGACCGGTTGGAATGTAGAGCCATATCTTGGAGCCGGAGAGTTTTATTTAGAATATGGCGATTACGATTATAAAGTAACCGTACCTTATAATATGACAGTTGTAGGTTCTGGAGAATTACAAAATCCTAAAGAAGTTTTAACAAAAAAGCAACTTAGAAGATGGGAGAAAGCTTCTAAAAGTAAAAAAACAGTTTACATTATCGAACCAGATGAAGTGGGAGAAGCTAAAACTTATAAAAAAACATCTGGTAAGAATACTTGGCATTTTAAAATGAAAAATACGCACGACGTAGCATTTGGTGCTTCGTCAGCATTTATTTGGGATGCCGCTAAAATGAATTTAGATGAAGATAAAGTAGGTTTAGCGCAATCTGCTTATCCCAAAGAAAGTGATGGAGAATCTGCTTGGTCTCGCTCAACCGAATACACAAAAGCATCTATCGAATTTTATTCTGAAACCTATTATCCTTACCCTTGGAAAAATGCAGTAAATGTGGCTGCAGAAATCGAAGGGATGGAATATCCGGGTTTAAGTTTTTGTAGTTGGAAGTCTAAAGAAGCATCACTTTGGGGAGTTACCGATCACGAATTTGGACATAACTGGTTCCCGATGATCGTAGGGTCTAATGAAAGAAAATATGCTTGGATGGATGAGGGTTTTAATACATTTATAAATCACTTCAGTTCTAATGCATTCAACGACGGTGAATATCCTTCTCACTTAGATAAGACACGAAATATTCAGTCTTATTTGCTTAGAGAAACTAGAGAGGGCATCGATAATTATCCCGATGTTACTAATCTTAGAAATTTAGGCTATACCGCATACTATAAACCGGCTACAGGTTTAATTACCTTAAGAAACTATATTTTAGGTCCAGAAAGATTTGACAGAGCATTTAAATCTTATATAGCAACTTGGGCATTTAAACATCCACAACCTTCAGATTTCTTCAATCATATCGAAAATGTTGCCGGAGAAAATTTAAATTGGTTCTGGAAAGGATGGTTCTACGGAAATAATAATATAGATATTTCAGTAGAAAATGTTGAAAAAAATGAAAATGGTTACTCAATCGTGCTGAAAAATAATGGAGGTATTCCTATGCCGGTTAAATTAAATGTGGTTTATCAAGATGATACTGAAAAATCAATAGACTTACCGGTAGAGATTTGGCAAAGAGGAAATTCTTGGGAACATTTCTTAGAAACAAATAAAGAAATTAAAAAAGTAATATTTGATGCAGATCAACAAACACCAGACATAAATAGTAAAAATGATTTATGGATAAATCAAAAATAAATAGACTAATCAATTATATACTAAAAAAGGGCTCTAAACTGAGTCCTTTTTTAGTATATAATTAGGAAATAAAAGTAAAAAGCATAATGTTGAGTTAATTCACAGTTAAACAAAAATTAAACAGTAATACATAACCCTGTTAGAAACGTACTTTTCAAAAAAATTAAATAATTATGAAAAAAATTACGCTTCTAGCAGCATTCTTTATAGCTGCATTAACCAATGCGTCATTTGCTCAAACGGTCACAAGTGGAGCAGATGATGGCACAGCAGGAACTCTACGCCAAGAGATCTTAAATGCAAATTCAGGTGATGTAATCACTATCGATGATTCGGTTGCATTGATAACATTAACTAGTGAAATTCTAATCGACAAAAATTTAACAATCCAAGGATCCACAGTTTCGAATACTGAAATTAGTGTTTCAGTTGAGAGTAGAATATTTAATATTGTCGATGTTGATGATTTACAAATTAACAATGTCAATTTCTTAAATGGTGTAGCTGACGATGGCGGTGCATTATATATAGATAACTCAGAGGTTGCTATTAATGATGCGATATTTAGTAACAACACTGCAGACGGAGATTCTGGTTCAGGAGGAGCAATCTATGCTAATCAAGATTCTAATTTAACTATTAGTAACGCAGAATTTACAGGTAACACATCTAATAGAGCTGGTGGCGCTATCGAAATTAATATTTCAGATGCTAATACTGTTAGTTTAATAAATATAAATTTTAATAATAATAATTCTGGTGTTTTTCCAGCTGTTGCAGCTCCAGGAAATGGAGGAGCATTACACGTAACTGGTTCAGCAGATTTAAATATTACAGATTGTACAATTATTAATAATTCGGCAGCTGCTGAAGGTGGAGGGCTTTGGAATGGTGCTGGAGCAATGACTATTTCTAACACTCTTATAGATAACAATACTGCTAAGGGTGATGAGGCTGACCAAGGAGGTGGAGGTATTTATAACCTTAGTGGTAATTTAACAATTAATGATAATTCAATTATTTCAAATAACTCTGCAACAGGAATTCTAGGTTCTGGAGGTGGAATTTTAAATGATGTAAATGGAATGATGATAGTTGAGGATTCTCAAATTATTTCGAACTCCGCTCAAAGAGCAGGAGGTGGGATTGAAGATAACTCAACTGTGACAACAACTATTCAGCTTACTAATATTGAATTAAATGAAAATTCAGTTGAAGATAACCCGGGAAATGGCGGAGGACTTCATATAACAGGAAACGGAAACATAGCGATTTCTGGAAGCACAGTTAATTTTAACACAGCTGGCTCCGAAGGTGGAGGACTATGGAATGGTACTGGTACGATGTTGTTAACAAGTACAACTGTTTCTAATAATGTTGCATTTGGTGATGACGCCGACCAAGGTGGTGGAGGAATTTTCAATGCAGGAGGTATATTAACAATTGAAGACGAAAGCGTGATCTCTGGAAATTCTGCATCGGGAATGTTCGGTTCTGGAGGAGGAATTTTTAATGATGTTGATGGAAATTTAGATATCGACAGTTCAGAAGTGACGTTTAATTCAGCACAAAGAGCAGGTGGAGGTATAGAAGATAACTCAGGAAATTCAACCACTATCATCCTAACAGAAGTACTAATTGGTAATAATACATTAAGTTCTAATCCAGGAAATGGTGCTGGTGTACATATTACAGGTAACGGTAATATAAATATTACAGAAGGAACTTTTACTGATAATGAAGCTGCTGCTGAAGGTGGAGGTCTATGGAACGGTACTGGTATAGCGAATATAGATGGTACAAATTTTGTTTTAAATATTGCCCTAGGAGCAGATGCCGATCAAGGTGGCGGAGGAATTTTCAATGCTGGAGGAACAGTGAATGTTATAGATGCATACTTCGATAGAAATACAGCTTCTGGAGCCTCAGGTTCAGGAGGTGCCATTTTAAATGACTTAGGGGTTTTAACAATAGAAAATAGTTTGTTTGAAGAAAATTCTGCAATAAGAGCAGGAGGTGCTATCGAAGAAAATTCTACAGAAGATAGCTTTTTATCTATTACTTCGTCTAATTTCTACAATAATGAAGCAGTAGGAGGTCCAGGAAATGGTGGTGCATTACATATTACTGGTGCAGGAGAGTCACTTGTGTCAATGTCAATTTTTAATGAAAACATTGCTTCAAATCAAGGTGGTGCAATCTGGAACGGAAGTGGAATAATGACTGTCGATAGTTTGAATGCAAATCTAAATGAAGCACAAGGCAATATAGAAACCAATGGAGGTGGCGGTGTGATATATAACAACGCTGGATTATTAATTGTTCAGAATGAATCGATTTTTGAAAACAATGCTGCAAATGGAGTTTCAGGTTCTGGAGGAGCTATACTTAACTTTAATGGTGTAACTCAGGTAGAAAATACAACTTTCGATATGAATAGTGCTAACAGAGCTGGAGGAGCTATTGAATTGATAGATGGGGAATTAAGTGTTGAAAATACAGAATTTGTATCAAATTCTGCATTAGGTACTCCAAACAATGCCCCTGGAAATGGAGGAGCTATACACGCTGGTGGAGAAAGTATTGTAGTTGTAGATAATACAATATTTAATAATAACTTATCTAATAACGCTGGAGGTGCATTATGGAATGATGAAACAGCTGTTATGAATATTTCGATTTCAACTGTAGATAGTAATATTTCTGAAAATTTAGGTGGCGCCATTTATAATAATTCTGGAGAACTAAATATTTTAACCTCTACAATTTCAAGAAATGAATCTACATTTTCAGGAGGTGGAATATATAATAACAATGGTGAAGTTTTTATTAATAGAAGTACAATCGCTGAAAATACTTCTGGTGATCACGGCGGTGGTATTTATAACGACGGTGATCTAAATATGAATGCCGTAACTGTAGCTTACAATACTGCTACAAACAACGGAGGAGGGATTATGAGTTTAGTTAACGTAAATACTAAAAATAGTATTATTGCAGAAAATACTGCTACATCAGGAAATGATGCTTCAGGAATCTATACTTCTCAGGGATACAATTTGATAGGTAACGATGATGAAGCTACTTACCAAACTTCAACAGGAGATGTTGTAGATGCTAGTCCTAATCTAGGGCCTTTACAAAATTATGGTGGACCAACAGAAACTGTTGCATTGCTTATTGGGAGTATTTGTGTTGATTCAGGAGATCCCGTAGATTTATTTAAAGATCAAAGAGATTACTCTCTGTCAAATTCGAGAGATATGGGAGCATTTGAGTATGAAGGTTTCTTAGGTGTAGATGATACACAAGAAATTGAATTAAGTACTTTGTATCCAAACCCGTCAACGGGTCAAATTACTATCGGTATTGCAAATTCAATTGCATCAGAAAATATTAAATTAAATGTATATTCTATGGCGGGTAATTTAGTTTACCAATCTTCTTTAAGAGCTGGAGATAATCCAATTGATCTAAACAATTTAAATGCAGGAGTTTATTTATTAAATATAGATTCTAATAATAAATCTCAGAGTCATAAACTAATCATTAATTAATAAGTATAAAAAACTTAAAAAAACCTTCAGTATCTGCTGAAGGTTTTTTTGTTAAGTTAATTATACGTTAAAGCGATATGTGTCGAAAACTATATATAGTAGTAAGTCGTAAGTATTTTAAATATTTTAACCTAAAAACTAATAATTATGAAAAAAATTACT
>DTTX01000039.1:27801-46325 GCA_012964435.1 Mesonia sp. | reverse complement strand
GCCGCTTCTTTTTTGTTGCGAGCAATCCCGTGCGGAATCATTTCTGAAATTGAACCCCAGTCGGAAACGATGAAGCCATCCCAGCCCCAACCGTCTTTTAATAATTCTCTTTGCAGGTAACTACTTGAAGTTGCAGGAACGCCATCTATCTCGTTAAAAGAGTTCATAAACGTTGCTACTCCGGCTTTCGCTGCAGCTTTAAAAGGTGGTAGAATCGTGTTATGCAATTCGTTCAAACCAATATTTACCGTATTGTAATCTCTACCGGCTTCCGCAAAACCATAACCCGCAAAATGCTTAGCACAAGCTGCAATGGTTTTTTCGCTTGCTAGATCTGAACCTTGAAAACCTTTTACTCTGGCAACCGCAATTTCAGCATTTAAAAATGGATCCTCCCCTGCGCCTTCCATGATTCTCCCCCAACGAGCGTCACGAGAAATATCCATCATCGGCGCGAACGTCCAATGTACACCGGACGCGGCAGTTTCGCGTGCTGCGGCCGCCGCAGTTTTTTCAGCTAAAATCATATCCCAGCTAGCGGTTTCTCCCAACGGAACCGGAAACATGGTTTTATAACCGTGAATTACATCATAACCAAAAATTAAAGGAATTTTTAGTCTTGAATTCTCCATCGTTAAGCGTTGTGCTTCTCTGGTAGATTTCACCGAAACTACGTTGAGCATCGAACCTACCAAACCATTTTTTAAACGCTGAAGTTTTTTCTCGTTCGTAGTTCCCGTAGCGGGACCGGTTACATCCCAACTCCCGTTATATTGGATCATCTGACCGATTTTTTCTTCTAAGGTCATTAACGCCAATACAGAATCTACTTTTTGTTCGATATTTTTTTCTTGTTGCGGAGTTTTTTTAGATTGACTCGATACTTTACAGGCATTTAAAGACAAAGCAACCCCCACAACGAAAAGAATGATATTTTTTTTCATCTCTTGTTGAATAAAAATGAAAAAGGCAGGCTTAACTCAACTCCTGCCTTTTTCTGCTATTTAAAATATGAAAACAAACTATTATTATTGATATACTCGAACGTAATCAATTTCCATTGTATCTTGTGTAAACGCCGGATCGATAGTTCCTCCTAAAGTTCCGCCCATAGCTACATTTAAGATCAAGAAAAATTCGTGATCTACAAATGGTGTTCCTGCCATGTTTGTAAACTCATGGAAGATTTCATTATCTACAGCAAATACAATATGATCTTCAGTCCACTCCATAGTATAGTTATGGAATTCTGTCGCTACATTTTCTACTGTAGTTCCTTGAGAAACCGCATCACCAGCAGAGTTACCCGGGAAATGTAATGTACCTAAAACTTCACCTAAATTATTCCCAACGTGCTCCATAATATCAATTTCTCCAGTAGTTGGCCAACCTACAGTGTCAAAGTTTTCACCTAACATCCAGATTGCCGGCCAAGTACCACCAGCTGAAGGAAGTTTAGCTCTTACCTCGATTCTTCCGTACTGAAATTCAAAATTATCTTGAGTTGTAATTCTTGCAGAAGAATAATTATAGCCATTAGTTTCTTCTGCAATCGCATTGATTTTTAAAGTTCCGTTACTAACTTCTGTATTTTGATCGGTGTAATATTGAGCTTCACCATTACCCCAACCATTATTATTTCCAATTTCATAATTCCAAATACTCGTATCTAAAGATGAACCGTCAAATTCTTGAGACCAAAATGCTTCTTCTACTGAATCTCCCGGAAATTCAGTTTCTAATTCTGTTGGACCTGAACCAGCACCTCCGCCACCATCTGGGTCTGTTGTAAATTTAAGATACCAAGCTAATTCTGCATTAGAACCAGGAATTGCTCTTACGTGCATATAATCTTCAGTAATCTCTAAAATTTCATATACGTTTGTACCAATGTAGTAACTCATAAATCCGCCATCTGAAATGATCATTTGCGTACCTGTTGTTTGATCTTCAGGAACAATAGACCCTGCAGATGATAAGTTTACGGTTTTTGTACCCGAAGTATCAAAGCCCAAACATTGATCTTCACCACCGCCGCCACCGCCGACGCTTAAGAAATCTACATTGAAAAATGTTGCTCCCATATTATCGTGAACAAAACTTATAGAACCTCCATTTTCTGAAAAAATAATCGCATCGTCATAAAAACAGCCTACACTTTCTTTTTCGAAAGGTGCCGCTGCATAATAATCTGGTGTAGCAGTAGTAGATGGCCCAACACCTAAATGTGCCGGTAATGCAGCAGCTACATACCAAGTTTTACTCGCACCGCCGGTTAAGTAGTTTTGAGTTTCAGGATCTTCGAATGCACTAAAAACAGTAACCGTGGTCGATGCACTCGTGCTTGCCCCACCGGTTCCTCTTGCAACCACTGTGACTACATATTCGTGCGTTCCTGTATTTTTAAAACCATACTCTACATCTCCTGATGGTACAACTTCTGAAGTGTTATCTCCATAAAAATACTCGTAAGTTATCGCTCCTTCTGCATTTGCTTCGAAACTAACTAAACCACTACCATCACCGTTAGGAAATTCATCTGAGGTATTTAAAACTGTTGCATCTAACGTAAGATTAGTTGGTGCTGCAACCTCGCCAAATTCTTGGTCATCTTCTTGGCAGCTATACAATATCATCCCGAGAGATAATAATGCTAGACCTAATATATATTTTGTTTTTTTCATAACTATTAATTTTCTAATTGAATATCATCAAAGTAATACGTATTACCCATACCAGCTACACCGAAATTCATAAACACAGTAACAACATCTATAGCTTCTGTATCACTAATACCGGTAAAGTCGAATGTTAAAGTTTCCCATTGATTTGCTCCAGTGGCGGTAGCTTGGACTTCCATTGAATAATCTGAACCACTAGCTTCTAATTTAAGTAAGACCGGAGCATTACTTACCGGAGACCAAACCTTCATACTTAAAGTTTGAGTTGAAGAGAAGTCTATAGCATTTTCTATTAAAATATTTGATCCTGCCCATACTTGTGCGCCATCACCTTTTACTAATTCTGTAACTTTACTTGATGAGTTACCATTCATATCTGGATTATTGATGACAGTTGAAGTCGCACCTCCAAAATTCATCCAGTTATACTCAATAATTTCACTTTCAAAAGTTAATGGCAAGTTTGGTAATGAAACCGGTTGTTGGTCTGCATAAGAAATATCATCAAAGTAATAATTTAATCCTGTACCTATAGAACCAAAATCAAAGAACAACACCATTCTTTGGTAATTTTGATTAACATCTACACCACTAAAATCAAAAGTTATAGTTTGCCACTCATTAGCAACGGTTGTTACCGCATTTGCCTCTGCAAATATCGCCCCGTCTAGAGGATCTTCAAACTTTAAGGTAACAGTAGTATTAGCCTCTGGTGACCACACTTTCATACTAATAGAGGTATTTTGGTTGAAATCTACCGGATTATCTAAATCCATAAATGCCCCTGCATAATCTAAAGAATTATTTACTTTAAACATTTTAGCTACAGTTGCACTTGGATTTGCATCACTCATATCTGGATTTTCTTCGATAGTTACGGGTGCACCTCCAAACTCTGTCCAACCATAAGCACTTTGACTACCTTCAAAAGTAATTGGTAACTCTACAATTGTAGGGCTTGCTAATTGAATGTTGTCAAAATAGTAAGTCTCACCGGTACCAGAAGTATTAAAATTGAAGAATAGAGCAATTACCTCATAAGTAATAGATTGGTCGACTGCCGATAAGTCGAAAACTATGGTTTCCCATTCGTTTGCAACTGTTGTAGTTGCTTGAATTTCAACGAAATTATCTGAGTTCTCACTATCTTCAATTTTAAATAAAATTGGAGTTCCTATAGATGGAGAATATACATCCATCGATATAAAGGTAGTTGAACTAAAATCGATCGCTTCATTTAAAGTAACTGAGGTACCCGCCCAAGTTTCTGAACCAGAAACTTTTGTATAAGATGCTACAGTTTCGCTATCATTTATTTCGCTCGGCGATGGATTAGCAACTAAAGGTACACCTGTAGCCTCACCGCCTCCAAAGTTGAAAAATGTATAATCTACAGTTTCAGATTCAAATGTAATCGGCAGGAGTAGTGGATCTACGATCTCAATTTCTTCGGTATACGTAGTTGTTGCTTCACCTCCACTCAATGCAATAACAGTAATAGTGTAAGTACCAACAGCACTGTATTCATAACTTACTGTTTCTCCAATCATCATTGGTGTTGCAGTTTCGTCTGCTTGCTCACCAAAGTAAACTTCAAAAGCAGCAGCATTATCGGCTTCTGCAGAAACATTTATCAAAAATGGATTTCCTGCGTCTTTGGTAATCGTAACTTCTAAGTTTTCTGGTGCAGAAAAAGACACCACTAGTGTTTGCGTCATCGAAGCAGTATCACCCGCTAAATTCATAGCGGTTACCATTACTTCGTAAGTACCTTCTTCATAAGTATGCATCACGTTACTACCTGTTGCGATGGTTTCTGAAGCTTCACTACCATCACCATAATCTACAATAAAGGTATTCGCTCCTTCTGCACTCGGGAAAATCGTAACATCTCCCGAATTGTCTTGCTCAATTTGAAAATCAACAGAAATATTTGTTGGTTCTCCCGATGCTACAGTTTCTAAGCCGTCATCGTCTGAACAGCCTGCCATTGCTACGAATAGCAAACTGAACAATAAGTATTGAATTTTATTTTTCATATTAATATTTTTTAGTAACCTGAATTTTGTTCCCAATTTCCGTTAGCAAACTGCATCTCTTCAAAAGGTATAGGAAATACTTCATTCTTCCCTGCTGTAAACCCATCAATGTTTTCTGCAGCACGACCTGTACGAACTAAATCGAAGAAACGGTGACCTTCACCCATCATTTCTGATCTTCTATCTACATAGATATCTTCTAATAAAGCGTTTCCACTAGAATCTACGTTATCTAAACCGGCACGGTTTCTTACCATATTTAAATAATCCCGTGCTTGCCCTTCGTTAATATTACCTCTAACCATAGCTTCTGCAGCCATTAATAACACATCTGCATAACGAATAGCTCTATAATTGTTAGGCTGTGTAAGGTTTGCGTCACCTAAATTATCATTCTGTCTCGGTAAATATTTTCTGTTATAATAACCTGTGTGACCAGTTACGGGATCTTGACTTCCTATATTATAGGTTGCTCCGTTTGCAGATGCCCAAGCTTCTATATCTAGCACAGTTATATCTTGTCTATCATCTCCACTTTCAAAAGAATTGAAAGCTTCTTCTGTTGGTAAATTAAATCCGTATCCAGACTCGAACACCGGACCGTTGTAGCCTCTAATTCCGCTAAAACCAACCATTACGTTACCTTCACTACATTGCAAACATCCAAATCCTGCTCCTTCTGCTCCAGTATACTGAATCTCAAAAACAGACTCTGCTGAATTTTGACCGATTGAATCGAACAGAGTTTCATATACCTCACCTTGTTCAGTACCATATAAATGATATTTACCTGAATTGATCACATTATTAAGTTGTATAGCAGACTCTTCGAATCTTTCTTGATATAGGTAAACTTTACCCAGTAAAGCTTGAGCAGACCCTTTAGTTGCTCGACCAACTTCTGGAGCATCTACCGCCATATTCTCTATAGCAGAAAGTAAATCTTCTTCGATAAATGCATATACTTCTTCTCTTGACGCTCTTGGATATGTTGCAACATCTCCTAAAACAAATTGACCTTCAGGTTTGATAGGAATTGGCCCAAACCATTTTAATAATTCAAAATTAAAATAAGCTCTTATAAATCTAGCTTCTGCAATGATTTGAGATTTACCATCAAATTCAATATTATCTTCATTCTCGATAATAAATGCTGCTCTTTGAACACCTGCAAAATTCCAATCCCAAATATCATCTAAATTATCATTAATCGGGGTGTGTTGCATACGATCTACTTGCTGCCATCCTATTACATCGTTTGCACTTTCACCTCCTGCGTGAGTATTATCTGATGCTATTTCCCCTAGAATAACATTTACATAGGTAGACTGTAATACATCGTAAGCACCAATTAATGCTTTTGAATAATCGTCTGGAGATGCAAAATAGGTATCAGAATTAATCGCATACGGCGGATTAACATCTGTAAAATCGTCTGAACAACTTACCACTCCTACAAGGGCAATTGCTAAAACTGTAATACTTTTATATAAATTCTTCATCATCTCGTTTTTTTAAAATTGAAGGTTAACACCTAATGAATAGGTTCTTGGTAATGGATAAAAACCATAGTCAATACCTTGACCGATTGGAGCTCCTGTAGAAGCCGTAGGATCGTAACCCATATATTCTGTAAAAGTGTATACATTATCTACTTTACCATAAACTCTAAATTTTTCGATAAAAGCTTTCTCTGTCAAGCTTTTTGGAACGGTATACCCTAAGGTTATTGCCTGTATTCTTAAGAATGAGCCATCTTCAACAAAAAAGTCTGAAAATGCATTGTTAGAAGTTGAAGCGATAGTTGCTCTTGGGACAGTATTACTTGTACCAGGCCCCGTCCATCGATCTAATCTATAACTCAACTTATTTACATTTGGCTGATTTCTTTCGTAGTTTCTTACGATTTCTTGACCTAGACTGGCAAATGAATAAGCAGAAAGATCAAAATTCTTATAGTTGATCTTAAAGTTAAATCCCATAGTAACTTCTGGAATCGGATCTCCTAAGTTTGTTCTATCGTTTGCATCGATCACACCGTCACCATTAAGATCTAAATAACGTATATCACCAGGTTGTGCCTCTGCTCCTAAAGCTACTTGAGAAGGATGTGCATTAACCTCTTCTTGCGTTTGGAAAATTCCGTTAGTTTGGTAACCGTAGAAATAGCCCATCGGGAAACCAACTTCCATTCTTGAAGGGGCAGGTTGACCTACACCAAAACCACCACCTTCAATATAACCAATACCATTATCTACTCGAGTAACTTCATTATCTAAGAAACTAATATTGTATCCGGCTGAGATTGAAAAATCATCTGAGAAATTTTGATTATAATTAAGTGCAAATTCCCATCCTTTATTAATTACCTCACCTGCATTAATTGTAGGACTTCCGGCTCCCGGTGCACCTGTACCATAAATACCTGATACCGGAATGTTAGGAATTAATAAATTATCTCTTCGGTTATGAAAATAATCGGCAACGAAAGAGAATTTGTTATCTAAAAAGTCAATATCTACACCAATATCTAACTTCTTAGCCTCTTCCCATTGTAAATCTGGATTTGCCAATGCTCCTAATGCGTTACCATTAACTAAAGCTTGATCTGCTCCTAATACATAAGTGGCCTCTCCATTTAATAACGATAAATATAAAAAGTCTCCAATCTGGTCGTTACCTAAAATCCCGTAACTACCTCTTAGTTTGATCAAGTCGAAAACATCAGACGTAAAAAACTCTTCTTCAGAAATTACATATCCTGCAGTAACCGAAGGAAAATAAGCTACTTTGTTATTAGGACCAAATTTAGTTGAAGAATCACGTCTTAACATTGCTGAAAGTAAATATCTATCTTTATAAGAATACTGTAACCTTGCAAAGTATGAAAGTCTACGTAGTAAATAAGAGTATGAACTATTAGTTTGATCTTCTCCAACTCCATAAGCAGAACTTAAATCTGCAAATTGCCAACTATTAGCATTTACATCGTTTCTGCTACCGTATAAACCTTCACCTTTAGTTTGATAAACGGTCGTACCTACTAAAAATGTAACCTCATGAGCATCTGCAAAAGTATTCTCATAAGTATTAAATAAATCGAATGTATAATCGTAATCATTGATCTTACCTAATGTTACAGAGCTAATAGGAGTAGTATAGATTTTACCTGCACCGTAATTGAATTCTGGAGTAAAATCTCTATGTCTAGTATTCGTACTATTAAAACCTATACGACCTTGTAAATTTAGATTTTTAGCATAATCAATACTTGCTTGCACTGTACCGCTTAAACGATCTGTTAAACTACTATTGTACGTATTTCTAATTTGTGTAAGCGGGTTTACAACTTCATTCCCTAAATCGATAGTCCCATCTAAATTATCCTGAGAAGGGTCGATAATTGGTGCAATATTATTAGCATTAAATAATACTGAACCTAAAGCAAAAGAGTTAATATCTTTTGCATCTGCACTACTGTAAAATAATTTTGTTGAAAGATTGATTTTTTCTGAAACATCTACATCTAAAGCTAAATTTGCAGTATTACGTTCAAAATTAGCTTTGTCTGGTGCCACTATACCTTCTTGATAAAAGTTTGAAGCACTTAAACTATAACTAACTTTTTCTCCTCCTCCTCTAACAGAAAGATTATGACTTCTTATAGTTGCTTGATCAAAAACCTCATCTTGCCAGTCTGTTTCTGTTCCTAAATCATTTACATTGGTAAACGGAACATCTTGACCCGCGTTGGCATAAGCTTCATTTAAATATAAAGCATACTCCTTTGCATTTAGTAAAGAAAGCTTACGAGTAGTTTCTTGAATACCTGTATACCCCTCATAACTTACTTGGGCTTTTTGGTTTTTTCTACCCTTTTTAGTGGTGATTAAAATCACACCGTTAGCACCAATAGTTCCGTAAATTGCTGCTTGTGCATCTTTTAAAACTGTAAAACTTTCAATATCTGCAGGGTTTATAGTATTTAAACCTCCTTCATATTGAAAACCATCTAAAATAATTAAAGGTTTACTTTGCCCATTAGTAGAGATACCTCTAATTCTAATATTTGCGTTAGAACCGGGAGCCCCACCATTCATCGCTACATTAACTCCCGAGGTCGTACCTTGTAAAGCTTGTGCAGCATTTGTAGGTTCAAGATCATCTATGATAGCTTCACCAATAGTAGAAACTGATCCTGTAACTTGTTTTTTAACTTGTTTACCATAACCTACAAGTACAATTTCTCCTAAAGCTTCAGAATCCGGTTTTAAAGAAATGTTGATTGTGGATTGATTGGTAAAAGGAACTTCTTGTGTTTCGAATCCAATGTAAGAGAATACAATAATATCTCCTTCATTAATATCTTCTAAAGTAAAATTACCATCAAAATCGGTAACTACTCCTTTAGTAGAATTTTTGACCAAAACATTTACTCCTGGCATTGGCATTTCTGTCTCTGCTTCGGTTACCGTTCCCGAAACCGAAAACGTTTGAGCAATGCTGACAAATGGAGCCAAAAACATTAAAATTAATAATAGATTTTTATTCATTTGTTGATGATTTGATTTGAAAGCAATGTATTAATAAACTGTTAACTCCAAATAAATTTAACCTCAACAAAAAATATACATCTTAAATTTTCACGTCATTTTTTTAGAGTTATTCAATTAACAACGCTTTAAAATAGGGATTTCACAATCAAGATTAACTTACACGAATATACCTGATATATTGCATTTTATATAAATGTTGTGGTAATGTTGTGGTGTTTTTTAAAATTGTTGAGTATTTAAAAAGTAAGGATATACTCTACCAATCCTTGTTCATGCGCTAAATCCATTTTTTTACGCAAACGATATCGTTTAATCTCAACGCTTCTAACTGAAATATTAAGCATGGGTGCAATTTCTTTAGAACTTAAATTTAACCTTAAATAAGCACAAAGTTTTAAGTCGTTCGATGTTAAGTTGGGGTGTTTTTCCTTTACAGATTGTAAAAAGTCTTTATCGGCATTATCGAAAGCTTCTTTGAACAACTTCCAGTTATCTTTTTCAGCAATATTTCTATTAATGATGCTGATCACTTCCTGAATTTCTTGATCTGTATTTGCATTAGCTAGTTTCTGTTTCAATTCTGTAAGAAATTCATTCTTCCTAATAATATTCATTGTAGAAGCAGCCAGTTCTCTATTTTTTGATTCAACTTCAGTTTCAAGTTGTTTATTTTTTAAGGTCACAATTTCTTGCTGAGCGGTGATTTCTTGAAGTTTTAATTTTTCTTTATTCTCAATTATAATTCGCTCTTGTTCTTTTTTATAATAATTGTTATAAAGCTTATGTGTAATAAAAAGAATTAGTAAAAACAATAAAATGTAAAAGACTATGGCTATCGTAGAAATATACCAAGGTTTTTTTACAGAGAAGCTAAAACTTTTAGTCGAAGTGATATGCTCATTAAGTAAAGCTCTAACCTCAAATTTATATTCGCCGTGCGATAAATTTTTAAAACTTACGGCAGAAGCTGTTGACCATGAAGACCAAGAATCTTCATAACCTAACAATCGATAACTATATTTTACATCGGAAGGTAAATTGTGCTGAGGAAGGCTATAATTAAATTCAATTAAATTATTTCTGTAAGTAATTTCATTATCATCGGCAGCCAAATTTAAATTACTCAATTTTTGGTCTTTTCCGGAAAATCTTACTGAATTAATTTTCAATTCTGCGACTTCTAAGCCTTTTACCGGAAGCTCAAAAGTGATATAACCAAGATTAGAGCCAATTAAATAAGTATTAGCGTTAATTATAGAGATATTCTCAAAACTGGTAGAGATACCTCTCAAATTATTCGGGATGTCGTATTTATTCAAAACGTAATCGTCTTGAAAAGCATCTTTAGTAATTCGATAAACCTGCTCATCACCAAAACACCATAAAGAATTCTCTATCACTTTCGTGATGCCTGTTATTCTTTTTTCGTTCTTAAAGATGGTATTTAGGGAAGTTGCTAATTCAAAATCATCTTCAGAAGAATTAAACTTGTAAAACTTTTTTGCTGTGGAAGCAAATAGTTTTTGATTGAACGAAAACAAGGTTAAACCTGTACCCTCTTGCGTTGGCAAATTATAGTTGTTAATAATTTCAACCGAATTTTCAGATAAACTTAATCGCGTCTTAAAAATACCTTTATGATCGTGACCTACCCAAACTTCATCTTTTAAACTATCTATAAGAATATTCCTGGAAGAAAGATCATAATTTTTAAATCTTTGGAATTGCCCGATTTTATCGTTAGAGTATTCTGCAAAACTCATCCCATTATAATGACCTTGTAAAAAACCACCATTATAAGGTTTAATTTCCCAGGTTCCGGTTTCGTTAAAAATAGAGTTAGCTGTAAATCCCTCGATCAAAAAAGTACCTTTATCGTGACCTACCAACAGTTTTTCGTATATTTTTTGAATACTCCAAACTTGCCCGCTTGTATTTGGGATCAACTTATAATCGCCTTTTTCATCAACATTTCTGGCATACAGACCTTGATTAGTTCCTAAATATCGAATGTTAGCTTCTTGATAGCTACAGTAAACGGTACCAACTTCTCCAAAAGTATCGGTAAAGATCTTTAAAGAGCTATTTAAATTAAGTAAGCTAATTCCGTTATCTAAACCACTCCATAGATTCCCTTGCTTGTCGTTGAATAGTGATAAAACCGTATTATTTAAAATGCTGGGTTGTTTAAAGTGAGTAATTTGTTCGGTTTTTAGATTATAAAGTTTTAAGCCATTACCAATAGTACCCAATGCTAATATTTGATCGGTTATAAGCTTAGCAATGAAGATCGACTCGTCTTCAGATAATTCTAAATTCTCAAGTTCTTGCAAAGTTAACTTACCGTCTATAATTGAGTAGATCCTATTATTTCTAGTGACCAAAAATTTTTCATTTTCAAATTCAAAAAAACCGACTACAATTTGATTATTCAATTCTGTATTAGGTACAAATATCTTTTGTTGTCCGTTATCGATCACATATAACCCTTCTTCTGCTACTTGATAGTATATTTTTTGTTGAAGCTGAAATAAATTTGTAATGGTATAATTAGCCGGTATAATTACTACCTTATTTGTCTTCACATTATAACTGTAAAGTCGGCTTAAACTTTGGAAAACCACATAATCGTTGACTGCCTCTATATGCCAAAATTGTTCCCCATCTATAAAATCTTCTTCTACCAAGTTTTTTAAACTCTGGTAATTTAGTTTACCGGTATTGTCTTTTTCCCAATATCCAAAATCCATATAAGCACCGGTAAAAACCTTACCATCTGCCATTGCCACAGATCTAATAAAAGATCCTTCGGGGAGTTTATTTAAATTCCATTGCTCACCATTGTATTGAAGCAAACCTGAGTTGTTAGCAATATATATGTGCTGGTTTTCATCTTGAACGATCATCCAGTTTTGATTTCCTGCCTCATAATCTTTAGCAGAAAAATTTACAACCGGCGGTAACTCTTGTGAATAAGAGTATTGTAAGATGAATATGAAAAAAAACAGGTAAAGAAATCTCATAGGTTATTAAACTTGAGCATAAATGTATTAATTTTACACTTTAAAATTTTTTAAAGCTAATTATTATGAAGAAATTATTTATTGCATTTTCTGCATTATCTATCGTTTTAGCAACTGCATCTTGTAGAGAAACTACACAAGAGAAAACTGAAGAAGCTGCTGAAGCTATCGGTGAAGATATGGAAAATGCTGCACAAGAAACCGGTGAAGCTATCGAAAACGGAGTAGAAGAAACTGGAGACGCTATCGAAAGAGGAGCAGACAAAGTTGAAAACGCTGCTGAGAACGCAGAAGAAGAAGCTGAAGAAGAAGTACACGAAGAAATGCACGAAGACGACGTTCACTAAGCATTTTTTTCAACCAATCTATAAAGCCGAATTGTAAAATTCGGCTTTTTTATTAGAAAAATGCTGCGGCTAATGGCACTAAAATTAAAGCTATAAGCATCGATAATAAGACCAATAGCGCCGATTGCTTTTCATTCGACTTTAAAAATGAAGCAAATACCGTAAGATTAGCGGCAATTGGGAATAAAGCTAGCAATATCAAAACCTTAGTTTCCCGTTCAGTAAGGCCTTTTACAAATAAATATTCTATACCTAATAAAGCTGCCATTATTATAATTGCTGCCAATACTCGCACTCCAAGCAATTTTAAATAATAACTCCATTTAAGCACTTTAAAATCTACTTGCTCAATATTAATACCTATAATTAACATCCCGGCAACAGAAACCACGATCCCGAAAAAATCGACTACAGGCTCCACCTGCGTTGGCATTTCAAAACCAAAGATCTTTAGCGCCACTGCTAGTATAAATACATATATAAATGGGACTTTAAAAATTTCTTTGATGGCGTGCTTTCTACTAAATCTTGTTCTTGCTACTTGAAAATACCCAATTATATTCCCGTAAAGCGCAGATCCTATATAAATACAGATAAGGGTTGTGATCGCTTCTTTACCAAATAGTGCATCGACCACCGGAATCCCGAAAAACGCAACATTAAAAAAAGAAAAACCACTTTTTAATAAACTTCTACTTTCTCCTTTACCAAACGTACGATGAACTATTATTGCAGGAAAAATCATCCCAACAGATAAAGTGAATGAAATTATCGGGAGGATCGTTAAATTTTCTACCGAGGCTTCTAGCACGTGATTAATAACCAACACGGGCATAAAAAAATACAGCAGTGGTTTAGATACGATGTTCTTCGGAATAATATTTTTTCGTGCTAAAAAATATCCTATTGGAATACATAACAGATAAGGAAATAAGGTCTTGTAAAGATTAAGAAATACGTTCATTCATCTGTATTTTAAATAGAATATCTTTTGCAGCGATCATCGAACTTTTCACATTAAACCAAACCGAATTTACATCGAGTAACATCCCGTTATTTATATGCCCTAAAGCGTAAATTGGTAAATCTTTTTGCGGTGTTACCACACGCATGGTTCGTTCATCTATATAAATACCACCAACTTCATACGGAATGATCAATTTTTCTTGAAGCAAATCTTGAATTAATGTATTCTCCATACTTTCTACTTCTGAAGGCGTTCCGGTGGCGTTTACTAATTTATCTACTTTAAATTTATCGCCGCTATTCAGCTTAATTTCAAAACCTTCATCTTCCAGATAATTTACTTCCTTAAAATCGCCAATTACCTCTAATTGATCTTTCTCCATAAGCTTTTTCAACTTATAAGCATTATGCAGTGGCATTGCGTGCCTATTAATTTGCCAATATTTGCCTATCCAATCTCCAAAATGTTTTTTCTGTTCTACAGAAAGCCAACTCCAAATAGTAGAAGCATCGTGACGTAATGCATACGCTAGATTCAAGATCGAATCTCCGTTATTCTCTGCTGCATAAATATCAATTTCCATTAACTCTTCTGCGCTTCGATCGTCACGTTTTAAACTATTCCAATCTAAACTAAAACCCTCTAAAGCCTCTACTTCTTGCATAAAAAGTTTAAAAAGTTCTTTTACTTTGGGCTTTCTGTTTTCATCTCTTTTAAGCTGATGGATGTTAGAAAGAGTTATAAATTTTCTATCGATCTCTTCATTTTTTATGGGTTGTACACGCGGCAATAAACCTTCAGGAGAAATTAATTTTATGTTACCTTGATGTTCTTGATCGATTAATGTAAGTACCGTATCGATCGCACTTAAACTGGTACCTAAAACTCCAACTGTATCGTTCTTTTTAACTTTTCGCTTTAGATTTTCTACCGGCCACGGAAAATTTATAAACTCCGGGTATGCTTCACATTCTTTAAAATTGTTAGGTTTGGGAGTTCCTAATGCCAAAATAACATAGGCGGAAGTAATACTTTCTCTTCCTTCAAAATCAATTTTTAGTTCTTCATTTTTTACTGCTTCAAGGTGTATTGCTTCATCGTGAATATAATCTACTTGAATGCCGCCTCGCTTTGCTTTTTCTTTAAAAATTGAAAGTTGTTCTGCCACGTAATCTCCATAAAGTTGCCTAGAAGTGTAAGTTTCTTCAGCTTTTGAAATTGTTGAGGTATTTTTTGTTTTCTCTCTTTTTTCGTTGAGCCAAGTTGCAAAATGTTCGGGTTCTTCAGCAAAAATACCCATAAGATCTGCTTGTGTATTGAGTAAATGACTCTCTTGCTGAGTGCCGAACGCTAATCCGTAACCAACTTTTTCTGCGCGTTCTATTAAGGTTAAGCTTACTTTATCTTGTAATTTTTCTGCTAAGATCTGAATGACCAATTCTATAAACACTGCAGAACCACAAGCGCCACCGCCAACAATGGTGATATTTTTCATTGAAATAATTTTAAGAAACCTGAAGTTAACCAATGCCTAAAAGCTGCTCAAAAGTTTATAAAAACTTTAGTTTTTCTGCAGATCTGCTTTAAAAAGTTTAAAGAACGTGTATTTTTAGTATTTTTGACGTTCATTATCTCTTATTGAAACATTTATTTGCTATGAAAAAGAAAATCACAATCAAAGAAATTGCTAAAATCTTAATGGTTTCTGTATCAACCGTATCTAAAGCAATGAATGATAGCCCCGAGATAAGTGAAAAAACAAAAAAGAAGGTAAAAGAGCTTGCTAAATTTTATGGTTACGTACCTAACCATATAGCAGTGAGTTTAAAAAACCAATCTACCTTTAATATAGGTGTGATTATACCGGATATTCAAAACTCCTTTTTAGCTGAAGTATTAAAAAATATTGAAGTTCACGCTAAGAAAAATGGTTACCGAATTATAACTTTCTTTACCGGTGAAAAATTAAAAGAAGAAAGAGAAAGTTTGAATATCTTATCGAACGGAATGGTAGAAGGAATTATTGTTTGTCCTTCTGAAGAGACTTTTGTAGAACGCCAATTCGAACATTTTAAAAATATTGCAGAAACGACGCCTATCGTTACTTTCGACAGGTTGCATAAAGAGCTTAATTTTAATTCGGTTTCTGTAGATGACGACCAAAGTATTTTAAAAGCGTGTGCGCACTTTCAAGAAACCGATGCTAAGAATGTTTTATTTGTTTCTTCTATTGGTTGGCTTTCAGTAGGTAAAACCAGACGAAGAACTTTTACAAGCTTTATCGAAAGTGAATCTTCGCTCTCTGGTGAAACTATCGAAGAACACGAATTAGAAGATCTACGTCAAAAAATAGAAGAGCGACTTACCGATAGTTCTCAACCAAAAGTAGATGCTATTTTGGGTGCAGATATCGAATCTACCATTATTGCCAATGCGATCATCGCTAAAAATAAACTGAAATTGATCGACGAGATCTCTCTTATTGGTTATGTAAACAAAAAGCATAACGAATTGCAACACCCAAGAGTTTCCTACATTAATCAATTTCCTGAAAAAGTTGGTGAACAAGCCGTAGAACTTCTTATTAAAAATCTTAAAGAAGATCAAAAGAAAATCACGCAAGAGATTATTAAGACAGCGATCGTAGTAAAAGATACTTCAAAGTAATTTTCTAAATTTAGAAAGTGAAAACTCAAATTCAAGGTCATCGAGGTGATCGAGGTAACTTCCCGGAAAATAGTATTCCTGCTTTTTTAAGTGCAGTTAAAAAAGGCGTAGATGTTTTAGAAATGGATGTCGTTATTTCTAAAGACAAAAAAGTAGTGGTATCTCACGAAGCTTATATAGCTTCTGCTTATGTACTTCAACCTAATGGAGCAGATATTTCTAAGGAGAAAGAAAGAAATTTTAACCTTTATGATATGAATTATGCTGAAATTAAAACTTTTGATGCCGGCAGTAAGATCAATCAAAAATTTCTTCAGCAGCAAAAATTAAAAACCTATAAACCTTTACTTTCTGAAGTAATTGAAACGGTTGAAAAATATACCCAAGAAAACAATTTACCTGCAGTTGCCTACAATATTGAAATTAAATCTGAAGTTGAGTTTTATCACAAATTTCAACCGGAGCCTAAAGAATTTGTAAAACTTGTTACCGATGTTTTACTAGAAAAGCAAATTGAAAACCGAGTGATCTTACAATCGTTTGATGTAAATATTTTAGAAGAAATTCATCTTCACTTTTCAGCATTTACGATCGCTTATCTGGTAGAGAATAATTCATTTCAGCAAAATAAAGAACGCCTAAGTTTTAAACCCGAGATTTACAGTCCGCATTTTAAACTTCTTAACAGTAAAAAAGCGGTACAAGAAATTCAGCAAGAGCAAATTTTGGTCATTCCGTGGACGGTGAACAAGCCTGAAGACATAACAAAAATGCTCGATTTTGGTGTAAACGCTATTATCACCGATTTTCCTGAACGTGCTCTTACTTGTTTAAGATCGCGTACACAGACAGATTTATAAACTTTCCGTTTTTCTTCTCGCAATCTTTCATTGTCCCTTCATAAACAAATCCTGTTTTTGCCAGGGCATCTTTGCATTTTTTATTGTCACTTTCTACAAATGCTTCTATACGATGTAAGTTTAACTCTTTAAACCCATAAGCTACTACTTTTGGCATCACTTCTTGAAAAATGCCTTTACCCCAATGTTCAGGTAAAAGCCAAATACCAATTTCTGCTTTTTGATGTAATTCGATCAAATTGTTTAACCCGACAGCGCCCAAAAAATTATCTGTACTTAACTCGCAGATCGCAAACCATTTACCACTACCCGATAACTCTAAATTTTTATACCATTGCATTTGGGTTTTCGTTTCTGCTAACGATGTATAACTAATTCCGTAATATTTAATGACTTCAGGGTGAGACAAGCCTTTAAATATCATCGAAATATCAGAATTCTCGATAGATCTCAAGTAATATTTCGAAGTTTGCAAATTTATTTTAGACATATTATCTTTGGTATTAACGAATATTAGTTATCAACAACTATCGATTATTTTTATGATTTAAATTGCACTATAGTCTCAATTGATTAAAATTAACAATTATTATAAAAACTTCATCTTAATATTGCAACTTATCTAAATTACTTACACTTCAACTAAAATTGCAACTACTTAGCATATAAACACTTAATGTTAATAATTATCTAAAAAATCGTTTAATTAAAATATTATATATATTATGTTAGTGTAACGTTTAACCCCATAATACTATTTATGAAGAAAGAGAACAAATCTCGTCAGAGATCAATTAGATTAAAAACTGAAATTTGTGAAAATATTGAACAACTTGCTATCGAAGAGAACAGAACGTTCAATAATATGGTTGAAACTTTATTAATGAAAGCGCTAGAATGCAAGCCTGTTGATTCTTAACTTAAAACCCTTACCTACCTCTTACAATTATTAATGAAAATTTGCTCATAGAAATATAAGCTTGACAACCGGGCTTATATTTCTATGAGCAAAATTTATACTTCATAAGCTTTATTCTTCTAAAACAATAGACCCGCCGGCCATATCGTGAATCGCTCTTTTTTAGTTGACAGTGTACAGTTTTCTGTTGACAGTTTACAGTGTCAGTAAACAGTTTCAGTTGACAGTTTTCAGTTGACAGTTTCAGTAAATAGTTCACATAAACTTTAAAGGAGGTTCGAAACATTAATACAATTATTTATTATTAATAATCCAGACTCCAACCTTGTCACTTCGAGTGTTTTATTTTGAAGCGCAGCGGAAAAATAAAATGTATCGAGAAGTCTTTTTTTAGTTAACAGTAAACAGTATTCAGTTGACAGTTTTCAGTTGACAGTTTTCAGTTGACAGTTTTCAGTTGACAGT
>DTTX01000039.1:0-27791 GCA_012964435.1 Mesonia sp. | reverse complement strand
TTCAGTTGACAGTTTTCAGTTGACAGTTTTCAGTTGACAGTTTTCAGTTGACAGTTTTCAGTTGACAGTTTCAGTAAATAGTTATCATAAAGTTTAAGGGAAGTTTGAAACATCAATACAATTATTTATTTCTAATAATCCAGACTCCAACCTTGTCACTTCGAGTGTTTTATTTTGCAACGCAGCGGAAAAATAAAATGTATCGAGAAGTCTTTTTTTAATTAACAGTGTGAAGATTTCAGCAAACAGCATTATAAACTCTAAGAGAGGTTCGAAACATCAATACAATTATTTATTATTAATAATCCAGACTCCAACCTTGTCACTTCGAGTGTTTTATTTTGAAGCGCAGCGGAAGAATAAAATGTATCGAGAAGTCTTTTTTAGTTGGGATTTTTCAAAATAAAACAACGCGATAAAGTTTTTAATAAGATTATCGTTTTAACATTAAATTTTTAAATTTATAGCCAAGAACATTTCCAACCCGATTCAATGGCATTATTTCAAACTTCGGTTTTAAAAAAATACCTTAAAGCCCAAGACCAAAACCAGATTCTTAGGGCATACAAAAAGTTTAGTAAGTACTTTTTAGATCCTAAAATTCAGGAAAATATAAAAAGCTCGAAAGAAGAAGAATATCAGGCTATTTTTCTTACCGAGTTGTTTGTAAAGGTTTTAGACTACACAATGAAGCCAAACGCAAACTATAATCTGGTAGCCGAATATAAAAATCAAACCAACTCGCGCAAAGCCGATGGTGCCATTTTAAAAGAAAATATAGCCTTAGGCGTTATCGAACTTAAAGGTACCAACACCAAACATTTAGAAGGGATTCGCCAACAGGCGTTCGATTATAAAGCCAATCAAAAAGGTTGTGTATATGTAATTACTTCCAATTTCGAAAAACTTCGATTTTATATTAACGATGCGACCGAGTTCTTAGAATTCGATCTGTTTAGTTTAACCGAAGATCGCTTTGCCCTGTTATATTTATGCTTGCAGCAGGATAATTTTTTAAGCGGTTTGCCTTTAGAAATTAAAGAAGCTTCGTTGGTAGAAGAAAGCCAGATCACCAAAGGTTTTTATAAAGATTATTCGGTTTTTAAGCGTGAATTGTATCGCGATTTAGTGAGAAATAATGCTAAAAAATTAAAAGCCGGTGCATCGAATGTCATCTCGAGCGAAGTCGAGAGATCTCCTGAAGAATTACAGGAACAACAACGCCTCGAAAAAAATGTAAAGCTCACCTTATTTAAAAAGTCGCAGAAGTTGATCGATCGTTTTCTGTTTATCTTTTTTGCTGAAGATCGCGGACTGTTACCGCCCAACGCTATTTTGCAGATCATCGAAGATTGGAACAAGCTTAAAGACCTGGATGTAAACCAACCGCTTTACGAACGTTTTAAACTTTATTTTAGTTATCTGGACACCGGCCGAAAAGGCACCGATAAAAAAGCAGAGATCTTTGCCTATAATGGCGGACTTTTTAAACCTGATACTATTTTAGATCTTTTAGAGATCAATGATGCATTGCTTTATAAACACACCGCAAAACTTTCTGCTTACGATTTTGAAAGTCAGGTTGATGTAAATATCCTTGGGCATATTTTTGAAAATTCGCTCAACGAAATTGAAAGTGTAAATGCCGAAATTGAAGGCGATAATTTTGATAAGCAGAAGAGTAAACGTAAAAAAGACGGTGTTTTTTACACGCCTAAATACATTACCAAATATATTGTTGAAAATACCGTAGGCAAGCTTTGTGAAGAAAAGAAAACCGAGCTGGAGTTTCGGGAAGAAGAATATTTTGAAGTAAAAAAAGGAACACACACCGCAACCAAAAAGAAATTAATTGCCACGCTCGACACTTATCGATATTGGTTATTACAGCTTACTATTTGTGACCCTGCCTGTGGCTCGGGCGCATTTTTAAATCAGGCGTTGGAATTTCTTATTGCAGAACACGCCTATATCGACGAGCTTAAAGCCAAAGTTTTGGGTGGCGCAATTGTGTTTAGCGATATCGAAAATACCATTTTAGAAAACAATATTTACGGTGTAGATATTAATGAAGAAAGTGTAGAAATTGCCAAACTTTCGCTTTGGTTACGTACCGCGCAACCACGTAGAAAATTAAACGACCTAAGCAGTAATATTAAATGCGGTAATTCTTTAATCGATGCTAAAAACATTGCCGGCGATAAAGCCTTTACCTGGTCAGCAGAATTTCCGGCAGTTTTTGCCAAAGGTGGTTTTGATGTGGTGATTGGGAATCCGCCTTATGTGGATATTAAAGGAATGAATCCTAAAATTGTAGATTTTTACTTCGAGAAGTATGAGACAGTATCAAATAGAATTAATCTATATTCAATTTTTATTGAAAAAGGGTTTCATCTCGTTAAAAATTTAGGTTATTTATCTTTTATCAATCCAAACTCTATTTTAGTTAACTCTTCTTATGAAAAAATCAGAAGACTACTTATTAATGATATGACTACTATAATTAAGTTGCCTGATGATGTGTTTGAAGATGCAAAAGTAGAAACTATAATATTTGAATTTCGAAAAAATTACGATAATGAAAATCTTTCGAAGTTAGTTTATTCTAAGGATGATAAAATTAGTTCTATCGATGAGAGTAGATTAGAAAAAGTTTCAAAAAGCGCGTGGAAAGTTGACAATTTTAATTTCAATATTTATATAAATCCAGATCAATTAAAACTTCTCAATAAGTTAAAGAAAGATAGAATTGTATTAGAGGACATATCTGATTTTTCTTTAGGGATTACACCGTATGATAAATATAAAGGACACTCAAAGGAATTAATTAAAAATAGAGAGTATCATTCTTCATTTAAATTGGACAAAAATTATATGCCTTTAATAAGTGGAGGGAATATCGAAAGATTCTATGTCGATCCTTCTCCTACAGAATTTATAAATTACGGAGATTGGTTGGGAGCACCAAGAGAAGAGAGGTTTTTTAAAAGTCCGAGAACGATTATTCGACAGATTGTATCAGGAAATCCACCAAGGATATATGCGGGTTATACAGAAGACAATTTGTACTTTACTCAAATAGGTTTTGCGATAATACCTAAATCAAAATATTCGGCTTTATTTCTTACGGCTATTATAAATTCCAAATTGATCAATTTTTATCATACTTATCAATTTTTAGATTTAGAAAAATCACTATTTCAAAAAATTTTAATAGCAAATTGTAAGAAATTTCCAATTCCGGAAAACGTTGGAAAAAATATGACTGATAAACTCGAAAGCCATATTCAGAAAATAAATTTACTAATATCGAATTCTAAAATTGAAAATTCTAAATTCCAAAACTATCTATTATCACAATTTCCGGTAGAAAAGCTCTCTAAAAAACTCCAAAACTGGCACGAGTTAGATTTTGGCGAGTTTATAAAAGAACTCAATAAAGCCATTAATAAGGAAAACCGTGAGCGTCGTAAAAACGAGCAAGAAGAAATCCCAAAACTCACCAAAAAAGATGAGTTTGAATGGATGGAGCTTTTTGAAGACAATAAGAAAAAAGCCGGCGAGCTACAAACGCAAATCAACCAACTCGACCACCAAATCGACCAAATGGTTTATGAACTTTACGGCTTGACCGAGGAAGAAATAAAAATCGTTGAAAACGCTTGATATTCACGAGCACAAAAAATTAGAATGACGCGAGATGAATTACTATTGTGGAAAACGCTTAAAAGTCACCTGTTGTCACACTGAGCGGAGTCGAAGTGTCGATTTAGCGGATCATCTAAATTATAAACAGGATGAGATGCTGTGTCAAGCACAGCATGACGAAGAAAAGAAATTCATTTTAAAAACCACCTAAAAACAAAAAACCCTCTAAAATCGTAAGATTAAAGAGGGTTAAAGTACTCGGGACGGGACTTGAACCCGTACGAACTAATGTTCATTGGATTTTAAGTCCAACGTGTCTACCAATTCCACCACCCGAGCCTATATATTTTTTAAATAATATTTAGACTTGTCTACTCAGAGCGAAAAACGGGATTCGAACCCGCGACCTCCACCTTGGCAAGGTGGCGCTCTACCAACTGAGCTATTTTCGCGTTAAGCTATGTTTAAGAACGTTGTTGCTTAAATGCGGATGCAAATTTAATCCTTTTCTTCATACACCCAAACTTTTTTGCGAAAAAAATTAAACTTTTTTTGCTTCAGGGTTCGCCGGCTGTAGCATTCGCTTAATTTCATTCAACTTCATTAAGGCTTCTACCGGCGTAAGTGTATCAATATCAGTATGTAAAATTTCTTCTTTAATTTCTTGCAGCAAAGGATCGTCTAACTGGAAAAAACTTAGCTGCGGTTCTTGTTCTGCCGCTTCTTTTAATTTTCCGCTCAATTCTTCACTTCCGTGAGACTTTTCCAGCTTCTTTAAGATCTTATTGGCGCGATGCAAAACCTGCTGTGGCATTCCTGCCATTTTTGCCACGTGAATCCCAAAACTATGTTCGCTACCTCCCGGGACGAGCTTCCGCAGAAATAATACATTATCTTTTAATTCTTTTACCGATACATTATAATTCTTAATGCGCGTAAAGGTTTGCGTCATTTCATTTAACTCATGGTAATGCGTCGCAAAAAGCGTTTTGGGTTTCGCAGGATGCTCGTGCAAATACTCGCTAATCGCCCACGCGATCGAAATCCCGTCGTAAGTACTCGTACCGCGACCAATTTCATCTAACAACACCAAACTGCGATTAGAAATGTTATTTAAGATATTGGCGGTCTCATTCATCTCAACCATAAAGGTCGATTCGCCCATACTAATGTTATCGCTCGCTCCTACTCTGGTAAATATTTTATCGACCAAACCAATTTCTGCAGTTTTCGCGGGCACAAAACTTCCCATTTGTGCTAAGAGAACGATTAATGCAGTTTGACGCAAAATAGCCGATTTACCACTCATATTGGGTCCGGTGATCATCACGATCTGCTGTTCTTCGCGATCTAACTGAATATCGTTCGTAATATACGCTTCTCCTACCGGCAATTGCTTTTCGATCACGGGATGGCGACCTGAATGAATGTTCAGCTCATAACCATCGGTAATTTGCGGCATGCAATAGTTTTCTTCTAAGGCCAATTGCGCAAACGAGCATAAACAATCGATACGCCCAACAAGGATCGCATTTTGCTGCACCGATTTAATGTAATCGTTGATCCAACTAATTAACTTCTGAAAAATTTCTTGTTCTAATACGTGAATTTTCTCTTCGGCTCCTAAAATTTTGGCTTCGTATTCTTTTAGCTCTTCGGTAATGTAACGCTCAGAACTTACCAACGTCTGTTTTCGCACCCAAGTTTCAGGAACTTTATCTTTATGCGTATTTCTAACTTCTATATAATAACCAAACACATTATTGCTGGCAATTTTCAAGCTGGTGATTCCTGTGGCTTCTACTTCTCGCTCGACCATTTTATCGAGATAATCTTTACCCGAAAAAGCAATCTGTCGCAACTCGTCTAATTCTTCAGAAAAACCGGGCGCTACCGCATTTCCTTTCACAATATTTACCGGAGCTTCGTCGTGCAGACATTCTTCAATTTTATTCCGAAGTAAATCGCAAGCATGTAAATTTTCACCTAAAACTTTTAAGGCTTCGCTATCGGTTTCTGCAATAATTTGCTTGATAGGCACAATTGCATTCAGTGAATTTTTAAGCTGAACAACTTCTCGCGGATTAATTTTTTGTGTTGCTACTTTAGAGATCAACCGCTCCAGATCACCAATTTGTTTGATGTGTTGCTGAATGTTTTGCTGAAGCGTAAGATGCTTCATGAAATAATTAACCACCTGATGACGCTGCGCAATCTTTTCAGTATTTTTAAGCGGAAGCGCCAACCAACGTTTCAACATTCTTCCGCCCATCGGCGAAATAGTTTTATCGATCACATCTAAAAGCGTAACCGCATGCTGGTCTTTTGCGTGATATAATTCTAGATTTCGAATGGTAAAACGATCCATCCATACATATTCTTCTTCCGCAATTCTGGCAATAGAAGTAATGTGTTGTAATTTGTGATGCTGCGTTTCGCTTAAATAATATAAGATCGCCCCCGAAGCAATAATGCCTTCTTCTAACTGCTCGATCCCAAAACCTTTTAAGGAGTTGGTTTGAAAATGCGTATTTAAAGTTTCGTGCGCATAATCGGGCTGAAAAATCCAATCTTCTAAGTAATAAGTATGAAAATCTGAACCAAATTGCTCGGTAAACTGTTTTTTAAATTTCTTCGGAATTAAAACTTCACTCGGACTAAAATTTTGCAACAACTTATCGACATATTCTGCATTGCCCTGAGCAGTTAAAAACTCTCCGGTCGAAACATCTAAAAACCCGACTCCATAATTTTTTTTACCTACGTGAATGGCACATAAAAAGTTATTGGTTTTGCTTTGTAAAACTTCATCGTTTAGCGCTACACCGGGAGTTACCAATTCTGTCACGCCACGTTTTACAATGGTTTTGGTCTGTTTGGGATCTTCTAACTGATCGCAAATAGCCACACGCTGCCCGGCTTTTACCAATTTTGGCAAATACGTATTTAAAGAATGATGCGGGAAACCTGCCAACTCAGACCGTTCACCGCCATTATTACGATTGGTGAGTACAATATTTAAGATCTTGGCTGCCTTCACAGCATCTTCACCAAAGGTTTCGTAAAAATCTCCCACCCGAAACAACAACATCGCATCGGGGTACTTCGCTTTAATAGCGTTGTACTGTTTCATTAACGGAGTAACTTTTGCGGCTTTTTTTGCAGACAAATCGGTAAGTTTTTAAGACTGGGCTAAAAATAATAATTCTACTATTTTTTGTAAACTTCCGCAGGAAATACTTATGCAAACTTTTAAACACTTCGATCTTAAAATTGAAGAATTCAGTATTTTTGAAAAAACGATCTACAATGAAATATAATTTACTAGGAAAAACCGGACTTTGGGTTTCTGAAATTTGCTTAGGAACGATGACTTTTGGTGCCAAAGGAAAATTTGCAGCCGTTGGCGGCGTTGACCAAAAAGGCGCCGATGCTTTAGTAACCCAAGCCATCGATGCCGGAGTTAACTTTATTGATACTGCCAATGTTTATTCTGAAGGGATTTCTGAAGAAATGACCGGTAAAGCCATTAAACACTTAGGTATTTCTCGTGACGATTTAATTTTAGCAACTAAAGTTCGCGGAACGATGGGCGAAAAACCTAACCAAAAAGGCTTAAGCCGCAAGCATATTATCGATCAGGTAGAAGCAAGCTTAAAACGCTTAGACACCGATTATATCGATCTTTACCAAATACATTCTAACGACCCGATCACTCCGATCGGTGAAACCTTACGCGCGTTAGACGATTTAGTAAGAAGTGGTAAAGTAAGATATATTGGCGCAAGTAATGTAGCCGCTTGGCAATTAATGAAAGCTTTAGATTACAGTTACTACAACAATTTAGAACGTTTTAATTCTTTACAAGCTTACTACACGCTTGCCGGTAGAGATTTAGAACGAGAAATTATCCCTTTATTAGAAGACCAACAAGTAGGTCTAATGGTTTGGAGCCCGTTAGCCGGAGGTTTATTAAGCGGAAAATACGATCGAAACAGCAAGAAAAAATCAGGAGGCCGACGAGATAATTTCGATTTTCCGCCTGTAAATGAAGAACGCGCTTTTAATATTATCGACGTGTTACGCCCAATGGCGAAAGAAAACGGCGTATCGATGGCTCAACTTTCTATTGCTTGGCTCTTAAAACAAAAAGCCGTTTCTACCGTGATCGTAGGAGCTAAAAAAACAGAACAACTCGAAGAGAACCTAAACGCTTCTAAAATTGAATTCTCTAAAGACGATTTTGAAAAATTAGAAAAAGTAAGCAAGCTTGAACGCGAATACCCGGGTTGGATGCTTGATGTCACAAAAGTTGATCGGGAATTGTAGTTTTTTTTTAAACAAGACTCAATACTTTTCAATTTCAGTTTCAGTTTCGGTTTCAACTTCAATTTCAAGAAAACACCCTTCCGACTTTTTTCGCTATCGCTTCAAAAGTCACCTTCCCTATTAAGGGAAGGAACGGTTTGTTGAAAAAAGAAGTCTAAATTCTAGATTCTAAAATCTAATTTTTTACTGATCAAAAATCTAAAAATGCAGCTTTCGTTGGGCTGCATTTTCTTTTTTATATTTTTGCAGCTATGGAACATCGAAAATTAAAAAACAGCGAGCTGGAGCGTAAAAGTGTTGAAGAATTTAAAAATTCAGCTAAAACTCCGCTCATTATTATTCTAGACAACATTAGAAGTTTAAATAATATTGGTTCGGTATTTAGAACGGCCGATGCTTTTTTAATTGAAAAAATTTACCTCTGCGGAATTACCGCAACTCCGCCACATAAAGATATTCATAAAACCGCTTTGGGCGCCACCGAAACGGTGACTTGGGAATACGCCGAAAACACCTTGGACGTAATGGAAAAACTTCAGCAAGAAAACGTTGAAATTCTCGCGATTGAACAAACCGAAAATGCCACGATGCTTGATGATTTTTCTCCGGAAACCGGAAAAACTTATGCAATCGTTTTTGGCAATGAAGTGAAAGGCGTGCAACAAGAAGTCGTTACAAAAAGCGATCGAGTTATTGAGATTCCGCAATTTGGTAGTAAACATTCTTTAAATATCTCGGTAAGTACCGGTGTGGTGGTTTGGGATTTGTTTGCGAAGATGAAGCAACAGTAAGTGAGGTTGTAGGTGTTAGGTTTTGGGTTTTAGGGAATTCGATTTCAATTTCAATTTCAACTTCATTTTCAGCTTCAACTTCAAACAGATCAACGATTAATTTCTTCTAGAACTTTTAGGTAATCTTCTCTAAAATTCACAAAATCGAGTTCAGAGATATCGATGATCTTCACGTTTAAATGATGCTGATTTTTAATAAAATTTAAGTAACCTTTATTGATATTCTCTAAATAATCTGCGGGAATATCTTGCTCGTAATTTCTTCCGCGTTTTTTAATATTCTGCAATAAACGACCGGTGTTTTGGTAGAGATATACGTATAAGTCTGGCTTTGCCAAGTCTTTATACATAATATTGAATAACTTTTTATACAACGAATATTCTTCTTCCTGCAGTGTTACTTTCGCAAAAATAAGCGATTTGTACACATCGTAATCGGCCACCATAAAATCGCTAAACAGATCGTATTGCGAAATATCGTCGAGTAATTGCTGGTAACGATCGGCTAAAAAAGACATTTCTAAAGGAAATGCATAACGCGCTTGATCTTTATAAAATTTTGGTAAAAAAGGATTGTCTTTAAAACGTTCGGTAATGATCTTTGCTTTAAAATCTTGCGAGATCATCGTGGCTAAACTGGTTTTACCGGCACCAATGTTCCCTTCGATCGCGAGGTAATTAAACGGATGTAGTTTAAATTTCGGCTTTTCTAATTTTTCAGAAGTTTTTTTAATTTCTGAAATGTCTTTTGTTTCTTCTGTTAATTGTTTTACGGTTTTCTTCAACACGGGGTGCAAATAATCTTCAGCCACATCTTTCAGAGGAAACAACACAAACTTTCGATCTTGCAATCTCGGGTGCGGAATCGATAATTTTTCAGAAGAAAGAATTTCATTTCCGAAGAAAATAAGATCTAGATCGATCACCCGATTTTCATAAACCCCACTTTTTGTTCGTTGTCGCCCTAAAAGATCTTCAATTTGCAGGAGTTTATTTAAAGTTTCTTCCGCAGAAAATCGTGTTTTAATTTGGATGCAGGCATTATAAAAATCGTTACCCTCAAAACCAAAAGCAGGAGTTTCGTAAATCGCAGAAACTGTGCTCACCTCACCTATTCGCTTAAAAATAGCATGAACTGCTTTTTGCAGAAACTGTAATTTATCGCCTTGATTACTTCCTAAAGCCAGGTATGCAGTGGTAGGATTTTTCAAAAAAAAGAAAATAAAAATTAGAATTTCACGGCAAATTAACTAAAAGAAAAGTATATAAACTTATTTTTGATGAAAAGAGTATTAACAAATCTATCCGTTTGAATTTAGAGAAGAAAATTACCGCTTACCGCGTTTATTTAATTTTAGCTGCTTTATTTATTACTTCGTTAGTGGTTTCTAACTTAATTTTTCAGAAGTTTTTCTATTGGGATTTTTTCGGATTATATCGTTTTGAAATCTCTGTAGGTATTTTACCTTATCCAGTAACATTTTTAATTACCGATTTGGTGAGTGAAATTTACGGAAAGAAAAAAGCTAACCAAATTGTAACGACCGGTATTTTTGCTTCGGTTTTTTCATTATTGATCGTTTATACTTCTGCCGCAGTACCGGCTACCGAGTGGTCGCCGATTGGCGATAGTTTATTTTCAAAAGTTTTTGGCAATACGGCCATTGCTGTTTTTGCCTCGATGATGGCATATTTATTGGCGCAGTATATTGATATTCAGATTTATCATTTCTGGAAAAAGTTAACAAAAGGTAAACACCTATGGTTACGTAATAATTTTTCTACATTTTTATCTCAATTTGTAGACACCTTTAGCGTTCTCTTTTTGCTTTGCAGTTTTGGGCAGATAAAATGGGAGCTTTTTGGTGGTTTACTTTTAGGCGGTTTTTTGTTTAAAGTACTCATTGCCGCCTGCGATACGCCTTTATTATATTTAGGAGTTTTTATAATGAGGAAGTGGTTTAAACTCCAACCTAACGAAGAATTAATTTTAGAAGAGCAATGAAAAAGATATTAAAAATTGTAGGGATCGTACTTTTAGTACTTATTCTTTTGGTGATCCTTACGCCGATTTTATTTAAAGGTCAGATTGAAAAAGCCGTTAAAAATTCGATTAACAATAGCGTAAATGCGACGGTAGAATGGGAAGATCTAGATTTAAGTTTATTCAGCAGTTTTCCTGATGCTGAATTGAAGTTGAAAAACCTTAGCGTGATTAACAAAGCTCCTTTTGAAGGTGACACGCTGGCAACGAGTGAAGAGCTAGCTTTAAGTTTAGGAATTCCGCAATTATTTAAAGGCGGACCTTATAGCATTAATGAATTAGCGCTTAATAATGCTTATGTGAATATTAAAGTAGATTCTTTAGGCAACGCGAATTACGATATTGCCAAAGAAACGGCTGCAGATACCACGGCGCAAGCTTCGAATGGCGGTAGCGCACTTTCATTAGATATTCAGCATTACGAGATCAATAATTCTCGCATTAATTATTTAGATGAAAGCACGAAGACTTTTTTAAGAATTACCGATTTTAATCATTATGGAAATGGTGATTTCACTGCAGATAAAACCAATCTTGAAACCAACACCGAAGCTATTGTTTCTTTTGAATTTGACAGTATTAATTATTTAAACAAAAACAGTTTAAAACTTGATGCCGATTTTGAAATGGATTTGGCTAACCAAAAATATACGTTCCTAGAAAATGAGGCTTTAATTAATCAACTTCCGCTAACTTTTGATGGCTTTGTAAAGATCAATGAAGACAATCAAGAACTCGATTTAACCTTTAAAACTCCTTCATCTGACTTTAAAAACTTTTTAGCTGTAATCCCGGAAACTTATGCTAAAAATCTAGACGGCGTTGAAACCACAGGAGATTTTACCGTAAACGGAATGATTAAAGGAATTGTTGATGAAGAACACATCCCAATGATGGATATTGCCATAAAAAGTGATAATGCTTCTTTTAAATACCCAGACCTTCCGAAGAAAGTGGAAGATATTAGTATTGATGCGGTATTGAAAAATGAAACCGGACTCTTAGCCGATACGTATGTAAATTTAGATCAGTTAGATTTTAGAATCGATCAAGATCGTTTTTCAGCAAAAGGGAATTTTAAAAATTTAACGGATAATCCGTTAATCGACTTAACAGCGAACGGTACATTGAACTTAGCGAATTTAGAAAAAGCCTATCCGTTAGATTTAGATATGGATCTCAACGGAATTTTAAACGCTAACCTTACCACTAATTTTGATATGAATTCTATTGAAAAAGAACAATATCAAAACGTAAAAAGTAGTGGTCGCGCCAGTATTAGTAATTTTAAATATACTTCTCCGGAAATTCCGAATGATGTAAATATTGCGAAAGCGAGTTTAAATTTCAACACTCAAAAAGTTACGCTAGAAGAAATGGACATTAAATCTGGGCAAACCGATGCTAAAATTACCGGAACGCTCGATAATTTAATGGGATATTTATTTTCTGACCAGCAGTTAAAAGGTCGTTTTAATGTGCAATCAAACACATTTTCTGTTAACGATTTTATGGTTGCCCAAACAGAACAAACAGAAAATACTTCCGAAGAAAAAGAAACTACTCCTACTCCAACCGGCGAAGAGGCAATTAAAATACCATCGTTCTTAGATGCGCGTTTAGATTTTAACGCAAAAAACGTGATCTACGATAATTTAACTTTAAAAAATACGAAAGGTGCAGTAGTGATTGTCGACGAAACTGCTTCGTTAGAAAATGTATCTGCCGATATTTTTGGAGGTAATATTGGTATTAATGGTAATGTTTCTACCAAAAATGCGACTCCTGTATTCGACATGCAACTCAATTTAAACAGGATTGATATTGTAGAGTCTTTTCAGAATTTAGAATTGATTCAAAACCTTGCTCCGCTTGCGAAAGCGCTACAAGGTTCATTAAATACAAAGATAAATTTAAGCGGAAATTTAACCAACGAATTAACCCCGATTTTAACCAGTTTAGGAGGTACAGCTTTTGCTCAAATAATAAATGCACAAGTTGATACCGAAAAAACCCCATTATTGTCTAAATTAGACGGCCAGTTAAATTTTATAAATTTAGATAATTTAGCGCTGAAAGATTTAGCTACAAATTTAAAGTTTAACAATGGTCAAATTGAAGTAGACCCGTTTAACTTCAATATTAAAGACATAAATATTACCGCAGGAGGTTCTCACAGTTTCGACAACCAAATGAATTATGATTTAAAATTAGATATTCCTGCAAAATATTTAGGTAGCGAAGTAGGTAATGGTTTAGCGAGTTTAACCAAAACCGATCTAGAGAACACGAAAGTGCAATTACCAATTGGGTTATCGGGCAGTTTTAATAGTCCGCAAATTCAATTAAATATGAAGCAAGCAGTGACCGATTTGACGCAACAAATTGTAGCGAAGCAAAAAGATGAATTAAAAGATAAAGCCAAAGAAGAAGTTGGCAATAAACTAAAAGACCTTTTAGGAGGTAATAAAGAAAACACCCAAACCACTCAAGACTCTACCAGTACTGAAGAGAAAAGTGATGAAGACAAAGTAAAAGAAGCCGCCGGTAAAGTATTAAACGGGTTATTTGGGAAGAAAAAAGACGATAAAAAATAATTTAATTTTTAGTGAATGAGACAGTTAAAAATAACTAAACAGGTTACCAACCGTGAATCTGTCTCCTTAGACAAGTATTTACAAGATATTAGTAAGGAGGAGTTAATTACTGCAGAAGAAGAAGTAGAATTAGCACAGCGCATTAGACAAGGAGATCAATTAGCGCTAGAAAAATTAACCAAAGCCAATTTACGTTTTGTAGTTTCTGTAGCGAAACAATATCAAAACCAAGGCTTAAAATTACCCGATTTAATTAATGAAGGTAACGTAGGTTTGGTAAAAGCTGCCAAACGTTTTGACGAAACCCGCGGATTTAAATTTATCTCTTACGCCGTTTGGTGGATTAGACAATCGATTTTACAAGCATTAGCAGAACAATCTAGAATTGTACGTTTACCGCTTAATAAAATTGGTAGCATTAGCAAGATCAATAAAGCTTTTGCAACTTTAGAGCAAGCGAACCAACGACCACCAACTCCAGAAGAAATTTCTGCAGAGTTAGATATGACGGTTTCTGAAGTAAAACAATCTTTAAAGAATTCCGGGAAGCACTTATCGATGGATGCTCCTTTAAAAGAAGGTGAAAACAGCTCTAATTTATATGATGTCGTAAAATCTGGTGAATCGCCAAATCCTGATGATAGCTTAATTTTAGAGTCGTTAAATACCGAAATTAATCGTGCACTCGATACGCTTAATGCCAGAGAGGCTGATGTTTTAAAATTATTTTATGGCTTAAACGGCGAACGCCCAATGAGTTTAGAAGAAATTGGCAGCACCTTTGGGTTAACCAGAGAACGTGTACGCCAAATTCGAGAAAAAGGAATACGAAAACTAAGAAGTAGTGCTAAAAATAAAGTACTTAAAAACTATCTAGGGTAAAAAAAATTCCTTTTTAGTTCATTTTCTTTTAAAATTTAATAAATTTGCAATCTGAATTTATTTTTATCCTGAAATAAAGATAGGAAATACTTTAAATGGGATGATGAATATTCAGTAATTCTTAGAAAAATTCTGAGAAACCATAATCATCTAAATGTGTATTAATGCTTATAGTAAAAGTAAAAGACGGAGAAAAAATAGAACGTGCTCTAAAAAGATTAAAAAGAAAATATAGAGACACTAAGACCTTACAGAAATTAAGAGATAACAAGCATTTCACTAAGCCATCTGTGGCAAGAAGAAAACAAATTCAAAAAGCAGCCTATATTCAGTCGCTTCGCGATCAAGAAGAAATATAGTCTAAGAATTTAAAGATTATCTCACACTTTTTTGTGTGAATCTAACATATATAAAAGCAGGTATTCGATGAATACCTGCTTTTTTTGTTTATTTATGTAACTCTAAATTTACTTTATAACCCTCGTTACTTCGAACATTAAAAACAGTATCATCTTCAAAAATCAAGTACTGCCCTTTTATTCCTTTTAATTTTCCTTTGTACTCCGGTTTTTTATCGAGATTCAAACTTTTCAGCTTTTTAGGATATTCCAATACCGGAAATTCTATTTCGGTCTCTTTATTTGAAGCTAGAAAATATTCTTGAACTTCATCGGGCAAATACTGTTTTAATTCATCGCGCTTCTCTTCAAGGTTAACATCTTCAATTTCATTTTTCAGCATCGTTCGCCAATTGGTTTTATCAGAAATATGAGGTTTCAACGCTACTTCAGCAATACCGGCAAGGTAACGGTTGGGCACTTCTACAATTTCAATAGCTTCGTGCGCTCCTTGATCGATCCAACGCGTTGGCACTTGCGACTTTCGAGTCACACCAACTTTCACGTTACTCGAATTTGCCAAGTACACAATATGAGGCTGCAACTGTACTTTTTTCTCATACTCCAAGTCACGATCTTCTTCATCTAAATGCGCTTTACTCAACTCCGGCTTCATGATCCAATCGCCGGCGCGTGGCGTATCGTAAAAACAATCATAGCAAAAACCTTGACGGTAAATCTTTTTATCTTTTCCGCAGTTTAAACATTGATAACCTATAAAAGTGAAGCTTATCTCTTGATCTAACAATTGATTTACATGAATAAAATCGTCTTCAAATTCCATAAAATACTGAACTTGAGAAGTTAATTCTGTCTTCATTTTTCGAAGCACACCTTTATACTGCATAATTGTTAATTTTTTATTTGAAAGCTTTTCAGGAGCCTAAATTAATCTTATTTTTATAGTTAGACAATTAGGTTTAAATATATTCAATTAAATGCCAATTCCTATCGTAAACTCCATTGCTTCTTGGTTTTTGAAGAAGCGCATTCATCAAATGGAACTTTTTATTAAATACCCGCACGAAGTTCAAAACGAGCTTCTGCACCATTTAATAGGAAAGGCAAAATATACCGAAATTGGCAAAAAATACGATTTCGCTTCGATTAAAACCTATCGAGATTTTACAGAGCGATTACCTGTTCAAAATTATGAAGAAGTTGAGCCGTTAATTGAGCGTGCGCGTTTAGGAGAAAGTAATATTTTTTGGCCAACACCGATAAAGTGGTTCGCCAAATCGAGCGGAACCACCAATGCAAAAAGCAAATTTATACCCGTAAGTCCTGAGTCTTTAGAAGATTGCCATTATGCGGCGAGTAAAGACTTGCTTTGTTTGTATTTAAACAACAATGAAGAATCACAGCTCTTTACCGGCAAGAGTTTGCGTTTGGGCGGAAGTAAAGAATTATACGAAGAAAACGGCACCGTTTTCGGAGACCTTTCTGCCATTCTTATCGATAACATGCCATTTTGGGCAACGTATAGCAGCACACCGAATAACGAAATTTCATTGATGAGCGATTTTGAAAAGAAAATGCAAGCAGTTGTCGATTTTACCATTAAAGAAAATGTAACCAGTATTGCCGGCGTACCTTCGTGGATGCTCGTTTTGCTGAATAACGTGATGGAAACCACTAAAAAACGAAGCTTAACCGAAGTTTGGCCAGATCTTGAAGTCTATTTTCATGGCGGCGTAAGTTTTGAACCTTATAAAGAACAATACCAAAAAATTATTCCGTGTAAAAACTTTAAGTATTATGAAATTTATAATGCTTCGGAAGGATTTTTTGCTGTACAAGATCAAAATTACAGCAACGAATTATTGCTAATGCTCGACTACGGAATTTTCTATGAATTTATCCCGATGGATGCTTACGGAAGTCACAAAGAAAAAATTATTCCGTTAAGCGAAGTAGAACTCGGTAAAAATTACGCAGTAGTAATTACGACCAATGCCGGTTTATGGCGCTATAAAATTGGCGACACAATTCGGTTTACTTCTTTAGATCCTTACCGAATTAAAGTTACCGGTCGCACCAAACATCACATCAACGTTTTTGGCGAAGAACTCATTATTGAAAATGCAGAACAAGCTTTAAAGAAAGTTTCTAAACTCACCGATTGCGAAATTGTAGATTATACGGCCGGACCAATTTTTATGGAAGGCAAGCAAAAAGGAGCTCACGAATGGATCATCGAGTTTAAAACTCCGCCAGATAATTTGGCGCATTTTCAAAAAACTTTAGACCAAACTTTACAGACCTTAAACAGCGATTATGAAGCTAAACGTAAAAATAACACGACGCTTAATTTATTAAAAGTGAATCAGGCAAAACGTGGGTTATTTTATCAATGGTCTAAAAATCACGGCAAATTAGGAGGCCAACATAAAATACCAAGACTCTCGAACAAGCGAGATTATATTGAAGAATTATTAGAGATCAATAAAAACCTATAGTTTTATTTTCTTTCATCCTGCTTACGTGTTAACAGAAAGTACCCGACATAAATCCAACTTAACATACCGTGAATAATTATCCACAATACTGATTTATTTCTTTCCCAAGAAGTTATTGCAGCTACTACACTTCCAAAACCTATTCCATTTACGATTATATTACTCTTGCTAGTAAAATCAATATCATTAAAAGCTAAACTTTTTTCGACAGTAAAAAGAATAGAAAGAATTAATAGACAGTATTTTTTCATTTGTAATTTTTTAATTAAACTAAAGTTTTTTCTCACTTCAAAAATTTACAGAAGTGAAAGCCTAAAATAGAAAACCCATTTTGATGGTAAAACTTATGTGATCTTCGGTTTTCTAAATACGTATTTAATTCAACAGATTTGCATTCTTTTTTATTCGCCCATTTTTCGATATACTGAAATAAAACTTTACCGTAACCATTCGATTGAATTTCTTGATCTACAATGACATTGTCTACTTCTAACTGTTTCCCGGAATAAAATCTTACGGTGATCCACCCGCTGGAAAGAGCAATCAAGCTTCCGTTTTCTCGTAAACCAAAACAATAATAATTAGAAAACCCAAACATCTGAAACAGGAAATCTTTCAATTCTAATTCAGAAAGTTTGGGATTTAATTGTTGCGCTAACGGAATAATTTCAGCAAAATCATCTTGTGATAATTCACAAAATTCAACTTTATTTTTCATCGTTAGTCTTTCAGAATTTTTTAAAAATCTTTATACGTCACTTTATCTACCGCCTGGATAGTTGCATCTAGATCTGCTGTAGAAAGTGCTTCAGAAATAAACCATGTTTCAAAAGAACTTGAGGCAATGTAAACGCCGTTTTTCATCATTCCGTGGAAAAATTTTTTAAAGCGATCGTTATTTCCTAAAGCGGCAGATTCAAAATCTATTACCGGTTCTTTTGCAAAATGCACCGAGATCATCGAACCTAATTGATTAATGGTATGATCTATTTTATTTCGGTTCAATACATTTTTAATTCCGTCTCTTAAGTAAGCTGTTTTTTCGTTAATGCTATCGAAAATTTCACGCTTTTCATTAAGCTCAGATAGCATCGCTAAACCGGCTGCCATTGCTAACGGATTTCCGCTTAAGGTCCCCGCTTGGTAAACAGGTCCGTTTGGCGCCAGGTAATCCATAATTTCGTTTCGAGCTGCAAAAGCGCCTACCGGTAAACCACCACCGATCACTTTTCCGAAGGTAACAATATCGGCATTTACGCCTAATAATTCTTGCGCACCACCGGGAGCGAGACGAAAACCGGTCATCACTTCATCAAAAATTAAAAGGATATCATTTTCATCACAAAGTTTACGTAAACCTTCTAAAAATCCTTTTTGCGGCGGAATACATCCCATATTTCCTGCCACCGGTTCTAAAATAACACAAGCAATTTCTCCTTGGTTGGCTTTTACCAACTCTTCAACAGAAAGTAAATTATTGTATTGCGCTAATAAAGTGTCTTGCGCGGTTCCTTTAGTTACACCGGGACTGTTTGGCGTACCAAAAGTAACGGCTCCACTACCCGCTTGAATTAAAAATGAATCGCTATGCCCGTGATAACAACCGGCAAATTTGATGATCTTATCTTTTTTTGTAAACCCTCTTGCCAAGCGCACCGCACTCATACAAGCTTCGGTACCGCTGTTAACCATTCTAATTTTATCGATATTTGGCACCATCGAAACCGCTAGTTTAGCAATTTCTGTTTCGATTTCGGTTGGCGTTCCAAAAGAAGTCCCTTTTTTGGTTTTTTCAATCACAGCATTGATCACCGGCTCGTGAGCGTGACCTAAGATCATAGGTCCCCAAGAGTTAATGTAATCGATCAATTTATTATCGTCTTCATCATATAAATACGCTCCTTTAGCTTCTTTAATGAATAGCGGATCTCCACCAACAGCGCTAAAGGCACGAACAGGCGAATTTACCCCACCGGGAATGTATTTTTTTGCTTCTTGAAAAAGTTGACTGCTTCTTTGGTATATCATAATTGTGTTTTTGTTATAAGGCCTTTACATAAAGTTTTTGCCCTATAGCAAGATTATCTGATTTTAAATTATTGAGTTTCTTTAACTCTTCGATCGTTAGGTCGTAACGTTGAGCAATACTATACAAGGTATCTCCTTTTTTTACGGTATAGCGAATACTGGTATAATCTATTTTAAGTTCTTTCTGCGCTTTGCCTTTACGGTCGCCATTGCCTAAAACCTCATCGTCGTATTTGTATAACTCGTAGCGCTCGATAATGCTAATGAGTTTATCGGGATATTTAGGATCGGTTGCATAACCGGCAGATTTTAAACCGTAAGCCCAAGACTCATAGTCGTCTTTATTCAGTTCAAACAACTTAGCGTATCTTCTGCGATCGGTTAAGAAAAGAGAATGATCTCTAAATGAATATTTAGGATTATTATATTTTCTGAAACATTCATCTAAAGCGTCATCATCGTGAAACACTTTTTCGCCCTGCCAACCATTACATTTGATCCCAAAATGATTATTCGACTTTAAGGTTAATTCTCCCTGCCCGGCATTAGACTCTAAAACTCCTTGCGCTAAAGTGATACTTGCAGGAATCCCGTAAAGTTTCATTTCTTCTTTTGCAATGGTATTAAAATTATAAATGTAACGCTCAACATTGTCTTTAAAAACCGGAGTATTGTCTTTTGCTGAAGTTTCTGTTTCGTTAATTTCTTCAACGGTTTCTTCTGCGACTTTTTCTACCGGATTTGATTTCGGGGGTTTTGGCGGTTCTACCACTTCAGTTCTCACTTCGCCTTTTCGTTTATTGTAACCGTTCACTTTCTTCTTAGAACCACAGGCTGAAAGTATAAGGGCAACCACCACGATACATATTCCTACTTTATATTTCATTACTTAATGAGGGGTAAATTTTTCTTTGCTAATTGTAAATTCATGCCTTCGATCCCTTGTAAACCGCCGGTATGAATAATAAGCACTTTTTTGTTATTAAACTTTCCTTTTTTCAACATATCGAAAATCCCAAACACCATTTTACCGGTATAAATTGGATCTAGCGGAATGTTATTTTCTTCTTTAAACTTATTCATAAATTCGACTAACTCCGCATTTACTTTTGCATAACCACTAAAATGATAATCTAGTATAAGTTCGTAATTGTTTTTTTTAGCAAATTTATCGATTTCTTTTTGTAAAAAATCACCTTTTAAGGCAGGAAAGCCTAAAATCTTTTGATGCTTTTGTGAAGCATTAATTAAGCCTGAAATTGTTCCACCGGTGCCAACGGGACAGCAAATTACATCGAATTGTTCGTCTTCTGCTGTGAGAATTTCTTCACAGCCTTTTACTGCTAAATCGTTGGTTCCGCCTTCAGGAACAATAAAACTATTAGGAAACTCACTTTCTAATTCTTTAATAAACGATGCATTATTTTTTTCTCGATAAACAGTTCTACTTACAAATTTGAACTGCATCCCGCACTGTTGGGCGAATCGTAAGGTTGGGTTTCCGGCAAGTGTTTGCTCTAAATTTTCGGCTAATTCTTCTCCACGAATAACACCAACACTATTTAAACCTTTTTCTTGGCAAGCTGCTGCAGTGGCTGCAATATGGTTTGAAAAGGCTCCGCCATAAGTTACGATAGTTTCTTTTTTAGCTTTTTCAGCTTCAAGTAAATTGTATTTCAGTTTTCTGAATTTATTTCCTGATACAAACGGATGTAGTAAATCTTCTCGCCTAATGTAAAGTTCTGCGGAAAATTCATCTTGAATATTAAGTTTTTGTTGAGGTGTTTTTATCATAACATTAAGTCAAACAAAATTAAATCATTTCTTAATAAAACTACCCCTTCAGCATAAAAAATTACCGTTTATCGAAACGCTTAGTTTTTAATCGAAAAGCACTAATAATTAGCCATTTAAACGTTTTAGATACCTACTTTTGACTCCTAATTTTTTTACCCCACTATGCATAAAATTTTCCCCACTCTCTTATTCATTTTTTCAATTTCGGCAGTTGCTCAAATTGGAATTGGAACAACGGAACCGGAGGCAGAATTAGATGTGAAATCGCAAAATGCAGGAATTTTGTTTCCTCGTATTGCTTTAACGCAAAATAATCTGGCAGCTCCGGTAATTGACCCTAATACAGGTACATCATCTGTAATTAACACGACCTTAATTTACAATACTTCAACTACTAGCGGAACAACTGCCGTATCTCCAGGTATTTACAGCTATTTCTTTGGATATTGGATTAAAGTTAGTACAAGTACACCTGCAAATGCAGATTGGTATAATTTAAATTCAAGCACATCACCAAACTCTTTAGCCAATTATATTTTTACTAATGGTAAAGTTGGTATTGGTACAGGAGCAAATACCGAAGATCTAAAAGGAAAATTGCATATTTACGAAGCTACCGGTACTACTCCATCTACCTCTTCCGGAAGTCTTTATTTGGAACACGGTGATGATGGCGGTTCTTCTTCAATTGCATTTAAGAGTATTAATAATTACAATTCTGATTATGCTTACATCTCTTATATAGATAATAATTCTATTGGCGGAGATGAAAACAGTATGTTGGAAATTGCAGGTCTTAACGATGGAGCAAGCAACGGCTATACGGGACAACGCGATAACATTAATTTTAAATCTTCAAATTCTGTTGGGATAAATACTACCAACCCGAGTTCAAGTGCTTCTTTAGATCTAGGAACTTCAAATCAAGGTATTTTAATAAATCGAGTTAGTCTTACAAGTCGAACAGACACCAATACGATTGCCGGAACAGAACCCGATGGTCTATTAGTTTACAATACAGCGACCGCCGGCACTTCACCTCAAAATGTAACCGAAGGTTTTTATTATTGGGATAACAGCCAATGGAATCGTGTTGCTCTACAAGCAAACTACGGGAGCGCAAGTTATCAAAAAGGTGTACAGTATTATTCTTATGACACATCTGAACAAAATTCTCCCAATATCAGTTCCATAGAAATAAATAATGTTTTATCTAAATCTGGAAATTATACAGGAGCCTTAAATTCCTCCAGTGCGATGACAACAATGGATCCTAGTACTAATGGTAATGGTTTTGTTATTAAAATTACCGGAACATATATTGTTCAAAATGCCGGAACATTTAATTTCTCTTCAGAATCTGACGACGGTGCAAGAATTTATATTGATGGTGCATTAGTTTCTAGTGCTTGGTATAATGGCTCAAATGGTATTAATCTTACTGCATCGGGTGCTGCATATTTAGCTAAAGGTAAGCACGAGTTCGAGTTTTGGTATTATCAATTCAATTCTCCTAAAAACTTCACATTCTCTTGGGGTTCTAATCCCGACGGAAATACCGGAACCATCAACGCTCAACAATTTATAATCGAAAAATAAGCTATGAAAAAATTCTATATAATTACCCTAATTTTAAGTTTCACGAATTTAATTAATGCTCAGGTGGGTATAAACACAGAAAACCCTGAAGCAGCATTAGACATTACAAGTTCAAATTCAGGAATATTAATTCCTCGCGTTGCGCTTACCAGTAAAATTGAAGCTGCTCCTGTTAGAAACCCCAATACTCAAGACAATAATTTAGCAAACGGAACTTTAGTTTATAATACGGCCACAACTACAGGAACCAATGCCGTACAACCAAGTTTTTACTACTGGCAAGATACTCAATGGGTTCGAGTTAATTCTGAATTAGATTTTGATAGAGATTGGGCTAAAACTAACTCAACTTCTCGTGCTTCAAATATTTCAGATAATATTTATACTAACGGTAAAGTAGGTATTGGTATTGGGCAAAACCAAAGTTCACTCAACGGGACTTTACATATTTATGAAGCTACAGGAACTCCTGCTTCAGCGACTAACGGAACCATTTATATTGAACACGGAAATACCTCAGGAACATCTTCTATTGTTTTCCCTAGTGCTTTTGACCCTACCGATTATGGTTATATCGCTTATTCTGATGACGGAAGTACAGGTTCTACTAATGAAAATGGTTTATTAGAAATTGGTGTAGCTAACGATGGCGCTACTAACGGTAATATTGGCGATAGAGATAATATAAATCTAAAAACCGGGAACTCTGTAGGAATTAATAATACTAACCCTAGCATAAGTGCTTTATTAGATTTAGGCACAACCAATCAAGGTTTACTTATTAATCGAGTGGCACTTACCAGTACAGTAGATGCTTCGACTGTTGCAGGAACAGAAACTGATGGTCTTTTAGTTTACAATACTGCAACGGCAGGAACTTCACCACAAAATGTGACAGAAGGTTTTTACTTTTGGGACAATAACCAATGGAACAGACTTTATTCTACCAAAGATGTAGCCAATACAGGAGTACAATATTATTCTTACGATATAACGCCGCAGGCATCACCGAGTATAAATACAATAAGATATACAGAAACTATAGATAAATCTGGTTATTACACAGGCTTGTTAAATTCTGCTAATGCTATGAGTACTATGCAACCTACCGGAGTTGAAGATGGTTTTGTAATTAAAATCACCGGAACTTATGAAGTTAAAACCTCTGGTACGTTTAATTTTAGTTTAAACTCTGATGATGGTTCTAGACTATATATAGATGGATCTTTGGTAGTAGGTGCTTGGAATGATTCTTCTGGTAATACTGTATCTGGCGCAACTAATTTAGCTAAAGGAAAACATAAATTTGAGTTTTGGTTCTACGAAAATTCCGGAAGCCAAACTTTTTCTTTTTCTTGGGGAACAAACCCAGACGGAAATTCTGGTGTGATCAACGCACAAAGTTTTATAATTGAATAAAAACATAAATTTCACAAATAATCAAACCTTCCTCACTCAGGAAGGTTTTTTATTTACATATTTCCAAAATTTAATCCTTATTTTTGGGATTAATTATGAGTAAACGCATTCCCATAGAAGAAGGAGATTATTACTTAACCCCCGAGGGTTACCGTTGTTTCACCAAGCAATACCATTTAAAACGTGGTTATTGTTGCAAAAGCGGTTGCAGACATTGCCCTTATGGGTATGATAAAAAAACAGATAGTTTCAAAAACTGAAAAATGAAACACTTAGTCTTAAAATTTAAAATTGCTATTGTTTATAGTCGACATCGAGTCGACATTCGATACCCGTAGTCGATTGAGTATTTCTCAAAAAATTCAGTCATCAACTAAAATCGAAAAACAAAATGTTAGATTTCAAACAAACCCTATTACAAGGAATTCCCAACGAATTACCTCCTAAAAAAGAATACGACACCACTATAAATCACGCACCAAAGCGAAAAGAAGTCTTATCGGAAGACGAGAAAAAATTGGCATTGCAAAACGCCTTACGCTATTTTGAACCTCAACATCACGCCACATTACTTCCTGAGTTTAAAGAAGAATTAGATACCTACGGTAGAATTTACATGTATCGCTTTCGTCCCGATTACAAAATGTATGCACGTCCTATCGACGAATATCCGGGTGAAAGTCAACAGGCGAAAGCCATTATGCTCATGATCCAAAATAACTTGGATTATGCGGTAGCGCAACATCCACACGAATTGATTACTTATGGCGGTAACGGAGCAGTTTTCCAGAACTGGGCGCAGTATTTATTAACAATGAAATATTTAGCCGAGATGACCGATGAACAAACCCTTGCGATGTATAGCGGTCACCCAATGGGCTTATTCCCTTCACATAAAGATGCGCCGAGAGTCGTCGTTACCAACGGAATGATGATCCCAAATTACTCGCAACCCGACGATTGGGAGAAATTCAACGCACTTGGCGTGACTCAGTACGGACAAATGACTGCAGGAAGTTATATGTATATCGGTCCGCAAGGTATTGTTCACGGAACTACGATCACCGTTCTTAACGGATTTAGAAAAATTAAAAAAGAGCCTAAAGGCGGACTTTTCGTGACCTCCGGACTTGGGGGGATGAGTGGCGCGCAACCTAAAGCCGGTGACATTGCCGGTTGTGTAACAGTTTGTGCAGAAGTAAACCCAAAAGCTACCAAAACAAGACATTCACAAGGTTGGGTGAAAGAGGTTATTGAAAATGTAGAGGATTTGGTTACTCGAGTGCGAAAAGCACAAGAAGATAAAGAAACCATTTCGATCGCCTATGCCGGAAATATCGTTGACGTTTGGGAAAAATTTGATCAAGAAAATCTTCATATCGACTTAGGTAGTGATCAAACCTCATTGCACAACCCGTGGGCAGGTGGTTATTATCCGGTTGGCCTTTCTTATGAAGAAGCTAATAAAATGATGGCCAATAATCCTGAGCAGTTTAAAAAAGAAGTGCAGCGCAGTTTAAAACGACAAGCAGCTGCAATTAATAAACATACCGCTAAAGGAACTTACTTTTTTGACTACGGAAATGCGTTCTTGCTAGAAGCCTCTCGCGCGGGAGCAGATATTATGAGTAAAGACGGCAAAAACTTTAAATACCCAAGTTACGTGCAAGATATTATGGGACCTATGTGTTTCGATTATGGATTTGGGCCGTTTAGATGGGTTTGTACTTCAGGGAAAGCTGAAGATTTATTGAAAACCGATGAAATTGCAACTTCTGTTCTAGAAGAATTGAAAAAAGACGCTCCGGAAGAAATTCAGCAGCAAATGCAAGATAATATCACTTGGATCAAAGGTGCGCAAGAAAACAAACTCGTGGTTGGTTCTCAAGCAAGAATTTTATATGCAGATGCTGAAGGAAGAATTAAAATTGCCAAGGCTTTTAATGAAGCGATTGAAGCCGGTAAAATAGGTCCGGTAGTATTAGGTAGAGATCATCACGATGTTTCCGGTACAGATTCTCCTTATCGTGAAACTTCTAATATTTACGATGGTAGTCGCTTTACCGCAGATATGGCTATACAGAATGTGATTGGTGATAGCTTTAGAGGCGCAACTTGGGTAAGTATTCACAACGGCGGCGGCGTTGGTTGGGGAGAAGTGATTAATGGTGGTTTTGGTATGCTTCTTGATGGTAGTAAAAAAGCAGCAAGACGTTTAGAGTCTATGCTTTTTTGGGATGTAAATAATGGCATTTCCAGAAGATCTTGGGCTAGAAATGATGGAGCCATTTTCGCTATTAAACGAGCGATGGATAACGAGCCTAATTTAAAAGTTACTTTACCTAATAAAGTAGACCTGAGCTTGCTAAATTAACCTTGCGTTAGGGATGGAGCAATTTGTTGAAGCTCTTATTGTTTTGTTATTTCGAGAGGAGTCGAGAAATTACAAAAAAATAAAAAAGCGACTCGCGAGAGCCCGCCCAAACGCCCTAAAACAATTTATTATGAAATTAAAAAACTTTTTAGCTCCTTTAATCTTTTTATTAGTGCTAACTTCATGTAGTTCGGTACGAGTGGCTTCAGACTACGATCGTGAAGCAAACTTTGATCAATACCAAAGTTTTGCATTCTACAAGCCGGGCATTGATAAAGCAGACGTTTCAGATTTAGATAAGAAGCGTATTTTACGTGCAATTGAAGCTGAAATGACCGCAAAAGGATTCTCAAAATCTGAAAATCCTGATCTTTTGGTAAGCATTTTCACCAAGACTAAAGAGAACGTAAACATTTACCAAAATAATTTTGGTTGGGGTTACGGTTGGGGCTGGAATCCTTGGTATTGGGGTAATGGTTACAATACCGTTTCGAGAACTACCGAAGGCACTTTGTACATTGATTTGATCGATGCTGAATCGATGGAATTGGTTTGGCAAGGAATGGGAACGGGAGCCCTAACAATGGATATAGATGATAAAATTGAACGCATTAATGAAATGGTTCAAAAAATTATAGAACGCTACCCACCGGGAAGTGAAAAGAAATAAACATAAAAAATCCTCTTTAAATTGAAGAGGATTTTTTTTGTTTTAAATTTACGTTTTAATTTTCTTCTGAAGAAAGATCTCTTTTATAAGTTTCAGGTACAAAGAATGCATTTACAATAATGGCGATCACTACAATCACAATTGGATAAACTAAACCAATATACGGTGCCATAACTGCACTTACTACAAAAGAAGATTTAATAAGTTCTGTTACAAAAGTTGTTGCTCCACCAACTAAACCATTACCTGTATTTTGTGCGAAGCCCATACTGGTATATCTAATTTTTGTAGGAAAAAGTTCTAACATAAATGCACCTAAAGGACCATAAGTTGCAGCTCCTGCTACCGAGAGTAAGAAACTAACTCCGATAAGTTTGAGAGTTGCTGAAGTTGATATCTCATGAATTTCATTTAAACCATCCGGATTCCCAATTTGCATAAACAAGTAAAACGATAACGGTATCAATATTAAACTTGCAATAAGACCTTCTAACAAAACAGGTTTTCTACCCAATCGATCACTAATTGCTCCAAAATATTGGTAGAAATAAGCGCTACAAAAAGTCACAATGGTTGTGATTAGTAAAACAGTGGTTTCAGGGAGCAGAACTGCTCGTTGCAAAAAGAAAAGCGTTACAAATAAACTGGTTTGCATTACTGTACTTTGTGCAGCATTACCTCCAAAAATAGCTTTTAAGATCAAAGCAATATTTCCTTTTGCTTTAAATGCATCTTTAATAGGAGATTTACTTGTTT
>DTTX01000038.1:7638-13570 GCA_012964435.1 Mesonia sp. | reverse complement strand
AAAACCCATAACTTACGTCATTTAAAACATCCTTATTATTATAACCGTGGTCTAAATTAGAAATTACTTCAAAATTTAAATTTAAAAATAAGTTTTTCTTGTCTTGATTGAGAATTTCTTTTCTCCAATTTTTGAGGTAATCAGAAATTAAAAAACCTTGTTCGTTATAAGTACCAATTTTAGTTTTTTCAGCTAACTTTTCTAAATCTATTAATAATTCAAAAACTTCAGGTTTTATTTTAACTTCGTTGTGATCTTGTGTTACATAACCAAACTCTTTGAGACCAAGTATGCGTAGGTATTCTAGTTTTAAAAATGTTGTTGCTAGAACTAATTTTAAGGTGTTCTGATCTTTAGTTTTTAAACTTAATTTCTTTAATTCTTTATAAAAATCGAAAAGTACCGGAGCAGGTAAATACTTTCTTTTTGTCGCATTGATATCGGCATAAGTGTTTAAATCTGCCTTACTCTCATAAAAGCTTTTATTGGCATCTAGGTAAAATTTACTAACTAAAGATGCGATTTTTGGAGGGAACCTTTTCTCGAATTCTTCAACAATCGTTTTTTCTAAATCAATTTCAACATTGTAAAGTAGCTTTGCAATAACTGCAGCTTTCATTTCTTGTAATGAAGAATAAGATTCGCTGCCGTTTATAAAAATCCCGTTAACTCCGTTTTCATTCAGAAATTTTAAATTTTCTTGAAGTACATAAAGATTCGGATAAAAGTCAAAATAGTTGTCGTAGTTAAGCACATATTCCCAAGCGTATATTTGACTCACCTTTTTAGTCCAGTTTTCTAGGTCTGTTACTAATTCATTTTTGTTAGTAATTAAATTGTATGGTTTCCCTTTTTGAAAATTAACTGTACTATAAAATATTCCGATATTTTTAGGTTGTTCTTTTTCAGCTGGAGTAGAAGTTGAAAGATATGCGGTAGTGAAAAAATGAAGTCCTTTATGATCTTCTGCCAATTCATTTAAAAGAAAAAATACCGCAGGACTAGCAGATTTTGAAGTATTCCCTAATTTTTTACAATGTTCACATAAGCAAACCAGTTGATTGTCGTTTGGAGAAATCATAAAATGCTTATAAGCACCTTTTCTTTCTTCAATATTCTTTTCAATAATTTTTCTCAACTTTTTACTTGAGAAACAAAATTGCTTTTTTGTTCTTTCATCATCGACTAAAGCGTAAATTTCTTCATCTATATTCGATTCATTATCGACCCATTTAGGGAGGTTATGCCCCCATAAACCCCAATAATTATCCAGTGAATTCACCTTATAATTCAGTTGAAAATCTCTAGAATTAGAAACTTGAGGGAAATAAGCTTCTCGATAACTAAATGTTGGTTTTGTTTGAGCAAAAATAGTGTAGAAACTCAAAAAGGTGAGTATTAAAAATATGTTTTGATATGAGATCCTAGGGAAATTCATCACTTAAAACCTTATTTCACACAGCAAAGTAAGTTCATATTGGTTTTGATAGTAATTATCTCTAATTCTATAATTATACCAGTTACCGTAGAAACCAAAAGCTAAGTTTTTATTTAATGGGTATTGATAACCCGCACCGACCATAGTATGTAAATAGCTGAAAAAAGTTTCATTTTGAAAAGAAAGTCGTTGATCGTAAGGTGCATTACCCACAGCAGCTATAAACTGAACAAAATTTCTAGAGTCGATCAAATACTTAGATCGTAAGGACAAATTGGTATAATTTACATCAAAGTCGGTTAAGTAATTAAACTTAGCGTTAAACCAAAATTGATTGTAAATTTTAGATACTCCAAAAATACCGGTAATTAATTCTCTATCGTTTTGAAGAATGTCGTAACGCAAGCCACCTTCTGCTTCCCAGTCATTATTAAAAGATTTAAATACATGTGCAGCTAAACGATGCCTAGGGAAATAATTATTACTTATATAATAATTAACCTTAGAATAAACAGTAGGGCTAAATATATGTTGCCATTCTAAATCTAATTGTACTCCGGCACCATTAGCTCTACCAATATAATTAAAACCTACACCATATGCATTATTTACATCAAAATGGGTATATTTTAATCCTGCAAGGCGGTTTACAAATAAGGTAGAATCAGAATCGAAACGACTGTAATAGGCATCGATTTGATTTTTATAAGATCTATTTATTAAATAATCGATATGTTTTTTCCATTCTGCAGCTTCATCCGGTCCCGGCTTATAATATTTTTGATATTTAAGAGCAGAATCGAAGGCTTTCATATTTTCATATACTTCACCTTTTGCTACTTTTAAATTGTCTAACCAAGGATATTCTTTAATTTTTTTACTCAAATAATTTAAAGCTCTTAAATTTTCATCGGCCTTGTCATACGCTTCAACCAATTCATTTACAGCTCTATTATCCTTAGGCATCATATCTACCGAACTCACAAATTCACTATAAGCATCTCTATATCTCTTTAGACTTTTACGGTAAAGACCTTTTTTATAATAGGCGATCGCGATTCTATCTTTAATTTCTTGATTAAACGGATATTTTTCAAGCATTGGCTCTAATAGCTGAATCGTCCAATCTGTTTTGTAATCTAAAAGATAAGCATCTGCCAATTTTAAAGCAATAGATAGATCGTCTGGATAGGTTTGATGAGCCTCTTCTGCAATATCTATAGCTTTTTGTTTACGCTCCATAATCAAAGCGGTATTAATACTATAAAGATATAATTGCTTTGATGGGTTTTGAAGTAAAAGCTCGTCTAATACGCGTGAGGCTTCCAAATATTCTTCATTCTTCATTAACTCACTTATATATTGAGTGAGCTGACTTTGATAAATATCTGTGTACTTTTCAGATTCTGGATAATCACTAGAAAGTTGAGCGGTAATTTCTAAGCCTTTTTGGTATTGATTAGTCTTAAAATATAGATCACTTTTTTTAACTAGATAATCAGAATTATCGGGAAATTTAGATGAAAGTTCATTCACATAAAGATAAGCTTGATCGTATTTACTTTGTTGCATTGCAATATTGAATAATTGCTCATTTGCCAGAACTTCCCATTCGGGTTTTGTTCTTAATAAAAGAAATACAGATTTTGCTTCGTAAAGCTGATCTTGCTGAAGATATTCTTTCCCTTTTTCAAATTGTTGAAGTTGATAAGTATATTCGATATCTTCATCTTCAGGATAGAAAGTGTATAAATGTTCTAAAGTTTGATTGTATTTATTTTTATCTCCAATACTCTTATAAACCGAAAGTTTTTTTAACAAAAGCTCTTTAGAATTTGGCTCTCGCTGAAGCGCTTTGTTTATGTAATATTCGGCATCGGTATAATAGCCTTTAGCAAGTGCGTTTCTAAGAATATAATTTAGTGCTTGTTGGTTATTAGGGTCCTGTGCATATATTTTTTTATTAATAATATATGGATCGGTATTTTCATAATAATTTGCAGCCTGATTTTTTAGGTACAAAATCAACTGATTGTATTCTGTTGGTGTAAGAAATGCCTTTTTTTGCTCTAGAAAATTAATGGCTTCGTAGTATTTCCCGCTTTCTTCTAAAAGTCCAATTTTTTTTCTAATAAGTTGCCGATCGTTTGGAATATTTTGAAGAGCTCTCGATGTATACGCTAATGCTGCGTCTGTGTTTCCGCTATTTTCAATTTCATTTTTAATAAGCATTAGATAAGCCTCTTTGTTGAACTTATCTTCTTCAATAATATCTTGGTAAACGCTTTTTATTTCATCGTAATTTTTTAAATCTTTCCCTTTTTCAGAAAGCATATAGATGTAATTATCGTTTATATGTTCATCTTCAGGAAATATTTGATGAATTCTCTTTAGTTCGCGCATCGCTTCAACTTCATTACCCATTTCGCGATAGAGATTCATTTTCTTGATCCACAATCCTTTTTCATAAGGAGTTTGCTCCAGCATTTCGTTTACATAACAAATTGCTGAAGAATATCTTTTGGTAGTGTGTTCTACATTAACTAAATAGGTGAGGGCAGTATAATTTTGGCGGCGTGCATCTGCTGCTTTTCTTAAAATGTATCGGGCTTTATCAAATTCACCCAACTCTAAATAACATTTTCCTAAATATTCTTGAATATCTACATCGTTGGGAGAAATTTTATTTGCGCTTTTAATGTATTCTAACGCTTTATTGTAATTGCCTTTAATTTGACCCAATTCCTTTGCAATAGAAAATAAACTATCCGATGATTTATTTTGAGCAAAAGTAAGTTGTGTAGTAAATAAAGAAACTACGAGTATTAATAAACTATACTTTATTAACTTATTAATTTTCATAAACACTAACCTATAATTAGCTACTGGTTTCTACTCCTCGTCGAGTCATAGTTCCCCAGCTTAATTCTTTAGAAGATAAAAATTTAAAATAGCCTCTTAATCCAAAAAATGTAATTAACGGATGGTATAAGAAAGGCTCAAGAAAAGCTACGATTACTAGCTTTAGAACTTCTCCAAAAGTATTGTAATACTTAAAGGTAACATTATCCCATATAATTACAAGAATAGAGATCATTACTGCGAAACTATAAGAATAGAGAAAAACTAAAAGCGCTAATTCCCAATTTATTTTTCCTAATGTTACAAGGTAAATGATCGATATTACACCACCAAGCTCTATCATTGGAGCCAAAAATTCAAAGAAAAATGCATACGGAAATACGATTAACCCCATTCTTTTAAATTTTGGGTTAAATAGAATTTTTCTATGTACCACAAATAGTTGAACCAGTCCTGCAGCCCAACGAGTTCTTTGTCTTCCTAAGATTTTTACGTTAGGAGGACCTTCTGTCCAACAGCAAGATAGCGGTATATAATCAATCTTGTATTTCTGTTTGTTATTGATCATATAACTGGCCATTCTCGTCACAAGATCCATATCTTCGGCGTGAGATTTTCCATCGTACCCTCCGGAACGTATAGCAACTTCCTTATCAAATAGGCCTAAACCCCCAGAAACATTAGGGACGCAATTTAGAAAGGACCATCCCATTTTACTTAGTAAATACGCTCGAATATATTCTAATTCCTGAAAACGTGGAATCAACGCTTTCGGCGGTTTTACCCTAGTAATGGCTCCGGCGCTAACTTCACAACTATTTACCATTCGTAGAGTAGCCCCAACTGCAATTACCTTTCTTTTATTTACTAAAATTGGTTTTATCATTTTTAGCAAGGTATTTCTTGCTAAAATGCAATCTACGTCTGTACATAAAAAATAAGGAAAGACCGATGCGTTTATACCGGCATTACTTGCATCTGCTTTAGTACCCCCATTTTCTTTATCGACAACGGTAAGCTTATCAAATAGCGCATTGGTAGATTTGTAAATCTTTTTAACCGGTTTGGTCTTTACTTTTTCAATGTAAGCATAGGGGACTTCGACCAACTCAAACTCTGTAATAAGTTTTTCTAAGGTCTTATCTTTACTACCATCGTTAACGATAACTACCTCAAAAAGTGGGTATTCTAAAGTTAATAAGGAGTGAACATTTGTAATAATTGTTTTCTCCTCGTTAAACGCCGGGGCAACTACAGAAATTCCTGGAGCAATATCTGAGTTATACAGCGTTTCATCATCTAAATTCGAATTATAATTTTTATACCTTATGATGGTTATCATAGAAAATATTGCCAGCATAAGATAGCTGGCAATTAATAAGGTACTGTAAAAAAATATAAAATATTCGAAAAAACTTTCTCCAAACATTATTTAAACTTGATGAGCTGAGTTTCAACGTGACTAAATATTGTCTTGTCAAACCCATTCTGCGAAGATTTTAGATCTTCAAACAAATTATAGTTAGACTTATACGTAAAAGAAACCTTTGCTATTTCTTTTTTCAAAGATACTGTTTTTGCTTCTTTGTAAGCCTTTTAATAAAGAAGGAAGTTCTGTTGTTCCAAAATATT
>DTTX01000038.1:4313-7628 GCA_012964435.1 Mesonia sp. | reverse complement strand
GCTTCTTTGTAAGCCTTTTTTAGAAAATTAACTGCATTTCCTGTATTTAAAGTGCCAACACTCTTAATAATAGCGATTTGGCATTCTTCTCTTTCAGTAAAAAATCTTTCCATAAAGACTTCTTCATAATCGGTCGCGTGTAATTTTCCTAAACTTTCGTATGCTTGAGCTCTAACTTTAAAGTTTTCGCTAGTCAATTTTTTATAAAGAATCTCTTTTGTATCTTCTTGTTCAAAAAGACCTGCAGCTTTCATTAAGAAAATAGTTAGTGAAACATTATCAGAATAATTGATCCATTTTCCTAAATTACTTAATTGATTCTTTTCATTATGAATTTTTAAAAACTTAAGTAAGTTGATCTCATCCCAATAAGTTAATTCACCGGTAATTTCATCTAAAAATCTATAAGGATCGTTATCACTTAAATGTAAGTGAGAAAATCTAGCTTCTCTTCTTAATTCTTTATTCTTACTGTATGTATAAGGCAAAACTTTAGCATCAAGACTCTTTAAATCTAATTGCTGAAGTTTTTGTAAAGTTTTCATTTTAGTAGCACCTCTAGAGAAATTTAATTTTTTCTCTAGATAATTTTCAAAATTCAATGCATCAACGATAGATTGGTAACGATTAGATTTTTCTTTAGATTTAAATTTCACTTCTAATAAAATGTCGATCGCTAATTTTATTTTTTGAGCATTTAATTTTCCGGCGATAGCAGAATATTCATTATAAATTTCGTCTTCAGTATAAATTCTATCCCCAAACAAAATGTTATTGAATAATTCAGAAATTCTAGGTCTAATTTGATTCTTTTCATTTTGACTTTTCTGATGTTTATATCTCATTATCGATAAATAAATAAACATACCAATAGTCAATAAAATACTGAAAAGTATACTTGCAATAACAACTTGAATGATGGGAGCGTAAGTTCCTATTTCGTAGTAAATCTCTATTAAAAAGTCTAAAATTCCCATAATTGAGTTTTTGTTAATTAACTGAAATAATATCAATTAAGATTTTGTTGGTTTTGTTTTGTGAGTGTAAAATTGTGTAAAATAAAAGTTAACGTCAAATAAATTCGATAACATAAATTATTATTCGATTAAGTGTAAAAATTAATAAATGCTAGGTAATACTACTTCGTTTTAGAAACAAGTATTATTGTTTTTTCAACTTAAAATTTCTGACTCTTAGGTTCTTATGAAAATTTTAAGAATATCTAATACTTACAATTTAAAAATTACCTCTAAATCCTTTAAGTATATAGATTGTAAAGTTTGGGTTATTTTATGTTAAATGTTGAGTTATTAATAATGTATCTATTGTTTTAATATAACTCTTTTGTGTAAATCAAAATGTTTTTAATGATTAACTTGTCCTAATATTGTAGTTTTTAATTCGATTAAGCTTCTTATCTTTGCGCACATTTTTAAATGGAGATATGAGAACAAAGTCGTTAAAGAAGAACAAGATCAATGTAGTTACTTTAGGTTGTAGTAAGAATATTTATGATTCTGAAGTTTTGATGGGGCAACTTAAAGCAAACAACAAAGAAGTTGTTCATGAGCAAGAAGGGAATGTAGTGGTGATTAACACTTGTGGTTTTATCGATAACGCTAAAGAGCAATCGGTAAATACCATCTTAGATTTTGTTCAGCGAAAGCAAGAAGGATTGGTTGATAAAGTTTTTGTGACCGGATGTTTATCTGAGCGCTACAAACCAGATTTACAGACAGAGATCCCAGATGTAGATCAATATTTTGGAACAACAGAACTTCCTTCTTTATTAAAAGCACTAGGTGCCGATTATAAGCATGAACTAATTGGTGAACGTTTAACGACAACTCCAAAAAATTATGCTTTTTTAAAAATTGCTGAAGGTTGCGATCGCCCGTGTTCTTTTTGTGCGATCCCATTAATGCGTGGTGGTCATAAATCTACACCAATAGAAAACCTGAAAAAGGAAGCTGAAAATTTAGCGAAAGAAGGTGTTAAAGAACTTATTCTAATCGCGCAAGATTTAACTTACTACGGTCTCGATCTTTATAAAAAACGTGCTTTAGCAGATTTGCTAAAAGAATTAGTGAAAGTAGAAGGTATCGAATGGATTCGTCTTCATTATGCATTCCCTACAGGATTTCCGTTAGATGTTTTAGAAGTGATTAAAAACGAACCAAAGGTTTGTAATTACTTAGATATTCCGTTGCAACATATTTCAGACGATTTATTGAAATCGATGCGTCGTGGCACAACTCATAAAAAGACGACCGATCTTATTTATAAGTTTAGAGAAATCGTTCCGGAAATGGCAATTAGAACAACCTTAATTGTAGGTTATCCAGGAGAAACCGAAGCTCATTTTCAAGAATTAAAAGAATGGGTTAAAGAAATGCGTTTCGAACGTTTGGGTTGTTTTACCTATTCTCACGAAGAAAATACGCACGCCTATAATCTTGACGACGATGTGCCGGAAGAAGTAAAACAAGAACGTGCTAACGAGATTATGGAAATTCAATCGCAAATTTCTTGGGAGTTGAATCAGCAAAAAATAGGAAAGACCTTTAAATGTGTGATCGATCGTAAAGAAGGAAATTATTTTGTAGGAAGAACAGAATATGATTCTCCAGATGTAGATAATGAAGTCTTGATCGATGCTGAAAAATTCTATCTTAAAACCGGAGAGTTCGCTAATATTAAAATTAACGAAGCGGCAGATTTCGATCTTTATGGTGAACCGGTAACTGCTTAAGGTTGAAAAACCGGCAATAAGTCTTTAACTAAAATTTAGTAGAAAAACCAAGCACTTAACGTATCTTTGCGGTTTTTTAAGAGACTTAATTTATGGCCGACTGTATCGCTTACCGAAACACGAATTATTTTTCAGAATTAATGCTAGATTATCTTGAAGAGAAAGCAAATCTACGCAAATTCTACGGTCAGTTTCCTAAGCTAGAGAATTTTAAAACACAGATCGAACAGAAAAAAAGTTCCTTTTCTACAGAACAACGAAAGGTTTTGGTTCAGGCACTTCAGCAACAATATCAACACGTTGAAGCTTCAGCATCAACACAAGAGAATATTACTGCTTTAGGTGAACAGAATACGTTTGCTGTAACGACCGGGCATCAATTAAATTTATTTACCGGTCCGCTATATTTTCTTTATAAAATTATTTCAGCCATAAATTTAGCTGAAGAATTAAAAGCCAATAATCCCGATCATCATTTTGTTCCTGTGTATTGGATGGCTTCAGAAGATCACACATTTAAAGGTCTTTCCTATTTTTTGCTGATTCAACTCCCAAGAAAGGTG
>DTTX01000038.1:0-4303 GCA_012964435.1 Mesonia sp. | reverse complement strand
TTCGTTAATTTTAATATTAGCGAACTCTCCGGTTTTAAGATAGAATTTTTCAGCTTTAAAGATCAAAAAGTACAATGGTCAAGCGATCAAACCGGAGCGGTAGGAAAATTTAATACCAATGGTTTAGCTAAAGTTTTAAAAGAGTTTCAACCACATTTAAACGATTCTGATGCTGCGGAAGAATTAGTACAGCTTTTTGAGAAAGCTTACGTTAAACATAACACTTTAACTGAAGCTACCAGATATATTGCCAATCAACTTTTTGCTGAATATGGTTTAGTAATTGTTGATGGTGACGATCAAGAATTAAAAACCTTATTTAAACCTTTTGTGAAAGAAGAGTTATTACGACAAACTTCTTCAGAAAAAGTAGCGTCTTCAGCAGAACAATTAGCAGCAGAAGGTTATAAAGTTCAGGTAAACCCAAGAGAAATTAATTTGTTTTATTTAGCTGAAGAGATTCGTGAACGCATCATTAAAGAAGAAGATTTTTATATTGTTCACGAGACAGATGTACGTTTTACAAAAGCTGAAATTCTCGAAGAATTAGAAAATCACCCGGAACGTTTTTCTCCTAATGTTATTATGCGTCCGTTGTATCAAGAAGTTATTCTTCCGAATTTATGCTACATCGGTGGTGGCGGAGAAATGGCTTATTGGTTTGAGTTGAAAGATTATTTTGAAAGTCAGCAAATACCATTTCCTGTATTATTACTACGTAATTCAGCCTTATTAGTTTCAGCAAAACAAAAAAAGAAAATTGAAAATCTTGATGTCGATGTAGAAGATTTATTCTTAAAACAATCAGATTTAAGAACTAAACGAACGCAAGAAATTTCAGAGATCGATATCGATTTTAGTCCGCAAAAAAAACACTTAGAGCAGCAGTTTAAAGATTTATATCAATTAGCAGAAAAAACTGATAAATCTTTTGTGGGAGCAGTCGCAGCGCAAGAGCAAAAGCAAATTAACGGACTTCAGCACTTAGAAAAACGTCTGTTAAAAGCACAAAAACGTAAGCTAAAAGATGAGTTACAACGTTTAACTAATCTGCAGGATCAATTATTCCCGAAGCAAAGTTTACAAGAACGTAACCGAAATTTTAGTGAGTTTTACGAAATTTACGGAAAAGAACTTATTCAGCAATTAAAACAAGAGCTGAAACCACTTCAACAAGAATTTTCAATCATCTATTTATAAAATTAAAATGTCACCTCGAGCGGAGTCGAGAGGTCTCATCTTTATTAAACGAAATAAAATGAAAAGCATGCACTCCATTGATATCGATACGGTCGAAATGACTTTAGATATCATGAAATACGCCATTAACAGAATTTCAAATACTTCGCCAGAAATGGGTTCGCCAAAACAAGAGCAAGATCTAATGGATTTGGTGGGAGAAACAGTAACGAAAGAAGGAATTGGTGGCGAAAAAGCATTCAATCTTTTTAAAGATGTATTGGTAAAAGCAACCGTTCCGGTAGATCATCCCAGACATTTGGCATTCGTACCGGCAGCGCCAACAAGAGCGGCAATTTTATTCGATTTGGTAACCTCTGCAGCGAGTATTCACGGAGCATATTGGATGACCGGTGGCGGCGGAATTTTCTGTGAAAATCAAGCCATGAAATGGTTGGTAGAATTAACAGGACTTCCTAAAGGCGCTTTTGGGGTTTTTACCAGTGGAGGTACTTCGGCTAACCTTTCTGCCATGATCGCAGCGAGAGAAGCTTGGCGAGATAAAAATGAAGAAAACAAAGCTTATAAAGCCTTATTGATTACTTCTAACGGCGCACATTCTTCTGTGAAATCGATGGCAAAAGTGATCGATGCTGATATTATTTTGGTAGATGATGATGAAGACGATCGTCTAACAGGAAAGTGGTTGCAGCAAAAAATAGCCGGTTTAAGTGAAATAGACCGCAAACGTCTTTTTGCCGTAGTAGCTACCGGCGGAACCACAAATGCAGGAATTATCGACCATTTAGAAAGCGTTGCTAACGTTTGTGAAAAAGAAGATCTTTGGTTTCACGTCGATGCGGCTTATGGTGGTGGAGCGCTAGCAGCGCCATCGGTTCGTCATTTATTTAATGGTATCGAAAGAGCAGATAGTATCACTATCGATCCGCATAAATGGATGTTTTCTCCTTACGATTGTGGAGCTGTGATTTATAAAAATATGGAGTTAGCCAGAAATGCACATTCGCAAAAAGGTGCCTACCTCGATATTTTTAAAGATAAAGGTGCGCAAGGTTTTAATCCGGCAGATTACCAAATTCAGCTTACTAGAAGATTAAGAGGTTTACCACTTTGGTTTTCATTGGCAATGCACGGAACAGAAAAATATACTGAAGCCATCGAACGCGGACTTTCTTTAGCATTAAATGCTGCGAAACAAATACAAAAAGCACCACATTTAGAGTTGGTGAGAGAACCAAGTTTATCGTGTGTGTTATTCAAAAGAATTGGTTGGGATGCTGAAGATTACCGCGATTGGACCTATAAAAATCATCAATCTGGTTTTGCGTTGGTTACACCAACAAAATGGTCTAAAAACGGAGGAGTAGAAACCATTTCTCGTTTTTGCTTTATTAATCCCGATACCACAGAAGAAGATATCGAAGATATTTTAGCTTCGATGAAATAATTCTAAATGTTAAAATTTCTTCAAAAATTAATCTTAGAATCAATTTGAATTTTACCTCAAATTCTTACTTTTGCCTATGCAAAATAACGTACTTATATTAGATTTCGGTTCACAGTACACGCAGCTTATCGCGCGTAGAGTTAGAGAATTAAATATCTACTGTGAAATCCATCCGTTTAACAAATTACCGGAAAATTTAGAAGAGTTTAAAGCCGTAATACTTTCGGGAAGTCCTTTTTCTGTGCGAGCAGAAGATGCACCGCATCCAGACTTATCGAATATTAGAGGTAAAGTGCCTATTTTGGCAGTTTGCTATGGTGCTCAATATTTAGCGCATTTTCACGGCGGTAAAGTAGAACCTTCAGAAACGCGTGAATATGGTCGTGCCAATCTTTCTGTAATTAAAGATCAAGAATTACTTTTTGATGAAATTACTGAAAATTCTCAGGTTTGGATGTCGCATAGCGATACCATTAAAGAATTACCAGAGAATGGAGTACGATTAGCAAGTACGCACGATGTGCTTAACGCCGCTTATCGTATTGATGGGGAAGAAACTTTTGCGATTCAATTTCACCCGGAAGTTTATCATTCTACCGACGGTAAACAATTACTAGAAAACTTTTTAGTGAAGATTTGTGGAGTTGAGCAAGAATGGACGCCGGAGGCTTTTGTAGATATGACGGTAGAAGATCTTAAAAAGCAAATTGGTGACGATAAAGTTGTCCTTGGTTTAAGTGGTGGTGTAGATAGTACGGTTGCGGCAGTTTTGTTAAATAAAGCGATTGGCGATAATCTTTATTGTATATTCGTAAACAATGGTCTTCTACGTAAAAATGAATTTGATAGCGTTTTAGATCAATATAAAGATATGGGGCTAAATGTGAAAGGTGTTGACTCTTCGGCACGTTTCTTGGATGCCCTTGCAGGAATAAGCGACCCGGAAGAAAAAAGAAAAACCATTGGTCGCGTGTTCATTGAAGTATTTGATGATGAAGCTCATTTGCTTACCGATGTGAAGTTTTTAGCACAAGGAACCATTTATCCTGATGTGATTGAATCTATTTCGGTAAACGGTCCTTCAGCAACGATTAAATCTCACCATAACGTAGGTGGTTTACCAGATTTTATGAAGTTGAAAGTGGTAGAACCTCTACGTATGTTATTTAAAGATGAGGTACGTCGCGTAGGAGCAGAAATGGGAATCGATCCTGAGTTATTAGGAAGACATCCTTTCCCGGGGCCGGGTCTTGCGATTAGAATTTTAGGTGATATCACAGCAGAAAAGGTAAGAATCTTACAAGAAGTAGATCACGTATTTATTCAAGGTTTAAAAGACTGGGAACTTTATGATAAAGTTTGGCAAGCCGGCGCAATATTATTACCGGTAAGCTCTGTAGGAGTAATGGGTGATGAGCGTACGTACGAAAAAGTAGTGGCACTTCGCGCAGTAGAATCTACCGATGGGATGACCGCAGATTGGGTAAATTTACCATACGATTTCTTACAGAAAACATCAAATACCATAATAAATCGAGTAAAAGGCGTTAATAGAGTAGTATACGATATTAGCTCAAAACCACCCGCTACGATTGAGTGGGAATAATTAAATTTTTAAATGCTCGCATTCGGTTCTTAAATTACCTTTATAAACTA
>DTTX01000037.1 GCA_012964435.1 Mesonia sp. | reverse complement strand
TTATCGTTGTTCTGTGTTGCTGAAAAAGCCAAAGTTGCAGCAATTTCGGTGATGAAGAAAATAAAAAAAGAGCGAGAAAAACAATTTTCTCACTCTTTATAACTAAGCTTTTATAGCTTTATTGTGTGTTACTGAAAAGTTACCACTTCAACAGTGGTGGTCTGTTCAACATCTACTTCAATATTTTCAAGAATTTGAATATCTAAATCAAGACCTATTTCCGGAGTAAAAGTTAAAGTATACGAACCTTCAGGTAAACCGTACAAAGTATAATTACCATTTGCATCGGTATATGCTGAAACGACAACATTACCGTCTGCACTTGTAGCGGTTACTAAAGTTTGCATCGTGATCGGCGCTACAGAACCGGTAATAATTCCGGTGACTGCTAATTTACTTGCTCTAATTACTGGTTTTAATAAATAACCGCCGTTACCTTGCTCAACGATAGACTCTTCTACATCAAAATCTAATACATATTCATAAAGAATACCATCTTCTAAAGTTTCATTTAAATTGATTTTTAACCCAGATTGTTGTGCGCTTGGGGTTTGTAAATCGATTGTTTCTCCATCAACTACCACCGTATTCTCGGTTCCTAAAATTAATCGAATTTGAGAAACTTCTCCCGCAGGAATTTCTTCATTAATAGCTAAATCTGCACTTTGCCCACCGGTTAATTCTAATAGATCGTAAATTCCGGCATCTACTTCACCTACAGAATATTCTGCTTCATCACCTTCATATTTAATTACAACATCTTGCACATCTATATTTACCGCATCATAATCTCCCGGAGCATCGACTAACTTTACCGACATTCTAGATGTTCCTTCTGCAGAATTATCGCTGTTATTATCGTCATCACTACAAGAAGCGAACAATGCAATCCCCATAAATAAGGCTAAAACCGACTTTAAATTCATTTTTTTCATCTTTTTAAATTTTCAGCTATTTTAAAAGGTGATCGGTCTTTATCAACGAAAATTAACGCTCTTTAACGACTAGGTTAACAATTACTTAAAGAATTTCAGATAAATAAGTGATTCGCTTTTTATAATTTCTAAATTGAATTACTTTTAAGCAAAAAGTATATTGTAATGAATAAAACTGCCTTGATTACCGGAGCTACCAGCGGAATAGGAAAAGCTACGGCTATGGAACTTGCTAAAGAAAATTTCAATCTAATTCTCTGTGGAAGAAGACAACAACGTTTAGACGATTTAAAAACAGAACTTTCTAAAATTACAAAAGTTCATACCTTAAGTTTTGATGTTCGCCATAAAGATGAAGTAAAAACAGCTTTAGAATCGCTTCCGGAAGCATTTCAGCAAATCGATATTTTGATCAATAATGCAGGTAACGCTCACGGTTTAGACCCCATACAAGAAGGAAGTACGGAAGATTGGGACGCGATGCTCGATATTAATGTAAAAGGCTTATTGTACGTGAGCAAGCAAATTATACCACAGATGATCGAGCGCGGAAACGGACATATAATTAACATTGGCTCTACCGCCGGCAAGGAAGTTTACCCTAAAGGTAACGTGTATTGCGCCAGCAAACACGCCGTCGATGCGATTACACAAGGAATGCGAATAGACCTTAATGGAACCGGCGTGAAAGTTGGCGGCATTAATCCGGGATTGGTAGAAACCGAATTTAGCGAAGTGCGTTTTAAAGGCGACTCTGAAAAAGCTGCAAAAGTTTATCAAGGTTTTGAACCGCTAAAACCGGAAGATATTGCAGACATTATCAAATTTGTGGTGACCAGACCTTACCACGTAAATATTGCCGACCTCATCGTGATGTGTACTGCGCAAGCTTCTTCAACCATCGTAGATAAAAAATGATATGATTAACAAGCGCTTGCTCATTAAAAATCTTTTAGCTCACAATGATGAGAATAGTTTTTATGACAAAAAGCGCAGGCTAAATCTTGGCGAAAAAGAAGGAAAAGCCAAGTTTCTAAAACACGTTTGTGCACTTGCCAACAGTAATCCGTTTAACAATAGCTACATTGTGGTGGGTGTTGAAGATCGTGACAATAGTATTGTTGGTGTCGATTTTTTTGATGATAGTAAAATTCAGAATTTAGTGAATGCTTATCTTAAAAATCCGCCTAATATTACTTACGAAAACATTCTTTTTCCGCATTTACCGAACGATCAAGTAGTAGGTTTAGTAATTATAAGAGCAAATCACGGACGCGTTTGCAGTCTTCGGAAAAACATCTGGAAATACTACGGCGGCGCGGTATTTTTTAGAGACGGCAGTATTAGCATGCCTAAAGATTTCGGCATCGATCTAACCGATAGAAATTCTAAAATCGTAGCTTCCATTGAAAGTCATTCACAAAACACCATTGAGTATACGCTTGATGGTGTTTTCGATTTTATGCAGAAAAACAGAGATTACCATCCTACCTACAAAGTATTTCAAGAGTATTTTGTGGTCTGTTGGGCCGGCAAAGAAAAAGTAGTCAAAGATCAAAAATATTACAGTCGTGTTAATATTGAATTGATCAACGAACAGGTAAAATTGTTTTATTCAGATCTAGATGAAATAAGTATCTTTTTTGCTCCCGATGAATTTAAAATTATTGAATATGTGTATCTCGGTTTGTATGAAAACTACCATTATTATCCGCTAGAAGAAGTTAAAATACGCTTCAAAAATAATATGAGTTACGAGATTGAAAGTAAGATTTTATTTGAAGCGCCACAGTTTCCGAAGAAAACTTTATACCATATTTACAATAGCAACTCAGCTTTAATAAATAAACTTTCAAAAAATCTTACCTTAAAACCTTCCGAAGAAAAAGACATCAAGCGTTTACCAGACACCTTACTTTTATGTTACCTTAACGGTATTGAAAAAGCTCACGACAAACTTGAAGGCGCTAAAGTATATTTAAAAAAATATCCGCAAACCTATCAACGTTTAAAAGATAACTTACGCATCTTACGGAAAGTGAGATATAATTAAGTATTTAAATCTATGTTAATCTGAATACCTTACAAGCAAACTTAATTTGTATGTTGTAATTTTACTCCAATGAAAAGATTTGCAATAGGAGATATTCACGGCGGACTCAAAGCGCTGCAACAAGTATTAGAACGAGCAAAAATCACCCCGCAAGATCAACTCATTTTCTTGGGCGATTATGTGGATGGATGGAGTGATTCTGCCAACGTCATTTCATTTTTAATTGAAATTTCTAAGACGCACAATTGCATTTTTATGCGCGGGAACCACGACGATTTGGTTCATCATTGGTTAAAAACCGACGAACAAAATGAAAATTGGCTTAAGCACGGCGGCCAATCAAGTAAAGATGCGTATTCTCGATTAAGTAAAACTGACATCGAAGAACATAAAAACTTCTTCAGTAATCTTGAAAATTATTACATCGACCAAAACAACAATCTTTTTGTGCACGCAGGTTTTGCCAATATTCACGGACCTCAAAATGAATATGAATCTTATATGGTTTATTGGGATCGAACCCTTTGGGAAATGGCGCTTTCTTTAGACAAAAACCTAAAACCTGACGATCTTTTTTACCCGAAGCGTTTAAAATTATTTAATGAAATTTTTATCGGTCACACTCCGGTTACCAGAATTAACAAAACCAAACCGGTAAACGCCGCCAATATTTGGAATGTAGATACCGGCGCCGCTTTTAAAGGTCCGCTAACGATGTTGAATGTCGACACCAAAGAAATTATACAAAGTGATCCCGTTAACGAACTTTACCCTAACGAATCTGGAAGAAATTAAATTATCATGAAAAAAGTATACCTATTATTCAGCCTTATTTTAGCTACAACATTTGCAAAAGCTCAAACTGAAGAATATCCTAAAAACGAAGTAAAACTAAATATCGCCAACACGATTGCGATAGCTTCCGTAGAATTTGGTTACGAACGTTTTATCGGTTTTAACCAATCGGTAGAAGTAAAAGGACTTATTAACGACCGCATTAATTACCATAGTGAAAGCGGCTCTAGAGATTTCAACACCAATAGCATCAAACTCGGTTACAACTACTATTTTGACCAAGAGAAAGCAGGTGCTGGAATTTACGCTAATCCTTTTGTAAAATACCGCTTTGGTGATTTCACTCAAGACCGAACAATCGAAGGGCAAACCGTTACTATCGAAACCGATATGAATACATTTATGGTTGGTCTCGGAGCCGGTTATAAATGGAACTTCGGTAACAAATTTGTGCTAGGACCATTTGTAAATATTGCACGTAATTTTAGCGAAGAAGTAAAAGAACGTTTTTCTGCAATCGAATTTAATGCGGGTTTTAATGTAGGTTATCGTTTTTAATCACTGAATTTGCTTCTGTTTCTCAAGTAAAGAATTATTTTTGCTGAAATTTTTAGAAAATGAGCGTACTTGAAAAACGATTAACAGACCGTAGTGGTAACAAATGTGAATTATGTGGTTACGAACACGACTTACAGATCTATCAGGTACCGCCAACTTCTGAAGGTACTTTAGACGATTCGATCTATGCTTGTAAGAATTGTGTTGACCAAATCGAAGATCCAGAAAAAGTAGATCCTAATCACTGGCGCTGTTTAAACGAAAGTATGTGGAGCGAACATTTACCGGTGCAAATCGTTGCCTGGCGAATGCTGAATCGCTTACGCAGCGAAGGCTGGCCGCAGGATTTATTAGATATGATGTATCTGGATGACGAAGCTTTAGCCTGGGCAAAATCTACAGAAGAAACCGAAGATGAAGCTGAAAAAATTATTCATAAAGACAGCAACGGAAACATCCTGGCAGATGGCGACTCGGTTGTACTTATCAAAGATCTGGGTGTAAAAGGCGCAAATTTTACGGCAAAACGTGGTACTGCCGTTCATCGTATTTCACTGGTTTGGGATAATGCTGAACAAATTGAAGGTCGTGTGGAAGGACAGCAGATTGTGATCCTTACGCAATACGTAAAGAAAACCAAGTAGTTTTTTGGCTACTTATGTTCTTCAATTATATTTCTTGCATTTTCGTTATTAGGATCAAGCTTTAGAGATTTTTTGTAAGCATTTACAGCTTCCTTTTCTTTGCCCAACTTCAGTAAAATCTCCCCATAACTATCCCACGTGTTTGCTGCTTTAGGATATAATTCCGTATTCAGTTTCAAAACTTTTAAAGAATCCTCTAATCTATTTTGCGACATTAAATGATATCCAAAATTATTTAAATCGCTCTCTGCAATATAATATTCGCTTTCTTTTCCTTTTTTAAATTCAGTTTTAACTAAATCAATTGTTTTGTCAATCGAGTTTGTTCCTGTATAGTAGAAAAAAACTTTTTTCAAGTTTATTATTCTTTCATTCTCTTTTTGTTGAGTTAAAGTGGGTACACGGTAATAAATTCTTTCTTGATCGGAGACTTGGGTAGTATCCATCTTATACTGTTTTTGTTTTCCAGAATCATCCCCAATATATTGCGTACCATAAATTTGCGGTTCGTCTCGTCTCATCAAATCACGATCTACCGCTGCAGCATACCACCATCGGTTAAGAGTAGAATCCATTTCAATAGCTTTTTTAAAACTTTCTACTGCCATTTTCGAGGCGATAGTATCGTTACCGTGCTGAAAAATAATCCCGGCATTATAATAATCTTTGGCCGTTTTTAATGCCCCATTATTAAAAAGCTTTGTGGCTTTCGTAAGACGAATACCATCATTTTTATTGAGTTCTGCCCAATTAATATTTCCCGACATTCTTTCTGATTGATCAGCATCAGCCATTCTTTGTAACTCCGGATTGGTTTGAGCTAAACAAGTACAAGTAACAAATATTAGACTTAAAGAGATGTAAAGTTTATTCATATACTGTTGTTTTGTTTGTATCATAAGTACGAGAGCAATTTTTGAATGTTACAATCTTAGATGGAAACATAAAAAACCTCGTAATTTTAGAAAAACTACGAGGTTGACCTTCTATAACTTCAGCACTAATTTTAAAGTTTATAAATCGAATTTGATTCCCTGTGCTAATGGTAATTCTGTCGTGTAATTGATCGTATTGGTTTGTCTGCGCATATATACTTTCCAGGCATCAGAACCAGATTCACGACCGCCACCGGTTTCTTTCTCGCCACCAAAAGCACCACCAATTTCAGCTCCGGAAGTTCCAATATTTACATTGGCAATTCCACAATCTGAACCTTCTACCGATAAGAAACGTTCGGCTTCTCGTAAATTATTGGTCATAATCGCTGAAGAAAGTCCCTGGCGAACACCGTTCTGTAACTCAAGCGCATTCCCAACATCACCTTTATACTTCATAATATAAAGTACGGGTGCAAAAGTTTCGTGCTGGACGATCTCAAAATGATTTTCAGCTTCAGCAATCGCGGGTTTTACATAGCAACCGCTTTCGTAACCTTCACCTTCTAAAACGCCACCTTCAACTAATACTTTTCCACCTTCTTCTACCACTTTTTCTAAAGCAGCCTGATAATTTTTAACCGCATCTTTATCGATTAGCGGCCCAACGTGATTATTCTCATCTAACGGATTCCCTATCTTAATTTGCTGGTAAGCATCTACGATCGCATTTTTCACTTTATCATACACCTCTTCGTGAACAATTAATCTTCGTGTAGACGTACAACGTTGCCCGCAAGTTCCTACAGCGCCAAAAACCGCACCGATTACCGTATTTTTAATATTCGCATCTGGAGTAACGATAATCGCATTATTTCCGCCCAATTCTAAAAGAGATTTCCCTAAACGCCCGGCCACTTCTTTCGCTACGGTTTTTCCCATTCGGGTAGAACCCGTTGCAGATATTAGCGGAATTCGCTCGTCTTTGGTCATCAACTCACCTACTTTATAATCGCCGGTGATCAAGCAGGAAATACCTTCTGGCACTCCGTTTTCAGAAAAAACACGAGCAGCGATATTCTGGCAAGCTACCGAGGTAAGCGGAGTTTTCTCTGAACCTTTCCAGATACAAGCATCACCACAAACCCAGGCTAAAGCCGTATTCCAAGACCAAACTGCGACCGGAAAGTTAAAGGCTGAAATAATTCCAACCACGCCAAGCGGATGGTATTGCTCGTACATTCTGTGTCCGGGACGTTCAGAATGCATCGTTAAACCGTGTAATTGTCTTGATAATCCTACCGCAAAATCACAGATATCGATCATCTCCTGTACCTCACCTAAACCTTCCTGATATGATTTTCCCATTTCGTAAGAAACCAGTTTTCCCAGTGGTTCTTTAAGTCGGCGTAATTCGTCATTAAATTTTCTAACAATTTCACCTCGTTGCGGAGCCGGCATTGTTCGCCATTCCTTAAAGCCTTTTTCTGCCGTAGTGATCACTTTTTCGTAATCTTCAGGCGTGGTGGCTTTTACTTTTCCTATCAAAGCTCCATCAACGGGAGAATAGGATTCGATAATTTCTCCGTTAGAAAAGAAATCTTTCCCGGTCGAAGTTCCGTTGTTTATATCTTGAAGCCCTAATTCTTCTAAGGCTTTATCAATTCCAAAATCTTTTGCGATTTGACTCATTAATTTTGCAGTTTTATAAATTTATAGTTTCAGTTTTTACGAAAATAACAAAATTTGTCGCAAATCCATATTAGAATTTATTAACTAAAACTAAGTGTAATTAATCTTTGAAGATGTTTTCAAAATAAAGATTTTATTCCTCTTCAGCAACAAAACGTTCATCTACCGGCATTACTTCTCCGCAATGATCACAAGTTCGCAAGTCTTCGCTTGCATAAAAGTGTTTAAAATGCTTTAAAAAGTCTTTTTCAATGTCGTGTAACGGGAAGTAAACTTCATACAATTTATGGTTGCAATTGTCGCAAAACCATAGCAAACCATCATTACCTTCAAGATGCGCACGTTTGCGCTCGACCACCAAACCGATCGATCCTTCTTGTCTTGCCGGAGAATGTGGGACGCTTGCCGGATGCAAATACATATCTCCCGGACCTAATTTCATCGTTTTCTTCTCCCCATCTTCCTGAATGTGCACTTCAATATTACCTTCTAACTGATAAAACAATTCTTCCGTTTCATTGTAATGATAATCCTTTCTGGCATTGGGTCCGGCAACGATCATCACAATATAATCACCGGCATCTTTGTACAAATTTTTATTGCCTACAGGCGGCTTTAACGTATCTCTATTTTCTTCAACCCATTGGTGAAGATTAAATGGTTTCTGGATAGCCATAATTTTAATTTTTTAAACACTTAAAGTTACATATTTTAAAGCTATCTCTTCAGCATTCTAATTCTTTTTTGGGCGTGACCCTTTGGGTCGGGCTCTCGGCAGTCGCTTTTTTCAATTCCTGCGCAGGCAGGAATCTCAAAAGAGCTCCAACAAAGCCTCCATCCCTCACGCAAGAAAAACTTCAAAATTTATATCTTAGTTAAAAATTCTAGTTCTCATGAAAAAATACTTCTTCCTTTTAAGTTTTTTGGTACTTACTTTAAGTTGTGAAACTCCTATAAAAAGCAACGATACTAATACAACCAGAAATACTTCCGCAGATACAATCGCAAAGCAAAAAGCTCCGTTTGGGATCGTCATTCACGGTGGCGCAGGATATATTAAAAAAGGAAATTTATCAGATTCGTTAGAGCAAGCTTACCACGATAAATTGCAAGAAGCCATCACCACCGGAAATGAAATTTTAAAAAAAGGAGGTTCGGCTGTCGAAGCCGTACAGCGCACAATTAATGTGATGGAAGATTCACCTTTATTCAACTCAGGGAAAGGCGCCGTGCTTACCAACGAAGAGTTGCCCGAATTGGATGCTTCGATTATGGATGGCAAAACCCTTAATGCTGGTGGAGTTGCCGGAATTTCAACCGTAAAAAATCCCATAAATTTGGCCTACGAAGTAATGGAAAATTCAGACCACGTGTTGCTCGCTCGCGAAGGTGCTGAAGCTTTTGCGAAAACCAGAAATTTAGAGATCGTCGATCCCGAATATTTTATTACCGATAAACAACTTCAAAATATTGAGCGTATAAAAAGAGAAAATGAAAATAAGCAAGCGGCATTTTATAATCCCGATATTAACGGAACTAAATTTGGAACGGTAGGTTGTGTAGCTTTAGATAAAAACGGAAATCTTGCTGCAGGAACCTCTACCGGCGGAATGGCCAACAAAAAATGGGGACGCATTGGTGATTCTCCCATCATCGGCGCGGGAACTTATGCCAACAACAAAACCTGCGCCGTTTCGGGAACAGGTTGGGGCGAATATTATATTCGTGGCGTTGTGGCTTACGATATTTCTGCATTGATGGAATATAAAGGTTTAAGCTTAGCTGAAGCCGTTAAAAAAGTGATTTACGAAAAACAACCCGATTTAGGCGGTAATGGCGGCATCATCGCAATCGATCATCTTGGAAATATTGCGATGGAATTCAACACCCCCGGAATGTTTAGAGCGAGTTATTTAAATGATGAAATGACCATTAAAATGTATGCGAAAGAATAAGCTTTTCAACTTCAAGTGACTTAAAAATTATATTCCAAAATTTTTCTAAAATTAGCTGATCATCAGCGTGTTTTTTTCTAAGCAATTCTCTAACTTTAGAGACATACAAACTTCTGCTTCATGAAAAACATTTATCGAGCATTTGCCCTGCTCTGCTTATGCCTTATTTCCGCTTGTAAAGACAAAGATGCCACCACAGAAAATACCGACAACCTGTTTAGGTTTAAAGAATATATTTCTTTTCATACGCAAGGCAGGTCTTCTATTGCAGAGCCTATTCGTATAGACTTGGCGCAAGCGCTGGAGCAGTTTGAAATGACGCAAGAAATCCCTTCAGAATACATAAAAGTTACGCCTCCTACCAAAGGAAAGTTACTTATAGAAAACAGTACTACCTTATTGTTTAAAGCAGAAAACTATTTAGAACCCGATACCGAATATTCGGTTCGGCTAGATCTAGATGAATTATACGAAGACGTAAAAGATGGCTTCGAGAGTTTCACCTTCAGTTTTAAGACCATTCAGCCCAACTTCAAAATTAACCTCGACAATTTACAGTCTTATGATAAAGAATGGCAATATGTGACCGGAACCTTAGAAGCTTCGGATGTGATTCAGCTAAAAAATGCTAAAAAAATTATTGAAGCAGATCAAGAAGGGAAAAATCTAAAGATCACTTGGCCGGAAGAAGCTGCCGATGCTAATTATTTCACGTTTACCATCGATAGCATTCAGCGGAAAATTGATGATTCTCAAGTAGAAATTTCTTGGGACGGTAAACCTATCAAAGCAGAAAATGAAGGTAAAAATACTTTCCCAATCCCGGGGAAAAACAATTTCACCGTGATCGATTTACGTTCATCTCGTGGTGAACAAAGTTCGGTTTCGATCAATTTTTCAGACCCATTGCAGGAAGATCAAAATTTTGACGGTTTAGTAAATATTCAAAATCAAAATAAACTCCGCTTTGAAGTCGACGGAAATGTGCTGCACGTTTACCCTTCTAACCGAATTACGGGCGCAATAAAAATTGATATTTTTAAAGGAATTAAAAACAGCTACGGTTATCACCTTAAAAAAGATTTTTCTGAGACGCTTTCTTTTCAGCAACTCAAACCAGCCATACGTTTGCTTTCACAAGGAGTTATTTTACCCAATTCTGAGCAAACCCCAATTTATTTTGAAAGCGTTAATCTTTCTGCAGTCGATGTGCGTGTGATTAAAATTTATGAAGATAATATGCTTCAGTTTTTACAAAATGCTGAATTGCACGAAGAAAATTCTTACAACCTTCGTCGTGTAGGAAGACGCGTTGCGAAAAAAACAATTTCATTAAAAACCAATAACGAATTTGAACTGAGTTCTTGGAAGGCGCACGCGCTTAATATTTCAGATTTCATTAAAGCCGATCCGGGAGCCATGTATCAGGTAGAAATAAGTTTTAAAAAAGCTTATAGCACTTTTGATTGCGGAAGTGAAACCGAAGAAACCCAAACAGAGCAAAATGAGCGTTACCAAAACGCCAGCATTAGCGATGAAGAAGAACGTGAAGAGCAATATTGGGACAACGAAATTTACGATTGGCGAAACTCCCCTTACAACTGGCAAGAACGCGACAACCCTTGTCACACCTCTTATTATCGAGAAAATCGTTTTGCCGTCACCAATGTGTTAGGTTCTGATCTTGGTTTTATCGTTAAAGAAAGTAATAATCGTTCTTATCATTTTGCTACGACCAACTTATTAAATGCAACAGCAGAACCCGGTGTTACGGTAGAAATTTATAATTACCAGCAACAACTTATCGCTTCAATGACCACAGATGAAGAAGGTTTTGCAATTATCGATAGTGATAAACGTGCCGCTTTTGCCATTGCTCACAAAGGAAAAAATTATGCCTATGCAAAACTAGATGACGGGAATGCACTTTCTTTAAGTAAGTTCGATGTTTCCGGTAAAATTTTAGAAAAAGGCTTAAAAGGATTTTTATATACTGAACGTGGTGTTCATCGGCCGGGAGATACGATTCATTTAACTTTCGCCTTGAATGACCAAGCCAACCCGTTGCCTAAAAATCATCCGATCAAGTTAGAAGTGACCGATGCTCGCGGAAAATTGGTAAAACAAGAGATCTTAAGTGAAAATGTGAATCCGCAACAAGCTAAAAATGGTTTTTACTACTTTCCTATTGATACCCAAGATACCGATCCTACCGGAAATTGGAATGCGACGGTTCACGTAGGCGGCGCAAGCTTTTCTAAAAACCTAAAAGTAGCTACCGTAAAACCAAACCGATTAAAAATTAAGATCGATTTTGACGATGAAATTCTCGATGCCACTCAACCTATTTCGGGAAATTTAAGTTCTACTTGGTTACACGGCGCGCCGGCAAGAAATTTAAAAGCTGAAATGGAAGTAACACTCACTTCAACTTCAAGTGCTTTCGACAAATTTCCGAACTACGATTTTATCGATCCTGTTCGTAGTTTTGAGAAAATCGAGCAACCCATGTTAGAAACACAACTTTCTTCTGAAGGCGAAGCTTATTTCAGTAAAAAAATTGAGCTGAATGAAAAATCTCCGGGAATGCTGAAAGCAACCTTTTTAACTAAAGTTTTTGAAGGTGGCGGCGATTTCTCGATCGATGTATTTTCTAAAAACTTGGCGCCTTATGATTATTTTGTTGGTTTACTCGCACCAGAACCTCATCGTTACGGTTCTTATTATACCGATGAAAATACTGTTTTCGATGTAGTAAGCGTTGACGCACAAGGTGAAGTTTCTGGCAATCGCGAATTAGAAGTAAAAGTATTTGAGATTGAATGGCGTTGGTGGTGGAGCCGCGGTCGCGATAACCTTTCTCGTTATGAGAATACCAATACATACCGACCTGTTAAAGATTTTACCGTTTCTACAGGCTCTAATGGTAGAGGTCAATTTACATTGAATATCCCTGAACGAAATGGTGGTCGTTATTTAATTCGAGTGATCGATAAAGCCTCTGGTCACGCAACCGGTAAAACCGTTTATTTTTATAGAAATTGGTGGAAACGACCTTCCGGAGCCAATGCAGAAAGTTCTAAAATGCTTGTTTTTTCTGCCGATAAAGAAAACTATCAAGTTGGTGAAGAAGCTGTGATCACCTTCCCTTCCGGAAGTAAAGGAAGCGCTTTTATTAGTATTGAAAACGGGACCGAAGTACTTTCTAAACAATGGGTAGCCACACAAAAAGGAGAAACGCAGGTTAAAATTCCGCTTACCAAAGAAATGGCGCCGAATGTTTACGTGAATATTTCTTTGATGCAACCACACGCCCAAACTAAAAATGATTTACCTATTCGGTTATACGGAGTAATTCCGCTGATGGTTGAAAACCCAAAAACAAAACTTCAACCTAAAATTGAAATGCCGAAATTGCTCAAACCGGAAGAAAATTATACCGTAAAAATTTCTGAAACTCAAGATCGAGAAATGACGTACACCCTTGCTGTGGTCGATGAAGGTTTACTCGATTTAACAAGATTTTCCACGCCAAATATTCACGGTGCTTTCTATGCTCGCGAAGCTTTGGGCGTTAAAACCTACGATATTTTTGATGATGTGATCGGAGCTTATTCCGGTAGCGTGGAGAATATTTATGAAATCGGTGGTGGCGATGCCGCGGCCGGAGCTAAAAACAGAAAAGCCGATCGTTTTAAACCTGTAGTCACGTATTTAGGTCCGTTTCATTTAAAAGCCGGTGAATCGAAAACACACCAATTATTTATGCCGAATTATGTCGGTTCGGTAAAAACCATGGTCGTTGCCGGAAATCATTCAACTTCTGCCTACGGAAATGCTGAAAAAGTAACTCCGGTAAGAAAACCTTTAATGGTCTTGGCTTCGTTACCAAGAAAACTTTCTCCGGGAGAAAAAGTAACTTTACCCGTGACAGTTTTTGCGATGGAAAAGCAAGTGAAAAATGTAAAAGTTGAAATAAAAGCCGATGAAGCTTTCACAGCTGTTGGAGAAACTTCCAAAAATATTTCTTTTAACGAAATAGGCGAACAAATCGTGAATTTTGAATTTGAAGTGAACGCGACCGATCAACCACAAACCTTTCAGATCTACGCTTCCGGAAACGGAGAAAAAGCGAAAACATTGGTCGAGATTGATGTGGAGAATCCGAATCCGATTACTCAAAAATCGACAACCTATACTTTAGAAAATAAGCAAAGCCAAGAAATTGACTTGACTACTTTTGGGGTTGAAGGAAGTAATGCTGCTTCCGTAGAATTTTCAACGCTTCCTCCGATGGATTTCAGCAAACGAATCGAGTACTTAATTCGATATCCGCACGGTTGTGTAGAACAAACGACTTCCGGAGCATTCCCGCAGTTATTTATGGGAGATATTTTTGATCTTTCCTTCAACAAAAAACAAGAAATAGAAGAGAATATTAAACACGCCATTAACCGCTTAAACAATTTTCAAACGACAAGCGGCGGTTTAAGTTACTGGCCGGAAAGTGGCAATGCCAACGAATGGGGAACCAATTATGCCGGGCATTTTATGTTAGAAGCTAAGAAAAAAGGTTATGCCTTACCGATTACTTTTTTAAGCAATTGGATGCGTTACCAAAGAAATGAAGCCCGACAATGGCGAAATTCGAGAACTCGCTACAATTCAAGTTTAATTCAGGCTTACCGTCTTTACACCTTAGCTTTAGCAGGACAACCAGAATTAGCTGCGATGAACCGTTTACTCGAATCTGGAGAAATGAGTAATGATGCTAAATGGCGATTGGCTGCTGCTTATGCGCTAGCAGGAAAAGATCGTGTAGCAAAAGAAATTGCCGCGACCGCCAATATTAATTTTGAAAGTAATGATTACAATTATTACACCTATGGATCGCCGTTTAGAAACAAAGCGATGGCCTTAGAAACGATGGTAGTTTTAGAAGATAATCAACAAAGAGAACTGGCAATTTCATTAGCGAAAAATTTATCTTCTTCTCGTTGGCACAGCACGCAAGAAACTTCTTGTGCCTTGTTAGCTTTAGCAAAAATGGCCAATAAAAATGGCGGAAAGTCTGTTGAAGTAAACTATGAACTCAATGGAATTAGCGAAAACATTCAAACCACAAAGGCATTAGCTAAACGAGATTTGAAGATAAAAATGGGTAGTAACCAATTGAGTTTAAAAAACCAGAAAGACAATATTTTGTATGTAACAGTTTCGCAAAGCGGAAAACTTCCGTTAGGTAAAGAGTTAATCAGCCAAAGCAAACTTGCTGTAAAAACTAGATTTGTAGATGGCGCCGGCAACAGCATCGATGTTTCTGAATTAAGACAAGGCACAGAAGTCACTGCAAAAGTGAGCGTCACCAATATTTCGATGGATAATGTAGATAATATTGCGCTTTCACAAATTTTCCCGAGTGGTTGGGAAGTGGTAAATACTAGTTTTACCTGTTTAAATGGTGGCGCCGATGGTGAAGCCGATTATAAAGATATTCGAGACGACCGGGTAAATTTCTATTTTGAATTGGACAGCAAGAAAACCAAAACCTTCTCGGTGAAATTGAACGCTTCTTATTTAGGTACGTATTATTTGCCGGGCACACAAGCCGAAGCAATGTACGATAACACTTATTTTGCAAGAACCAAAGGCCAATGGATTAAAGTGGTGCAGTGATTTTGATTTTTATTGAAAAGTAAGTTTGTCATGCTGAGCTTGTCGAAGCAGTTTTATGAATAAAGTGATGAAGTTTTATTATACCTATATTATGTTATGTGCAGATAATTCTTACTATATCGGGATTACAAATAATTTAGAGAAAAGAATTGAGCAGCATAATGAAGGAATAAATAGAAGGAGTTATACTTTTAAGAGAAGACCAGTAACTTTAAAATGGAATATTCAGTTTACTAACCCAGAAGAGGCAATTAAAAATTGAAAAACAACTTAAAGGTTGGTCTAGAAAAAAGAAAGAAGCTCTTATTAAAGAAAATTGGCAAGACCTTTTTCGTTTTTCAAGAAATCATACCCAATTTGGAAAGCCTGAGTAATTATCGGATTGACAAACACTTCGACAAGCTCAGTGTGACACAATTCTAATTCATATATTAAATTCAGAATAAAATAAAAATGCTTCACTTTCTTAAAAAACATCCTATCAAAATAGGTTTACTATTTATTGTAGGAATGGTGTGGCTTTTTTGTTTGCCGAAACAGCTTTTTAACGAACCTACTTCTACGGTTATAAAAAGTCGGAAAGGTTTGATGTTGGGAGCGCGCATTGCCGATGACGGGCAATGGCGATTTCCTGAGCAAGACAGTATTCCGTATCGGTTTGAGCAATGCATTCTGAATTTTGAAGATGAATATTTCTACTATCATCCCGGTTTTAATCCGGTAGCGATCACCAAGGCGCTTTGGGAAAACCTTACCACAGAAGATCGTCGTGGCGGAAGCACGCTTACGCAGCAAGTGATTCGACTATCACGTAAAAATCAAGAGCGGACTTACTGGGAAAAAGTGATTGAGATTTTTGAAGCTACACGATTAGAAGTTCGTTTCAATAAAAAAGAAATCCTCAGACTTTATGCAACTTATGCTCCTTTCGGTGGAAATGTGGTTGGTTTAGAAACTGCTTCTTGGCGCTATTTTGGCCTCTCTTCCCAAGATTTAAGTTGGGGGCAAGCCGCTGCTTTGGCAGTTTTGCCTAATGCGCCGGCATTAATATTCCCCGGGAAGAATGAGAAAATTTTCCAACAAAAGCGCGACCGATTGTTACGAAAGCTTTTTGAAAATGAAGTGATCGACCAAACTACTTACGAATTAGCCTTAGCAGAACAACTTCCAGGAAAACCTTTTCCGCTTCCGGAAATTACTCCGCACCTCACAGAAAAGTTAAGAAATGACCATAAAGGTACGCAGTTAACCTCAACGATCAACTATTCGCTTCAGCGACAAATTAATGAGATCGCTCGTAAAAATTACGAAGCTTTACGACTAAATGAAATTCATAACCTTGCGATTTTAATTCTTGATGTGAATACGCGAGAAGTTTTAGCCTATGTGGGAAATTCGCCTACCAGTTCTGAACACGATCATTTTGTAGATATTATTCAGCGGCCGCGAAGTACAGGCAGTATTTTAAAACCCTTTTTATATGCTGCGATGCTTAACGAAGGAAGTTTGCTTCCGCATACGCTCGTTGCCGATGTTCCTACTTCGGTGAACGGTTATAGTCCGCAAAATTTTGATAAAGAATTTCATGGCGCTGTTCCCGCAAGTGTTGCTTTGGCAAAATCGCTAAACGTGCCGGCGGTTCGTATGCTTCAGGATTATGGCTTGCAAAAATTTTATCATCAGCTTGAAAAACTTCAGCAGAAAAATATTAATAAGTCTGCCGATTATTATGGACTTTCACTAATTCTAGGCGGCGCAGAAAGTTCTCTTTGGGATATTACCAATGCTTATGCCGGAATAGCTTCAACTTTGAACCACTTCAATTCTTCTTCTAGCGAATATAAACCGAACGAATTTTTAGAACCGATTTATAAGTTGAATAAAAAAGCTGATTTCGGAACAAATCAATTTCAGCCTGAAGTATTTCATGCCGGAGCTATTTATCATACGCTGAAAACCTTAGAAGAAGTCAATCGCCCAAGCGGAGAAGAAAACTGGAATTTTTTTTCGCATTCACAAGCCATTTCTTGGAAAACCGGGACGAGTTACGGTTTTAAAGACGCTTGGGCCATAGGTGTAAATGCTCGTTTTGCCGTTGGCGTTTGGGTCGGGAATGCCGATGGCGAAGGCCGACCGGGGTTAACAGGTTTGCAAGCCGCCGCTCCTATTTTATTTGAAAGTTTTGATAAACTACCAAAATCTGATGCTTTTCAAATTCCTTATGATGAATTGGTTGAAGCTGAAATTTGCTCGAAAAGTGGTCATTTAGCAGGAATTTATTGTCAAGAAACAGCACAAGAGTTAATTCCGAAAAATGGAAGTCGAACCACTTCTTGCCCTTATCACAAGCAAGTATTTTTAGATGAATCGGAACAATTTCAGGTGAATTCTTCTTGTTACGAACTAGCAGAAATGAAGGTAAACAACTGGTTTTCGCTTCCGCCGGTGATGGAATATTATTATGCGCCCAAACATCCGGAATATAAAAGTCTCCCTCCGTTTAAATCAGACTGTCTAAAAGAAGGAGAAAAATTAATGCAGTTTATCTTTCCGAAGAAAAATGAAGCAATCTTACTTCCGAAGAATTTTAAAGAACAAATCAATCCCGTGGTTTTTAAATTAGCACATCGCAATTCTGATACAAAGGTTTATTGGTACATCGATAAGCAATTTATTGAGATGACCGAAACTTTTCATGAGCTTACTTACGAACCAGAACCCGGCGAACACCTACTTACGGTTACCGATCAAGAAGGAAATTCGATCTCCAGAAAAATTAAAATCGAAAAAGATTTAAAATAGATTAAACCTTTTTATTGCTTCATAGTCAAACGATAGTCCGTAACTAATAATTTTTTAACAAATTTTTAAGTTCATTTGGTTCGGTTAGTTCCGAACCAAGCTTATATTTGCAAACTTAATTTAATAAATATGAGTTGTTCAGAATATAAGAAAAAGCTGATCGAGGAAATAGGATTGCACTTTGAGCAAACACATCAAGTATCTCCTTTAGCAGCTAGAATCTATGCTATTATGATTTTATCTCCGTATGATGGTCATACTTTTGATGAGATTCTAGAGATCACTTGCGCCAGTAAAAGTTCTGTTTCTACACAGCTTAATCTCTTAGTTCAGCTTAAGAAAGTAGAGTATTTTACAAAGCCCGGTGATCGTAAAAGATATTTTAGAGCAAGTAAAAAATATCTGATAAACACCTTAGAAGAACATGTACAGACCATCAATCAAGAAATAAAGATGATCGATAAGATCGCAGAATTCAATGCAGAATTCAACAAAGAAAAATATAAAGAGCACGGGCAGTTCTCAATTTTGTTTAAAGAATACCTCACCAACCAAAAAAAGAATATGCTTGAAACGATCGAAAAAATGTCAAAATTAACTGAGAAATAAATTAACCTACACAGAAATAAAATGAATAAAATTTTTAAACATATTGGAGTTATTGCAGGTGTATTTTTACTGATTTCCTGCGGAGATGATAAGCAGGCGCAACAAAGCGCTCAAGCACAGCAACAAGCATTACCTTACCCGGTAACCACAGTGACAACTAAAAACGTAACCGGCTATAAGTCTTATCCTACTAGTATTGAAGGTGTTGTGAATAGTGAAGTAAGAGCTAAAGTACAGGGTTATATTCAAGAGGTTTTAGTAGATGAAGGCGAGAAAGTCGCTAAAGGTCAAGCTTTATTCAAATTAGAAACTCAATCTTTATCGCAAGATGCTGCAGCTGCAAAAGCAAATGTAAATGCCGCCCAAGTTGAAGTAGATAAATTAAAACCACTTGTTGATAAAGATATAATTAGCGACGTTCAATTAGAAACGGCAAAGGCGCAGCTTCAACAAGCAAAAAGTAATTACCAAAGTATTGCGGCAAATATTGGTTATGCTACTGTAAAAAGTCCCGTAGACGGTTATGTTGGGGCTATAAATTATAGACAAGGTACTTTAATTAGTCCTACAGATGCTACGCCATTAACCACTGTTTCAGATATTGAAGAGGTTTATGCATTTTTTACGATGAATGAAAGTGATTATTTAGATTTCATTCAAAATACGGAAGGAAAAACCCTTCAAGAAAAAGCAAAAAACTTTCCTCCGGTATTATTGCAATTGGCAAACGGAGAAACTTATAGTGAAAAAGGAAAAATACAAACGGTAACCGGGCAGATCAATGCCAATACGGGAACGGCAAGTTTTAGAGCGATTTTTGAAAACCCCAATCAATTACTTACCAACGGTAACAGCGGGACAATTAAAATTCCGGTAAACTATGAAAATGCAGTTGTAGTTCCGCAACCATCAACCTACGAACAACAAGGTCAAATTTTAATTTACACCTTACAGAATGACAATAAAGTTTCAGCTTCTGTTCTTGATGTTAAAGATGAAGTTGGCAATTACTATGTGGTAAATGGTGGTATAAAAGAAGGTGATAAAATCGTTGCTAAAGGTGCAGGAAAATTAAGAGACGGAGCAGAAATCACTCCGCAAGAAGTGCCCTTCGACAGTATTGCAAAACCTATTGAAAAAGTATTTAAGTAATAAAAATCTGAGCAATAAATCATGCTAAAAACATTTATAGAGCGTCCGGTTTTATCTACCGTGATCTCAATCATCATAGTTATATTAGGGGTGTTAGGTTTAACCACACTACCTATTGAACAATATCCAGATATTGCTCCACCAACGGTAAAGGTAACTACCACTTACCCTGGAGCGAATGCTGAAACGATTCTGGAAAGTGTTATTATACCTTTAGAAGAACAAATTAATGGTGTTGAAGGGATGACCTATCTAACCTCAACAGCAACCAATAACGGTACGGCAGATATCACAGTTTATTTCGATCAAGATGTAGATCCTGATATTGCTGCGGTAAACGTACAGAACCGTGTAGCAAGAGCCAACCCATTATTACCGGCAGAGGTTAAACAAACGGGAGTATTGACTCAAAAGCAGCAGACGAGTTCTTTAATGTTCTTGTCTTTCTATACAACAAATGAAAATTATAGTTCTACCTATTTACAGAATTATTTAAAAATTAATGTTATCCCAGAATTGCAAAGGGTTAGCGGGGTTGGAGATGTAAACGTGTTCTCTCAACAAGATTACGCAATGCGTATCTGGTTAAAACCGGAAAAACTTGCGGCTTATAACCTTGTTCCTTCAGATGTAACTGCTGCACTAAACGAACAAAGTTTAGAAGCAGCCGCAGGGTCTTTAGGTGAAAATAATGGAGAAGCATTCTCTTATGTGATTAAGTATAGTGGTCGTTTTAAAACTGAAAAGCAATATTCAGATATAATCATCAAAGCATTAGGAGACGGTCAATATTTAAGACTTGAAGATGTCGCAGAAATCGAGCTTGATGCACAAACCTATAATAAAAAATCGATCACAGATGGCTACCCAAGTATTAACATGGCTATCTACCAAACCAAAGGATCAAATGCACAAGAGATTATCGAAGAGATCAAGTCTAGATTAGAGGTTCTTGAAAAAGATTTTCCTGATGGAGTAAAAACTTTAATTCCATACGACACGAATGAGTTCTTAAATGCTTCTATAGAAAAAGTAGTTCATACCTTAATCGAAGCGTTTATCTTGGTATTTATCGTAGTATTTATTTTCTTACAAGACTTTAGATCTACATTAATACCCGCAATTGCGGTTCCCGTGTCGATCGTTGGTACTTTCTTTTTCTTGAATTTATTTGGGTTTTCGATTAACCTCCTAACACTTTTTGCTTTAGTATTAGCTATTGGTATTGTAGTAGATGATGCGATTGTAGTGGTTGAAGCGGTTCACGCCAAAATTGATGAAGGTGCTAAAAGTTCTAAAAAAGCGACTTTAGGTGCGATGCATGAAATTTCTGGTGCTATTATTTCTATTACATTAGTAATGGCGGCGGTTTTTGTACCGGTAACCTTTGTACAAGGTCCAACCGGAGTTTTCTATAAACAATTTGGTATTACATTAATTGTTTCGATCGTAATTTCTGCGGTAAATGCATTAACATTGAGCCCTGCTTTATGTGCACTTTTCTTAAAACCTCATAGCGATGAAGAAAAGAAAAAAACATTTTTACAACGTTTTTACGACGGCTTTAATCGTGGGTTTAATGCAACCATTAATCGCTACGGAAAATCATTAGCCTTTTTATACAAAAATAAGTGGATCACCTTTTTAATATTAGCATTATCTATTGCAGGTATTTGGTGGACTTCCACTACGACTCCAACCGGTTTTATCCCTAATGAAGATAGAGGTATTGTTTTCGCTAATATCGAATTACCTGCCGGAGCAACTTTAGATAGAACTCACCAAGTAAATGAAGTTCTTTATAATAAAGTAAAAGAACTACCGGGTGTAGATGCCGTTTCTATGATTGACGGAGTGAGCTTATTGAGTGGGCAAGGGAGCAATTATGCTTTAGGATTTATTAAGTTGAAAAATTGGTCTGAGCGTGAAGAAGATTCACTATCGGTAGATGCTATTACCAAGCGACTTTTTGGGATCGCTGCCACCATCCCGGATGCAAATATTATTTTCTTTGCGCCTCCGAGTGTACCGGGCTTTAGTGCTTCGGCCGGAGCAGAAGTTAACCTTTTAGATCAGTCTGGTGGTGCTTTTACAGAACTCGATCAAACCAATCAAGAGTTTATTCAATCGTTAATGAAGCATCCGGAAGTGCAATATGCGCAGTCATCTTTCAACACTAGATATCCGCAATACGAAATGGACATAAATGTGCCTGTTGCTAAAGATAAAGGAGTATCTATTAGCAGTATATTTTCAACATTGCAAGGATATATTGGTGGGGTTTATGCTGCAGACTTTGCCAGATTTGGTAAACAATATCGTGTATACATTCAATCTTTACCGGAAGATAGAGCTACAGAAAGTGACTTAAGCAAACTTTTTGTAAGAACAGGTAGCGGTGAGATGGCTCCAATTACTCAGTTCATAACACTAAAACGCGTTTATGGACCACAAGCCGTAACTCGATTTAATTTATTTAACTCGACTAAACTTACTGTTGCGATGAACCCGGGTTACAGTACCGGTGATGCTATTAATATTATTGAAGAAGAAGTTGAAAATTTACCCAATAATTACAACACAGCATATTCCGGATTAACGCGTGAAGAAGTAAATGCAGGTAACCAAACCACGATGATCTTTATATTATGTTTAGTATTTGTGTACTTCTTATTATCGGCACAATACGAGAGTTATTTATTACCATTATCTGTAATTCTTTCGTTGCCATTAGGAGTTTTCGGAGCATATTTTTCAATAAAATTGTTAGGGCTTCAAAATAATATCTATTTCCAGATCGCCTTAATTATGCTTATTGGTTTATTAGCTAAGAATGCCATCTTAATTGTAGAGTTCGCTATACAACGAAGAAAACGTGGAGAATCTATTGTAGATGCTGCGATCGACGGTGCAAAAGCACGTTTACGACCAATTTTAATGACCTCTTTTGCTTTTATTTTAGGGTTAATGCCACTGGTATTAGCTAATGGAGTTGGAGCGATAGGAAACAGGTCGATCGGTACAGGAGCTGTTGGAGGCTTGTTAATAGGAACATTATTAGGAGTATTCTTAATCCCGATTTTATTTATAATGTTTCAATATTTACAGGAGAAAATTTCTGGTGAACCTAAGTTTATTGTTGAATCGACCGAAGAAAAAAACTAATATGAAACCTATTTTAAAACATATAAGTTGGCAAAAAGCTGTTTTGCTTATGCTAACATTAACTTCTCTGCAATCTTGTTTCGTAGCAAAAGATTATGAACAGCCTGAAATTGTGAATGAAGAGAATTTTAGAACCGATAATATTCCGCAGGATAGTTTAACCATGGCAAATGTTTCTTGGAAAGAAATGTTTACCGATCCTATTTTGCAAGATCATATTGAAGAAGGTCTTCAGAATAATATTGATATTCGAGTAGCGCTTCAGCAAATATTATATGCTGAAGCTTACTTGAAGCAAGGAAAAGCAGGTTATTTTCCTTCACTTACAGGAAATGCAAGCTGGACGCACTCAGAGCTTTCTTCAAATAGCCAGTTTGGAGGTTTATTCTCTTCGTTAGATCAATATGAAATTAGTGCAGATCTTTCTTGGGAAGCCGATATTTGGGGAAAAATTAGAAGTCAAAAAAGAGCTTACGAAGCTTCTTATTTACAAAGTGTGGCCGCACATCAAGCGGTAAAAACTACACTTATTTCTAACATTGCCTCTACTTATTATCAATTACTTTCTTTAGATGAGCAACGTGAAGTTACTGAGAGAACAATTGAAAACCGTGAAAAAAGTTTAGAAACCAATAAGGCTTTAAAAGAAGCCGGCAACATAACTGAAGTTGGTGTAAAACAAACTGAAGCGCAGCTTTATACAGCACAAGCTTTGTTGGTAGACATTAATAATCAAATAAGATTATTAGAAAACACCATGTCTATTTTATTAGGTAAAGAACCGCAAGATGTTAACCGAAGTGTTTTAGCCGATCAAACTATTGAAACCGAATTAAAAACCGGGGTTCCTGCGCAATTATTAAGAAACAGACCCGATGTAATTCAGGCAGAATATGGCTTGGTAAATGCTTTTGAAATGACCAATGTTGCTAGAGCTAATTTCTATCCTTCATTAACGTTAACAGCAACAGGAGGTTTTCAATCCTTAGATTTGGGAGAACTTATAGATACGAATTCTTTATTTGCAACCATTGTAGGAGGTATTACGCAGCCAATTTTTCAGCGTAGACAAATAAGAACACAATTTGAAGCTGCAGAAGTTCAACAAGAACAAGCTAGACTTCAATTTAGACAAGCTTTCTTAACCGCGACTAAAGAAGTTGCCGATGCTTTATATAACTATGAAGCAGCAACCGATAAAATTGAAATAAAAGAAAAAGAATATAGTGCTTACGAAACCGCAACTAATTATTCGCAGGAATTGTTAGATAATGGTTTAGCCAATTATTTAGAAGTTTTAACCGCAAGAGAAAATGCGTTAAACTCTAGATTAGACTTGATCAACGCTAAGTATTCACAATTAAATTCGATGGTGAATTTATATGAAGCTTTAGGCGGCGGATGGCAATAAGCATTTATAGTTTGTAATTTTTGGTTAGTAGTGATCGCCTTGCAAGAATTTTTTGCAGGGCGATTTCTTTTTTATTTTAATTTACCTCCCTTAGATGTCCACCAAGGGTGTACTTCTACTTCTAATCTACCGGCTTTAACCATAGGATCTAAATGAGCTAAACTATCGGCCATTTTTAGGGTGGGCGTATTATAAACCACGATTCCTCTAATCTCACCATCGTCCCCAAACGGACCGGTTAAACTTGTATAGCCTTCTTGAGCCATTCGCTCTAAGTGTGCTAAATGTTTTATCTGCAAATTTGCCGCCTCGGTAGAATCTTGACTTCGATTCTTACCCGACTTTAGAAAAACCATAAAATACTTTTGCATTAAATATGTCGTGTCTCCTTCTTGGTAATGAAATGTCTCATAACCTTCTGCTTTTAATTGTTCAGATCGCTCTTCAATACTAATAGCTTTAGATTTTTTAGCAAGAGAATCGGTTACTTCTTTTTGTTGAAGTTTATGGTCGTCGTGATCTTTTAACGCCATTTCGCAACTAGAGAAAATAGTAATTGCACCTAATATGAATATGATATTTTTCATAAGTTCCAAGTTTTATAAGGTTGTTTTGTTAGTGCTGAATTATAATATTTCTGATCACCGGTTACTTCTTCTGCTAGCCAATTAGGCAGTTTAACCGTTTCTTCTTCTGTTTTCATTTCTACTTCAGCAACGATTAAACCCTCGTTTTCAGTAAAAAATTCATCTACTTCAAAAGTGTGATCTCCCGATTTTACTAAATATCTTCTTTTTTCGATTTTACCGGGTTCACAGAGTTTAAGTAATTGTTCAGCTTCAGCAATATCTATTTTTTTTTCCCACTCAAAACGTGATAAACCACTTTTAGAAGATTTTCCTTTTATAGTAATAAAAGCTTCATTTTCTTTAATACGAATACGTATAGTTCTCTCTGGATGAGAGTTTAAATAGCCTTGCTGAATAGTATATGAATGATAAGCTTCCTCTTTATAAGAATTATTTTTTACCAAGAATTTACGTTCTATTTCGAGCATAATGTTTTCTTTCAAAAGTAATTTTTTGTTTTAAATATTTCTCCTCCCTAATTCAATAATTTCTTTATTTTAGCTAAGAATAACTCATTATCACTTAGTTTAAATATATTTCTTGATGCTTATAAGACGGTTAACTTTAATTTTTACCTGTTTGAGTTTTTTTTCTTTTTCTAGTGTTTTTAGCTTCCAAGACTCTATACAGAAAACTGAAAATATTCTAGAAAAAACAACTGGTTTTCCTGTTATGGGTAAAGCTAATGAAGAGTTATTTGTAATCTACCAAAAATCGGGAGATCTTAGTGCTGCAGAACGCGCCGCTATTATTTCAGAAAGAATTAAAGGCATCGACGCCAACTCTTTTTCTAAAGATTCTCTTCAAGTTTTAAAAGATCAAGAACGATTAGAGTTAATCTACGGCAATCAAATTCTGCTCAACATCACTAATCTTGATACGATTGGCACTAAAAAAACGAAACAAGAATTAGCCCAGCTTTATAAAGAGACGATCTCGGCAAATCTCGATATTGCTGAAAGTAAATACATCCCGAAAAATATCTTTTTAAAAATTGGTTTTGTTGCGCTCATCCTCTTAGGACTTTGGCTCGCTCTAAAATTAATTGCTTTTTTAAACAAAAAAAGCATCCGGTTTATTGAAAGTAAAAAAGACAAATGGTTAAAAAGTCTTACTTATAACAATTACACATTTATTACTCCAGAACAAGAATTAAACGTGATTTTGTTTTTGGTAAAAATCTTAAAATGGTTTTTAATTTTACTGGTAGTTTACATTTTCTTCCCGCTTATTTTTAGCGTTTTTGAATTTACACAAGGCTGGTCTAACTATTTATTCGACTTAATTTTCTCTTCTTTCGGACAAATTTTTACAGCTATTTGGCATTATTTCCCTAATCTTATTAAGATCGCAGCTATTATTATTGTAATGCGTTATTTTGTAGGGGCCGTAAAATATTTTTTTGCAGAGATTGAAGCAGAAAAACTTCAGATTTCAGGTTTTCATCCCGATTGGGCAATGCCAACATTTACCATTGTGCGGTTTTTGCTGTACGCATTTATGTTCGTGCTCATTTTCCCACTTTTACCGGGTTCAGATTCTACGATTTTTAAAGGAGTTTCTGTATTTCTTGGCGTACTACTTTCGTTGGGATCTTCTTCTGCGATCGCTAATATGGTTGCCGGATTGGTCATCACCTATATGCGACCTTTTAAAATTGGAGACCGGATTAATATTGGAAACACCACCGGAAATGTGATTGAAAAAACACTTCTAGTTACTCGTCTTAAAACCATCAAAAACGAAGAAATTACCATTCCAAATTCGGCAGTTTTAAGTGGAAATACCGTTAATTATTCGACCTTCACTAAAGATAAAGGCGAAGGTTTAATTATTAATACCACGGTGACTTTAGGTTACGATATTCCTTATAAAACCGTTTATGCTGCTTTGATCGAAGCGGCTTTGCGCACTAATCTTATCGAAAAACAACCTAAACCTTTTGTATTGCAAACCAGTTTAGACGATTTTTATGTGTCGTATCAACTAAACGCATACACCAAACACGCTAATAAGCAGGCATTGATCTATTCAGATTTGCATCAAAATATTCAGGATTGTTGTAACGAGATGGATATCGAAATTTTGTCGCCACATTATCGTGCTCAACGTGATGGTAATATGACGACCATCCCTAAAGATTATTTACCGAAAGATTACGAAGCGCCGAGTTTCAATATTAAAACTCGAAAATCTGAAGATTAGATGAGCTTTCTGCGGAAGAAAAAATTAAATTTCATTTTGACGTAGAATTAATAATTTCTATTGAAATTACTTTTCGCTCATTTTCCCGATCATTTTATATAATAATCGGTACAATTCTTTGGCTTCCTCTTCTTCCAACGGAAGTTGCTCGGCTAACAATGCCGGCACATCGCAAGCCTGGTCTTTTAAAGCCTTTCCTTTTTCTGTAAGCGTGATTACGATATTTCGCTCGTCGGTTTCAGAACGTTTACGCTCCAAAAGATCGCGTTGTTGCAGCCGTTTTAAAAGCGGTGTAAGCGTGTTAGATTGTAGCTGAAGTTTTTCAGCAATCGTACTTAAGTTCACCTCATCTTTTTCCCAAAGCACCATTAAAACCAAATATTGCGGATAGGTAATATCCAACTCCTTTAGCATTGGCTGGTAACGCTGAATAACCAATCGTGAAGCGGTATACAACGGAAAACAAAGTTGATGATCCAGTTTTAAAGCTTCATATTTTTCACTCATTTTTCAGCGATTTTCGAGGTTTTCAGTAGTAATTTTCAATCTTTAAAGTAATAAAAAAAATCCCTTTTCGCCGCAAGCCAAAAGGGATTTTTAAATATGAGTTTTAGTTCATCTTCACACTTAAGTCAAAGAAGTTTGAATAATACTATTTCAGGATGAGACCCTGAATCAAGTTCAGGGTGAAAAAAATAATTAAATCACTTCTAATTCTACATCTATATTTCCACTAGTTGCGTTAGAATAAGGGCAAACCTGATGCGCCTGCTCTACCAATCTTTGCGCTTTCTCCTTCTCTAATCCGGGAATTTCTACCGAAAGTTTTACGGCTAACTGAAAACCTCCGGCATCGTTAGGTCCAATTCCTACGGTTGCTTTTACGGTAGTTTCGCCTTCTGTTTTAACTTTAGCTTTCCCGATTACCAGATTCAATGCGCTATCAAAGCAAGCAGCATAACCTGCTGCAAATAATTGCTCAGGATTGGTTGCTCCGCCTTTTCCGCTTAATTCTTTCGGCATTAAAACGTCAAAATCTACAAATCCGTCTTCACTTTTTACGTGTCCGTTTCTTCCTCCTGTGGCAGAAACTGTTGTTTGATATTGTGTTTTCATAATTTATTATTTTAAAATCTTTTACGATTAAATCGTTAACGATACAAATGTACCTGATTTATAAAATGAATATGTTAAACTAGATCTAAAATTTAATTTACACCTCTAACAATTTCTTTAATTTCTTCAGACTCAATAATACTTTTAGGATAATTCTTTTTACTCAAAAACTGCATTGCTTTTGCAATAGTTTCTGCTTGGATGGATCGGTATTTTTTCAACGGACCGATCATTAAAAAATTGGTGAATCGCATTACTTTTTTCCACGCTAATTCGAAAGGGCGACTTTCTTCTCGATTACCATCAATTAACGACGGACGTAAAATATAAGTTTCCGCAATTTCTTCTGCTAAAACCGCTTCTTCCATTTCACCTTTGGTCTTGTTGTAGAAAAATCGGCTGTTCTTATCGGCTCCAATTGTAGAGACAACGATCATTTTCGGGATGTTGTTTTGCTTGGCTAGTTTTGCGGCAGTCACCGGGATACCAAAATCTACTTTTCTGTAAGCTTCGTTATCTGGAGTTTTCTTTTGAGTTGAACCAATACTACAAAAAACTACATCGGCATGAAATTGATCTTTATAGTTTTCAAGTTGAAATAAATCGATATGATGTTCTTCTAATTTTGGATGTTGAAGTTTCACGCTACTTCTGGAAAAGAGAATGATCTTTTGAAAATCATCATCTTTTAGTAATTGCTGAAGCAATAAATTACCTGTTAATCCGGTAGCGCCAAGTAAAATTGCAGTTTTCGTTTTCATAACAGGAAATTATAAAATACAGCGCGAATAAGAAGAATCGTTAACTTTGTATTGTGAAGCCGCAACGCAAAATTATACATATCGATATGGATGCTTTTTATGCGTCTGTTGAGCAATTGGACAATCCCGATTTGCGCGGAAAAGCGATTGCTGTTGGTGGCGGCTCGAAGCGTGGTGTGGTAAGTGCGGCAAGTTATGAAGCCAGAAAATTTGGCGTAAGAAGTGCGATGAGTGGTTCGATAGCCAAGAAAATTTGTCCGCATCTAATTTTTGTAAAATCTAATTTTGATCGCTACAGGGAACTTTCGCAACGTATTCGACGTATATTTTTTGAATATACCGACTTGGTCGAACCCCTTTCGTTAGATGAAGCTTATTTAGATGTCACCGAGAATAAAAAAGGAAATCCCAGCGCAACCTTGATCGCAAAAGAAATTCGAGCTAAGATCAAAGAAAAGACCGGTTTAAATGCTTCCGCAGGAATTTCGATCAATAAATTCGTGGCTAAAATTGCAAGCGATTACAACAAACCGAACGGACAAAAAACGGTGATGCCCGACGAGGTGGAAGAATTTTTAGAGAATCTTGAAATTAGAAAATTTCATGGTGTGGGAAAGGTAACTGCTGAAAAAATGTATCAGCTAGGAATCTTTACCGGAAAAGATCTAAAAGCAAAATCGGAAGAGTTTTTAGCAGAGAAATTCGGAAAAAGCGGACCGTATTACTACAACGTAGTTCGTGGGATTCATTTAAGTGAAGTAAAACCAAATCGCATTCGAAAATCTTTGGGTGCCGAGCGTACCTTTTCTGAAAATATTACTTCTGAAATTTTTATGCTCGAACGTTTAGAACATATTGCTGAAGAGATCGAACGACGTTTGGCAAAAAGTAAAGTTGCCGGAAAAACCGTGACCTTAAAAATAAAATATAGCGATTTTACGCTACAAACTCGAAGTAAAACGATCTCGTATTACATCTCTACCAAAGAATTGATTCTCGAGGTTGCTAAAGAGCTGTTATACCAAGAACGAATGAAAGACTCGGTACGTTTATTAGGAATTTCTCTATCGAACCTCAACACCGATAAAAAAGAGAAACCCAATATAGATGAAAAAGAAGTTTACGTACAGCTTAAGTTTGAGTTTTGACGCTCTGTTTCTAAAGTATCTAAAATAGCTTGTGCGTTTTCTGTAAAGAAGCCTAGTTTTTGATGTTTAAAATGAAACGTGATAAAGTCTTTTTTAACGCGCACATTGTTTAGATCATCTAAAGCTTTCACTTTACTCTGATTGCTGTACGTCCAAATTAGGTTTTGGTTAGTGACTTGTAATTGAATCTTTTCTAAATAGGTATTCACGAACATATGAACTTCTTCATCTACATAAACCGTCTCATCTTCTTGAAGCTGATAAACATTCGGTTTTTTAAATCGTAATATGAGTTTATAAACCAATGGCAATCCTGCAAAAAATAAAACAGCAACAATTAATGATTGTATTACCGATTTTATAAAACTATTATCAGACAGGAAATAGAAAACTGGAATATAAATGAGCATCCAAATTAAAACCTGTAATAGATAAGTTGATATAATTCTCTTTTGCATTATTAGAAATCTATTCTATTAAGTGCTTAAAGTATATAATTTTTGAAAAATAAATGAATTTTATTATTTAAATAAAGTAATGAATTTACCAAGTTTCAAATAATCCTTTTGAATTGAATACATATAGTAGAGATTACTCAAATCATTTTAATTCATGGGAGTTCATGAATGCGTTAGTGATTAAAGGATTTGTTTGAGCTCTTTCTAAATTTTGTGCTAACAAAAATTTAGAAAAGCGAGTCTTGAAAGCACGGCGGGTTGCTTTTTCAAGCAACCCGCAACGCCAAAATTATATGTGCTCTTGTATTATTCGATTTCTGAAACACGTAAAGTGTTCACCATACCTTTATTACCAATTGGCATCGCAGCAAGGTTCACCACGAAATCTCCTTTTTTCACTACTTTTTTATCTTTTGCGATTTGGTTGACATCTTCTACCGTATCGTCTGTACTCACAAATTTATCGTAATAGTAAGCGTTAACTCCCCAAAGCAAGCTTAACTGTGTTAAAATTCTTTTGTTAGAAGTGAAAGCTAAAATTTTCGCATCTGGTCGCCAAGCTGAAATTTGGAACGCTGTGTAACCACTATTGGTTAACGTACAAATTGCTTTTGCGTCGATCTCATTTGCCATTAAAGCCGCGTGATAACATACCGATTTGGTAATGTATCTTTTGGTTTTAATATGTGGTGGGTCGTGAGGTACGGTAATTAGTTTTGAGTGCTCTACGCTTCTAATAATTTCAGACATTTTCTGGATTACCTCTACCGGATATTTACCTACAGAAGTTTCACCACTTAGCATTACCGCATCGGCACCATCCATCACAGAGTTAGCAACGTCGTTTACTTCTGCTCTGGTTGGTGTAAGGCTAGAGATCATCGTTTCCATCATTTGTGTAGCGATAATTACCGGAATACGTGCTTTCTTCGCTTTAAGTACTAATTCTTTCTGAATTAATGGTACTTCGTTTGCAGGAATCTCTACACCTAAATCTCCACGTGCTACCATTAAACCATCACAAGCTTGCACGATCTCATCGATATTTTTAACACCTTCCGGCTTTTCGATCTTTGCAACGATCGGGATCTTATAATCACCGTGCTTGTTGATCAAGTCTTGAAGCTTTTTAATGTCTTGCGCGTGACGCACAAATGAAAGAGCCATCCAGTCTACTTGTTTCTTTACTGCAAACTCTGCATCTTTCACATCTTTCTCGGTTAATGCCGGTAAAGAAATGTCGGTATTTGGCAGGTTAACTCCTTTTCTAGAACGTAAAGGTCCACCCTGGATTACTTTGGCTTCTACTTCATTCTTTCCGTTGGTTTTTACTACTTCAAAAATAAGTTTACCATCGTCTAATAAGATTCGTTCTTTAGCTTTAACATCTCTAGGGAAGCTCTCGTAGTTCATATAAACACGCTCGGCAGTACCTTGAAATTCTTTTCCGGTAGCAAAAGTGATGATATCTCCTTTCGATACGATTACTTCTTCCTTCATCACACCAACTCGAAGTTTAGGACCTTGTAAATCTGCTAAAATACCGGCATTGTAACCGTATTTTTCATTAAGCTCCCTAATCATTTGTATGCGCTCTTCTACATCTTTATAATTGGCGTGGGAAAAATTGATTCTAAAAATGTTTACCCCACTCTCTAACATCGCTTTTAAAACTTTCTTAGAGCTCGTAGCAGGGCCTAAAGTTGCTACAATCTTGGTGTTCTTTGATTTATGCATTAGCTAAAAATTAAATTTTCTATTGATTTGATTTGGGTAACCTCAATTTGATATGCGGTTACTATTTGGTTTATTTGGTTAATTTGTGATAACAGCTTTCTTATATTTACAAAATCGCTGTTATTTTCTATTTTTAAAAAACAATCTACATTTTTATATTCCGGTAATAAGTTAGCTACTCTTTTTGTTTCTTCTTCAAAAAGAAAACCATTACTCTGTAGATGATTTGCTTTTATTTTATATTTATTTGAAACTACATAGTAATTACAACCTTCTAATTGGTTATAGTATTTATATAATTCATAAAAAGCTAAACCTTCAGGATAGTTATAGTCTACATCTTGAGGTTCTCTTTTTAAACTGAGCCCTAAAAGCCTATTCAAATAAAAAACTATTCGATAAACTTCTGCAGAACAATGTATGGCAATTAAGCTAAAATCTTCTTCTACTAAATCATCAAGCACAAGTTTATTTATAGCCATACGCATATCAATTTATAAAATTATAACAAAGTTGCAACTTTTAGTAGGGGATAAAGTTAAATAATCTTGAAGTTTAAAACTTCTCCCTATCTATTTTGGACTTATTTTATTCTGAAATGCATAATAAGCACGTTTTGATGCTTTTTCTTCTGCTTTCTTTTTTGAAGTTGCTCGGGCTTTTGCTACAACTTTAGCATCGATCCAAAGTTTTACCGCAAAGTGTTTAAGTTCATCTTTACCGGTATCTTCATAAACCTCGTAGTTGAACTTATGTTTTTGTTTTTGGCACCATTCAATTAAAAGGCTTTTGTAACTAATTACTTTTCCCTCTAATTGTTCAATATCTACATAAGGATCTATTACTCGTTGGTAGATAAACTTTTCGCAATACTTGTAACCTCTATCTAAATATATGGCCCCAACTAAAGCTTCAAATAGGTTTCCGTGAATGTTCTGCCCAAAATGATCTTTAGGAACGTTAGTTTCAACAAACTTAATAAGTCCTAAATCTCTACCTAACTCATTTAAATGTTTACGGCTTACTACTTTCGACCTCATCTTGGTTAAATAGCCTTCATCACCACCGGGAACTTCGTTATAAAGATAGGCAGCGACTATTGAACTTAACATCGCATCTCCTAAAAATTCTAAACGCTCATAATTAAGATCGTTACCTAAAGAATCTTTTTTGTTTAGAGAACGATGTATAAAAGCACGCTTATAGTGTTTTATAACCTTTGGTCTAAAACCGATGATGTTTTGGATAGCATCAAAAAAATTCCCGTCCTTACCAGAACGGGAACTTAATATGTTGCGAATAACGTTCATTAAACGCTTACTCTGCTATTTTTTTGAATAAAACACATGCATTATGACCTCCGAAACCAAAAGTATTACTCATAGCTACGTTCACTTCTCTTTCTTGCGCTTTATTTAAAGTTAAATTTAACTCAGCATCAATATTCTCATCTGCCGTCTCATGATTAATGGTTGGCGGTACCAAACTATGCTTCATCGCTAAGATAGAGGCAATAGCTTCAATAGCTCCGGCAGCTCCTAAAAGGTGACCGGTCATTGATTTGGTTGAATTAATATTGATGGTTTTTGCGTGGTCTCCAAAAACTTTAGAAATGGCTTTAAGTTCTGCAACATCTCCTAATGGGGTTGAAGTACCGTGCGTATTGATAGCGTCTACGTCTTCCGGCTTTAAGCCTGCATTACGTAAACAGTTCTCCATTACGGCAACTACTCCTGTACCATCGGGATGCGGAGCCGTCATATGGTAAGCATCAGAAGACATTCCGCCTCCTAAAACTTCTGCATAAATTTTAGCTCCTCGTGCTTTTGCGTGCTCGTATTCTTCAAGAATTAACGCTCCGCCTCCTTCACCTAAAACAAAACCGTCTCGATTTGCATCAAAAGGTCTAGAAGCTTTTTCCGGATCGTCGTTTCTTGTAGATAATGCGTGCATTGCATTAAAACCACCCATACCTGCTTGTGTTACTGCTGCTTCGCTTCCGCCGGTAACAATTACATCGCTATATCCTAAACGAATGTAATTTAAGGCATCGATCAAAGCATTTGCAGAAGAGGCACAAGCAGATACAGTAGTATAATTTGGTCCCATAAACCCGTGTTTGATAGAAATATTACCAGGAGCAATATCGGCTATCATTTTTGGGATAAAAAATGGATTAAAACGAGGTGTACCATCACCGTTAGCGAAATTTTTCACCTCTTCTTGGAAAGTTTCTAAACCACCAATCCCGGCTCCCCAAATCACACCTACACGATATTTATCTACAGTTTCTAGATCGATGCCAGAATCTGCAATAGCTTCATCTGAAGCTACTAATGCGTATTGTGCAAATCTATCGAGCCTACGAATTTCTTTGCGGCCAAAATATTCATTAAAGTCGAAGTTTTTGATCTCGCAAGCAAACTTGGTTTTAAATTTTTCAGTATCGAAATAGGTAATAGGCGCACTACCGCTTTTCCCGCTCACCAAAGCATCCCAATATTCTTGAATATTGTTACCTATAGGTGTTAAGGCACCTAGCCCTGTTACTACTACTCGCTTTAACTCCATACGTATGGTTTACTTATTTTTTTGCTTCTTCGATGTAAGAAATCGCTTGACCTACAGTTGCAATGTTCTCTGCTTGGTCGTCTGGAATTTGAATATCGAATTCTTTTTCGAATTCCATAATTAATTCTACGGTATCTAAAGAATCCGCACCTAAATCGTTAGTGAAGCTTGCGTCGTTTACAACTTCGTTCTCGTCAACTCCTAATTTATCAACGATTATTGCTTTTACTCTTGATGCAATGTCTGACATAATTTTATCTTTTTAGATTTTTAATAAGTGGCAAAAATAAAAAACTTTGCCTTAAAACAAGTTTTAGTTTAAAAAATGTGGCCTCAATTTACATATTTTTAAAGTAAGTAACTATTTTTATACTTTAATAATTTCTAAAAAAATGCAGCTTTAAGCTATGAACTCTGCAAATTACACTAAGAAAATTATCATATTCGCTTCAGGGCAAGGCTCTAATGCTAAGAAGATTATCGAATATTTTCAAGATAGAAACGATGTAAAAATCGCGCACATACTCTCTAATAATATTCGAGCAAACGTTTTAAAAACCGCTCATGAAAATGAAATTAGCGCATTGCATTTTGATAGAACTGCGTTTTATGATACCAATGAAGTTTTACATGTGTTAAAAGATGCAGAACCCGATCTAATTGTTTTAGCCGGCTTTTTATGGATGATACCAACAGAAATTATTAACGAATTCGAAAATAAGATCATCAATATTCACCCTGCTCTACTTCCTAAATATGGTGGAAAAGGAATGTATGGCAATCACGTACACCAAGCGGTTTTAGAAAATAAAGAGACTGAATCTGGAATAACCATACATTATGTAAATGAAAAATATGATGAAGGTGAAGTGATCGCTCAATTTGAAACCCAACTAACTCCAGGTGATTCTATGGAGACGCTGAAGAAAAAAATTCAGCAATTAGAGCACGAGCATTTTCCTAAAGTGATTGATCAACTTCTATCGAAAAAAGCTTAATGGCGAAAAAAAAGTACTACGTTGTCTGGAAAGGTAACAAAACCGGAATTTTCACTTCTTGGGATGCTTGTAAAAAAGCGGTCGCCGGTTTTAAAGGAGCGCAATACAAATCGTTTAAAAGTTTAGCTGAAGCAGAAGAAGCTTTTAAAGTTTCATTTTTTGAATACAAAGAGAATAATCAAAATGGTGTTCCTTTATTTCAGCTTGAAAAAAGAGCAAAAGAAGTTAATTTCGACTCCATCAACGTCGATGCAGCTTCTAGCGGAAATCCCGGTAAGATGGAATACCGTGGCGTTTATACCAAAACCGGTAAAGAAATATTTAAACAAGGGCCTTTTCAAGAAGGTACCAATAATATAGGTGAATTTTTAGCACTCGTACACGGTCTGGCTTTTCTTCAGCAGAAAAAAAGCAACTTACCTATTTATTCAGACTCTAAAATTGCCATTGGTTGGGTAAAAAAGAAACGTTGCAACACCAAACTACAACCCAATGCAAAAAATACAGATTTATTTCAACTTATTAAAAGAGCAGAAGCTTGGTTGCATAACAACAGCTACTCCAACCCCATTTTAAAATGGAACACCAAAGAGTGGGGAGAAATTCCTGCAGATTTTGGAAGGAAGTAAGCAATTGACTTTCAAATGAAAACCTATTCATTTTCAGAAATTTTTAATAAAACCGCATAGTTTTAAAATTTCTTGAGAAACGCCTTATATTTGCACTAAATTCTAAGCAAAACACATGAGCAAATTAGTTGTAGTAGGTACAGTTGCCTTCGATAAAATTGAAACTCCTTTTGGTAAAACCGATAAAATTTTAGGTGGAGCAGGAACTTATATTGGTCTTGCCGCTAAAAAATTCGGTATAGATACCGCAATTGTTTCGGTAATTGGTGGTGATTTCCCGGAAGAATACATCAATATCTTTAAAGAAAGAGACATTAATATCGAAGGATTAAAAATGGTTGAAGACGGTAAAACTTTCTTTTGGAGTGGCCGCTACCATAACGATATGAATTCTCGTGATACTTTAGATACACAATTAAATGTATTGGCAGATTTTCAGCCGGTCGTACCCGCTTCTTACAAAGATGCTAAAATTGTAATGCTAGGTAATTTGCATCCATTAGTTCAATTAAGTGTGATTGAGCAAATGGAAAATCCGGAGCTTGTGGTTTTAGACACGATGAATTTCTGGATGGATAATGCATTAGAAGATCTTAAAAAAGTGATCGCTAAAGTAGATGTAATTACAATCAATGATGAAGAAGCCAGACAGCTTTCAGGAGAATATTCGTTAGTAAAAGCTGCTCGCGAGATCGAAAAAATGGGACCTAAATATGTAGTGATCAAAAAAGGAGAACACGGAGCTTTATTATTTCATCAAAACGAAATGTTCTTTGCGCCGGCCTTACCTTTAGAAGAAGTTTTTGATCCAACCGGAGCCGGAGATACTTTTGCCGGTGGTTTTGTAGGTTATATTGCAAAAACCGGAGATACTTCATTTAAGAATATGAAAAACGCCATTATTTATGGCTCTAACTTAGCTTCTTTCTGTGTCGAAAAATTTGGAACTGAAAGGATGCTGAATTTAACCGACAAAGAAATTGACGAACGCTTAAAAACATTTAAAGCACTAACGCAATTTAAAATTAGCTTAGACTAAGCCCAAGATAAAGCAACAACACAACCCTAAATCTCTCGACAACACAATATGAGTGATGCTATTAAACACGAGTGCGGTATTGCACTAGTTAGGTTATTAAAACCTTTAGAATTTTATAAAGAAAAGTACGGTACATCTTTTTACGGTCTTAACAAGATGTATTTAATGATGGAAAAGCAACACAACCGTGGGCAAGATGGCGCCGGTTTAGCCAGCATCAAATTAGATATTTCTCCCGGCGAGCGCTACATTAGTCGTGTACGTTCTAACCAACCGCAACCTATACAGGATATTTTTGCACAGATTAACGATCGTATTAACGACGAGCTGCAAAAACATCCTGAATATGCTGAAGATGTTGCGGCGCAAAAGAAAAACCTTCCTTATATAGGTGAATTATTTTTAGGTCACGTTCGCTACGGTACTTTCGGTAAAAATAGTATCGAGAGCGTTCACCCTTTTTTACGTCAAAACAACTGGATGCACCGTAATCTAATTGTTGCCGGAAACTTTAACATGACCAATGTTTTTAAACTTTTCAATAATTTAGTTGAATTAGGTCAGCACCCAAAAGAAAAAGCCGATACCGTAACCGTAATGGAAAAGATCGGACATTTCTTAGATTCTGAAGTGCAAAAAGTATATAAAAAATTAAAGAAAGAGGGTTACAGCAAAAAAGACGCTTCACCACATATTGCCAATAAAATTAATGTTGCCAAGATCCTAAAGAAATCTTCTAAAGATTGGGATGGTGGTTACGCTATGGCAGGTTTAATGGGTCACGGAGATTCTTTTGTATTAAGAGATCCTGCAGGAATTAGACCGGTATATTACTATATGGACGATGAAGTTGTGGTTACGGCTTCAGAAAGACCGGTAATTCAAACTGCATTTAACGTAGATTTTGATGATGTAAAAGAATTAGAACCGGGACACGCTTTAATTACCAAGAAAAGCGGTGAAACTTCCATCAAAAAAATCATTGAGCCATTGCCTCGTAAAGCTTGTTCTTTTGAGCGTATTTATTTTTCTAGAGGAAGTGATGCTGAAATTTACCAAGAGCGTAAAAACTTAGGGCGTTTTATTATGCCTGATGTTTTAAAAGCCATTGATTACGATACGATCAACTCTGTTTTTTCATTTATACCAAACACTGCTGAAACTTCTTTCTACGGAATGGTTGAAGCTGCTCAAGATGAATTGAACAGGCAGAAAAATGAAGCGATCTTAAATGAAAAAGATTCGCTTACCGATGAGCGTTTAAAAGAGATTTTATCTCATCGTTTACGTACTGAAAAAATTGCTATTAAAGACGCTAAGCTTAGAACCTTTATTACAGAAGATAGTAGCCGTGACGATTTAGTTGCGCACGTTTACGACGTAACTTATGGCGTGGTTAAGCCACAAGATAATTTAGTGATCATCGACGATAGTATTGTTCGTGGTACAACGCTAAAGAAAAGTATTATTAAAATGATGGATCGTTTAGGTCCCAAAAAGATTATTGTTGTTTCTTCGGCTCCGCAAATTCGTTATCCGGATTGCTATGGTATCGATATGGCTCGTTTAGAAGATTTTGTAGCTTTTAAAGCGGCTTTAGCGCTATTAAAAGAAACCAACCAATACGATTTAATCGAGAAGGTTTACGAAAAATGTAAGCAACAAGTAGATCTAGAAGATCAAGAAGTTCAAAATTTTGTGAAAGAAGTTTACGAACCATTTACCTACGAGCAAGTTTCTAATAAAATTGCAGAATTACTTTGTGATGAAACGATCGAGGCAGATGTTGAAGTGATCTACCAAAAAGTAGATAAGCTTCACGAAGCTTGTCCTAAAAATTTAGGTGATTGGTATTTTACCGGAGATTACCCAACTCCGGGAGGAAATCGAGTGGTCAACCGTGCATTTATCAATTTCTTTGAAGGCAACAAAGAGCGAGCATATTTGTAATTAATCGTAAATAATTTACAAATACCATAAAAAAACTACATTTATTTTCATAAATACATGAAAATATAATATATTTATAATTCCATAACAAAGTAGGTTAAGTTTATGGTAAAATTTGGGGCAAAAAAAAGGTGGTTTTTCAACCACCTTTTTTATTTGTATAAAACTTGATATTATTTATTCTTCGCATATTTAGAAGCAACTTCTTCCCAATCTACTACGTCGAAAAATGCATCGATATATTCCGGACGCTTATTTTGATACTTTAAGTAGTAAGCGTGTTCCCAAACGTCTAATCCTAATATTGGAGTTCCGCCACATCCGATTCCCGGCATTAGTGGGTTATCTTGGTTAGGAGTAGAGCAAACTTCTACTTTACCACCTTCGTGCACACAAAGCCAAGCCCATCCAGAACCAAATTGCCCTGCTGCAGCTTTAGAGAATTCTTCCTTAAAAGCTTCAAAAGATCCAAATTTGTCTTCGATCGCTTTTTCAAGATCTCCGCTTGGTTTTCCTCCACCGTCTGGTGACATTACTTCCCAAAATAAGTTGTGATTAAAAAAACCACCTCCGTTATTTCTTACTGCTGAATTAGACTTGTCTAGGTTCATTAAAATGTTTTCAATGTTCTTACCTTCTAAATCTGTACCTTCTACCGCAGCATTTAATTTTTTGGTATATCCTGCGTGATGCTTACCATAGTGAATTTCCATCGTTTCTTTATCTATACTAGGTTCTAAAGCATCAAATGCATATTTTAATTTTGGTTGTTCAAAAGCCATAATTGTTATTTTTTAGTTGTTAATAATCAAATTCGCTATCAAAATTAATTATTAAAGTATTCAATAGAAATAAAAATATGTTATAAAATACTTAAAGCTTTTGTTTTTCATAGAAACAGATTATACCTTATCATTTTTGCTTATATTTCTTCTTTTAAAATAACTGCATATTTTGAATACGACTTCTTCGCCTTTTCAGGTTTTTAACGCTTCCGCAGGATCTGGAAAAACCTTTACCATCGTTAAGCAATATTTGTCGATACTTTTAAAATCGAACCGATTAGATTACTATAAAAACATTTTAGCTATTACGTTTACGAACAAAGCGGTGGGCGAAATGAAAAGCAGGATCGTAAACAGTCTAAGAGATTTTGCAGGAGAAGAAACACCCACAAAATCTTTAGCACTTTTTGCTGAAGTAAAAAAAGAAACCGGACTTTCTGCAGAAGAAATCAAAAAGAAATCTCACCTTATACTACGAAGTATTTTGCACAATTATGCGGCTTTTGATGTATCGACCATCGATGGTTTTACACATCGCGTACTAAGGACTTTTGCCAAAGATCTAGGTTTACCCATCAATTTTGAAGTCGAATTAAATACGGTCGATATTCTTACTGAAGCCGTTGACAAACTAATCTCAAAAGCCGGAAGCGATAAAAAACTTACCCAAGTATTAATCGATTTTGCAATCTCGAAAGCCGATGACGATAAAAGTTGGGATATCGCAAAAGATCTTTATGAAATTGCACTGTTATTGGTAAATGAGAATCATATTCTACCTTTAAAAGAATTAGAACAGAAAGAGCTGGAAGATTTTCAGAAGTTTGATGAAGAATTACGCGCTTACCTTAAAATTTCTGAAGATAAGCTCAAGCAAAATGCTGCATCGTTTTTTAATTTACTTCAGCAAAATGGTTTAGATGATAAAGATTATAATAGAGGTTCTATACCTTCACATTTTAAGAAAATTCAAGATTTATCGTATGCGGTAAAAACTTCAGATAAAAAAACGAAATGGGAGCAAGAAATCGATTCTGCGCCACATTATGCTAAAAAACAAACCGACGAGAAGAAATCGGTGATGGATGCCATTCAGCCACAAGTGGCCGAGCTTTATTTTTCTTCCGAAGAGCAGATCAACAAAATAGAGTTTTACAAGAGTATTCTCAAAAAACTCACTTCCCTTTCATTGCTTAATCTTATTTATAAAGAGGTTGAAGTGATCAAGACCGAAAAAAACCTATTACTCATTTCTGAATTCAACAGAAAGATTAGCGAAAGTATAAAAGAGCAGCCGGCGCCATTTATTTATGAACGTTTGGGCGAACGCTATCAAGAATTTTTTATCGACGAATTTCAAGACACTTCTTCGTTGCAATGGAATAATTTAATTCCGCTCATCGAAAACAATCTTTCTACGCAAGATGCTGCCGGCAAACAAAAAGGAAATTTGTTTTTAGTGGGCGACGCCAAACAATCGATTTATCGTTGGCGCGGTGGCGAGGCCGAACAGTTTATTAACTTGAGTGAAAATGCGAATCCGTTTAGTGCAGAAAAACAAACCATCACTTTGCCTAAAAACTTCCGTAGTCAACCAGAAATCGTCAACTTCAACAATAATTTTTTTAAGTTTTGTGCTGAGCGACTAAGTTGGGAGCAATACAGAAATTTGTTTGAAAATGCCCATCAAGAACCGCATCATCAAAATGGCGGTTATGTAAACATCAGTTTTTTAGAAGCTACGAATGCTGAAGAAAAAAATGAGGCTTACCCGCAAAAAGTGCTTGCAACCATTAACGAGCTGACCCAAAAAGGCTATGCAAAAAGAGACATTTGTATTTTGGTTCGGAAGAAAAATCACGGGTATCAAGTCGCCAATTTTCTAAATGAAAACGGCATCCCGATTATTTCTACCGAAACTTTATTGGTTAAAAATTCTGAAGAAGTACGATTTCTGGTAGCGATTTTACAATTTTCGTTGAACCCTAGTGATAAGAACTTAAAGTTTGAAATTTTAGATTATTTATTTCAATCTCAAAAAGAAAGCGATCATTACTTTCATTCAATTTACGATCGCCTTCAAAAAGATCATCAAGAATTTTTTGAGTCGTTAGCTGAGTTTGACTATTTTTTTAATCTCAACGTTTTACAGCGATCTACTTTATATGAAAGTGTTGAATATATAATTCGAAGTTTTCATTTAGAGCAAAAAGCAGATGCGTATTTGCAGTTTTTCTTAGATTTTGTGTACGAATTTGCTCAAAAAAACATTGGCAACATCGCCGGTTTTATTGACCATTGGGAACTTAATAAAGACAAGTTAAGCGTGATTGCTCCTGAAGGTGAAGATGCCGTGCAAATTATGACGATTCATACTTCGAAAGGATTAGAGTTTCCTATCGTGATTTACCCTTACGCTAACGAATCTTTAGAAGACACTAGGTTTGATGATATTTGGGTTCCGCTGTTAGAAGCGCCAAATGAAATCCCATACGCGTATTTAAGCGCAAACAAAAAAATGGATGATTTTGGCGAAGTGCCTTCTGCGCTTTACCAAAAACTGCTCATCGAAAATGAGTTTGACGCCCTCAATATTCTCTACGTCGCTTTAACCCGACCAGAACAGCAACTCTATATTATTTCTGAGGTTGACCCTAAAAAACCGGAAGAAGTAAAAAATGATTACCCGGGATTATTAAAAGGTTATTTACAATCTTTACAGCTTTGGAACGAAAATCAATTGGAATATAGTTTTGGCGATCTAACGGAAAATTCAACCAAAACAGAAGAGATTTCTTTACAACCAATGCCGTTTATTTCTTCACCACCTTCGAATCACGATATTACTTTAGTCACCAAATCAGGTTTGTTATGGGATTCTGAACAACAAGAAGCCATCGATAAGGGAAATCTTATTCATAATTTATTAATGAATATTTATACTGAAAAAGATATTGCTTCAGCCTTAAAAAAATCGATCAAAGCCGGAGAAATGAATGCTGAAGATACCGAAGAATATAATATGAAGGTAGAAGAAATAATTCAACATCCAGATTTACAAGCATACTTTACCAATGAATATCAAATCTATAATGAAAAAGAATTAATTACCGAAAATGGTTTTAAACGTATTGACCGCCTTTGCTTAAAAAATAATGAAGCCGTCATCATCGATTATAAAACCGGAGATGAAAAAGCGATTTACACCAACCAATTAAACGAATACGCCAACTATATTGCTGAAATAGGATATCAAGTAAAACAAAAAATAATAGTTTACCTGTATCCTTCAGTTACGGTTAAGATTCTATAATTTTGCTAAAAATTGAAAAAAACTAAGATATGTATAGTCCAGATTTAAAAAAATACCTGCAAAATGAGATTTCCGAAATTCAAGACAGCGGACTTTTCAAAAAAGAAAGAATTATTACCACTCCACAAGATGCAGTAATAAAAATTAGTACCGGGCAAGAAGTTATTAACTTTTGTGCCAACAATTACCTAGGACTTTCTAATCATCCTAAAGTCGTAAAAGCGGCAAAAGACACCTTAGATTCTCACGGTTTTGGGATGTCTAGCGTTCGATTTATTTGTGGTACGCAAGACATTCATAAAGAATTAGAGCAAAAAATCGCTTCTTTCTACGGGACTGAAGATACCATTTTATACGCCGCAGCTTTTGATGCAAACGGTGGAGTTTTTGAACCTTTATTAACGAAGGAAGATGCAATTATTTCAGACTCGTTAAATCACGCTTCGATTATCGACGGTGTTCGTCTCTGTAAAGCTGCAAGATATCGTTATGAGAATAACAATATGGAAGATCTAGAAAAGCAACTAATTGCAGCCAATGAAAATGGAGCGCGTTTCAAGATTATCGTCACCGACGGAGTTTTCTCGATGGATGGTTTATTGGCACCCTTAGATCAAATCTGTGATTTGGCCGATAAATATGACGCAATGGTTATGATCGATGAATGTCACGCTGCCGGATTTATTGGTGAAACTGGAAGAGGAACCTTAGAAGAAAAAGGAGTTTTAGACCGAATCGATATTATTACAGGAACTTTAGGAAAAGCGCTTGGTGGTGCAATGGGTGGTTATACCACGGCTAAAAAAGAAATTATCGAGATATTAAGACAGCGTTCTCGACCTTATTTATTTTCAAATTCTTTGGCACCTGCAATTGTTGGTGCATCTATCAAAGTGTTTGATATGCTTGAGAACGACACCAAACTAAGAGATAAATTAGAATGGAATACCAACTACTTTAAAAAGGCGATGAAAGAAGCTGGTTTCGATATCGTTGATGGAGATTCTGCGATTGTTCCCGTGATGCTTTACGATGCTAAATTATCGCAAGAAATGGCCGATAAACTTTTAGAAGAAGGTATTTATGTGATCGGCTTTTTCTATCCGGTCGTTCCTAAAGAAAAGGCGAGAATTCGAGTACAACTTTCTGCGGCACACGATCAAGAACATTTAGATAAAGCTATTAAAGCTTTTACTAAAATCGGTAAAGAATTAAATGTAATTGGATAGTAAAACAAAGTTATTTCTTAATTATGTTAAGAAAATTTTATTACTATTATTTTTGGGAATACCCTACAAGCACTTACATTTGCTCTTAATTAACATTTAAAATTAAACACTTTTTAATATGAAACATCTTAGCAGATTTTTATTAGTTACTATGGTTGTTTTAGGATTTACTTCGGTAAATGCTCAAACAGAAGACAACCCTTGGGCGCTAGGTATTGGTATCAATGCTGTTGACCTTTATCCTGTTGGCGAAGATATGCCACAAGGAGATTATTTTAGTGAATACTTCAATGTTGACGATCATTGGAATATATTACCTTCAGTATCAAGATTGACTGTAGGAAGATATATAGGAGCAGGATTTTCAGCTGAAGTTGCTGGATCTCTTAACAGAATCGATAAATTTGGTGACGCTTCTGTAGACGACTTAACTTATTATGCGTTAGATGGTGGAGTAAACTACAATATAGGAGAACTAATAAATGAAGATGGTTGGTTTAATCCTTACCTAGGAGTAGGCGGTGGTTATACTTGGGTTGATGAAATTGGTGCAGGTACTTTAAATGGTACTTTTGGTATCGATTTCTCTTTAACAGATCAAATATCTTTTAATGTACAATCAAGTTACAAACACGCATTTGAAGATTACGGATACAAGCATTTCCAACATTCTGCTGGTATTAAAATCGCTTTCGGAGGAACTGATACTGATGGTGACGGAATCTACGATGATGAAGATGAGTGTCCTGAAACTCCAGGTTTAGAAGAATTTAACGGTTGTCCTGATACTGACGGTGACGGGATTCCAGATAAAGATGATGCTTGTCCAGAATTAGCTGGCCCAGCAGAATTTAATGGTTGTCCAGACTCTGACGGTGATGGTGTTGCAGATCCTGAAGATGAGTGTCCTAATGTAGCTGGATTAAAATCTTTAAACGGTTGTCCAGATGCAGATGGTGATGGAATTAAAGATAGCGAAGATGATTGTCCTAATGAAGCTGGACCAAAAGCTAACAATGGTTGTCCTTACGAAGACCGTGATAACGATGGTGTTTTAGATAAAGATGATCAATGTCCAGATGTTGCAGGTACTAAAGCAAACAACGGTTGTCCTGAAGTTACTGTTGAAGTAATCAACGAGTTAAACGAATATTCTAAGACAATTTTATTCGATCTTAACAAAGCTACAATCAGAAAAGAATCTTACGATGCTTTAGATTCTATCTCTGAAATTATGAATGAATATCCACAAACTGTTTTCCATATTGAAGGTCATACAGATAGTCAAGGTAGTGATGCTTATAACTTAAAGTTATCTAAAGAAAGAGCTGCTTCTGTAAGAAACTACTTAGTAGAAGAAGATGGCATCGATGCTAGTAGAATTACTTCTGAAGGATACGGTGAAAGTCGTCCAATTGCAACTAACAAAACTGCTGCAGGAAGACAACAAAACAGACGTGTTGAAGTTTCTTTAGAAAAGAACAGAGACAAATAAGAAATTAATTCTTATAAATAATAAAAACGCCTCAGTTATCTGAGGCGTTTTTTTATTTTTAAAGTATGAAAAGCTTTATAGAAGAAACCTTAGACCAACTCCTTAGTAAGTCAACATTTAATCTTTCTAAAA